>NZ_CP115160.1:4204290-4816080 GCF_027594545.1 Algoriphagus sp. TR-M9 | reverse complement strand
CTCAAAGTTTGGGGCGAGATCAATACTGCAAAGCTCAAGATGGTCAGGTTAGATACTGATACCTACGCCATATTCGTCGCCCATGATGAAGCCGCAGCTTTCTATAAGACTCGGCCATTGAAGCAATTTGGTCCATCTAATGTTTATCTCTACCACCACCATACGGCGATCTTACTGAAATCATTTCAGATATAGAAGATCTTGAATCTTCACTCCTCGATCTGGAAAATGATTTACAGGACAACTACTACACCAAAAACGAATCAGACCCAGAAGATTCTACAGGGTCAGTAATTGAGTTTGACAAGCCTAGGACATACAATAGTCTAGGAAGCCCAAACACTAATGCCACACTGACCGAAGACAATGATCCATTCCGTAAGGTGACTCAGGTAATCTTTCATCAAGCCGCCAGCTTTAATCCTCCGGCAACATGGGAGAAAAGTACTGGCTCAGATGACTATGATCCAGCCAAGATCAATGTGATTTATGTAGAAGCATTTTCAGCCACTTATAAACGCTATATCATTGACCATGACGAATAATAGAAGGAGATCGGCTTGGATGAGGAGAAATCAGGAAGTTATCCCTCCTTCTGATTTTGAACAATTACCAACTGTGGTATCTGGATCAAGTAAGTGGTGGGGAGGTTGTTTAGGTGCAAATGGTTGTGTTTATGGAGCTCCCAGAAATAGCTCAAACATTTTGAAAATAGACCCTAGCGATGATTCAATTACTTTGATTCCTTGCGCTTCGGGTGGTGATAAATGGATCGGTTGTGTAGCTGCTCCAAATGGAAAGATTTATTTTATTCCATCGTCAAGGACTGCATGTATGGTTTTAGACACCGCTGATGATTCAATCTATGAATTTGCTATGGCTAGCGGTCATGCTGGAGGGGTATTACATTCAAATGGAAAGATTTATACATGTCCAAGAATGACTACTACCGTATATGAGATTGATCCATCAACCGACACAGTTTCAAGTGTATTGAGTGCAAGCGGAGGAGGTTCTAACAAATGGCGAGGCGGGTTCCTTGGTGGAAATAATAAGATATATTTTGCTCCGTCAACAGGTGATAACAGATGGGGAGAACTTGATCCTTTAACGCCTTCAATAGATTATATAACTAGCGGAGCAACTGGAAATGAAATTTCACAACCCGCAATTTTGGCACAAAACGGTTTTGGCTACAGTATTCCGGGGGCGTTTAGGCAAGTAATTAAGCTCGATCCTGCTGCGGGTACTTCCGCTTTGCTCCCCACAGTTTTGGCCTCAGGTGCAAATAAATGGATGGGGGGATCGCTGGTTCCTAATGGGAAAATTTTAGGCTCTCCGTTTAGTCGATCATTAATGCTAGAAATTGACCCTAGTGATGATTCTATTTCTGAAATCACTTTGCCATTTACAATATCTGCTCATGCAGGGCTCGTTCTGGCTGGTAATGGTAGTCTTTATTCTATCCCCTACAATGATTCAAAAGTTTTCAAGGTGTCGAATGTAGGTACAGTTACCCCAAGTATGGTGAGTATGCCTACGGATGTTTCAACTCTTGCCTCATCTGATTATAACAAGTATCAAAACAAGTCTTTCTAATGAACAATATCACAATCAACCAAAAGGAGCTTTTACTCAATATCCTTGATGCTGATAAGCATGAGGTGAGTTTTCAGGATGAGGTATATGGAACAAAAAAAGTGATCGAATGTGAGGAGATCATGATCCGGCCAAAGTCTAAACTGATAAGAGTAAAATGGGCGGCCTATGATGAGACTGAGAATGGAATGAGGATCAATAGAAAGGAATTGGCTCCAGTGATTTCAACCGCTGAGGACTTTGATTTCTTTGTCCAGCTCTTTGGTGCTCCAATTAAGAAGTATAGTCTTAATGGTCTTTTCCGCTACTGTATGGAGAGGTTTGATCTAGCTAGCTATGCGGTCTATGATCAGGCTGGAGAGTTGATTACGGAACAGCCTGTGGCGTTTCCGGAGGTAGAAGATCCTATTATTTAGCAAAGAAAGCGGGCTAGCGCCGGCTTTTTGAATAACCTGAATAAATTCAATACTGGTATAGATTCTAATTCGTTCTCTTGCTCCCTATAAAAGATCAGAAGACTATCCATAAGTCTACGGTAAGATGTGAGAAATTCAATAGATAGAGAGTGATTTTTATTCAATAGCCCATCAGGTAAATCCCATATGAGATCGTCACATTTCTCTTGGTCACCTTTGGCTGAATAAATGTTTTCATAGATAGATCCAATTGCTTCGTGCTTATCTAATAAATCAACCCAGAGTGCGGTAATTCTAGAATTGGATATCAATTTAATCTCTGCATCAATTTCAAAGTTTAACAAATCGATATCAACCAAATCCCTCTTCAACTCATAATACTTATCATATATTTCATCAATAGCTTCTACTGGAGAGGTCTCCTTTAACATAACTTTGTACCTCGGAGCCGCCGATTGCTTATAAAACAAATGATATTGGCCGACATATTTTGAAATCTTGACCATACATCCATGTACTAAAGAATAACTTCTTTCAAGTCTCACTTTTTTAGCATGTTGCCGTAAATATCCAAAGGCTAAGATTAAACCGACTCCTGTAAATATCACTTGAATCCACTCTGCTATCATATTTAAGTAATTAATTAATTCTTGCCAACGATCCATAATTGCTAATTACCACCATTTATTATACTTACCTCTTCGATCACCTGGCCGGCGGTTCTTATACCTGCCGAAGCGGGACATCAGCCAGACAGCTAAGATCCAGGTGAGTATGCCGAGAAGTATTTGCCACCATTCCATTCTCCAAATTTACAATAAAGCAGCACTAAGACTGCTTTATCATTTCCTTATAAACCAACCAATGATGGCTGTTATGAGTCCAATTACCCATTGAAGTAACTTTTGGTTGGTTCTGATCCACTTGCCCATTCTAAACCATTTCAAATTTTCATAAGGATACTTAATTTGAGGAACAGCTCTAGTAATCAAGCGCTCATTTGGAAGTGGGACATATCTCCCTCCATAGTTAACTCCCGAAATAATATCGAGATTTCCTGATTTAGCCATTTGATCTAGTCTGGAAATGTTGTCTAATAAATCTCTGTTCATAGTAATAATATTAATTTAGTACAAAGATAAATAATATTATAACTACATCAAAACCAGTACTTTATAGGTTAATTATTTAGGTTTTTCTACCTCACCTATCCGGTACCTTGACGCCCATAGCTTGCAGCTTATCCATCGCTTCGCCTACCTTGGAGATCCTGCGAAGTTCCAGGTTATAGATCGCATCCAGTACCAGCATGCGGATCTCATGGCCCTTCTTTTTTCGCTCCTCCCATCCATCCTCATACTTGATCCGCTCCAGCTTCGCCACTACCCGGGCCTGCAGCTGCTCCAGCTCCTTCAGTAGTCGCTTATGATTTGGGGATAGGGATCTGTCCATAGCGCGAAGTTAATATTCACAAATTACTTTCAGTTCTTAAGATTTTCTTGTTGTATAATTTGAATCGAAATCTGTAGATTTCCACCTCACACATCCCTACCTTATGACTAATAAATATTATTACTATTTGATTGACTGCGAAGTCATAAATAAAAACCCGAATACGTCTGAAGGAATCAACTCTGAAATTCATCGTTTCAGTCAACTACTTCTCGAATCAAATCCACCACACTTCTACCCTAGTGGCTTCGACTTCAATAATGACGATCCATTTTTCCCTGTAATTAGAGTATCATTTCATGAAGCTCTTTACAAGCGAGATACCTTTTTTATTGAATTACTCAATAAAGCAGGTCTAAAACAGATTTCTGTTAGGACTTCCCTAGAGGGAGATCTATTTAATAAACAGTAGAAATCATTCTTCAATTTATCCAAAGCCAGCCTAATCGCTGGTTTTTTTGTGTCCTAATCCCCGCCTCCCCACGCCTCCATATTACTTCCTCATTCAGGAAGTATGGCCGAAAATCCCATTTCAGAAATCCAATCCTACGTCCAGTCCTGGGCGGATAGGACGGATCAGGTATTACTCCAGATGATGAAGCGCCTCGGCGTGGGCATCACGGAGGAGCTATTTAAGTCCGTGCAGTCACGGGTGTATGCCCAAGCCTCTGCCATGATCGGCTATGACCTGTCCTTCCTAACCTATGGCCGGTTCAGGGATATGAACGTCGGCCGTGGCCGGGGCAAAGACCTCTCCCTGAAATTCGAATCCACCACTACCAACCGCGAGATCATCCAGGGGAAGAACCGAAAGCGCTCCAAAGTGGCAAAATGGTATTCCCGCCCTTTCTATGGCCGACTGAATGCCCTCGAGGGAGCCATTGGCATCCAGATGATGGAGCAAAGTATCCGCGCGGTCAAAACCCCTCTGACAGATGATTAGACAGGATACCGTGCAGATGCGCATGGAGATCGACGGCAAGCAGTCGATCTCCGAACTCGGCAAGCAGGAAATGGCCGCTTACGAGTACCGCTCCGAACTCAAGCAGATCAAGGAAGAGCAAGTGGCCCTGGAGCGTGAGTCCAAGAAAGTGGATAAGATCCGCGAGCGCTATGACAGACTCACCAAGCAGGTCAAGGAACTGGAAGCCGCCGGTAAGACCACCGGTAAAGCATATATCAAGACTGCTACCCAGTTAGGCAAAGTCTCCGAGCAACTTCGCTCTGCAGAGAAGGCTACCAAAGACCTCGCTTCCAGTCAGGCCCGGTACAAGGCCACTGCTGACAAACTCGACGAAACGAACCTAAAGATCAAGTCCCTTCGCAAAGAAATGGGCTTGGCTGGAATGACTATGTCCCAGCTTAGAAGCCATCAGCGGGATCTCCAGCGTGAGATGGATAAGGGCATCACCAAGGGCACGGAGCGATATGAGCGGCTGAAGCGAGAGATCCAGGAAGTGAATGGTGCCATCCGGGCGCAGCGGGCAGATGTCAATGGCACTACTTCCGCATGGTCCAAGATCAAGACAGAGATCACGCGCTTTGGTGTATTGGCATTGGGATACCTGGGAGCGCAGGAATTATTGGGCAGGATCGGTAACCTGGTAAGAGGAGCTGCTGAACTTTCTGATGCCCTTTCTGATGTGCGGAAAACTACAGATCTGACCGATGCTTCAGTCAAAGAGCTGAACAAAGATCTCGGAGACCTGAATACCCGTACAGCCAGAAAAGAGCTTCTGGGCATGGCAGAAATTGCCGGTCGACTCGGGATCAAAGGCAAGGCTGATATCCTTGGATTTGTCAATGCTGCAGATCAGATAAATGTGGCACTGGGCGATTCTCTGGGAGAAACTGAGACCGTCATGCGTGAGCTGGGCAAGCTTACCAGTACCTACAAAATCCAGGAGGCTTATGGCATCGAGGAATCATTGCTCCGGGTAGGCTCTGCTATCAATGAGCTCGGCATGGCCAGCACGGCCAACGAGGGAAATATAGTAGACTTCACCAGGCGCATGGGTGGAATTGCCCCATTGGCCAAGATCTCAGTTCAGGAGATTCTGGGTATGGGAGCTACACTGGATTCCCTTGGCCAGACATCGGAAACTTCATCTACTGCACTTTCCAAGCTATTCATCAATATGGCGAAGAATGCCAAGGAATATGCCCGATTTGCCAAGATGGAAATGGCTGACTTTGTGAACCTGATGAATACAGATGCCAATGAAGCATTCATTCGGGTACTTGAGGGAATCCAGGATAATTCAGCCGGAATCACCGAACTGGCCGGGACACTCGGAGACCTGGGCGAAGATGGCGGTAGAGTGGTGGGTGTACTCGGTACTTTGGCCAATAACACCAAGTTGCTCCGGGAGCAGCAGGCACTTTCCAACCGCTCATTTCAGGAAGGCACTTCCATCACCGAGGAATTTCAGGTCAAAAATGAAAATCTAGCGGCCTCGCTGGCCAAGGTGCAGCGTTGGATCAACCAGGCTTTCATCAATTCTACTTTTATGAATTTCCTGGAAAAATCCATCGGAAAATTGGCTGACTGGGCCATGGGAATAGATGAAGCCACACGTGCATTTCAGGGACAGGAGAAATACGTCCAAAGCCTGGAGCGTAAGCTTCCGGATCTCATTAATCGATATGATGAACTTGACACGTATGCTGTCCGAAATACTGAACAGCAGGAAGAAATGGCCAAGATCATTGAGGAAATTGCTCGCCTGGTACCAACTGCAGTGACCGAATTTGATGAATACGGTAAGGCCATCGGAATCAGTACAGGAAAAGTCCGGGAGTTTACCAAAGCGCAAAAAGAGGCGCTGAAACTTCAGAATGCAGATGCCATTGCTGAGCAAAGGGATCATCTTAAACTTTTGGAAAATGACATTCTCCGGATCTCGTGGGCATTACAGCGCCGAGATGATGAAGGAGACCTATTCAAATACGTGACCTCACAGTCAGGATTGGCCCAGCAGAAAGTCAAGCTTACTGCAGACGAGATCCGCAACCTTCAAAAAGAACTCAATAGCCTGAATGATCAGAAGCTCGGGAGAATGCAGATCCTTGCTGATCTGGGCGATGATGAAGCCGTAAGTCAGTTTGCATTCCAGGGAGCTCCGGCCTCACTGGGCAGAGCCGGATTTTTCCAATCCGATCCTATTGCAGACAGCGAAAGCTCAGCTAGTTCAAGCTCAGCTGAGCAGGAGATTGACAAGATGCTGGAGAAATTCAAGGACTTTCAGCAGACCGTCAAAGATCTGAACGCTGAAGCCGAGCTTGACCGGCTGGAGAAGGACTCCAGGGAAATCGCCCAGATTGAGCAGAAATTCCAGACCCTTCGCGAAAAGGCACTGGAATATTACAATCAGGGCTATCTGGACAAGCAGACCTATGATCAGACCGTTGCACAGCTTGACAGCCTGCAGAATGAATATCAGGACAGAGCTATTGATGAGCAAAATGAAGCCGTCAAAGAAAAGCGCGCAAAATTCCAGGAAGACATTGCCCTAATGGCCATGGATGAGCAGGAGCAGGAGATTGAGCAAACACAAAGGAAATTTGATGCACTGATTGCACAGGCTCAGGAATATGGACTGGACACTGCAGAACTGGAACGCCTCCGGAGGGAGACCATTGAGGAGATCAACAAGGAATTCGATGAGCGCCTGCTGAAGCAAAAGCAGCAAACCAATGATCGCCAGCTGAGGGCAGACATGGAAATGCGCCAGGCCCAGATTGAGGTGACCATGGAATATGCCCGCATCGCCGGTGAGGCCATCAACCTGGTAGGCAAGAAAGGCGGCGAGCTCACAGCATTTCAGAAAATCCTGGCTTTGGCACAGATCGGTATAGATACCGGAGCGGCCATCATGAAAGCCGAGCTTGTGGCCCTGCAGGCTGCCTCAGCCGGCGGACCTGCAGCACCTTTCATCTATAAGGCAACCAAGCTCAGCATCATTGGGTCAATATTGGCAGCTGCAGGCAGAGCCAAGAACCTGTTCAGCAATTCCGAAGTGCCGGAATTTGGTCAGAGCGAAGGAGAAGGGAACACTCCTGTCCGTGGAAGATCCACAGGAGCGCCAAAGAATTCATACTACTTTGGTGGAGCCACAGGAGGTGGACTTGGGTTTGGCGACCAGTACGGAGAGTATGCCGGCTATGTGCACCGTCATGAGTATGTGATCCCAGAGGCTGTGCGCAAAGAGCCGATCGTTCAGATGCAGATCGAGCCGCTTTTGGAGTCCCTCCGGATGAGGGCATTCTCCGGTAGATCATTCTATAATGGCGGGGAAACCTCACCAACGGCAAGTCCTACTGCTGCAGTAAATCCTGTTCCTGGAGTTGATAATTCCGGATTGATCAAAGCTCTGAACAGGCTAAACCACAATCTGGAAAACCCACTTCCTAGTGAAGCCTACCTGGTATACTCAAAAGATGAAGCATTCCGAAAAGAGGCGAAAGATCTGGAAAAAAGGTATAAAGCTTAAGGATTCCCGCTGATTGGAAAGTCAGCGGGAATTTTTATTTTAGGTTAGATTTTTAACTAACCTATCTTATGAATTTTGTAGCAATTGACTTTGAGACAGCTACGTCTCAACGCAATAGCCCATGCGAAATTGGGCTTACTTTTATCGAAGACTGGAAAATCAAGGAAACAAAAAGTTGGCTGATCAAGCCAGAAAGCAATTATTATGATTCCTATAATATCAGAATTCACGGAATCACCCCAGACGACACAAAAGATAAACCTGAGTTTGGAGATCTTTGGTCGGAAATCAGGCCTTATGTTGAGAACAAATTTCTGATTGCTCATAATGCAGGTTTTGACTTTAGTGTGCTTAGAAAAAGTCTTGAACTCTATGATTTAGATTTCCCTGAGTTATCCTACAGCTGCAGTTATATTTTTTCAAAAAAAGTATGGCCAGGACTACCAGGCTATGGTCTTCGGGATCTTTGCACTTTTAATCAAATTCAATTCAGCCATCACCGAGCCGGTGATGATAGTCTAGCAGCCGCAAAACTCTCTTTGAAAGCTTTTGCCGAAATAGGACTTGAATCGCTAGAACAGTTCACAGACAAATTACAAGTCAACATTGGTCGACTATTCCCAGGTGGTTATAAGCCTTCAGAAACCAAGAGAGTTTACTATCCCAAAGAGACAAAACAATATACTGGGGACCCAGAAAAGCATAACCCTGATAGCATTTTCTATGGAAGAAATGTCCTCTTCACAGGCAAAATGGATTCTATGACAAGAGACGAAGCTAACCAGGCAATTGCGGATATAGGAGGTACTCCAATGAAGGGTTTTAATAATTCTATAGAATTCTTAGTGGTGGGACAACAAGATTATAGAGTAGTTGGAGACGATGGAATGAGTTCCAAGCAGGAAAAAACCATCAAGCTTATTGAAAAAGGAAAATCAATCGAAATAATGTCAGAAGATGACTTTTTAAGAAACCTATAAATCAAAAAATAATGACCTGCCAAAACTGCCAGAAAGAAATCAAAGACACAGTTTTTCAATTCAACCATATTGTAGATGGCATTACAGCTAAGTTTATCCAGAAATACACGGATTTGGATAGCGAATCCTACTGCAAAAAATGCAGTGAAACAATCATTCCTGAAGCAAAAAGAAACTTCTTTACCCTAAAAAATGAAGCCGAAAGCTACATCAAAAATCATATAGCAATCATTCCTATAATCACTCTACACAGCCCAAAAGATTGGGATTATACTACTCTTGAGATTGTCAGTGGCCAATCCGTATCCGGGACTGGATTAATATCAGAAATAGCTTCAAACTGGACTGATTTTTTTGGAATGCAATCTGGCAGTTTCAATAAAAAACTAAAGGAGGGAGAGGACCTTTGCAAGGCTCAATTGAGAATTCAAACACTTAACTTGGGGGGGAATGCCATTATAGGCACTGATATAGACTATTCAGAGGCAGGAGGAGGAAAAGGAATGTTAATGGTATGTATGGCCGGAACTGCTATCAAAATCCGAAATCTTGATTCTTTAAAAATAGACCGAGATATTCTTAATAATTTACAAGTTCATTCTCAAACACTCCTAGAGTGCGAGGCTTTTGAACGAAATAGAGATCTGAACATCTAGTATTTTTTGCCATCTTTACACCGCTGACCTTCTTGGATTAAACCGTACGCGCTCTCGCAACCCCACTGGGGTTTGCGGAGAGTGGGTGAAAGTCCCATGCCGATTGCGCGTGCGCAAGAAGGTCAGCAGCACCGTATAACCCCACCTCTATGGCACTAGATGAACGATTTTCCCGACTCCTTACCCAGGACGATTTTGACCTGCTAAACTCCCATTACACGTTGGATCTAGACTATACCTCAGCTGCAGACTATCGCAGAGCTCAGGTAATCTGGAACCTTCACGCTAAATGCGAAAGCCTATCCGATCAACTAAAGCAAAAAGACACTGAAGGCAAACGCCTCAAAACGCCGGAAAATTGAATTCGACTTCGTCATCTTCAAACATCCCTAGATCCCGGAGGTAATTATCCGTTTCGGTAATACTCCAGTGCCGGCACTGGCGCTGGACTTTTTTCATATCCTTTGTCGCCTGATAAAGCTTGATCGCTCCGGTGTGCTTCCAGGAATATAGCGTCTGTCCACCGGTGATTCCCAAAAAATCCAAATGCGGCTTGTACCGCTTGGTACTATAGTGCTTGGAATATGGCTCTGGTCCCGGTTCCCCTTTGTTACCAAAAATGAAAAAATCATTATTATGGTCTAGAACTCCAAACTCCCGGATCAGCTGACGAAGGCCATCCGGAATAATCACAAACTGGTTTTTGTGATTTTTGGACAGCTGCTTCTTTTCTCCCTTCACTTCTACCTGTGCACTGATCAGCAACTTATTCCCACGGATATCCCTAACCTTCAGCAACTGAATTTCCTTAGGTCTAGCCAGCGTGTAGTAAATGAAAGCACAGAATAAAAGCATCTGAGGATCTTTTTCCCTCAGATGATCCTTTACCCTCTTCGCCTGGACATCACTATAGGGAATGTGGGAAGAATTGGAAACCCTCAGTTTAGAAACCTCCTTCGCAGGATTTTCATCAAGCACCTTTCTTTTTACCAGGTAATTAAAAACTGTATCCAGCCAGATTTTATAATTGTTCCTGGTTCGATTGGATACTCCTACCCTGATCACTGTCTTTCCTTTCTTGACCGGTCGCTCATTGGTCAGGTAACTCAAAAATGCAAAAACCTGATCTTGGTCAAATCGCGTAAGAGGCAAATCGGTCAGTTTCCGATCAGCTAAATATTCTTCAAAAACATTCAAAAATGAATTGTATCCGTCCACTGCCCGATCTCCTACCTCCCCGGAATGTTCTTTAGTGAACCACTGAAAGGCTTTTAAAATACTCTTTGGCCTTGGATCATGCTTTTGCCGTTGGGTCTTACCAGAACTATCGATGTATGCACCATCCTTCAGTGCTTTGTCGATTTCAGTTTTGATCCGCTGAGCTTCAGCATACCGCTCCGGAGCAGTCTTGAATTTGGCAGATAAGTAATCAAGTTTACGGATTAATTTTTCTGTAGCTACATCCCAGACCCAAAATTCAACATACCAGCGCTTGCTGAGATCACCACCGCGATCCCGGATTTCGCACATTCGGTACTCGTATATTGGTTTGTCCGCCATAAAAAATAAGCCTATTCCTGTAGCAATTTTTGTAGCAAAAACAGAGAAGGGGTTGCAAATCATTGATTCACAACCCCTTATACTCTCAATGTAGCGGGAACAGGATTCGAACCTCCACGGAGTAGTTAGGCAAATTTACGAGCTCGCTAAAATGCTTTGTCCCATGACCTCCACCCCCGAGACAGGAGGGCTTGTCTGCCAATTTCAACATCCTACAGTGTAGTGTAATTTCAATGTATTCTGAGTCCTTTGAGAGTAAACCGTTTGTTTTTCCCTCTTTGTATGATTCAAATATAGAAGGTGGATTTGTTTTTTAAAAATATTTCAAAAATATTTCAAAATATTTACAGTATTTTTAATGAAATCGATTGAAAAATACATATTCATTAAAAACAATCTAGCATTGAGTCTCATTTTTGACTATTTATTAATCAAACACCTGATTATTGCCATTACCGCCTCCAGAAGGCGATTTTATTGACTATTCAGCAAGTATTTAATTGATTTATTGCCTTTTTGACAACTAAACTGACTATTCGAAGTTGACGTAGTTTTCCCACCTTTCCAAGACTGTACGGAAGTCTTCCGGCAAATCACATTCGAAAAACAGCTTTTCTCCACTTATGGGATGAATAAACCCCAGGGATTTGGCATGAAGTGCCTGCCGGGGCATTAACTCAAAACAATTCTGAACAAAGCTTTTGTATTTAGAAAATTGGGTGCCCTTTCTGATTTTATCACCACCGTACATCGCATCATTAAATAGCGGATGGCCCAGGTACTTCATATGTGCGCGGATCTGATGGGTGCGCCCAGTCTCCAGATTGCACTGTACCAGCGTGACATAACGTAGCCGCTTGAGCACTTTCCAATGGGTCACGGCATGTTTTCCTTGACTACCATCCGGATATACATCCATGACTTTGCGGTTTTTGGCACTGCGCCCCACATGACCGGTTATGGTTCCAGATTCCTCCTCCAGCTCGCCCCAAACCAGAGCCAGATATGTTCGCTCGATAGTATGGTGAAAAAACTGCTTGGCCAGATGCGTCATCACTTCCTCAGCCTTGGCGATGACCAGCAAGCCGGAAGTATCCTTGTCTATGCGGTGAACCAATCCCGGACGGCCTTCATTCCCCTTCATTTCAGGCAAATTCTGGAAATGGTGCACCAACCCATTGACCAAAGTGCCTGACCAATTCCCGTGGGCTGGATGAACCACCATTCCTGCAGGTTTATTGACCACCAGCAAGTACTGATCTTCATACACAAAGTCCAGCGGGATATCCTCAGGATACACTTCGGTATCCCTTGGGGGTTTTTCCAGCATTATCTTAAGCTCGTCCCCAGGCTTGATTTTATAACTTACCTTGACAGTCTGACCATTTACCTGTACATAACCGCTTTCTATGGCATATTGGATTTTGCTTCGGGTAGCATTTGCAATCTTCTCCGTCAGGAACCGGTCTATTCTGACCAGTGTCTGGCCCTTATCTACGGTAAGCTTATAGTGCTCATAGAGCTCAACTTCCTCTTCTTCAAATTCTTCTTCAGGCTGGGTGTTCATCCCGTAAAAATAGCAGAGATTTCGGTAAACCGCTGCAAACCTGCCAAACTCGACAATCCGATGAAATGAATTCGAAATTACAAATCCCGAATAGTGATGAAAGCTCCAAAAGCTCCTCGGGATTTGCAATCCCGAGGATAAACCGATGGATTTGTAATCCAGGTTAACAAAACTCAGCTGTTTAAGTAATTTCTCAAACAAAGAATCCCGTCTCCTTCCCCAAGACAGTTTTGAAAATATTCTTCTGTGCCGGATTAAAAATCCTACGAAAGGGATTCGGGATTACAAATCCCGAATAGCAGACTCACCCTATTTTGGAAGAAAAGGGAATAGAATTGGCAATTAAACGCTTGGATTTAGTCCATGCCGGCGTTTCAGGAAATAAGTTTTTCAAACTCAAATACAATCTGGAAAAAGCGAAAATCGAAGGAAAAAATAAGATCCTGACCTTTGGAGGGGCCTTTTCAAATCATATTTATGCTACGGCTGAGGCAGCGAAAGCTGATAACCTAGAATCAATTGGGATCATCCGGGGAGAAAGAACATCACCTCTCAATGCCACCCTTTCACATGCCGAAAGACTCGGCATGCACCTTCATTTTATAGATAGAAAAAGCCACCGCAGGATATGACTCAATTCAATTTTCGATATAGGTTAAATTTTCAAGTTTCCATTTGTTCTCTACAGAGGTAAAGTCCCCGGTTATAAGCATATTATCACTTGGCAAAAATATTTTCATTTCAGCTTTGTATTTCAATGAATCATATTGAATATCCCTGATTATAAAAACTCTACCCGTTGTGTCATATGTAAGCTTCAGAATTTTATTTCCAAATGTAATGCTATCACAACCTCGAGAATATTCGTTTTGATAAAGAAAATACTTGTCAACTGAATCTCTATGAAGGTCAAATAATTCCTCCGCCAAGATTTGATCCATCATATTTTTAACTTGGCATTTTTCTCCAAAATTTAGATTTATCAAAACTAGAACAACGATAGCGAGTACTTTCAAGCCCATATTGCTTCTTAGTTAGAATATGTACTGTGTTTTACCTTCATACAGTAATGAATTAAGTTTTGGTTATTCTTTTGCTACGAAGATTACATGGGAAATTTTAACTACTTAAGTATTATCAATAAACGATGAACGTGGAATTTTCCAGTTTCCATTTTCCTTTAATTTTATCATATTTTCCTTTCAGAACCATATTTTCATTTTCAAGTAAAACCTCTATGTGCGCTCTAGTTCCAAGAGAATCCAGTTTCAAAATTTTGAAGACATTTCCCTCTTCCTTCGAGCTTAACACAAGTGTCTTCTTACCAAATTTCACATGGCTACAATTCTCCGAATACTCATTTTTAAAAAGGTAATATTCTGTGTCAGATTCTCTATGAGGCCTTATGTATTTCATCATAAGCAATTGTTCCATCATATCCTCCACAACACAGTTTGGTTTTAAGTTTAACTGTGTCAGTAGAATAGCTGTTATTAAAATCGATTTCATGGCGTATTAATTTCCGGTTAAAATTGTTTTTGCGTTATGTCTCCATACAGTCTGACCATAAACTGTCTGCTCGAAAATAACGCCTTCTTCACCAGGATAGGTATTCCCATCCACATAATCCCCAAAATGCACATATTCATGAAGAATAGAAACTCCCATCAGAAATGCCAGCCCATTTGCATCCATTGTCCCAGGAACCGAATTCTCCATATCGTTGACTAGATCAATATCGATGAACAAATTATTTGGGTGAGAAGCATCAAATTGTCCAAGTATTTCGTATCCATTTTGATCTGTTCCTAACTGATGAACAATAATTGTAGGCCCATCTCCCCATTCTAGATCCTCTTGAATTTCAGTTAAAGTGAGACCAGTAATATTCATGATCGCAGCAGTTATCGCATAATTGGTTTTTAAGAGAGGCATTTTATTTTTCAGGTATTCGGTCAGTTTAGGATACAGATCTTCGTAGCCTGAATTTGGCGGGTATTTAAAGCCGTTCTTGTCAGATGTAGTATAACTATAGCTGGAAGGTCCTCCACCTCCAGTACAAGGATCAATCACCGTAGTAGTGCATGACTAAGGAGTGCAATTAAAATACTCCCTTGCTTTGCAGTAAATAGCAGTGCTCTCATATAGAAACGTGCTAAAGTGTTGAATACTGATTGGAAATCCTACGAAAAGAATTCGGGATTGAAAATCACGAATAGCGGATCAAATCATTACGTAGCTAATCTTCACAAGCCTATATTCTCCATTCTGACATTTAAACTCTCCCGTGGCTCCTAAATTGTCATTTTCCAGAAATATTTCTATTACAGACTCTTTTTTCAGCGTATCAAAGCTAGCTAAGGTGACTTCAAAAACAGCGCCTGTGTCTACTTCAGTCAACTGTAGCATTTTATCCCCAAACTTGATACAAGGATCCTCCTTCACAAATTTATTTTGAAGAATATAATAGTCCCTACCACTGGCCTTGTGATTGTCATACTGCTTGTGATCAAGCATTTGCTGGATCATTTTACCAAGTTCCTGCGGGCATTCAGTACAGACAGGATCAGTAAGCCATCCCGTCGATATCAATGTGATTAAAAAAACTTTTATATAATACATGCTATTGGCTCTTATTCTATAAATATCAGTTTTCATATTCTAGCAATAAAATAATTTCACCACCTTTAACTTTGTCACTTTCCCAACAAAGCCAGTCCATGCTTACCTATTCCCAGACTGAAAACCAATTTCTGACTCACCCTATTTTGGAAGAAAAGGGAATAGAATTGGCAATTAAACGCTTGGATTTAGTCCATCCGGAGGTTTCCGGAAACAAGTTTTTCAAACTCAAACACAATCTGGAAAAAGCCAAAACAGCAGGAAAAACTAAGATTATGACCTTTGGAGGGGCTTTTTCAAATCACATCTATGCCACTGCGAAAGCCGCCCAAGCAGAAAATCTGGAAGCGATCGGAATCATACGCGGAGAAAGAACGGAGCCATTAAATTACACCCTACGCAGTGCTGAGGAAGCCGGCATGCAGTTGGAGTTTATAGACCGAAGCTCCTATAGAAATAAAACAGAACTTGGATTTCTAGCGGGATTATCCGAAAAATTCGGTGATTTCTTCCTGATCCCCGAAGGCGGAACAAACGAACAGGCGATCAAAGGAACCCAAGAAATACTAAGACATAAAGACTCGGATTTTACGCATATCACGACCTCGATCGGCACGGGAGGAACCTTTTCCGGCTTATTTTCTACTCTAGATAACCATCAAAAACTACTGGGGTTTTCCGCACTGAAAGGGGAATTTATCCATAGGGAAATCGCTGAGCTAATTGAAAAGTATCAATTGACAAGTAAGGGCAGTTATGAGATCATTACACCATACCATTTTGGGGGATACGCGAAATGGAAACCCGAACTGGTCGAGTTAATCCGATGGTTTTGGGAGGTTTTTAAGATTCCTCTAGACCCTGTATACACCGGAAAGATGATGTTTGGACTATTTGACCTGATCAATAAAAATCATTTCCCCAAAGGGTCTAAAATTTTGGCTATTCACTCCGGGGGACTTCAGGGAAATATAGGTTTCGAAGAAATGACCGGCATCGGCCTTCCTTCAGTGTAATCCTGCTCCTCGGGATTTGCAATCCCGAGGCTGTGCCGTTGGATTTGTAATCCATACCCAATCACCCAAAGTCTGCCAACTCAAGCATTCCTTTTTTAACCCCAAAATATCCCGCAGCACTACTCCAAAGGTAGTCTTCTTCTCTTTCTACCCAACCTGCACGAACTGGGTTCATATGTATATAATTGACCTTGGTGTCAAAGAATTCCTTGGAATATATCTCCTCCCCATGATACCCCTCTTCCCAAAACCAAATCCTATCTCCCACTGTCAAAAGACTCAACAACCAGTGTTTCCTGCTTTCTTGTGGGTTGTCAACAATCAACTTAATTATCCTTTTGGAAATGAATTTCTTGAAGTCACGGATAATATCACTCAGATCTTCATTTTTTGCTCTAAGGATTAGGTGTAAATGGTTCGACATGATTACCCATGAATAAATTTCCAAACCTTTATTTTGTTGACAGTACTTAAGATTGCTGATCAATTCCTCACGATATACATTACGGGTAAAAACATCAACCCAATGGTGTACGGTGAAAGTCACAAAATGTACAGCTCCTTGATCTTTGATTCTGAATTCAGATGGCATACTAAAAAGAGTTTTAATCTTAATTTAAAGAAATTGCCTGTGAGCTATAAAAATACCTCTTCAAAGCCGGATTGA
Organism: Algoriphagus sp. TR-M9; assembly: GCF_027594545.1. NCBI lineage: Bacteria > Pseudomonadati > Bacteroidota > Cytophagia > Cytophagales > Cyclobacteriaceae > Algoriphagus > Algoriphagus halophytocola. The sequence continues at coordinate 4,799,052 of NZ_CP115160.1, read as the reverse complement.
AAATCCTACGAATGGGATTCGGGATTGCAAATCCCGAATAGCGCGGAATATAGGTTTCGAAGAAATGACCGGCATCAGTCTTCTTTCAATGTAAAATAGTCCTCTGATTCCTGAGGATGGATTTTCAGCACATTTGCCAATACCAGCCTTACCAAGGTTTTAGAGGCCAGAAAATAAGGCAACTTACCAGCTTTGGCATATTCCTTCATGGTAACTCTGCCCTGCTCACCGAGCAACTTCATCAAGATCTCTTCCTTTTTGCCATATTTAAAAATGATATCCTTTGGATTTTTCTCCCGTCGCAGAATCTCCCAAATCTCCCTACTCGCCTGCACACTGCGGTCCGCCACACGGATATAGCTTTGCTTTTTATTGTTTTCCTTTAAAAAATGGGGTCTGTTTTCACTGAAAGGGATTTTAAAAACCGCTACTCCTTTTTTCTCATTCAGTTTGATCGAACTCATTTCATATTCCAAAACCGGAAATATCAACTCCTGAATAGCTTTTTCCATCACATAAATCTCCTCCTCTATGTATCGCTGTCCGCTCACCGTACCATCATCATCTACCCCTATCAGTAGCGTGCCGCCAGCAGTATTGGCAAAGGCTATCACTTCCCGGACGATCTTTTCCGGAAATGCCACCTTCTTCTTAAATTCTATCTTTAGCCCCTCGCCCTGAGAAGCGAGAAACTTCACCTCTTGCAGCGTCATATTTAGTGTATTTTGGAGTGAAAGCTTACTTCCCCACTCCTTGGTTCAGTTGCTCCAGCCTTGATTTCAAACTCTGCCATTCGTCCCTCAGCCTGGCAGCTTCCATAAAATTAAGCTCCTTTGCAGCTTTCTCCATTTGTTTTTGGGTCTGCTGGATCAGCTTCTCCAGTTTGTCCTTGCTCAGATATTGCACCACAGGATCTGCCGCCATGCTTGCCTCGCCCGGCATAGGCTCAGCATAGACTTTGGCATTCTTTTTAGAATCCGCCACTTTTGTTTGACCCATGATCTTATCATGAGATTTTACCACAGTAGTCGGCGTGATGCCATGCTCTTCGTTATATGCAAGCTGAAGCGCTCTTCTACGTTTGGTCTCATCTATGGCCGCCTGCATGGATTCGGTGATTTTATCCGCATACATGATCACTCGTCCCTCGGAATTACGGGCTGCACGCCCTATGGTCTGTACCAAACTCCGCTCATTTCTCAAAAAGCCTTCCTTATCCGCATCCAATATTGCCACTAAGGACACCTCCGGCAAATCAAGCCCTTCACGCAGCAGGTTCACTCCGACCAGCACATCAAAGATCCCCAGACGAAGTTCACGCAAAATCTCCACTCGGTCCAAAGTCTTCACCTCAGAGTGAATGTACCTGGATTTCACACCTGCCCTTTCCAAAAACTTCTGTAACTCTTCCGCCATTCGCTTAGTCAGCGTTGTCACTAAGACCCTGGCACCCGACTTGACAGTCTGGTCGATTTCCTCCAGCAGATCATCGATCTGGTTTTGGCTAGGACGCACTTCTATAGTAGGGTCCAGTAGGCCGGTAGGTCGAATGATCTGCTCCACCACTACTCCTTCAGTCAAAGACAATTCATAGTCCGCTGGCGTGGCAGAAACATAGATAACCTGATTTGTAAGTTCCTGAAACTCCTCGAATTTCAAAGGCCTGTTGTCCAAGGCAGATGGGAGCCGGAACCCAAAATCCACCAAGTTCACCTTTCTGGAGCGGTCTCCACCCCACATGGCACGTACTTGCGGTACGGTCACATGGCTCTCGTCTATCACCAGTAGGTAATCTTCAGGAAAATAATCCAACAAGCAGAAAGGTCTAGCTCCAGGGGCCCTTCTATCAAAATACCGGGAATAATTCTCCACACCCGAGCAATAGCCCAACTCCCGGATCATTTCCAAATCAAATTCGGTTCGCTCCTGCAGGCGCTTTGCCTCCATGAATTTGCCTTCCTTTTCGAAGAAATTAACCTGATCCACCATATCGTGCTGGATCTCGTGAATAGCTGTTTGCAAAGTATCCTTTCCCGTCACAAACAAATTTGCCGGGAAAATGGAAATTATCTTTTCGTCATTCAATTTTTTGCCCGTTTGCGGATCTATCCGCTGTATGGCCTCAATCTCGTCTCCCCAAAAGAAGATTCTGTAACCCCAATCCGCGTAGGCTACAAAAATATCCACCGTATCCCCCTTCACCCGAAAAGTCCCATGCGTCAAATCCTGATTGGTTCGACTATAAAGTATATCGACTAGTTTGAACAGGAGTTGATTTCTGGGAATTCTGTCCCCTTCCTGCAGTCGGATAACATTTTTACTGAATTCCTCGGGGTTCCCAATACCATAAATACAGGAAACCGAAGCCACCACAATCACATCCCTGCGACCGGTCAGCAAGGCTGAGGTGGCACTTAGCCGTAATTTCTCAATTTCCTCATTGATGGAAAGGTCCTTTTCTATATAAGTACCCGAACTCGGGATAAAGGCTTCGGGTTGGTAATAATCATAGTATGAGATGAAATATTCGACCGCATTTTCCGGAAAAAACTGCTTGAATTCCCCGTAAAGTTGTGCTGCCAGGGTTTTGTTATGGCTGAGCACCAAAGTGGGTTTTTGAACCTGCTGGATCAGATTGGCTACGGTAAAAGTTTTGCCAGAGCCGGTCACTCCTAGCAAAACCTGCGCGTCATCACCGTTATTCACACCTGCTGCCAGTTGTTCTATGGCTTTGGGCTGATCTCCGGTGGGTTGATATTCTGAGGTAAGTTTGAAATCCATGGGCTAGCTTCGAAAATACCCAACACGCGAGGGCTATGCAAAAGTTTTATAAAGAGAAAAAAACATTCTTAAACCAATTTTGTCAGTTCCAGCTTCTGGAGAAGCAGGACAAAAAGAACATCTACATCAGGAAGTTTCCATAGGGCCTGAGTGAGAACAGTCTGGACGGTCAACAGCAAGACCAGTATGCTCAGGGGCTCATTCCATCGTGGTATAATAAACTATGGCAGAACCTGTCTGAATTTAGGCAAATTGTAATAGAGATAGTTCGTTCTCAAGATCAATATCAACAGCAAAGGAATCAAGCTGGGATGAAAAGACTGCCAGCCCATAATCCAAAAAACCACTGCTGCATCTGCCATGATCAGTGCTGCCAAAAGATACTTGGTCACCCAAGACCTGATTTGCTTTTTCAAGAGAGCTATGGCCAAAACCAAGTGCCCCGGAAATGCCCAGAGTAAATTCCAGTTCCACTTGGTGGATCGGATTTCTGAGCCAAACCAAAGAAAAGCCATAACCAAGCCTACAATCCCCAAGAGACTGAAAAACGTGATATCTATCCCCAAAAAGAGCTTTTTCTTCCGGAAACCCACAAAAGTCAGCACGGCAAAAGCAATGAAAATCACCCAGAAAATCCAATAGGGATTCACTGTAGGCATGGAGTTTACTTTGGGAGCAAAGTCCAAAATCGCTTTACTTTCACTTACCAGCGGCCGGGTAGGCCCATCTCCCTCGATCTCTGCCCGGGCAAATGCCTGCTCCATATATTTGGGAAGAAACTGCTCCTCCCGAGGTGAGGCGTCACTTTCCAGTCTTGATCCCAGCGCAAGATCTATCCCCAAATCCGCCCAGGGCATATAGAAAACCTGTTCATCTATCAGGTCCCTGAAGGTCTTCTCTACCGGTACCTGCGCCTCATCCTTCCAGATCAGTTGCTCACCCAAAACCTTCTCCATAGCATCCCGTATTCTGGTCGCACAGTTGTCATAGAAAAAATCATAGCGATAGGCTCGGTTTTCAGGTTTGTAATTATTCTCAAGAAATCGAACCAGCTGGATTTTCTGATCCTCATTCAGGTCCAGCACCTGCTCACGCACACTACGCTGATGGTACTGGTATTCAGCCAAAAAGCGGTCAAAAGTGGATACCGCAAGGATGTAGTCCAGTCTACCGGTAGCAAATTTTCCATAGAAATTAGGAGTGTCAAAGTTGAAGGTGCCATAGTTAAAAACCATATCTCTTCCAGACTGCCTATCCAGTACCCGAATGGCACTATGCCCAAAGGCAGAATACAGCTCTTCCCCGGGGTCACAGGTCAATAAAGAAATGCGTAGGTCTTGGGCCTGAACCAAACTTAAAGTACTGAGGGTCAGTAAAAAAATCAGACTAAACATTACTTTTTTAAACATCATTTTACTATCTTAATAGTGGATTTTTTACAATTATTTTTAAAATGGTTTGTTGGGACGAAATTTTAGCCCAAAGGGAGGCTTTTTTTCGATGCCGAATATACAGCATATTCTTGGCAGTTGCATTTTACGGTCTTTTGCCAAGGGTGATGTACCCCCAAGAAATAAATGCCTACAAAACGGTGGGTAATGGAAATTACAATAATCCTTCGACCTGGAATGTCTTTGATGGTGTGACCTGGCAAGCCGCATCTAGCAAGCCAACCCATGTTAATGACATCTATATAGATGTAGGGCACAGATTGACTTTAACAGGTGATGAAGAAGCTAAGAGTGTATTTATAAATGCACAAACCAGCGCTGGTCAAAAACTGAACTTAAACGGATACAATCTGGATATTTATGGAAGCCTTCAGGCATTTGACGGGGCTGCTCCTGGCACGCCTTCTGGAACTTGGAATAGCCAGAATTGGATTGGTAATTCCAGCTCAAGCTCCCTTACTTTTAAGGGCTCAACTCGGGTTATTATCCCCCTAAATTCATGGAGTGGATTTTCCACTCAAAGTAGGTACTCGGTTATTTTTGAAGCCGATCCCGGAAATATTTTTACGATAGAGGAACCAATTAAAGCAGTGCGATTCACGATTCGGTCTGGTATTGTTTATCAAAAATTAGACACCACTGTTTTACCAAATTTCTGTCCTACTTTATCCTTTAATACCGAAACCAGTTATTATCCAGCTGGAGTATTTGGAAATTTTGTAATTGAAGATGGAGGCACCCTACTCACAGATTGCAATGAAGATATCATTTTCCGATCAGCCTCTGTCAGCGCCAATCTTTTCGATCTGCAATCAGGAGGAACCCTGATTTTGGAAGGTACGAATCCTAAAATCGAAGCAGCCAATTTTCAGATGGACGGAAAGGTGATCTTCAGAGGAGGTGCCACTACCAAATCCCTGCCTGCACCTACTTTTGCTGATGCCGGTGCTATCACTTCATTTCATGATCTTGAAATAGAGGGAAATAGAAATGTGCAACTTCCTCCTACCCTTACTATCACCGGGGACATGACTCAAACAGGTACTGGAGAGTTTTTAAGCAACACCTCCCACATCACTTTTGAAGGTGATGTTGACCAGGAAATTTCAGGATTTGCTTTTAGTCCTCTGGATCTGACTATAAATAAGAGCGATGGGGAAGTCCGTTTTGAGCAGGATGTAAGTGTGCAGGGAAGCCTAAGCATGCAAAATGGAAGACTGAATTTCCTTGATAATTCTCTAACTATTAATTCTTCAAGTTCAGGGCTTTTGGATTATCAAGGCGGTTCATGGGAGAACCTAGCTAGTTTCACTTATGCAAATCCGCCCAGCACCTTTAACTCCGATAATGGCACCTTCCCTTTTGGTGACAGGTATCAAGGAGGCGTGCGAAAGGTCCAGTTGCTGGGTACTCACTCAGGAGGAAACCTGACTGTGGACTATACGGAATACCGGGGAGCTGATTATAATGCCGGTTTTGTTGATACAGATAATACCCCAATCCTTTATCGGCTTTACTCTTACTTTAATTTCTCAGGATTAAACTCAAGTTCGAATCCATTGGAGTTAAGGATTTCAGCAGACAAGCTAATTGTGGATGAGCCAGAAGATCTTAGATTGGTGTGTACGGGATATGCAGCTCCAGGAAGTCACAAAGAAAGTTCAGATGAAACTAACCTATGGGCAATACGAGAACTTACTTTCGATGATCTTCCAGGTAAAAACTTCACTGTAGGAAGTTTCCGCACACTCAGTATTTTACCTGCGACATGGCTATCTGTGCAGGCCGAAAGGCTTGGGAATGCCGGACTCGTCAAATGGTCGGTGGCTCAGCATAATGCCCATGACAAATTTGAAATATACCGTTCTTCAGACCCTATTGGCTTCCGCACCAAAATAGCCGAGCTTTCTACAAATGAAGACTCAGAGCAAGTAGGATACTATTCCTTTCTGGACTATGATTATTTGCTTAATACAGAAAATTACTACATCATCAAGCTCATAGACGAGACAGGAAATTGGTCATGGAGCCCGGTAGCTCGCCTTAAAAACCCAACATTTAAAAAAATCGAACAAGCATATATTTCTCCCAATCCGCACCGCTCAGGAAAGATCACTGTTTGGTTTCCAGACCAGTTCAACCCCACAAATTCCAAGGTTTTGGTTCACACTGCCCAAGGCAATTTGCTGCGCTCTTTCAGCTATGAGCCCTTCCTATTGAGCAGTGAACTGGAGTCCTTACAAGCTGGCTTGTATTTATGTACTTTCGTTGGCGAGGATACTACGCTAAAAGTTCGCTGGATTAAGAAATAGAAGATTCATAACTGGCCTAAGCCACTTTTCCCCAATTTTTCTATCTTAGCCCGCTAAACCCAATCTCTTCCTATGACCATTCTTCTTGTACTGCTCAGTATTGCGATCCTGGTATTGCTGATCGTCTGGGCCAAGCTCAATCCTTTTTTAGCTTTTCTCCTGGCATCCATTGCTGCAGGATTTTTATTAGGCTTGCCTGCGGATCAGATTGCAGGCTCAGTACAGCGGGGCATGGGTGTACTCCTAGGCGACCTAGTAATCGTGATAGTCACGGGAGCCATGCTGGGTAAGCTGGTGGCAGAAAGTGGTGCCGCCCAGAAAATCGCGGGTGTATTGATGAAAACTTTTGGTGAAAAACACATCACCTGGGCCATGTCCTTTACGGGTCTGGTAGTGGGCATTCCACTGTTTTACAATGTGGGTTTTGTGCTGCTGGTGCCGCTGGCTTTTACGGTAGCCTACCAGTATAAAATCTCTGCAGTGTATGTGGGTATTCCCCTTTTGGCAGCACTCTCGGTGACCCATGGCTTTCTGCCTCCTCACCCATCTCCAGCAGCACTAGTGGCACAGTTTGAAGCCAATATGGGACTGACACTATTTTATGGATTTGCGATCGCTATCCCTACCATCATTGTTGCTGGGCCGATTTTTGCCAAAACCCTGAAAAACATGCAGGCTAGTCCGCTGAAGACTTTCCAGGCAGATATCAAACCTGAATCTGAACTTCCAAGTACGCTTAATAGCTTTTTCACTGCCTTGCTCCCGGTGGTATTGCTGGTGGGCACCACTGCTTTGAACCTAAATGCGGAAGGAGCCAGCAGCAGCTCAAAGTTGATTGCCTTTGTGGCAGATCCGGGCATAGTCATGTTGATTTCTGTGTTGATCGCCACCTTTACGCTGGGAATCAAGCGGGATTTTAACATGAAGCAAATCATGGATATATACACGGTCGCAACCAAGGATATTGCTATGATTCTCCTAATCGTGGCCGGTGCAGGGGCTTTGAAACAGATTTTCACAGATACCGGAGTCAGCCAGGAAATCGCCGAAGGCCTTCAATCCTGGGAAATCCATCCCCTAATCCTAGCTTGGACCATCACTGCGGTGATCCGGGTATGTGTGGGGTCTGCCACGGTGGCCGGACTTACTACTGCTGGTATTATCGCACCGCTGGTCACTACTATGAACGTAGATCCCAACTTGCTGGTGCTATCTATAGGAGCTGGAAGTTTGATGTTTTCACATTTCAACGACGCCGGATTCTGGATGTACAAGGAATTCTTCAATGTAAGCATAAAGGACACCATTAAATCCTGGTCTTTGATGGAAACCATAGTAGCGGTTTGTGGACTGATCGGAGTACTGATCCTGGATGTATTTATTTAAATAATGTCATTATCCGAAATATAGCCAGTGAGGCTTTCCCCTATTTTAGAAGGGACATAAGACGGGAGGCAGAAGAAGACCAGATACTGAGAAAATCCGAATTCTTTTTTGTTTTGGTAGCATGAATGGCAGATCCCTAAAAGCCTGAAATAATTACCGCTCTAACCATTAAATAAAGTAGACTTGGCTAAATTTAGCCAGCCAATGACTTTGCGCAGCAAAGCTGATCCTAAAAGCACTATACTATGGAAACTCCAGAAAGTAATTTTTCCAAACTTGGCCTAGTCCTTCCTCCTGCCCCAAAACCTTTAGGGGTTTACAAGCCCTGTCTGATCGATGGCAAATACCTTTACCTCTCCGGTCATGGTACGGTTAAGGAAGACGGCAGCTTAATCATGGGCAGGATAGGAGTAGATCTGGATATGGAAGAAGGAAAACTTGCCGCCCGACAGGTAGGGCTGGCCATGCTCGCCACTATTCAGTCAAACCTAGGCTCACTCAACCGCGTAAAGCGGGTGATCAAAGTGTTGGGAATGGTCAATTGCATTGAAAGCTTTGAGCGGCATCCCTACATTATCAATGGCTGTAGCGAACTGTTTGCTTCAGTCTGGGGTGAGGAATACGGGATAGGCGTACGATCTGCTGTGGGTATGGGCTCTTTACCAGACAATATCCCTGTAGAAGTTGAGGCTGTATTTGAACTGCACGAGGGCGCTTAGGGCTCCACCAGTGCTTTGTAAGAATCGAAGACACTCATTACATCCTCTACATAGTTCACTGCTAAGTGTCCTTTGGCATAGCCGCTTTTCACGATGGGATCGGTGTAGTAGCTAGGGTCGGATTTGAGCTCCAGATATTTGGAGACAGATTCCCAGCTCTGGGTATTTTCCCCAAATTTCAATGCCAGCTTCCAGGCATCTTCCACGTGTCCATGACCAATATTGTAAGAAGCCAGGATAAACTTGATTCTTTCGCTGGTTTCAGGTACCCTGCCTAGCCAAAACTTGTCTAAATACCGGAGGTATCGCACCCCTCCCATCAGGGATTGCTGGGGATCATTGGGGTTGGTCACACCAAAACGCTCCAAGGTCACAGGCATCAGTTGCAGCAGCCCTTTTGCGCCAGCATAAGAAGTGGCCACCGTGTCAAATCGGGACTCCTTGTACACCAGGGAAGCCAGTAACCTCCAGTCCCAGCCAAGTTGGGCAGCACCACCTTTGATGATATCATCGTAAACGGAGATCTGATTGCCTGCCAAGGAAGAAAAAGGGCTGGTATTGCGGAAATAGCTGTTTTTGGAATTCAGGAAATATTTAGCGTATAGATCCGGGATAAAACGCTTCTGCTTATCTTCCAGCCAATTATTCAATGCTGAAAGCAGTTTGGTGGAATTCTTCCGGACTACCCAAGAAACTTCTCCGTCGCGTTCTACTTTCCAGGAAATATTGAGGTCACCATAATAGGTAGCATTAGCCTGAGCGATATTTTGATCTGCGATAGTCCATTTGATCTCTCCATCAGCCACGCGGTCAATTAAGGTTTCTTCATGGTCTGGAGTGGGGAAAATCGTATAATCCAGCTGCAGGGAGTCCTTCATGGCACACAATTGGGATTTGTAGATTGCTCCCTCTCGCACATATATGGTATCGGTACCCAGATCTTCCCAGGCTTGGATTTTAGGCGTGTTTTTGTTCCCCACCAAAACAGTGTTCATTTTGCCCAAAGGAATTGAGAAGGCAGCTTTTTCTTTGCGCTCCTCACTTTCTTCCAAGTTGAAGGCAATCACATCCACTTGTCCAGAGGCCAGGTAATCGAAGGCTTTTTCAATATCTGAAACCAAAACCAGATGTAGCTGAACATCCAGTCGCTTGGCCAGGTCACGAAGCAGTTCAAACTCATAACCCATGCGCCTGCCTCTGTAGATGTAGTAACCGGTAGAGTTATTGTCCACGGCAGCGCGGATAAAGCCCCGGTTTTGAATCCCATTGAGGTCAAGTATGTATGGCTCTTCCTTTTCCTTCTTACTCTTATAATTCTCCAAGAAGGTGCATTGCACACCGAAGAGCAGCAGGGTAACTATGGTAGAGAATAGAATAAATACTTTTTTCATTCACTAGGGCAGCGATAGCCCAGGATGTTTCACATCTGCCCAGTTGGCAAATGCTATGCCAAAAGAAAAAACAAGAATTCGGCTAAAAAAGAGAATAAAAAAACGAAGGCATCTAATATACCTTCGTTTTGTATTTAATCTTCGGATGGCAAGTCCAGTTCTTCAAAGCTATTGTCGAAGAAAATCTTTCCTGAGAGCCTTCTCAATTCGATTTCCTGCTCTTTTATGTTAAAAAGTGAGGTGAGCAATCTGTTTTCTGCCGTAAGCAAATTCACCTGTGCATCCCGAAATTCCAGGTAAGAAGCAATTCCTAGTCTAAACCTTTCCAACGCAATCTCCGAGCTCTCTTTGGCCACTTGATAGTTCTTCTCTTCTACTGCCAGAAGATCACGATTGGTCTTGTAGGTATTGAAGGCTCTGTGGATATCTGAGCGCAACTGTATTTCATATTGGTCTACTGCCAAAGTCTGGATTTTCTGCTGTACCCGGGCATTTTGAATTCTTCGGTTCAAGGTAAATCCGTTGAACACATTCAGGGCTATATTTCCACCATAGTTAAAACCCGAGCGTTGGTTTTGGGTAAGTATACCTGCGTCAGAATTGGAAGTATTGGTAGCATAAGTGGCGTTTAGGTTGATCGTCGGAAGTCTGCTCGCGCGCAGTTCTTTCAGCTCCAGGAACGCTACATTTTCCTGCCTTTGGGTGATGAGGAAGTTCTTGTTTTCCAGCAGGGCATTCTCAATGAGATTTTCCAAAAACAGCGGTTCTCCTACGGTGATCGTATCATTGACATTGAACCGAACTTCTGGATTTAAAGCCATCAGTTCATTGAGGTTCACCCGGGCATTTTGGATGACCTGCTCTTGCCCCAGCAGCAAGCTTAGATCTGAGTTGTAGTCTACCTCAGCAGTTAGGAAATCTCTTTTGCCGGCCCCACCTAGAGAGTACTGTGCCTCGGCAATATCCAGCCTAGCCTGGCTCAATTCCAAGGTACGCTGCAGTACTTTGTGACGCTGTAGCTCTAACACCAATCTATAATATGCGGAGGAAATATTAGCCACGGTGTTTTCCACTGCTATTTTGGCATCTAGTTCGAAGATTTCAGTCAATACCCCAAGTCGTTTTAAGACGATAAAACTCTCCGGACGGAAACCATAGATGCCTACCACACTGAAATTTTTGGAGTTTGACTTTGCATTGTCAATGGTCCTCGGGTCAGGATCTGTGGCGAATACCTGTTCCACATCTTCGTTACTGAAGGATCTGGTATACGTTGCATCTACTAGAGGCATCAGGTAATCGCCAGATCCGATCCGCTCATTCCCCTCTTGAATCTCCACTGTTTCCACAGCGATTTTGATATCCAGATTTTTCTCAAGACCTATGGTAATGGCCTTTTCCAGATCCAGAGCTTCATTACTTTGGGCATAAATACTTGTTCCAAAAACACTCAAAAAGAGCAGTAGGCTAATTTTCTTCATTAAATTCTAGCTAATCTTCCTTCTTTGGAAGTGAGATAAGTATAAATAGCAGGGATCACAAATAATGTCAATATCGTGGCAAAAGCCAATCCTCCAATTACTGCCGCTCCCATTGGCACCCTGCTTTCTGCACCGGCCCCAAGTCCCAATGCTATAGGGAGTATACCTAGGATAGTGGATAAACTTGTCATCAAAATAGGTCTGAATCTAGCCACAGCTGCACCATAAATGGCCTCATGGATAGACATACCTGTGGCTTTTCTCTGATTAGCAAATTCCACGATTAGGATGCCGTTTTTGGTCACCAGTCCTATGAGCATAATAATGCCGATCTGACTGAATATATTCAGGGTAAATCCAAATAACCACAGCGTAAACAATGCTCCAAATAATGCCAGCGGCACGGTAAACATAATGGTAAGCGGATCCAAGAAGCTCTCAAACTGTGCAGAAAGCACGAGATAAATCAATACCAAAGCAAACAAAAATGCGAATAGTAAGCTATTGGAGCTTTCACGGAATTCCTTGGATGGTCCAGAAACATCTGTGGTGAAGGATTCATCCAATACTTCTGCAGCGATCCGGTCCATTTCTTCCAGGCCATCGCCTATGGTATATCCTTCGGCCAGGTTGGCTGACACAGTTCCTGCCACAAATCGATTAAATCTGTATAGCTGAGGAGGGGTACTCTTCTCTGTCACCGTTACCAAATTATCCAACTGAACCAGAGAGCCGTTTTCAGCGCGTACATAAAGCATCCTCAAATTCACCGGCTCATTACGGTCTTCCAGTCGCATTTCACCCACCACCTGGTATTGCTTTCCGTTTCTGATGAAATAGGCAAAACGCTGCCCTGAATAGGATAGCTGTAAAGTCCTGGCTATCTCCTGAATAGAAACACCGATATTTCGTGCTTTTTCACGGTCAATCTCAATTTCCAGTTCTGGCTTAGTGAATTTCAGGTTGATATCGGAAAAAATAAACACGGGGCTTTTGCCTACCTCAGCCATGAAGGTAGGGATTACCTCCTTCAGCTTATCCAAAGTTGGCGCTTGCAATACATACTGTACAGGTAGGCCCCCACGGCTGTTACCAATAGACTGAGCCTGTGAAGCAAAGGCTTTCACTCCTGTGTATTTCTTGAGCTTTTGATTGATCTCATTGAAATACTCGCCCTGGGACTTCTCTCGTTTTTCGGCGTCGGTCAGTATAAATCTCATAAAACCGGAATTGGTGCTTGAGGAACCAAACCCAGGAGAGGTCACTGATACCATCCCTTTCACCTCATCTTTGGTATACTCAGTCTTGAAATCTTCTACCATCTGGTCAATTACACGGTCCATGTAGCTAAATGTAGCTCCCTCTGGTCCACTCATCCGGATTACAATCTCTCCTCTATCCTCTGTAGGCGCCAGCTCGGTAGGAATGGTGTTGAACAACCAGTAGATGCCAAAGCCCATAATTGCCACCAGGGCAAAGGCTACCCAACGAAACTGCATAAACCAAGAAAGTGCACGGTCATACTTGTTATTGATCCATACAAACCCCGGCTCGGTGAAATTATAAAAGCGGTTATGCTTTTCTCTTTTCTTCAGAAATTTAGAGCTAAGCATAGGAGTCATGGTCAAGGCCACGAAGGAAGATATAATCACTGCCCCTGCTACTACTATCCCAAATTCCCGGAACAAACGACCGGTGGTACCAGTCAAGAAAATCACAGGAAGAAATACCGCTGCCAAAGCTACCGTAGTAGCGATTACAGCAAAAAATATCTCTTCAGCTCCTTTTGCAGCGGCTTCTTGGGGATTTTCTCCTTTTTCAATACGGGAATAAATATTTTCTAGAACCACGATGGCATCATCGACGACTAGACCAATCGATAGTACAATCCCCAGCAGAGTGAGCACATTAATGGAAAAGCCCATTAAATACATGACAAAGAATACCCCAATCAAAGAAATAGGAATAGTCAGTACCGGTATGAAAGTAGTTCGCCAGTCCCTCAAAAAGAGAAAGATAATCGCCACCACCAAAACGAAGGCCGTGATGATGGTTTCTTGCACTTCAGAGATGGAACTTCGGATGTAACTGGTCTTGTCAAAGCCGATTTCCAATCCTACATCTTCGGGAAGGTCCTTCTCGATAAACTCCAATCGTCTGTAGAATTCATCTGCAATCTCAATACTGTTAGAGCCTGGTAGCGGCACCAACACCACTCCGACCATGGGCACGCCATCCCTTTTCAGGATACTTCGCTCATTGAGCGCTGCCAACTCTGCTGTGCCCACATCCTGGAAGCGGACAATATTATTTTGATCTTCTTTGATAATGAGGTCATTGAACTCCTGAGGTGTACTCAATCTACTCTTGGTACGGACGGATAGCTCAATGGTCTCCCCTTCAATTTTACCTGAGGGCAATTCTACATTCTCACTCTGCACTTTGGATAGTACATCTAGCGGGGTCACCCCATAGGATGCCATTTTCAGAGGGTCCATCCGCAGTCGGATGGAGTATTCTTTTTCTCCCCAAATCTGTACCCGGCTTACTCCGGGTATAGTTTGCAGCCTCTCTTTAAAAATATTCTCTGCAATATCTGAGAGATCCAAGAGGCTTCGTTCATCACTTTTTACATTCAGGAAGACGATGGGTTCTGAGTCAGCATCGGCTTTGGACACCACCGGAGGTTCAGCATCAGGGGGAAGGTTTCGCTGAGCACCGGATACTTTGTCCCTTACGTCATTGGCAGCTGCCTCCAGATCTGCTCCCACGTCAAACTCCACGGTGATGCTACTACTTCCGTCATTACTGGTTGATGTCAGGGATTTAATCCCCTGAATACCGTTAATCGCCTCCTCGAGAGGTTCGGTGATCTGGGCTTCTATTACATCAGCGTTGGCACCGACATAGGTAGTTCTTACATTGATCACCGGAGGGTCCACGCTGGGAAATTCTCTGATTCCCAAAAGCGATATCCCTATGGCACCGAATAGCATGATGACCAAAGACATCACGATAGCCAATACCGGTCGGTTGATACTTACATTCGATAAACTCGCCATTTTAGTTGATTTGGGTGAACTCTACAGGAGTACCTGTACTTGCTTGTAACACACCAGTGGTGAGAACCAGATCTCCGACTTCCAGACCAGAGGTGATCTGTACGTGCGTATCTGTACGAGTGCCGATTTCCACGGTGCGCTCCATGGCTTTGCTATCAGCACCAACTACAAAAACCTTATATCCTTGCAACTCTGGAATGACAGACTCAGATGGCACCATCAGTGCATCTTCTGTTACCTCCAGTACAAAGCGGATTCTTACAAACATGCCCGGCAGGAACTTTCCGCCTTTATTTGGGCTTTGAGCCCGCAGTTTCAGCGTTCTGGTGGCAGCATCAATCTGTGGCTCAAAAGCATAAACCGTTCCCTCCACTTCCTCGGGAGAGGATTCATTGGTAAAGAAAATGGGAGAACCTACCGTCACCTGATTGGCATAGCGTTCCGGAATGGAAAATTCTATCTTGATCGGATCAATATTCACAAAATTGGCAATCACATCGCTGGTGCCGATCACCGAACCTTCACTGATCTGACGCAAACCCAAAATCCCGTTGAAAGGAGCTCGGATTACCGTCTTCGATAGCTGAGCCTCCACCAGCTTCAGGTCCGAAAGTGTGGTATTGTATTCATTCAAAATGATATCGTACTCCTCCTGGCTGATAGCCTCTCGGGCCAATAGTTGCTTTTGCCTGTTTTCTTGAGATTCGAAAAGCTTCTGCGTGTACTCTAATCGCTGGTATTGAGCCTGAAGTTCGTCATCATTCAGGTACACCAGTGGGGTTCCTTTAGTGACATACTCCCCTTCTTTGAAGGCGATTTTGGTGACTAATCCTGAAATCTCCGAGCGAAGATCCACGGATTCATTGGGCAGAATAGTTCCGGTAATGGAGAGCTGGTTTCTCAAGGTTTCGCGCTGTAGCTTCACCACTTTGACAGGAATGGCGGCAGGAGTACCTGGACCAGCTCCATTGGCCACTACGCCAGACTCATTGGATTTTCTGGTATCCAATCTTGGGTAAATAAAGGCAAATGCTGCTACCAGAATCACCGCGATAATCAATATGGTCTTGGTTTGCTTGTTCATATAGAAAAGTAAGAGCTATAGGGATTGGCTTTGTAGAAAGGCTAGTGAATGTCGGTTAAACTCCAGAGGCTGCTCCACATTCACCACATGTCCACATTTCTTTAATATTGTTAATACTGAGTTTTTATGTACTTCTATGATTCTTTTTACCGGCTCCAAAAACATCACATCCTGATCTCCCATCACATACAAGGTAGGTATTCCCAAGTCGGATTCCTTAAAGTATCTGAGTAGGGGATTAATATCCTTGGTTAGTTTAAACCAGCGTATAAATTCCTTTTGGCAAAGCTTTTTGGCTTCCCGGATAAACAAATTTCTGGATTCGGAATGATGCTTTCTCGGCATAATGACAAAGGCAAACAAGCTGTAAAGCCACATGTATGGTATCACTCGCTTAAAGGTATTGCCTAGAAACACCAAAACCCTGGACTGAGTAGTCAATCTGGTCACCGCACCGGCCATGATCAGAGACCGAACTCTATCCGGCTGCAGCTCGGCCAGCTGCCGAACTATAATGGTACCTAAGGAAACACCGGCAAAGTGGGCTGACCCTATGCTTTCATAATCCAACACCTCAATAATATCTCTGGTGACAGCCTCAAAAGTATAGTCCTTGTTAGTCATACTGATTGGAAAATCTGATGATTTGCCATGTCCTCTCAGGTCTATCAGTAAAAGATTATACTGCTCTTTGAAGTCTCTCAGCTGCTTAAACCAAACGGCAGATGAGCCTCCTGCACCATGCACAAACACCACCCAGTCTTTCTCTTGGCCCAGTTCATACTTTTTATAATACAACATTATCACTCAACCGTTTGTCCAGTTTATTTGTTCTCCAAATCAAAATTAACTTAGTCTGCCAAGAAAAAATAAAGAAAACATACTGATGGCAAATCTTCCCTATCAATGGAGGAAATGTAGGATACCTAAGAAACACCAAAGCCCCGGTCTCAACTAGATCCCGAGGCTTTTTAATTTTTAGATTAAATTGAAGTTATAACTCCCAGCCTACAGTAGTCTGGAAAACGTAATCCAGCTTGGTTGCTCCTTCAATCGGCTGATTGTCATAGTTCATCGTAGTTCCCACTTTGATGTAGAAATCATCGAGGAAATCATACTTCACATCCAAGCTAAAATCCGTCCTGAATCGTCCGCTTTCTGTCAAGGAAGGGTAAGCCGTCAATGTGGTCAATAGGTTAAGGTCACCAATGTCATACAGGTTTAACTGGGTCCCTATCAATGCTTCACCGGAATTACGTGAAGGCGTATCATCAAAGTAAGATTCCGTGTTTAAGTTGATACCGGTCTGAAAACCGAAGTACGTTTTATTGGTATGAATGACATACTTACCCAAACCTATCTGATTACCTACCCGGCTTCTGATCAGCTGTTCTGTATTGGAGAGGTAAGTGAGATTATAGAGCAAAAACCAATCTTTTGGCAGGAAGTAATTGAAACTCGCATTACCATCCGTACGCTTGATATCGTCCACCTCGTCCTGGGTAGAGCGTATGGAATTCAGGTTTGCGGATGCTTTCCAGCGGTCTGCCAGATAGCCCAGTCCACTTCGGATGTTGAATTGCTGCAAGTTGTTAGCTTTGGTCAAGCTCCAGCCTATATCAAAATTAGCGGATAATCTACTCCAAAATCCTTCATCCACGGCATTCAGATAAACCACCGTGGCGATTGGTACGATCTCGGTTAGGTCTGTCTCTTTCTCTGCTATTTCTTCCTTTTTCAGTTTCAAGACCCTGACCGGGTCATAATAGTCAATCCGAATATTTGCAGAATCCACGGAGTTCAGCTTCCCGTTGAATCTCCTCCCTGAACTAAGTGTAATCAGGAAGTTGGTTTGAGAGGCGATAGCACGGATTTCACCCCAGGTGATTTTAAAATCAGAGTCACTATAGTCCGTTTCCATAGTCAACACTCCTTGATCCATAGATTTGATTTCCCCTACGATCAAATTACCATTACTCAACAAAAGGGAGTCCACCTGAGCGAAAGTCTGAGAAACACTAGCTAAAACAAGGATACAAAACAGTAAGCTTTTCTTCATAATCATAAAATTTTATATCGTTAAAAATGCACATAAGCCTAGAATAAAACAAAAAAAGCGCCCCGGTAATGAGGCGCTTTAGTAAATTATCAGATTGATCTATTAGAAAATATATCTTAATCCAAACTGCATGCTCCAGGTGGTAGAGTAGCTGGTTACATTTCTAAATGGTGAAGTTGGCAACTGTCCAGAAACGGTGGTCATCTGGAAATTAGGATCTGCACTCACAGCACTTGCACGCTCCAAAAGGTTTTGCGCTCCATTCAAAGTCTGCTGGATACCCCAGTCTTTGTTTAGCAAGTTGCCAAAGTTGACAATGTCCAAGCTCAACTGTAGGGTATTTCTACGCTCACCTATGTTAGTGAATACGTCCTGTAGCACTCTGATGTCGAATCTACTTAACCAAGGCATTACCAGTCCATTTCTTGGGATGTAATCTCCTCTGTATTGCTCTAGATCATTATTGGCAACGTACTGATCAAAAGCAGTTCTTTGCTGCTCAGCAGTGAATTGAACCACGCCATCATCCTCGATATCCACAAAGTTGATCTCTGCAGAGTTTGCCGGTAAGTAGATCAGGTCTGCATTGACACCGTCTCCATTTAGATCATTTCCATAGGAATAGGAGAATCTACCTTGAGATCCGCCAGTGTAATATACGCCAAGGGTAGTAGCAAAGTGATTTCCATACTCTACTCTATAAGACATATTTGCCACCAATCTATGAGGCAGTGCAAAGTCAGATATATGTAATCTCTGATCATTCGGGCTATTAATATTTGGAGAAGCACCCCAAGCTGAAGAAGCATTGGATCCAGAGTTTGAGCTTACTTCTTTCGCTGCAGAGTAGGTGTAGAAAATGCTACCAGATAGACCAGCAGTTTCTAAAACACTAACTCCCAAAGTAGAACTGAAAGCATGGCCTTTCACATTGGTGTTGGTCAGAATGGTGGCGTTATTTGCACCCATCACAGGATTGTAGGCAACGCTGTTTCCAGGAAGTACTACTTCTCTGTCATCACCATTAGAGTTCATGCGGTCAGGAGAGATGTCCCTGTTTGCTCCAAACTGGAACACACCATTGATATCTCTGGTATAAAGTAGATCCGCCGTCAACATAAACGGAGAGTCTCCAATTTGATAGTCTGCACCCAAAGAGGATCTCCAAACCATCGGCATTTTGAATTCATCATCTACCAAAGCAAATGAACTTGGGGCACCTTCTTCCGGGCTCTTGATGAATACATCTTCAGCTCCTGCGGGAGGGTTATTCAGGTAATAATATTGCTCAGGCTGGAAAGTCACGTTTCCTATCCATCCTTCCACTTGCTCATAACTTTGAGGCTCTACGTTATTCTGAAGCACACCAGCATTGGTAGGCATATTGGTCAACCACACAAAAGGTACTCGACCAGAGAACACTCCCGTACCACCTCTAAGGATCAAGCTTCTGTCTCCCATTACATCATAGTTGAATCCAAATCTTGGAGAAAGCATTACTCTAGATTTTGGCCAGCTGCCAGAATCATAATTTTTCGGATTGTAATCACTGTCAAGAAGGGTGATCTCATTGATGGAAGGATTTGCAGTCAGGTCATTGAGATACATTGGCAATTCAGCTCTCAGGCCTAGGGTCAATGTCAATTTCTCATTCACTGCATATTTATCCTGTGCATAAAGCGAGGCTAAACCGAAGTTCACTCTGGAGTAAGTCTCTTGCCCTTCATATGGGTAAGTAAGACCAAACATGGTTGGTGCTACTTCATTGGCAGTACCTGTAGTCAAAAAGTCCTCCACAGAAGCATATCTGTAATAAGAAGTACCTAGCCTCACGTATGAATTACCAAACTTCTGCAATTCAAATGCAGCTCCTGCAGTAATAGTATGCTGTCCATTGATATAAGTCAGGTTATTGATAAAAGAGAAGTTATCGTTTACCACATCGTTATTGAAGGAGAAAAGCTCAGTACCAAAGCTCATATAGTTCATGCTGCCAAAATCCTTAACCATATTACCTTCTCCATCGTCCACCATACCCTGGCCATCCCAGATATCCACAAATGGGAACAATACATCACTTGGAGTGGTACGGGTATCTTGGATCTTAGAATAAGTAGCGATAAACTGGTTGGATACACTTGGGCTGAAATATGAGTTCAATTCAGCAGTCAAGGACCTTACGGTATTCTCAAATCCATAATTAGCATTTTCGAATGAAATGGAGTTAGGACCTACTCTTTGTCCAGCTGGGAATGGTGTTCTAGGTCTAGGTCCGGAAGTACCATTGGTAGTCTGTGGAGAAGTACCCACCACCTGATTGTATCGGACAGCAAGTTTATGCTTGTCTGAGATATTCCAGTCTATTCTCGCTAGGAATTTTGTACTTGCCTGCTCGGCTTCATTGGCATAGCCCTGGTATCTTCCTGGATCGTAATCCCAAACGTTAATCAAGTGATTTCTTACTGCCTCAAGGTCATCTACACTTGTTCTGGCGATGTTATTATCAGGGTCTGAAACTCCATCAGTAGAAGCTCTCCACAGGTTGGCACCAGATGCGTTTGCTCCTGTATTTACTTCTCTTTCAGCATTGACAAAGAAGAACAATTTGTTTTTAATAATTGGCCCACCCAGTCTAAAACCAAAGTTCTTGGTAGCGGCATCGACTTTTTCAAGTTCACTATCTCCGATTTTGTTTCCTTGTAGGTCTTGGTTTTTAGTGAAATAATAAGCTGATCCAGTAAAGGTGTTGGTACCTGATCTAGTCACAGCATTGATTCCTGCACCGGTAAAACCAGACTGTGTAACGTCAAAGGGAGCAATGTTTACAGAAATTTGCTCGATGGCATCCAAAGAAATCGGCTGAGAATTACCACCTGGAAGTGGGTTACTACTCAAGCCAAAGCCATTGTTAAAATTAGCACCATCGACCTGAAGGTTGTTATATCTGGCATCTCTACCTGCAAAGGAAGTTCCGTTTGCCTGAGGTGTCAATCTGGTGAATTCGGTGATACTTCTATTGATTTGCGGCAATTCGGTCAATTGCTTATTGGAAATACTGGTGGAAGTACCTGTTTTATTGGATTCCAATTCCCCAGTTCTACTACCTGTGATCACCACTTCGCCCAACTCAGTACTATCATCAGAAAGCGTAGTATTCAAGGTATATGGCTCACCCAGTTTCAAAACCATTCCGGTATAATTTACCGTTTCGAAGCCAATGAAACTCACCTGCACGGTGTACGGCCCTCCGATTCTCATATTAGGAATAGTATAGCGTCCATCCAGATTGGATACCGCTCCATACCGAGTCCCTGAAGGCTCGTGCATTGCCACAATATTTGCTCCGGGAAGTGGCTCGCCCTGTGAATCCACCACTTGTCCTACTACCGAACTGGTGGTTACCTGTGCTTGGGACACTCCCATTCCGACTGTAATCAGCAGAATCAGCGCCATCAAACTTTTAAGTAAACTTTGCCTCATAATTTGTACGTTTTGATATAAGTTGGTTTGTAAATACTCCTTGCAAAGGTAAATTCACCCCGAATCTTCTGAGGGTACTTACCGTTAAGTTTTGCTTTACAAATTTCACAAAAATTAACTGTTTGTTAACATAGAAAGGTGAATAAAATTCTGTTTTTAGTCCAAAAATTTCCATTCGACAACTAGGAAACGCACAAAAATGCATAAATCTTAGAATAAAATTCCATAAAACTGAAATTTACAAATTCTGTTTATTTTCATTTGCCAATACTTTATACTGTATCCTCTTCAAATGCAGCTAATTAATTCTACAATACACAGATAATCAAAACATTAGAAACCTTGAAAAAGAAAGAAATCCTATGGCTATACCTTTTTTTATTTGCCACACTGGTAGACATGGCATTTATCATCGAGCATAGAAATGAGCTTAGATTTTTTTCCAAACCACTGATTCTGACCGGTCTTATAGGTTATTTCTACTTCATTACCAGACCTATTTCCAGTACTTTACTGGCAAAATCCATGATAGGTGCATTAATTTTCTCCTTACTTGGTGATGTCCTGCTCTTATGGGATCAATATTTCATTTATGGAATTGGTGCATTTATGCTGGCGCAAGTTTGCTACATTATAGCCTTTAAGGTGGGACAAAAAGCCCCTGAGCGACTACCCCAGGTAAACTTCATCCGGACTTTTTTTATCAACCTTCCCATCTATTTTCTGGCAGCTTTTACTTTCTATCTCATCAATCCTAACCTCGGGACTTTAAAGATTCCAGTCATCATTTATATCATAGTAATCGTAAGTATGATTACTACTGCAAGAGAAAGGTTTGGGAAATGCAATGCTTTATCCTTCTGGCAGGTATTCATTGGTGCCAGCCTGTTTTTTATCTCTGATGGAGTGATTGCTTTGAATAAATTTTACCAGCCTATCCCAGATGCAGGAATCATCATCATGGGAACTTACGCCATAGCCCAACTGATGATCGTGATGGGAATTAGGTCTTATATTATTGAGCCGACTGTGAAGTAGAGCAGTTGATGAGTTTCTAGTAAAAAGTGCTAGAACTTAGGGGATGGAGCAGAAATCTTCCAATTCATTTGGTCATCGGGATCGCAAATCCCAAAACTCTGGAGTAAGGTTGCTACTCAAAAAATTGCAATGAGGATGCCCTCTAACTAAGGATTAATCCATCCAGAATCTACCTTCACTTCACGGTGCAGGTATTTTTCCCTTGCAGAAGCCCATTCGCTTAGATTCATATTTTCAAACTGTTTTCCGCTACTCCATCCCGCTTCCATAGTGGCCACTTGGCTTTGCAAAGCTTCACTTCCATAACGCTTCGCAAAAAACTGCGCACTGGGTTCGTCCAGCTCCAAAGCGTCCAGCCAGCGATATAGTTTTACGGATTTTGTACGCTGTGAACTACTGCCTTTAACCGCTTTTTTAAATTCATTGAAATGGAACTTTTCAGAGACCAGATAAGCTTCTCTTTTTTGTTTCCAACTATAAAAGCCTTTACGAAACAGTTTGATTAAAATTATCAGGATAAAAATTGCTGCCACCAAAACCAGCACAAACTGCTCAGGACTCATGCCCAAAATCTTCAAAGGTTGATTCTCCTCAGCTTCTTCTAACTCAAGCTCCTGCTGCTGCAAGGCCAGAGAATCCCGCACACTTGCCAACACCCCCAAATCAGGATTTGGCGCTACTTGAATCTTCACTTCCTTCAGGGTGCGTTTGTAGAGTTGATTCCTGTAAGGGTTATACCAAGTGAAAACCAACTCAGGAATAATTACTTCGCCTTCCTTTTCAAAGAGGTAGCGCATTCTTTCGATTCTGGAAGACGATATTGAAGTTTTGGTCTTCTGGTCTGCTACTTCACTCCGTGATGGATACAGACCTACATTCGAAATGCTGTCCCATGCGATAGGCGGGATCAGCTGGGATACAGTACCTGCTGCCGTTCTGGAAATCGTACGTTCCAACACGTCACCTACTTTAACCTTATTTCTATCGCCTGACCAGTTTTCTGTTACGCTTAGCCCATCTGCTACTAACCATTCATTTGTCGAGAATTTAGAAGGTATAGGCTTAACTTTTATCGGTTTTTCTTCAGTTTTTACAATATGCTTTTTACCCTTGTAATCACCTTCTGCCGGGGATTCTACTTCTATGTCCAATGCAGGAAAAATAATATCCTTATCCGTATAAGGAAACACATGATAAATCAACTGAACCCCAGGAAAGGTCTTTCCATCTTGCTGAATTGATATAGACACCGGCCTAAAATAAACCGTAAATGCCCCATTTACTTTAATATTACCCAGATCCAAACCAGTGGTAAACCAAGTGGAAGTGTAGACAGAAATCTTCACCTCAACAGGCTGACCCACGTAGGTACTGCTTCGGTTAAGAGCTACCTGGGACCAAAGTCTTTGGGCATTGGTATCCATAGACACCAAAAGCATCCCAAGTATCAGGCAAAAACTTAAAAGCTTACCAATTCCTTTCATTTGCTTTTGGTTTTATGCTGTCCTTTTTCACTTGGTAGGCAAATTTCCGCTTTAGGAATAAAGAAGGATTCTCATCTATTTTACGCATAAGTACCTTTGCGTTATCCTGTTGATTTATTGCACTGATGTCTTCAGGCACCTCATCCAGTTCCTTACCTTTTCTTACGTCAGTATTCACAGTCTCAGCCAGCCTCTCTTGCTCCATATCCTCCTTAGTTGCTTCTTGACCACCTCCACTGAGATCTTCCGGGCTATTGTTCTGCACAGTATTAGCAGCTTCCTCAGGACTCGCTTCCTTAGCATCTTCGGGGTCTACTTCATTTTCACCAGCGGATAAGTGTTCCATCTTTTGCTGGTTTTCCAATGCTTGATCCATAGTAGGATCCAGTTCCGTGGCCTCCTGGAAAGCCCCTTGTGCAGCTGCAAAATCACCATTTTTGTAATAGGCCAAGCCTAAATTATAAGCTCCATAGGCTGATGTGTCATTTTGAAATTCCTGAATAGCAGCCTCGTAATCTCCGGCTTTGTAATAGGCCACTCCTTTGCGGAGCGGATCTTCATAGCGCTCAGCGGCAGCCTTAAAGTCTCCTGCATCACTTAACTTCTGCCCTTGGTAATCTTTGGTGTACCAGAGATCTTCAAAAGTCTGATCTTCTGAACAGGACGTAAAAGCAAGCAACACTACCCCATAAAGCACCCAACCTCTACGAAACCAAAGCAATAGTAAAACTGCCATGGGAATAATCAGTAAAAACCCCACATCTCTCCAATCGTCTTCCTTTTCCTCTGCTTTCTCCGTAAATATCAGACTCTTCACCACCGCTTTGCTGATCAGTTCTACATCAGAATTATCCAGTGTCAGCCGGTTCACTGTCACCCGGTCCAAAGAACCTAACTGGCTTAACACAGCCTCATTCATTGCCGAAACGATGGTATTTCCGTCCTTATCTTTCAGAAAACCCCGCCCACTAAGATTAGGTACCTCAGCCCCGCCTGTAGTATTGATAGGCAATAGTTGAATGCTATTTTGGGAATTTTGAACAAAGGCAGAGATCAAATCAAACTCTTCGCTTTCTATATCATCGGATAAAATCAAAACGGTCCCAGGAGCATCAGTCACGGCCATCAAGGTATCTGCCAATGCCAAGGCATCAGCTAGATTGGATCCTGGGAATGGCATCACATCCGGACTGAGTCCATCTATATGGCTGGAGATTATATCATAATCCCTGGTCAGTGGAATGATGGTATGAGCCGTCCCTGCAAATCCAATTAAAGCTGCCCGGGCTTGAGGGTTTTCTTTGATGAGATCATTGATTTTAAATTTGGCCCGCTCCAGCCGATTCGGCTGTAAGTCTGTAGCCAGCATACTTTGGGATAAATCCAATAGAATCACCAGTGGAGTTTCCAGCTTTTGCCCGGGAACCTCTACCTTCTTCCAGGTAGGTCCTGCTAAGCCGAGTACCCCCAAACTCAAAACTAAAAATCCGATCAAGTGCATCCCGACTTTGACCCGTTCATTGCCCTTTTGAATCACAAACGGACGAAGATGAGGTGCTATCATTTCCTTCCAGGTCACTTCCTGCCGGATGCTGAGCAGACCGAGTACCAAAATCAAAAAGACAGGAATAAATGCCCAGAGAAAAAACGGCCTTAGAAAATGGAATTCATTCCAGACTATGGGAAAAAGGTCAGCCAAGGTTGACCTCCTTTCCTTTTTGACGTGAGCTCTGTATCAGGTGAAAAAGACTCTGGAAAAACATGGTAATGAGCATCAACCCCAAAGCTGCACCCAAAGGATAATAATAGAGCAAAGTAGTAGGACGGTTTTCCTCCTCCTCATATTCTATGGGCTCCAGTTTATCCACTTCGGCATAAATCTCCTGCAGTCGCTTTTCATCTTTAGCCTGGAAATATTGCCCGCCGGTCATTTCTGCAATTTCCTGGAGCGTCTGCTCATCCAGATCTACCCCCACTCCAGAAGGATCACCAATTCCTATAGTGTAAATCAAAATAGAGTCCTCTTTGGCAATATCAGCTGCGTCCAGTGGTAATATATCAGTGCCTGCATCCACCCCATCAGTAAGGAGAAGCATCACTTTGGTCTCGATGGTATCCTTGTCAAACAGCTCTATTCCTTTCGTTATCGCCTTTCCTATATAGGTCATCTGACCTGCCATTCCTACATCTGCCTCCTCCAACAACTGATCCACAGTCTCTAAATCCGGTGTAAAGGGAGCCTGGATATAAGCACTGCTTCCAAAGAATATCAAGCCCATTCTATCTCCCTCACGCTTTTGTATAAACTCATGCATCAAGGCTTTGACAGCATCCCATCTCCTCACTTTTTCCCCATTGATTTCCCAGTCTTTTTCTGCCATGCTGAAAGATATATCTGCGGCTATCAAAAAATTACGGGAAGTCTTTACCTTCATTTGGGGTTCGCCTACAAGCTGCGGAGATGACAAGGTGGCCAAGATCAATACCCAGATCAGCAACATACTGATCCAGTTCACGATACCTCTTCGACGGATAAACGCAGATTTTCTCGGTTTCTCACCCGTGTAAGCTGATACCTTTCCATAAGTAGGAAGGCGTAAGGAAGCACTCCGTATCCTCAAAGCCGGAAATAGCCAATAAACCACAAAAGGCAGAGGTAATAGGAAAAATACCCACAGATGCGCTATTTCAAAGTTTGCCGGCATGTGTCTTTATCCATTTTTGGGCTTGTGACATAATTTCTTTTCGGACTTCCTGATCTGGAATCCTATCCTGGTAGATCAGTGCTGAAATTTGCTCTTCAAACTGCAGAAGACGTACATCTTTCCCGGTTTTATCCAGAAAACCCAGCCAGGAATTTCCGTGCAGACTACCTACTTTTTCCCTTCCAAAAACCTGGATCGCGACTCGCTTCAGGATCACAAATACCTTTGGAAAGGCTGATGCGTCAGATTCTATTTCATATAAAGAAGTCAACGCTTCTTTTCTATAACGATTACGGAGATAGTGTCTCAGCATAAAAAACAGGATAACTAAGACTCCTAGAAGGAACATTCCACCTAGAATTGCCCAACCTGTAGTTTCAAAGCTAAACTCCACCGGAGGTGGCTCATAGATTGGCCCTAAATCTGCAGAAGGAAGCTGCTGGGCTTGCTGGAGCAAAGAATCTACCTGTGTACTATCCTGTCTCATTTCCTTCCTGATTTAAAAACTTCTTTCAACTGCTCCTCGATGGGTTGCACGGTATTGATAGCAAAAAGTGGTATGCGGTGCTTTTTCATCTGAACTAGAAATGCCTGATAATCCGCGTCAAAACCGGTTTGGAAATTCTCCCTTATCTTTTTGCTTTTGCCATCTACAGTAACCTGTGTTTCCTGATCTCCCGCCACAAACTTGGTTTGTGGAATATCACGCTCCAATGGATCAAAAACTTTGATCAACACCACATCATTGTGCTGGGCAATCTGGCTGATAAACCGGGTGACTGCCGGAGAGTATCGCTGAAAATCCGAAATCACCACCACCAGGTAATCATGCGTGACGATATTCCGCGTTTTCATAAACACCTCCTTCAGGGCATCATCGATATTTCTGGGAGTAGATTCTGCCAGCTCGCGGTTTCTGGAGACAACTTTCTCCAGGAAACGAAGAATATTCCTGCGGTCCCTTTTTGGCTGAATGATATCTATGCCATTATCTGCAAAAACCACTCCTCCCACTCGATCGCCCTGCTTCAATACCCGAAATGCTGTGACGGCAGCCAATTCTGCTGCTACCACTGACTTGGTCCGTACCTGAGAACCAAAAAACATGGATTTGGATTGATCCACCACGATCAAAGCGGGTTTCTCTTTTTCCTCAGAAAATACCCGGGTATGAGTTTCTCTGGTGCGGGCGGTGACTTTCCAGTCGATATTCCGGATATCATCCCCTTTTACATAATGTCTTACTTCTTCAAAATCCAATCCTCTTCCTCTGAGTTTGGACTCATGCCTGCCCCCTAGGATGCTTTTTACTTTTTGCTTCCGGGCGATCATAGAAAAAAACTGGGCATGACGTTCCATTCCCAGCAACTCCTTGAGAGAGGTGAATACGTCTTTAAGGAAGGAGTTAGGGGTGGACATTACTTTATTTGATTTTTTTAAAGTGACTAGTTATTCCACCTCGACTTCGCTCGGTGTCGGGAAACTGTTGCTTGGAGAGGGTGAGAGAATGGAGCGGCTTCGCCGCTCCATTCTCTCACCCTCCACTATAAAACTAATCCCGGTGGCCGAGCTAGTCGAGGCCAAGTGAAGTTTATATCTATCCAACTACCGCTACTGCTTTTAGCACCTCGTCGAGTACTTGATCGGCAGTGATTCCATCAGCATTTGCTTCGTAGCTGAGGATCAATCTATGCCGAAGACAATCATGAACAACCGCTCTGACATTTTCCGGCGTCACAAAGTCACTTCCATTCATCCAGGCGTGGGTTCGGGCAGCTCTATCCAATGCTATACTTCCCCGAGGGCTGGCCCCAAAGTCTATCCAGCTGTCCAATTCTTTGGAATATTTATCAGGAAAGCGAGTCGCGGAAATAATGTCCACGATATACTTTTCCATATTTTCCGCGATTTTCACCTGTGTTATTTCTTTTCTTGCTTCAAACACCACTTCGGGCGAAAGCTTAATGGATTCCTCCTTTCTCTCAGATTTTATCTGTTCTTCTCTATTCAAGCGTAAGATGGCAAGCTCAGATGCATCATCGGGATAGCTGATGATCACATGCATCAGGAATCTATCCATTTGAGCTTCAGGTAAGGGATAGGTTCCTTCTTGCTCTACCGGATTCTGGGTAGCCATGACCATGAAGAGGGGATCCATTTTATAGGTTTTCCCGGCTACGGATACCTGCCTTTCTTCCATGGCTTCCAGCAGTGCAGCTTGTACTTTGGCGGGAGCCCGATTGATTTCATCTGCCAAAATCAGGTTAGAAAAAATGGGGCCTTGTTGGAAGACAAATTTCTCTTGCAGTTCAGGCTGGTAAATTTCAGTACCTGTCACATCAGAAGGTAAAAGATCCGGAGTAAACTGGATTCTACTCAATCCACAGTCCAGTTCTTTTGCCAGTGATTTTATAGCCCTGGTTTTTGCCAGTCCCGGCAAACCCTCGAGCAGCATATTTCCATCTGCCAGTAAAACCAAAATTAAACGCTCCACCAATTCTTCTTGACCGATAATAGAGGCGGACATCCTGGTCTTGAGTTCTTCAATCGCTTGTTTTGGGGTCATGACTTATATATTTGACGATTCAAGGATGCTATAGTAAAAAAAAGGTTACCCAACATTGTGCAGGGTAACCTTTTAAACCATTAAAAATTAATTTCTTGGAGGAGCAGTCATTTGCTGTACCACCTTGTCAATGGAAAGGGAAGATCCTGTCTGAGGAGGGAAATCCTTGAAAGTGGCCAAGAAATTGGCAGCAAATTGCTGAGCCGGCACAAACAACCACATGTTATCTCCATACCATCTAGTATACATTCCTGATTCCCAAGATACTTCATAAGGATCAGCCCTTAGATTAATTGCCAAAGGCCAGCTGGGAGACTTACGGTAGGCAGTATTTATTGCACCGTCCATGATCGCAAAGTGAAGCTTCCAGTCTTGATATCTGATCGCATTTAGATTTGCACTGGCATCAAAATAGAATATTTCTTTACGTGGTGATTCTTCCACTTCACCTTTGAAGAAAGGCATCATATTGTAACCATCTAGGTGCTGCTTAAAGGTTTTACCATTTGCCTGATACCCATTCAGCACTTTTTCCTTAATGTTTGGTTCTCCAGCGGCTGCCAGAAGAGTAGGCATCATGTCTTCATGGGAGAAAATATCATTATATACTGTGCCTGGCTCGATCACCCCTGGCCAACGAATCGCGGTGGGTACACGGAATCCACCTTCCCAAGTCGTTCCTTTTTCCCCTCTGAAAGGTGAGTTGCCACCATCTGGCCAAGAGAATTTTTCTGCCCCATTATCTGTAGAATACATCACAATGGTATTATCTGCAATTCCTAGCTCGTCAAGCAAATCAAGTAGACGACCTACAGCTAGGTCATGTTCTACCATAGCATCTGGATAAAGTCCAATTCCGGTCACTCCATCACTTTCTGGCTTCAAGTGAGTCCACACATGGCATCTGGTGGAGCTCATCCATACGAAAAATGGTTTGCCATCTGCATGCGCTTTCTTTATAAATGCTACAGCAGCATCTTCAAATTCCTCGTCCACAGTTTCCATTCTTTCACTGGTCAATGGCCCCGTATCCTGAATATTACCATCGGCAGTGCTGTGGATTACCCCACGAGGACCAAATTTCTTGCGGAATTCTGGATCTTTGGGATAGTAGTATCCTTCCGGCTCTTCCTCTGCATTCAGGTGGTAGAGATTACCGAAGAACTCATCGAATCCGTGATTGGTAGGTAAATGCTCATCCTGGTCTCCCAGGTGGTTTTTACCAAACTGACCTGTGGCATAGCCCTGAGGCTTCAGTAGGTCGGCGATAGTAGGCTGGGATTCCTGGATACCATGCTTAGAGCCTGGCATACCTATGGTCAAAAGACCTGTCCGGAATGGATGCTGTCCCAATATAAAAGCCGCACGTCCCGCTGTACAAGATTGCTGTCCGTACCAATCGGTAAAAGTAGCTCCCTCATTGGCAATACGGTCAATATTTGGAGTTTTGTATCCCATTAGACCGTTGTTATTAAAACTTACATTGGACCAGCCAATGTCATCCCCCCAGATCACTAGGATGTTTGGCTTATCCTGAGCCTGTGCCAGCAATGGCAAGCAGAACAGCATCAGGATAGCCGATTTGAAAATTGATAATTTGTGTTTCATAGATTATAAATTTAAAAGTGATTCTACTTCAAAGTTTAATTCACAACTAAAAGTTAAACTTTATTCTTTAAATATTCCAAACTGTTTTAAAAAAACTAGCTTTCGAAGTAGAAGGTCAAGGTGAAACCATATAAAAAGGCTGACTCATTCCGAAAAATGGCCAGCCTTTATCAAGTTGTGCTTTCACCACAGAAAGCTTAATCAATAGTTGAAAACTTAATTGGTTCCGCCTGTTGGCTGCTCCATCATTTTCATTGCTTTTTCTATGGATGCTTTCATATTCAATGACTCACCGCCTTGACTTGGTGGATAATCAACCAATGATTTCAAATGTGCTTGTAAGAAGGGTACCGCTGCAGTTGGTGCCCAAAGTTTTTGAGCGACAAATTTTCTACCTGCATATCCCCATTCTTCAGAATCCGGAGTCATTTTTTCCATTGGATCCATTAGCAAGTTTACGATGTAAGGAACACTAGGGTAAGATTTCTCATCAAACCAGTTTCCTCCATGCTTCACCCCTATGTGCATTTTCCAGGCATCTACTCTTATTGCCATCAGGTCAGACTCATCGTAATAGAACATTACTCTTCTTGCAGATTTATCCGTCTTTCCTGTCCAAAGATCCAGGTTATTGTATCCGTCTAGGTGCGCTTTGAAATTGGTTCCTCCGATATTTTTCCCTACAAGCAATTCTTCTTTTAAGTTAGGAAGACCTGCAGCAGCTGCAAGGGTTACGAAAAGATCCTCATGGCTTTGGATTCCATTGGAGTAGGTACCCGCAGGAATTTTACCCGGCCATTTCACTAGCATAGGTACTCTCAGACCACCTTCCCAGGTAGTTCCTTTTTCACCACGGAATGGAGCATATCCACCATCAGGCCAGTACATCAATTCATTTCCATTATCAGTAGAGTAAATAACGATGGTATTGTCTTCTTCACCCATGTCTTTGATCTTCTGAAGAATCTTACCGATTAGCTCATCATGCTCGATCATCTTGGCACGAACCACATCTTCTTCTGCACGACCTTCGTCTACTGCAGCCTGAATGTATTTGTTCGGGCTATGTGACCAGATATGGGTAGCTGTAGTGTTGTACCAAACGAAGAAAGGCTTGTCTTCTTCACCTACTCGGTCTAGGTATTCTAAGGTCATATCGGTGACTTCTGAATCAAAAGTCTCCATACGCTCACGGGTAAGTGGTCCTGTATTTTCAATTCTTTGCTTACCTACTTTGCCGAATTTTGGATCTACAGTAGGGTCATCCGTATCTGTAGCCCAGGTATGCAATACTCCTCTTGGACCAAATTTCTCCAAATAAGCAGGGTTTTTCTGACCAGGATAGTCCAACTCTTCCGGCTCCTCCTCTGCATTTAGGTGATAGAGGTTACCAAACCATTCATCGAATCCATGCATGGTTGGAAGGAATTCATTTCTATCACCCAGGTGGTTTTTACCAAATTGAGCCGTGGCATACCCCTGAGATTTCAACACCTGAGCCAAAGTAGGGTCTACATCTTGGATACCTTGAGTAGATCCAGGGATACCAATCGTGGTCATACCAGTTCTTACAGGCAATTGACCCATGATAAATGCTGCTCTACCTGCGGTACAGCTAGGCTGTCCGTAATGGTCTGTGAAAAGCATACCGTCCTTGGCAATACCATCAATATTCGGAGTTCTC
The DNA here is from genome assembly GCF_027594545.1 of Algoriphagus sp. TR-M9. Classification (NCBI taxonomy): domain Bacteria; kingdom Pseudomonadati; phylum Bacteroidota; class Cytophagia; order Cytophagales; family Cyclobacteriaceae; genus Algoriphagus; species Algoriphagus halophytocola. The sequence goes on along the minus strand of NZ_CP115160.1, from coordinate 4,766,761 downwards.
CCCATCATACCATGTGTATAAGCCCCCACGTTCCAGTAACCGATATCATCTCCCCATATCACCACGATATTGGGTTTCTCTTGAGCCTGCGCCAAAAATGGCAAAAACAGCATCAAAAACATGGATGATTTGAAAATTGAGAATCTGTTTTTCATATAATGTAAATTAAAAGTGATTATAAATCTAAGGTAACTATTATTGGTTATCCAGTTCATAAGGATATATGACTTTCCAATCTTTGGCCATATCCACTACCAACCAATTGTATTTGGCAGCATCATCCAGTCCTCTGCTCAACTGTCCAATGTGAGACTCTCTATCGTAAGCAGCCTCTCTGATGGAGTCGGTATGATGAACGATCAGGCCAAAACGAGCTCCATCCCCTGTACTGGTAAATTGCAGCATTTCATAATCCCCATCGCTGTTCCCAGCCGCAAAAACCGGCCGCTTACCTATGTTCCGAATGATCCCTACAGGCTTGCCTGCTTTATCGTCATTGAATGCCAATTCAGGGATTTTCATCAGTTCCGGAGTAGCAGTAGTATCCACATAAGCTAATCCTAGCTGGGAGCCTACCACCTGGTAAGGAGGAATACCATAGGCATCCTCTGCCCAGGCTCTCATAAAATCTATACCTCCACCGGAAACGATAAATGTTTTAAAACCATTTTCCCGAAGGAAATCCAACAATTCCAGCATAGGCTGAAAAATCATTTCATTATAAGGCTTGCCTGTTTTGGGGTGGGTGGCTGTCTTGATCCAGTTTTTAACTCTAGTATCAAATTCATCAACTGACATTCCTGAGTGTGTGATCGCAACGGCAGAAAGTAAGGCTTTTTCCCCTCCTGCCATGAAACCTTGTAAATCCCCATTGATCAGCGCTTTCAACGATGGGTCTTTTTCCCATTCAGGATGCTCTGGAGCCAGTCTCTTGATTTCGTCAATCGCAAAAGCCAACTGGAAGTAATAGGGCTGCTCTGACCATAGCGTGCCGTCGTTATCAAATACCGCTATTCTGTCCTTTTCAGGAATAAAATCTGCGGATCCTGCTGTGGTAACTGCATCCACCCAATCCATGATTTTGGTACGGGGAGCATCTTCCCAAGAAGCCATTTTAAGGGTTTGCCCTGACAGCTTATCAGGAGTGCTACTTCCATCAGCATTCTGCGCCGATTTCTCTGCACAGCCAAAGGTTAAAATCAGAGATAAGACCAAAATAGAGGTCATGCACTTTCTAGAGAAAATAATGAAATTCATATAAGAATAATCTTGTTAATTAATTGACTTTTATCCTGCAAAAAAATTCTATCCATTCTTACTTATAATAAAATTGAGACCTTTTAATCTCAAACCATGCACTAAAAGTACATTACCTTAACCTGCTATCAGTCAGCTGGAGCATACATTTACCTGAATACTAAAATGAACTAGGCCAAGGGCCAAAACCCATGCTTCCTATTCAAATTTAATGGCAGAAAGCACTAATCAAAAGGAATAATCAAGTTTTTTAATGAAATACTACAATATATAATCTATAGTTAACAATAGTTCCCAAACAATTCCTGTGAACTATCCTGCTTCATCACATTTTTGCCGGCGAGGAGAAATGAGGGACGTAGCAGAAGTTTTTACGCTCAATCCTGCGACTGCAAACTACTCCCTGAATTACTCCCCAAATCGCTTCTCAATCCCTATCCCAAGGGAGGTCACATTATAGGCATTTGCCCGAAAATCATGGGTAAGCGAACCCAGCACTTCCCAACCGTTCCGGATTTCTACGCCATATTCTACTCCTAGCCGAGTCACAAAGTAATCCTCGCCTTCGGCAAATTCTCCACCAAAACCCAAGGAAAAGCTCCAGTGTTCTCCAGGTTTATAGACTCCGGTGACCACAGGGGCTATAGGTCGTTCCCGCTCAATGATTTCTCCCTCATCTTCTGTTTCTATGAAAAAGTTTTCATTCAAAAAATCTGTGTGCAAGCCTATGGCAAACTTTTCAGAAATCCAGTAATTATAATCCAGGGCAAAAGATGGAACGGTAGTAAACTGTTTTTTTCCTTCTGCATCTCTCCCTTGACCTATTCGCGCATGGGCAAGTACCAGCGCCAAACTATGCCGGCCCTCGGATTCTTCCATTTCAACTGCCTCGCTCTCTTCGTTTTCTTCCTCCTGAGCCACGCAGATGCTACTGAAAAGGCTGAACAGGATGAATGCATGGATAAAAATTAATCTCTTCATTTTAATACCGATTTAGATTTAAAAAGAAAGCAGGCTCATGGCTACGACGCAGTAAAGTTACAAATTCTAATTGCATTAAAGTCAGACCAAGTTGAACTAATCGTTAATTCCTGTTATTCCAGGCAGAGCCAAATACGATGTACCAGCCAAAATCCTCATTGGACCAGGCCACATCTATACCTGTCCGGATCCCAAACTTTCTTGCAATCAGGTAACGGAAGCCGGTTCCATAGTTATACACCAGATCTGCCTCTGAGAAGGACAGCTCTTGGGAAGTAGCTTTGGCTGCACCCACAAAACCCACAGCACTCCAGCGATCGGTAAAATCAAAACGCTGTTCGGTCTCTACTACATAAGTTTGATCTCCCTGGTATCTGGCCATGGGAACTCCCCGCATGGAAATCCCAGGTTTGAAATAAAATGGGGCTTCATTGAATTGGAAACGCCCTTCGGCCCGAAATCCGCTGACTAATTTTGGAGTGAACTTGAAGTATTGAAAAGCAGCTACATTAAAGTTTTGGTAATCGTAATCGCTACCTGTCCATCCGGCATTCACTTTGAAATCTGAAGTAATATAAAGTCCGGTATTCGGAGTGAAGACATTGTCCCGTTTATCAAATTCCAGCACTACTCCCAGGCCACTCAGGTTGTTGTCCAGGGCTTTTTCATCCACAAAATCCGGCAGAGGCAATTCACCTAGCCCAAAATCTGGCTGGACCTTATTGTGCAGGTACAAATATTCCAGACCAATAAACAACTGCGTGTCGCCTACTTGCCGAAGCACTGAAGCAAATGCAGCAGTGGTATTGAAGTTAAAGCCAAACTTGCGCTCTCCGAGCTGAAAAATATTTCTGTAAAAATCGAGATTAGCATCACCATAAACTGCTCCTAGACGGTATTTCAGTTTGTGTTTGGGCAGAGAAGCAATACGCATGGCACCCACGCCCCAGGTTTTGTTTCCGGTAATTCCCGCAAAAGCCGCTGTGATATCCGGAGGGACAAATTCCCCCATATCCTGATGCTTATTGGGCTGGATAAATATGGGTGTCAGCATCACTCCTATTCCTCCTAAGGCAGGTTCGGTTACGAGCTGTGCCACAGGAATAAAACCATGGTAATTGATCAGAAAGTCGCTCATATCCAGCTTACCATCCTCTGGGTCTTTGAACACCTCCATGCTCAACTTCTTTTTTTCCTGAGCCAAGCAAAGGCTAGAAGCTATAAAAAATAGAATTGCTGAATAAAGAATCCTCATTTGCTGAAAAGAAAGAATTAATATGCCTATAATTATTTCGGAAACAGGAAAATCACCACAGCTCTCCAGCCCCAATCTGCCTTACTCCCATCGGGTGCAGCTAGGTTTAATCTTGGACCTACCACAAATTGCGTTTTTTGCTTGCCAAGTGCAGTCACTGCGCTGATTGTCGGATTCAGCCAAACGGTGGAGGTGGAAGCTTTCCAGTTTTGCGTCCATTCCATGTTTGCCCCCAGACCTGCTCCTGATTTCCAGTTGTAAACTACAAAGGGCTGCACGAACATCTGGCTGACGTCCGGTCTATCCGCATTGCCGGCTACTGACCAGATTTGGTTGATCAGGCCACCTACTGTCCAGCCGTTTGCTTGCTTCAATGCCACAGCTGTTGGCCCCATTCCAAACTTTTTAGTGGTAAGGAAATCATTTGTACCTGTAGGAAGCAATAATGCCGGTCCTACCCCCCAGGTCAGTTTTTCTGAATTTGCAGGTGAGAAAAAGGCTGACATCACCGCATCACTCAATCCGGATTGTTTTTCACCTGGTGCAGTAATATTATACTGCGTGACCACCGGAAGTACCACCCTTGTGATTAGGTTGATATCTTCTGTGATAGAAATTGGGATTACCGGCTGGATATTCATGGTATTCCTTGTTCCCCTCCAGTCTCCAATCCCATAATCGGTATTATTTTGAAAAGGAACAGAGATCAGAGATGCGATGGGGTTGGCCAGTTTTTTGGCGAGTTCAGCGGCATCGTCTTGAGCTAATGATGAACTGAACGAGAGTATAAAAATAATTACAATGAGTATTGATTTCTTCATGATCTTCTTTTTCAAATAATGCGTAACATAAACAAAAATGCAAAAAATCACATAAACTAATTTAATTCTATTTGCTGATAAACAAAGAATATATTCATCTTAAAAGGCTAAAAACTGAATTCATAATTTTACGACCATCTAATTTTGAATTTAGTACAGCGTAAAATCCTCCTCCCTCTACAAGTGAACCAAATCAACGTCCTTGAGGGGCTTTACTAAGTAGGAGTGCACATTATGGTGTTTTTTGGCTTCATTTTTATCCTCGGGATCCACAGAGGAGGTCACTATATGCACTTGCAGATCAACTTCAGCAGCTTCTTTTGCAACAGCCGTCAAAAATTCCCAACCGTTCATTTTTGGCATATTCAAGTCCAGGAAAATGAGGTAAGTATTTTCAGGGTTACTTTTTATATGCTGAAGTCCTAGCAGCCCATTTTCAAAAGCTAAGAGTGAGGCATCCGGGTATTTTTTGCGGATTAGTCTAGCGTGAATAAAATTAATAATGGGATCATCGTCAATCAATAGGATTTGTGTTTTCATCTTCTTTCATCGCCTCAGTTTTATTTATTATATCATGGATCACTTGATCCAGCTCATCCGCTGAAGCGGAAATCAATTCCAGTATTTCATCGAGAGCCATGCCTCCACCATCCAGGTCTTTTATCAGGTAAATCAAACTCATGATTCGGGAAAGCGGAGCCCGGATCACATGGGACTGAAGCCAGGCTATCTCTCTCAACTTTTCATTTTGCTTTTTGATGCGCATGAGCTGCTTTTTAGATTCGGTGACATCCAAAGCAGAGCCAACGGATCTTATAGGAGTTCCGTTTTTATCTCTGAGTATGAAACAGCGATCCACAAAATATGCAATAGATCCATCTTCGGTATTGATCCTGTATTCAGCTGACCAGAAGTTTTGGGTTTTATCTGCCAAAGCTTTCTGAAGGGAAGCCCATACTTCATCCATCTCAGCGGTTGATAGTTTTACGCACCAGGAGTTTTCCTTATTGAAAGGCTCATTAGACTTATAGTTTACAAACTTAGTATAGCCAGCACCACGGTAAATAGTTTCCTTTTGATGATCCACCTCCCAGATCATCTCATTGCTGGCCTTTATCGCCAGCTGAAATCTCTCATTACTAAGGGCTAGTTGAAGTTCATTTTCCTTCCTTTCCGTGATATCCTGTATGGTCCCTTCTATTCTATAGGGCACCTGATGATCGTCTAGGAGCAGGCGAATCTCCTGTTGTACCCACTTTATTTCATTGGTAGCTGTAACTATCCTATGCTCGAAACTATTGATTCTGCCGGGTTCCAGGAATTTAATTGGCTCTGATTCCAGCAAGTACCTGTCATCTGGATGAAAGGTGTTTTTGAGATCTTCTAAGGTCGGTATAAAACTACCCGGAGTAAACCCATGTATTCTATAGGTCTCCTCGCTCCACTCTGTCAGGTCCGAATCCAAATTCCTGGACCAATAGCCAAGTTTGGCGATTTTCTGTGCTCTTTTCAGTCTTTCGTTGGTATTGCTGAGCTTGATTTCTGCCTCCTTTTGAGCAGTGATGTCTTTGGCTGCTGCCACAATAATTTTTGACTCCATGATGACCCTTCCCTTCCAGACCAGCCATTTTATGGCTCCCTCCTTGGTAAGGAAACGGGCTTCAAATGAATCCGCTTCTGCTCCATTGATTAGCTCATTCAGGCGTTTTTGAGCTTTTGGTCTATCCTCCTCCAGCAAGAAGGCAAAAACGGGTTTGCTGAACAACTCACTTTTATCATAGCCCAAAACTTCAGCAAAGGCATGGTTTACTTTCTTGAGGTATCCATCAAAACCCAGCAATCCATGAGGATCCGGCGATATATTAAAGAAACTACGGAATTGCTCTTCCGTCATCTTTTGCTTGAGGACTGCCGCCAGCTGTACTCCCAGCTCGCTCAGTATTTTGGCATGAGGCCCTATTTCTTTTTTGCTCAGAGGAGATAGGCAGATCAGGCATCCCAAAAACTCCTTGTTGTATAGCAAGGGGATTCCCAAGGCAGTTTGTAACTCCAAAGAATCAGCGGAATTGGCCCGTAAAAACAATTCATTTTCTTTGATATGCTCCAGGATTTGGGTCTGCCTCATTTTCCAAACGATTCCCGGTAGGCCATTTCCTAGTGAAAAGGTATGGATGTTAGAGGTGCTGGAATAAAACTCCCTGGCTACAGCTTTTTTGCCAGCTTTGGACAATAAATCCAAGCGTGACATATCCTCTGATATCATCCACATCTCTGCAATATCAAAATCACATTGCTTACAGATTTCTTCTAAAGCATCGGTAAGGCAGGTACTCAATGCCCCTGGCTGAGAGATGGCTTTGGTCAGGCTTGCCAGCAATTGGGCAGAGATTCTTTTTTCTACTTCATGAGTAACTTCCCGGGTGTTCGCTACTATACCGGCTAATACGGGGTCTTGAATATGGTTGGTCAGGTCTGTTTGAATCCAGCGCCAATTACCTTGAGCATCCTGAAATCTGTAAGGCTCTATAGCTATACTTTTCTTTGTCGCCAATTGCTCCAGGTCTTTCAATAGCCTGGGGGCATCCTCCTGATGGATGAATTCGAAGGCATTTCTACCCATAAACTCATCTGCGGGTATCCCTAGCACATTGAGGGAGGTGGGAGCCACATACTTGTAGTTCCCCTCAGCATCAATAATGGCTATGAGATCAGTGCCATTTTGTACCAAAGCCCGGAATCTGGCTTCACTATCAGCCAACTGCTGTTGAATCTGGTCTTGGCTGATCACATGGGACAGGTTAGAAATCAAAGTATTCACTATCTGGATATCGGTTTCTACAAATTCCCGGTCTACCTCAGAATCATCTATGGTGATAACACCCCTCATTTTACCTTTGATCATCAAAGGAATCTGCATTAGACTTTTTATCGCATGCCCTTCCAAAAAATCCTTACTTCTGGAATCAGGAAACTGAGCGGTCGTGACCTGAACCGGTTCCGCAGCTAGCATGGATTGTTGATAAGGCGGAAACTCTTCGTATAGAATTTCCCGGAATTCTCTAAAAAGCGGATTGGATCCCAGCTCACTTTTAGCCACCCAGATTATGGTAGTCCCGTGCCCATCAGGTTTACCTTTTGACTCCATACAGAAGCATATCCGGGTTACCTTTAAGTAATTGCCTAGAATCTGCAAAGATTGACGTAAGGCTTCAGTCCAACTTTCAGATTTCAGAAAAACCTCATTTATCTTGCCCACGGTAGCCAGTAGGGACTTTTGCTTCTCTATTTCTCTTTCTCTCTCGTAGCGGTCAGTCAGGTCTATAGCTGTCACGAGCTCAGCTTCCTTATCCTGATACCTTATGAGATTTCTTTTAATATGTACATAGAGAATACTTCCATCTTTCCTTTGATGCCTAAAAAGCCCACTGTCCTTATAGATCTCCTTTCTATCTCGTGTCTCTGCTATGGCCTTTTCCAAAATAGGAATATCCTCAGCAGGTCGGATATCTCTCAGGGTCATTTGCAAAAACTCTTCCTCCGAATACCCGTATTGCCTCATGGCTTCTTCGTTCACTTCCAGAAAAGCAAAGGTCTCCATATCATAAATCCACATCGGGAAGGGAGCCAAGTCGAAAGCCAGGTCTTTGGGCCTATTGTTTGAATAAGAGGATTTTGAATCAGCCATTTCCTCTATTTAACATTTAGCAGGCAATCAAACAAGCAAAAACGGGCAAAACACTGTTTAAGACTAAATATATAGCTAACCAAAAAAAGTAAGTGCATACTGATTAAAACAGGTTGAAAGCTATTTTCTGGCGATCCTACTCCTAGCCAGTATCTCAAATAAGAATGCTTACCCAGTGCGAAGCACGAAGGAGGTAAAGACTACTATCTCTCTACTCCGAATACGAACTTTATCCAGTCACTTTGCTGGTAAAAAAGTATATGCAAAAGACCTTGCTTTGATCATTATTCTATTTCTTCAGGATTTTTGACAGAGGTGCCTGCACCTAAGGGTGGGAAGTCAGAGGAAACTACTACACAATACGGTTTTTCTGAAACTTCCTTTGCGTGAGCTTGAATATACTACCCATGCCCTGTTGAAAAAAAGCTAAAACTACCCAGGTATATTGGATGCGTCGCCTACAGAATAAAGTTGAGCTGGTTATTTGCCTTCGATTATAATCCTACGGTAACTGGTCAGGTTCGGAGAACCATTATCTGTAACTTCACAGATCACATGCAGGGTCTTGCCTGAGAAATCGCTTGGAAGCTCAATTTTTACCAGTTTTGAGTCATTATTTGGGATATTGATTTCGCCTTCATAGGTACCTGCTTCCCGAATAATCCACCATTTAAAGCTCAACTCATCTCCCTCTGGGTCGGAGGATTTAGAAGCATCCAGCATCACAGACTGGCGTTTTTTCGCTTTTACTCTTAACAATTCTATGCCCTGCATTTTATTCACTACTACCGAAGGATTTCGATTTCCTTTTCCCTCCTTTGCCCAGTCCATACGGGCAGCGAAATTATTGAATGTGGCAGGATAGAAATGCTCCAGGTATTTCCTTGAAATGTCCGCTGCTGGAGAATTGAAATTGGAATAAGAAGAAGTCACCTTATCTTCTGTCAACTGAAAAACAGCATATCCTCCCCAACTTACCTGACTAGGAACCATAGGATCATTCAGTCCATTTGGCATCAGATGCAAGAACGCCGGCGTATCTCCTTCCACCCCGTATTTGTATTTGGGATAGACTGCTCCCAATGCCCCATGTCCTTGAATATGCTCCGCATAGGCTTCCCAATTTCGCTTGCCTGTACCATTTTGAAACTTCCAGGCCGACTCATCCCAGATAAACAGCAGGTCCTCTGCAAACTCCTTTCTCATCCAGTAATGAGAGCTGATATCGTATGGAGTTTTTTGGTCCCGGTCCTGATCAGTGATGGCATAGGTTGGGATTTTGTGGAGAAATTTCTTTAGCTCAGCTTCCGAGCGATTTTGCTTCACATCCCAGATAGCCTGAGCCAGGGTATTTCCACCGCCCCAAATCGTAATCCACAACGGTCTATCGTCTTTTTGGTCTGCCAGTTGGATGATAAAATCACTCCCTGCCGATTCGTTGCCTTCACCTAGAAATTTCAGTCCACGGTTTTCACTGCCAAACATGGTCACACTCCTAAGGTAGTCGGGACTTGGCCAATAACCTATAGTCTGCCGGGACTCATCTGCCTGGAACTGCTGCTGGTTGGAGCGTTTTTGAAGGTTAGGCAAATCCTTTTCATAGGCATCTATCGCTGCATGAATGAGCCCCATAAAGTCCTCGCGGGTTTTATCCAAACTCCAGCCTGTGGTGAAAATCAGGGCTTCAATCTCAAAGAGATCTGCATGGGCCATCAAGCGAACGAGGGATTCACTGTCATCCGTTTCCCAGGTGGACACATCGGTCAAAACAACTATTCTAGGTTTCGGAGGAGTTTTCTTTACATCTTGCTGCGCAAAAAGCGATGTAAAAACAAACGTGTTCAAAACTGCTATTAAAATGATTCTTTTCATCTGTTTATATTATGATTTTTATTCGTCACAACCTGTCCCATGACGAAGGATACGGGATGGAATCTCGCATGGATGACAATCATGCCAATGTGTGACTTTTTAGGTATGCCTGTCTGCCTCAGGCAGGCTCGATTTCATATTTCATGGTTATTATTAATCGTCGACAGTCCCTAGTCGACATTCCACGGTACGTAAATTTGAATGATTGCTAATCACTGTTCCAACCATTTCCATCTCTCAGCCCAGTCCATTAAAAACTCTTTTCTGAATTTTGAGATAGTTTTGGCTCCTTGCTGATCATCGATGAAAAGTGGCGCATCAACTCTATCACTATACCAATTGGCTCCCAACTGGTAATCATCTGGAGAAGGTTTCCCAGGCCAAGGAAAGGTGCTAATGTAAGCTCCTTCCAAACCGTCCAATTCTGCAATATCACTGGTAGTTTTATAGGTTCCCTTTTCAGGTTTTTTAGAAGAATACTTCACCCCATATATTCCATTTCCCAGATAATATCCGGGCCATACTTGGTTTTGAATTTCTATTTGGAAGACCACAGAATCCTCGGCAATAGCTAAATCTGGCCCTTCAAATCTCCACTCGATGGTCGCATAAGCCGCCACGGTATCTTGAACTGTGCTTCCTCCTTTGAATACATTTCTGGAACTGCGATTGATCTTCTCAAAACTTCCTCCCCAGCTTTCTCCGGTGGGATCATTGGGATTTCCGTCCATTAGGTAGACGAGCGAGGGAGTGTCGCCCATTTTGATGTCACCATCATAATATTTGATAAAATCCTTGCCCATAACACCTCGCCCAGCAATGTAGTTTTTGTAAAATGCATCTCCTTTCAAGTCTTCTGGAGAATCTTCATCCATAAACCAGCCTCTATACGTCGCGTTTGCTTCGATCATCCAAAGATCCGGATGATTTTCTGCTATGTAAGAATAGGCATTGATACTCCACTTTTTATTGGGACCACCTATCCAATATACTCTGATATTTTCTTTAATTTCAGGAGCATCATGCAGTGCTTGGGCAAGATCCTCTATCCCACCCCATACTAATATCCAAAGTGGCTGATCACTTTTTCTCTTTGCACAGGAAATTAACCATTCCGAACCTTCAGTAGGGATAGAGTACCCTTTGAAGGGCGCGTCATATTTCTCTCCTTGTTTGGTAATTGCTCTCAGGGATTCGGGGGTAGGAAGTTCTGGAGCATGGGCCAGCAGTTGACTGTAATCTTCTTCATAGAGGTCAATTATATCCCGAAAGTCCTCCGTGCTACCTTCTCCATATGGCGAAGAAACCAGCCCTTCGACATGGAATTGATCTGCGTACATCAAGAAGTGAATCATGGACTGGAAGTCATCTGGATCTGTTCCGCCTATGTCCGAGCTGATTAATATTCTCGGTTTAACCAGCTCTTTATTAAGATCATCACAACTTATCAATCCTACCACAAGCGATATCCCTATCAAAATTGTAAGTAGACTTTTGAATTTCATACTATTCGTTTTCTTAATTAGATTCTTTTGAAAAGATCCAGTAATTATTTCTTGGAGGTAAATTTATTCTCGTATTAAGACAAAAACCACCTATATTCCTTTTAAAACTTATCGATTTCCGAGATGAACAAACGTTTTGATGAAAAAAGAAATGTTTTCAAACCTTATGGTTTCTCCTGCGAAATGTGGGTCCCGAGCCTGATGCACAAACCTGATCGGCATAATGAAATCGAAATCAATTATTTCCCCGAAAAAGGCATCACTTATTTATTCCAAGGAAGGAAAATCGAGATGCCGGCCAATCGATTCACGCTTTTTTGGGCTTTGACACCTCATCAAATCGTAGGGTTTGAATCTCCGAAGCCCTATTATGTCTGCACAGTGCCCTTTTCTGTTTTTTTGGAATGGAAGTTAGCGCCAAGCTTTCTGGAGAAAATTCTGAGTGGACAAATTATAGCGGAGACGAATCCCACCTATTCCTCCATTGATGAATTTAATTTCAAACGCTGGTTTAGTGATTTTCAGGAAGAGAAAAACCCGAAAATTGCCTTGTTGGAGATTCAGGCTCGGGTAAATAGAATGGCCAGTGAATTTGTGCCTGATGCCTCAGAAAGCATCTCAGCTTCCCCTATCAAAGAAAGTAACCAAGTGGAAAAAATCGCGATGTTTATAGCCCAGAATTATAGCGAGTCCATTAAAGTATCAGACATTGGCCAGGCGATGGGTCTGCATCCTGACCACGCTAATTCCATTTTCAAAAAAACATTTGGAACCACGCTAAGTGAATACCTCACTGAAGAACGAATCTCCCATGCCCAGCGGGAATTATTGACCACGGATCTTCCCATCACCAAATTGGCTTTCAATTGTGGTTTCCAATCCATTAGTAGATTTAATGCGGCATTTCTGAAGATTACCGGATGCACCCCTCGCGAATTCAGAAAGCGAAATTGATTGTCATTTCATCTCCGCCAAAGCCCGATTATGATGGGCTGTCTTGTGCGAAATTAAAATCGCTCAGCATAAGCATACATCTTCCCCTTCCCAATACTTAAAAGCCCTAGCTTATGGGGCTTTAGCGAATAAACGCTGAAATTCCGCTAAAAAGAATGGATGAGAGTTACAAGTTCGGCCTACCTTTAGGCTATGGACCAACAAATTCTCATCGATCTGGTGACTAAAAAAATGCCTTACGGAAAGTACAAGGGCCGATTACTTTGTGATGTTCCCGAGCATTACCTGGTTTGGATGCATGGACAAGGCTTTCCCGAGGGGAAACTTGGCATGTGGCTGCATACCCTGTATGAGATTCGGCTAAATGGACTAGAGGGGATTTTGGCGGAGCTTAAGAAGCGGTATGGGTGAGGATTTTTAAGAGTGTGGAAGAGTTCAATTTTTAAATCACTTTATTTTTGGAAAATATATGTTAAAAGTTGTACCCTTCCCAGGTTCGCTTTGAACGGTGATGCTTCCTCCATGGTCCACCACTATTTTCTTGCAGAGTGCCAGCCCTATTCCACTGCCCGGAAATCCCGAAGTCAGTCGCTTGAAGGGTTGAAATGCCTGCTCTGCATACTTTTGATCAAAGCCGATCCCGTTATCTGAGACATTAATCAGATAACCATTGTCGGGAAATTTGGAAGAAAATTTAGCTGTATCTTGAAAAGAAATTGTAACCTTGGGGCAATCCTTATTGAATTTCAAGGCATTGCTGATCAGATTTCTGAAAAGCTGTTGGAGATGTAAATAAATACCTTGGATTTCTGGGAGAGTATCTACTTGGATCTTCGCATTTTTTTCGGAAATAACCATTTCATATTCAGCCAGTACATCTTTAACCACTTGGTTTAGATCCACTTGAGCATATTGTGATTGATCAGGGGAAAGTCTGGAAAATGCAAGTATATCCTTGATCAACTGGATCATTCTTTCAGCGCTGCTGTCTATCTTTTCAAGGTAATACTCAAGGCTCTCCCTATTGTCCATATCCTGTCGAGCCAAGTCTATAAATGCACGGATCTTCCTTATGGGCTCCTGTAGATCGTGGGAGGTCACGTAGGCAAATTCTTCAAGCTGCTTATTCTGTAGTGCAATGCTTTTGGCATCCCGGTCTTTTTGTTCTTCTGCAAGCTTCCTTTCCGTGAGGTCTCGGGTTACTTTGGTGAAACCTATGATATCTCCCTGCTCATCATGCAGTGCAGTGATTACCACATAAGCCCAAAATGTGCTGCCGTCTTTTCGAAGTCTCCAACCCTCATGGTCAGCTCTCCCGTTGGCGCTGGCTTCGGCTATCAGTCTAAACGGAAGTCTATCTTTTCTGTCTTGCGCTGGATAAAAAATACTGAAATTTCTACCCAGGATTTCGTCTTCCCTATAACCTTTGATCTTTTCTGCTCCCCTGTTCCAATTGCGGATATTACCTTCCGTATCTAGTAAAATGATGGCATAATCCTCCACTTCTTCAATCATTCGCTGAAAGCGAACGTCATCCAGCAGGGTTCGTTTAGTTTCATTGCTTCGCATTTCGTTAATTTCAATTCAAAACGTATGGCATTTCCACGCCCGAAATCAATTTAGTAATTGTTTCGCTTAGCTGGCTAATACTCGTCACCTTAGTAAAGAAATGTGAAGCCCCCAGCTTTTTGCAATCCTCTATATCTCCCCGAAAAGAGGAGGTGGAGAATATAATTATAGGAACATCCTTATAGCCTTGTAGCTTCCGGATTTTTGACAAACATTCCTTTCCAGAAAGCATTGGCATATTGAGATCCAAAAAAATGTAGTGTGGCTTTTCGTCTTGATCTGTTAATAGATCCAATCCACAAATCCCATTCGATGCGGTGGCATAGTTAATCGAAAAAGGAACTTTTTTCAAGGCCATTTCGAAGAATTCCCTATCATCTGGATCATCATCAATAAGAAGGAAATTTACGTCAGACATATAGGATCATTGTTTAAGGTGAAATTAACTGTTAATTTTTTAATATGCTGTAGAAATTCCTTAAAGAATGTCCCTTTGACATACTTCGGCTCGCTCAGTATCCAGACTCAGGGAATTTAAACAAGAGGAAAAGATTAAAGTGAAAATCTGGGTATATGGCGGGGTAATTTCCGTGCTTACGGCAAGCAGGCGACCAGAATTTGCAAAGCACCTTGTAAGCTGGGTAGGGTGAAAATTCAAGTAATTCTTCTTATGCTTACTTTTTGAAGGCAAAAAGTAACAAAAACCTTCGTCAAATTAATGCTTCAGCGCGCTATCCCAACAGCCTGCCCCGCTATTTTGACCTCCTCCCACTCAGTCCAAGTTACGAATACATTTTAATAACAACTTGAAGTGTGGAAAAAGGAATAAATCTGGGGATATGACCTGTCATTTCCATGCCTTAGGCAGGCAGGCGCGACCAGAGGAAATCGAAATTATTATGTAATGAACGATGAATTGAGTGGAAGTCAGTAGACTGCACTGCATCGGCCACAAGTCACGAAGGCTTTCCAAAAAAGAGAGAAATGCCGTAGGCATGCCCAGGGTTTTAACCCTGGGATTTAAGAAATAATAGTAGAACCAGCGCTGGCTCGAAATTTTAATTCGGAGATTAAAGTACTATGCCAGCAAGAGGGAAACGAAATCCGAGTTGGATATCCTTGCTATTGACGTGTGACAGAGACCATGGAGGAAAACTATCATACGCAAAGTCCCATAGGGACGAAATCTGGGTAGCGGCGGGTTTTAACCCGGCGCAATACGGCCATTTAATTCTTCCCGAGCGCTGGCCCTGGATTGTGATTCGAAGAGGTAGACGTGTCGCCAGCAAGAATAACGGTAATTCGCATTGAAAACCCTACCAAACAGATTTGCCATCAAAAAAACCTTCGGGGAGGTTCCGCTCTTGTCTGCGGCAGATCGGAACTACACCCCAAAGGTTAATAAAGGTTCAATGAATTACTCCACCGAGGCCATCAGCTTCTCTTCCAGCCCCTCATCCACGGTGAGCTGGGAGATGCTGACCAGCACTGTGCCGGCAGTAATCGCATAGCCTGCATATTCCAGCAGGAGTTCAGGCACCATTCCCGGTGCTGTAAGCACGGCCGTTCCTACGGCAGCTATAAGTAAACCTGCCTTTTTAAGCATTTGGAAAAAAGGAGGTGTGGGCGCAGAGGCCCGGGATGTTATTTCATCTATGATATTCATTTTTGAAATGTTAAATGTTAAGTGTTAAATGTTAAGTGTTATGGAAACCTATACTTAGACTTGGCTCAGTACAAGAGTCGGGGTCGACGGTCCACGGTCCACGATTGACAGATCACTGATTCTAAACCAGCGGGCTACGGGTGCGCTGTAGCATGGTCTTCATCAGCGTCTGTTCGGCTTCCAGTCGAATAAAGAGTTCCTTCAATATGGAAAGCTCTTTGTTCAGCTGTCTGAAATCCTGAATAAGGAGGTTCAGGAAGTAGGCGATGACAGTAAGGAGGAGTGCGATGACTCCCCCTACTGCCTGAAACATCAGTCCATCCATTCGATCTGATGGAAGGTAAGGTTTAGGGCATTTTCTGGATAGCTCCTTATCTCCAGTGTAGCCTTTTCACCTTGTTGAAGTGCCTGACCTACCAGGTCGAGGAGGTTTTGCCAAGCTTTTGGGCTAGGCGTTCCCCTCCCTTCTCCTGTAATTTCAGACACCGGGACTATGTTCCGCTCCATTGTTATGGTACTTATTTCTACTTCTATGGGTATTCCTGACCTGATTCCGTTTGGGCATCTGAACATTCTGATCCTCTGCGATTGATTGTCCGGGATGAGTTCGAGTTCATAGATACCTTCAGCAATACAGGAGATCAAGGGTTTGAAGTAGGCTGCAGGAGGTTCTATGCATTTGCATAGCATACTGGCATCCTGTAGCAAAACACCATTTGTACCTCCGGGATAGTATTCCCGGTTCAATACCAGATCCATGATTTAGCTGATCGCAAGAATAACAGCAGGATTCTGGGATACGTCGTTCAGGTCATACTGATTGCCGTTGACTTGAGTGAGGAATTCCAAGGTCAGGGCAAAGAAGTACTTCTCTCCAGCTACGCCAGGCTTTGGTAGAGACAAGGTCAGCTCCGGTGAAGAGAGATTATTGATCAGCATCGGCTCTACAGTACTTATTTCCGTATTAAAGGTATTTGCCTCGAAGTCAACAGCTGCCCTAATCAATGAAAACCTATAATGCGTAGAGCCCTGGGAATATACAAGGTATTTCATAGGAACTAACTCCGGGATTGTGACTGTCACAGAAGCAGGGTCATCTAGAATTTCAGGTTGCTTTTTCAGTACATTGCTGAAGACCGCCTTTTCAGAAAACTCGAAGTCAAGCAAGAGTGTCATATCTCCCAATTCGAATTTACGTGCGCCTCTGGCTGATACAGGATCAGACTTAACCACTTTCATTGCTATGGAGTAAAGTCTGTTATGCAGTTTGCCTCCATTTGATTTCAGCTCTATTTCCCGAAATGCATTTTTAAGAAATTTAGCTGCGGTGGCTGCCTTAGAGAACTCCTGCATGTTTTCCCTGGTCCGTTGGAATTTGGGATCGGTAAGGATGCGTTTTTTGGTAACTCCTCCTTTGCGCCTTGCGATGAAGTTACCATCGCGGTTTTTGTAAAACGAAAGGTCACCGATGGTGCCTTCCAATTTGATATATCCAGCTTGTTTTGCCATGTTTTGATTAGTTTATGTGTGAAACATGGGGGAAATCTGGAGCTATCTAGCTGGATATCAAAACGAAAGTGGAATATGTGGATTCTATGGATTCTTAGGAAAATATGGAATATCTGGAAACTATGGACAATGTGGAAAATGTGGGTAAAACCCCAAGTATCATGCGGGTATGTACGGGGTATCATGCGGGTATCATGCGGGGAGCTAGGGAGAAGTCGCGGTTTTCACTCGCAGTTTTCAGTCGCAGTAGGGCAGCGTTGAAGTGAGAAATAGGAAGAAGACGGAAGAAAAGTCCGATGATTGATGACGGGTGACCGTCGGATGGTGTTGTGACCCCCGCCCCCTAAAGGGGAGACGGGTGTTTGGTAGGTGATCAATATAAAATGAGAGAATTAAGAATTTAAAATTGGGGGGAGGTTGGACGGGACTCGATTGAAAGATTCGAAGATTGATAAATTGGAAAATTGATACTCCGGCTTTGTCAGTACAGATGTCGGATGCCGGATTTCCGATGTCGGTTGGTTGTTGGCTGATGGTGATAATCCGGATTGAAAATCCTACGAAATCGGTTCGGGATTACAAATCCCAAAAAGCCGGAACCTACAGTAGAATATCAGAATTACAAATTCCGATCAGCAAAGAGCTAAAGTTGACCCTAAAAATCTGGTTGTCTGCCACAGATTTGCTACTGTATTCAACAAAACTTTTAAAAACCTGAAGAAAGTAGATAGAATGGCTGTAAAAAAGAATGCAGCATTTTTTGTTCAGAGCACCACTTCTTACGATAGATCCGAGAGATGAAACAGAAATAATTTCAAACTGGGAAAGCATTTTAAGCATATTATCGGTATCCTCCCCCAGTCTTCTTCAAGCCTTAGGAAGTACACCATATGTGCAACTACATCCAAGACTTAAGAAGAAAGTGTACAAGTACCTGCTAAGAGGAAGGTATAGGTGCACTCCTTTCGGAATGCTGGCGGGGGTGGGAATAGGCAGAATCAATAACTCGCAACAATTCGATATAGACTTAAGTCGGGTCATCCCTCTCTCCAATTCTAAAAATGTCAGTTTTACTGAAAGAAAGCACTTTTTTCTGGCAGAGGTCATCTATGAAAAATGGGACAGATTACATTTTCTCACCTTCCAGGAAAATGCCAAAAGGTGGGGGCTAGTAAATTTGCCAAAAAACCGACTGTTCGAGCAAATTATCAAAAAGGTTGGTTCTCGGAAAATCACGGATTTTGAGAAGTTCAGCGCTGGATTCAATAATCCAGAATCATCTTATGAAAAGGCAATATGGGAGAAAATGGTAAAGCTGGGAATTCTATATCCAGCAGATCAAAGGAAGCTTCAGACTACTATCCCGAACTTAAGGAAGGACATGGCTATCCTAGAGGAAATTACTATCCCGCAAAATACATTGGAGGAAATCAGGGATTTTAAAGAAACTGCCGGAGCGCTGTTCACCTCCACAAGAAGTGCCTACTTAAACTTATTTTCTGATTGGTTTGAGGACAAATTTGATGACAGATTTGTACCTCTGCAGGTACTATTAACCTATGATGAATTTGTCAATTCGGTTTTTCTTGACAATCTCGCCTATTCAAATAAAGAGCAGAAGACGGGCGTTTTCCCGCTTGGAATAATTCCAAAACAAACAATAGATCTTAAAAGAAATTTCCCCTCCAAGCGACTGGATTCAGCAATTTACGATTTACAGGTAGTCATTAAACTAAGAAGAGATGCCAGCATAATGGTGGATAATTTAGTATGTAACCGACCTTTTGTTTATTTCGGAAGGTTCAATAAACATGAGCGGATACTAGCAGAGCAGAAAAAAATCAAGGATACAATTTATCGGGATAGGGAGGTAATCTATGCAGAATTGAAGCTGTATGAAACTGAGAATGTAGCATCGATATGTTCATCAGTTCCGATATTCAAAACAATCATTAGTCCCTTTCCCGAGACAGAACATGAATCTTTAACTCTTGACGACATAGAACTAGGGAATATGGCAGGTGAGTTTATGCTGGTGCACAAAAAGACAAGGAAAAAAGTCATTCCAGTGATCACCCACCCGCTGAACGGAGAGGAAATAAGTCACCCGATCCTTCGCTTGTTATGGGAAATTTCCCACCAGGATTCGTTTATGTTTTCGCCTTACTTTCTGAGGAAAAACATGGAGGTAAGCTACCTTCCACAGCTAAACTGGGGTAATATCATACTTCAAAGCAGGAGATGGCTGATCCATTCAGATTCCTTTCTAAACATGAAAAACCTGAACCAATGGCTAAGAGATAATTCAGTTCCCAATCCCTTGGTAATGGGATATCTGGACCGGGAATTGGTACTGCACTGGGACAAACTTACAGATTTGGAGATTCTTTGGGAGGAGCTCAAAAAATGGAAAAAGCTGGTTTTAAGTGACCCTGTCTGGCTCAGTGATTCTATGTTCCAGTCCACAAGTGCAAGAGCGATATACCCACAGCTGGTAGTACATCAAAGCATTACAAAAAAGGAGGTTCCCCTTCCTGATTTTATCAATTCCCTATCCTCAATAGCTGACAACAGCCTATATATTTTAATACGAATATCTGAAAATTCCTTATTTACATTTCTAGAATTCTTCTTCTGCGGGCAAATGTTGAATTTGCTTAAAAAAGAAAATGTAGAGTGGTACTACGTAGTCTATCCCGGTAGAGGGCATTTACAGCTGAGGGTGAGGTTTCTCAGACTGCTTGCAGTCCAAAAATCAAAGATAAACAAGATGATTTTACTGAAACATGGGTATTCAGACTTCCTATATGAAGTACGTCCCTACTATCCAGAATACAAGAAATATGGAACTGATGATTACATGAAATCAGAACAGCTTTTTCACTTGGAATCCTCTTTAATGTTGTTACCAACTATTGAAAACCCAACAGGCTTGATTCAGAATAACAGAAATCTAAAGCTGGGCTTAATGAGCCAATTGTGGATGAGGGTATTTCTAGAAACCGGAGTAGAGCATTTGTTTTTCACTATTCTAAAGCATAGGGTTAAATCCTTGTCAAGAAATGAATTAAAGGAATTAAGGAGTTACAATGAGGAACTTAAAAATGAAGAAAAGGATCACTCTAATTACCTGAACTGGCAAAACTCGTATTATGCTACGGTAGAAAAACATTCCTTTTTATTTCTGGATGATCTAACGGTAAAACGGTTTTTGTTAAACCATATCCATATGCAGGTCAACCGTTTTTTTCCAGTGGACCGAAAGAAGATGGAGGACCTCATCCATTATAGGCTTTATACTCTACTTGGCAAGCAGCTATATAGCCCTTAACAGATGGCGGATATCAGTTGGCAGTTATCGGTTGGCAGGTGTCACGGTTTTCGGTTGTTGTAATACGGATTAAAAATCCTATGGATTGGGTTCTATATTGCAAGTGTCGCACAGCTGAGTGAGAAAGAGCAGTCTGAAGAATGCAATACTTTGTGTCTAAGTCATGAGACTCAGACCAGATAAGGCAGGTTATTTGTAGCCACTTTTTTAATATCGGTCATGCCTACGGCATTGTTTAGAAATGCTCTCCATGTATTTTCATGTCGTGGAAACTTTGTAACATCGGTTGGTAGTTGGCAGTCTGAGGAATGCATTAGTATAAGCATAAGATAGTACTTTGCGCTAGATGGGCTGGCAGGAATCCTCTTACAAAATACGGCTAGGACCTTCTTGACCTCAGGAACTCCATAAAATCCTTACGATATTCATTTCCTATTGGGATTTGCTTACCTGATCTCATGTAGCAATAAGCCTGATCCATCGCCTTTATTTTGTAATAATTTATAGCGAACGAACGGTGGACACGCACTATAAAAGGTCTGTTGATGTGGGCTAGCGTATTCTTTAGGGAGCTTCTTAAAACAATTTCATCTCCAGAATCCAAAGTTAATTTGGTATCGATATTGTTTTGCTCCAAATAATCCACTTCATGTGTAAACAGCATGAAACTTTTGGAATATTTCAGCAGTTTCAGCATTACAAAATCTTCAAGAGGAGGAATTGTTCTATCACGTAACCTGGAAATGAATACACGGGCATTATCCAATGCATAGGCAACCTCGTGAAGTTTTGTTGGTTTACGGAGAAAATAAACTGTATTGACTCCATAGCCATCTATAGCGAGTTGGTCGTGTACCGAGTAGAGAATAACAGGGATATCCAGATTTTGGATGTCTTTGGTCAGCTGTAAACCAGTCATTTCCGGCATGTTAATATCCGTGATAAGGATATCAATTTTTCTACCCAATGACTCCTTAAGAGCGAAGTAGGGATCATCAGTAGAAAAGGCAGTATTATAGCCGGCTATTCCCGCTACAAAACTTGCCAGTAAATTCCTCGGCTTTTCTTCGTCGTCAAGCAGACCAATTTGTAAAATTTCCTTCATAGTCTATGTATAAGAAAACGCTAAAATCTGTGTGGGTTTCTGATATGAACAGTTGGTAATGATCGATAAAATGGTGGGCAAGAATCCGGTTGACTGCCTTTATCCCAAACTGTGAGGATTGCTTTGGGGCGCTGATATCTTTGGCATTATCTATTGCAAAGCTGAACCGCTGGCAACCATTTTCCAGCATGACAAGACGCATATTCAATATGCAGGGGGTATTGGGATCGAAACAACGTCCATGTTTGAATGCGTTTTCAACAAAGCTCATCAGGGCACCTTTGGGGATAACCAGTCTGGAACATTGCACTAAGTCCAATTGATGAGTCAAGTTAAAGCTGAGCTTGCCTGGAAACCTACTTTTTTGGCAAGAAATAAGGTACTCCATAGCCTGAACTTCCTCATTCAAAAAATTGGGGAAGCGGGGGTCTTTATAACAATAGGACAACAGGGCGGAAAAGTTATTAAAATCTTCATATAAGTCACGGGAAAGCGGGTAAATGGAAGCCGCAAATCCACTGAAAAGATTGATTACCATGTGGGGATTTAGCTGTATGGAAGTATGGTCGATGCGAATACGGTCATAATCCAACTGGAGCCTGTTCTTTTCACTGCTAGTTTTAATGGCAACTACCATTCCCCATAATGCAACAATGTAAATTTGAAATTGGAAGATTCTCATCCCTTCTTTGACTATGAACCCTTTTGTGACTATAGCCTCAGAAAGCGGTGTGCCTAAAATGAATAATTTCAGGAATAGATATGCTATAAAAAAGAATATAAGCAAGACCGTTAGTTTCTTCCATTTTTTTAAATAGAGCACGTTTGGAAGGAAGACGAAAAAAACAAACTGCTGAAAGAATCCTCCTGTAAAATAGTGTAATGCTATGATTTTCACAGAAGCAAAATCAACGTTTGAATAAATTCTGGTGAGGATATCTACTCCCAGATAGATTGTCCAAAGTAACCAAACCACCCCTATTGAATACTTATTTACTATAAAAATCAGGCTGTCTACATTGAATTCTCCCTTGTTTACAACACTTTCTTTGTTAAGGAATTGACGAATAATAGATTTCATACTCACTAAACATATACAATCATGATAAAAGAAACTGAATACAAGCAATGTTTAAGCGCATTGGAGCAGAGTAGGACCAAGCTCTTATATAGCCATGAATCTAGTAGTGGAAAGATAGTAACCACGAGTTTTACCAGTGAATGTCCCACTACTATAACAAGTATTAGTAACTGACCGGTCTTAGAAGCATCCTGGATATTTGGAAAAGAAAGTGATGCTACTAAGTTGACTTATGAATACCCATCTAAGCTGAACAAAAGCTATATACCGGATCGTCATTCCGGCGGAGAAAACCTCCAAATCAGGATCTGCCTAGTAAGCAGATCCTTTTTAGTGTTTTCTGAAAATTATATCTGTCAACTCATTGACGTGGATACCATGAAAATCTGCGAATTCCTGAAAAGTAATCAGGCTATGCTTTCCCTTTCCCACACTTTTTCTTATCCGGTTTAACACATTATAAGCATAGGACTTACTCCGCCCTGTGAAAATCATTATATCCTGAGCATAGATTACAATTCTATTGATCAGCATATATGTCTATTTGAACAAAAAAGGCAATAGAATCCATGGTCACATTGCCCAAAAGCCGATACAGCAAAAAGCACCGGAAAAGTCATCGATGAATAGAAATGTAGTTTTCTTTTTTAGAAAATCAAACTAATTGATCATTTTTCTTCAATACTAACCAATAAAAAAGGGGAAATAGGCGAATAACAGAAGAAGAAACTGTGGACTTCGAGCCTGGGCAAGAGGGAAAATATTAGGATAAATCCGAAATAATAGTACCCAATAAAAAATCTCTTGATGAGTGAAATCAAATCGTTTACTACAAGAATTCTACTGTCTGCAACATTCTCTTGGAGAACAAGGTGTTTTATAGAGAAATTTAGAAGAAAGGGGCTGTAATTAGTATGGTATCCTTGAAGTCAATCTTGGTCCCGATTTGGGATAGATGCCACATCCCAACGCTTTTCGTTGTCGCGAAGCTTTCCGAATCACTTAATTCCCGGATCGTAAAGCTTTCGGGATTTATACATTGGGGCAGTTAATAATATGAAAATGGAAAAAATTAGCTCAACACTCCTTATCCTCCTCTGGACCTACACGGGATTTGATAAACTGATCAGATGGGATTCCAGTAGAAAAGCATTTCTAAACCAACCGATGCCAAATGAGCTGGAAGAGGTTTTGGCATTTGTTATTCCGGGAATAGAGTTGCTGATCGCCCTGCTCCTGCTCTTTTCAGTGACGCGGTGGTGGGGCTACTTGGGAAGTATTCTACTTCTCACAGTATTTACCACTTATGTGGGACTGATCTGGGTGGGAGCTTTTCCAAGAGTACCCTGCAATTGTGCTGGGATCTTGGAGAGTTTGGGGTGGGCGGAGCATTTTGTTTTGAATGTGGTGTGTATAGGGGTGGCTGTTGTTGGTATTCGATTCAAAGATTTGAAAATTGAAAAATTGGAAAACTAGAAGATTGTTGTCGGGTGCCTGCCTGTCTACCGAAGGTGTGCCGCCAGCAAGATGGAAATGGAATGATGTGGGATGCCGGATTTTGGGTGTGGGTAAGTTCGAATGATGAATACCAAATGTTGAATGATGAAGTTGGGAGCAGTCAGGAGACTGCATTGCTATGGGTACAAGTCAGTAGACTTGCGCCAAAAGGGGCCAAAAGAGATCCACGACAACTGTCGGGTGTAGGAATAAAGAGAAAATAGCCATGGAAGGAAAAAAAAAGGGCGGTCGCTGTAAAACCGCCCAAACAGCCTTTAATTATCATTGGAGTTAGGCTGCAAAAAAATAATACATTAAAGACGGGTAAATCCCACCTTCTGCAATCAATGGAGTGAAAGCAACTATTTCCTTATTACAATTTAACTAACAATTAGGTTATATACAAGCAACTGAAACACAAACCCTACAGGGTTTAGTAAATCCAAAAGGTTAAAAAGGGGCAGCTGCTGAGACCACCCCACAGTCTCAAATCATGCATGTAGACTGCAAAAAATAACAACAGGAATTTATCCCTCGAAAAGACCGGAGCTCGAGGCTGGTCTAAGCTGATGAATTCCCGAAAAGGGAGATGCCGAAAACCCTGGACAGAGTAGGTACTTTAACCCCGTTCTTCCCTTTTGGAAGAACTCCTAAACGGTTTGTCTCTTTTTGATCGGTTAAAAAAGAGTCCATTACGATGAATACTCTAATTAAAAGATTACCAGTATTTGCGTTTGTGCTGGCGGTATTCGCAGCGTTTGCGTTTGCTCCCAAGGAGTCAGCAACGGAGCAATGGGGACAAGACGGTGGCGTTTGGTACAATGTAACAAACATGACACCTGATGTTGATTACGTCTGTGATAATGAGATTGAAAGCCATTGTCTGTATGACTCTTCAGGACCGGAAAGAAATCCTATAACCCCTGGAGAAGACAAGGTTTTCATCAAATTGCCATAGAAACAGAGCCTTGGGAATACTTACCGGGAGCAATGTTTGCTCCCGGTTTCCTAGTTAGCCTCCAGTTCAAGTTCATATTCTGGCAGGTTCAATGTGAATTTTTCCATCTCTTCCAGTTTATATTCTTCATTTCTGATTACTCTGGTGATCGGAAATTCCAGTTCGCTTTGAGCTGCAAGGCGCTTCATATCTCCCCAGCGGGTACATCTGAAAACAAGCTCTTTTCTCCTTTCTTCCAGCACTACCTCTAATAAATTACCTCCCGCTTCGCCTTTCCATTTATCCACATCCTTATACCTATTGGTGGCCAGAAGGGTCAAAAGCCCAAGACCTTCTTCTTCCATTTCTGTCCTTATGGCAGCTTCCGCTACATTCAGGTAGATTTCTGAAAGTGTTATCCCAGTAAACAAACTAGAAACCCCGGTGTATGAACCCCGAAATAGAGGCCGTCCACTTGGGCTGTCCCTAAAGAACAGCTCTTTTCTCCGATCATTTTCTGAATAAAGCCCAACTAATTCGGGATCAATAAACGTCATGGCACTGGCCGTGACGAAATAGCTACTCGTAAAACCGTAATAAACTGTTTCCTTATTGAAGAGTGGAAAAGGATAAGGAGAACCTGCTGAGAAGTCGGCGTAGTTTAACAATGAACTATTGTCACCTATCACTTCCTTTCCCGCTTTATAAGCCATCTCAAAATCGCCCATGTAAAGATACACACGGGAAAGCAAGCCTTTAGACGCCAATCTATCCGGTCTGTTTGGATATGCAGCCTTTTGACTTAACAGGAGCGATGCCTCTTCCAAATCCATAACAATCCTTTCCATTAGCTCTTTCGATCCTACCCAATCAGGCTCCGCATTGACATCAGGGTTAAAGTGAACAGGAATCTCAGTGCTTTCTACCTGAGAAGACTGAGGATGTGGCAAAAACAGTTGCGCTAAATAGAACAAAGACATAGACCGGACAAATAATGCCTCTCCTTTTAACTCCTGGACTTCCTGATCAACATTCCCAAGATCAGCTAGGGTCTTTAGCGCGACGTTTGCATAGAATATCTTCCGGTGCAAAAGATTATAATCCGTGGATCTCTCGTCTGGAGCAAATATCTCGTCCTGCCATAAGTAAGACCGTTGGACCCAGGGATTTAATCCCTCCCAGCTTTGGTCAACGGTCTGATAATCATCGGCAAGGATAAAACAAAGCAATGGGTTCTCATTTAAGATTTTATAGTTGTCCAAAATGTACCGGACATCGTCTACACTATTGGGCACCAAAATTGATTTTTCAGGTTTTTCATCCAGAAAACCGTTGCAGGACAGGGTCATACCTACGGCTATCCCAATTAAAATATTGCCTATCAGTTTGTTCATAATTGTAATTTTAAGAGTAAGAAAAAAGATTTGGGAGGTCTAGCTGATGGTTTTACCGCACAATATCCCAAACCACTTTCATCTATCCATTCATTTAAAAATCAAATTTGAAACCTGCAGAAAAAGACTTCAAGGGCTTCGCAGTTTGATAGTCAGGATCCAAGCCATCTGATGATGCTTTCCAGAGAACACCCAGATTCCCTGCATACAGATAGAGCTGGGCAGTCCTGAATGGAAGCTTCGGAAAATCTATCCTGGTCCATGTGTAGGATATCCGCACGTCATTCAGCCTAATGTGATCCCCCTTTTCTACCAAGGCGGCCGAATTGGAATAGAAATTATTCCTAGGACTGTCAGCTGCGGCCGGCAATGAGGGAACATCGGTCCGGGCTTCATCCCCGGGATTCTGCCAGCGCTTACCGTAGTCACCATGCCCGATTTCCCCTCTCAACAAGGAGTAATAATCAATGGATCTCCGCTTATAGTAATAACCGAACCTATAGGAAATATTTACCGAAAGATTGAAACCCTTGAAAGAAAGGTCATTCCTGAATGCCCCGAAAGATGTAGGGCGAGAAGACCCGTGATATTGAAGATTATCAATGGTAGCCTCTCTGGTAATCTGCAGGTAGTTATCGCTGGATTCCCCATTCAAATATCCAAGAGGATTACCATTCTGGGAATCCAGTCCTGCCCAATGATAGGAATAGATACCATATAAAGGTCTGCCTACTATCGGGAACGGGCTGGTGGAATAAGGGGAAGAGAGCAGGTTGTTTACGGTAGGTTTTTTCTCAAAGTCCAATACCTCCTCTTTTACACCGCTATAAATTATTGTAGTGGTCCATTTGAAATTCTTCCTGTCCAATAAACGTAAATGCCCAGAGAGGTCTATTCCCCTGATCCTGGTCTCGGCAAAATTTCCGGTAAAATTACTCAGTCCAACAGATGCAGGAAGGGAATATTCCCCGATCAGATCCTCCGAATGTTTGCTGTAAAATTCAACTGTGGCAGATAAAAAGCCATTCTGAGTCTCCATATCCAACCCCAGGTTAGTAGTCAGCACTTTTTCCCATTTCAGACCCGGATTAGGCGGATTAGTGACCGCCGCTCCCCTTAGGTCGGGAATTACATCAAATTGTCCGAAGGAAACATACTGGGCGGTCACGTAAGAGGAAAGTCTCTTGTTTACGTTGCCACTGGAACCATAGGTAGCCCGGAGTTTTAAAAAGGGCATCCGGGGACTCTTCGCGAAATTTTCCTCAGAAATGATCCAGCCGCCGCCTACAGACCAAAGAGGAACGCCACGCATATTGGCATCCACGCCGAAGATATTTGCCTGGTCTTTTCTTATACTTCCTGACAAAAAATACCTGTGTGCATAATCGTAGCCAATATTGGAATAATAGGATATAAAACGGTCCACATTTCCGCCATGGGATATTCCCGATAAAATGTTTCCCTGCAATCCTGGATTATAGTACAAAGGATATCGGCCTACGAAATCTACCGGCAAGCTACTGCCCATATCGTCCTGATACCCATAATATCTGTTGGACCAATCTAATCCCTGTAGGTCTCTGATTTCCATACCGGCTATGCCATTGAGAAAGTGTTTTTCTTTCCAGCTGTCAGTGTAGGTAACTAATGGTCTGAAGGTATGGGAATAGGCTTCAGCCTGGGAAGTAGTGAGGATATCTCCAATAGGGACGGGATAGCTAAGTGATCCGTCCTCAGCTACCTGGGTATATCGGTTGATCATATCACGGGTGGAAAAAACACCCAGGGGATCTCTGTTTCTGGCAGTGCGGGTATTGGTCCAGTACTGATAAAACAGACCGATTTTCAGGGATTTTGTCAATGCAAACTCAAGGGATGGGCTGACCCTGAAATCATAGGCTTTGGTAACATAATCCTGCATGCCGATCTCCTCCAATGGAACATACGACCAGTCCAATAGGCCGCTGTCCTGGACCGATGCAATATACCGGGAGCTATAAGAACTGCCAATGGACAGCGGGTTCCCGTCCTGATCTATCAACCTGTCATAGGCATATCCTAAAGGCAGCGTAGTGGTGGTCTTGGAATTCAGGTTGGCCAGGTTAAACGTCAAGCCTGCCTCCATCCTGTCCCCCAAAAGTTTCCAGTGGTTTCCCGAGGCGAGGGTCCAGCGGTTTCCTCCGTTTCCAGTTACATCAGACTTCATTCGGTCGTATCCAAGAGAAAGATGGTATCCTGAGTGACTGCCCCCTCCTCTCAGCGATATGGAGTATTGCTGATTGATCCCGTTCTGAAGGTAGTGATCCTGTAAATCCTTTCGAAGATCCGAGCGTCTATACCCTGCCATTTCTGCTTCAGCTATCTGCGGACTGATCTTTCCGTCACGAAGAGCAATCATGGTCTCAACGGCGGGAGACAACTTTGTTCTGTTGGCACTGTTTTCCTGGCTGCTGTAGTAGTTTGCGGCGAATAGCCGCTCTTCTATCCCAATGAAATCCGGGATGGACATCTGCGGTGTGTAAAAAAGATCCCGATGCTCGGTCAGGGTCAGGTTGGAGTTGAAGCTGACCTGTAACGGTCTTTCCTGTTGCCCTTTTATGGTAGTAATGACGATGACCCCGTTTCCCGCTCTGGCACCCCAGATGGATGCTGCGGCTGCATCTTTCAGGACTGAAATTGACGCTACGTCATTTGGATTGATATTCTCTATGGGACCATCATAAGGGAAATTGTCCACAATGATCAGGGGCGAAGTATTGGAGAAAAGCGTACTGCGTCCCCTGATGGAAATGGGATCACCTTCCGCCTGTGGTCCTCTGTTGAATTGGAGACCGGGCGTGACATCCTCCAAACGGTCCAGAATATCAGTGCTTACTTTCCTCTGCACCAACTGGCTGTCGAGAAAAACAAAGGAACCCGTAGCACGTTCTTTGGGGAGGGTCTGGTAGCCAGTGGAGACTATCTCGACAGTGCCCAATTCCAGCTCGGAGGGGATCATGACAATTTCTAATGGAATTGCCAATGGGATGGAAATTTCCTTTCGAACGGTTTCCATACCTATGTATGAAATCATCAGTGTATACTGCCCATCTGGGACAGTGAGGCTAAAACTCCCTTCGGCATCTGTAATCGTGCGGTAATCTGTGGCCATAAGGCTAACCATGGCACCTGGCAACGGTAAGTCGACTGCTTCCAGTACCCTTCCGGACAGCGCTGTGTGTTGCTGCATACTATGGGCGTAGCCTGCCCGTAGCAGTAGAAAATAGATAAGTAATGAAATTTTTTTCATGGTCAAAATGTCTGGGTGGATGGTAATAAGGGGGGCCGTGTCCGGATACTGTCCAGCACATCGATCAATTCCGATTTATCCGGCCTGTGGATGGTCTGGACCCTGATGCGGGAACCGGCATCTACAATCATTTTCTGCGGGAAAGAATGGATGCGGTAGTATGCTGCCATTCCGGAGTCCGGTGTCGCTTTCAGATTCAGCATCAGAGGAGAACTGTAGTTACCGCTTTCCAGACTTTTGATCCAGGTAGTAGTATTCCGGTCAACATTGATGGATACCAGCATAACATCCTGAGAGGAAGCATATTTTTCTGCGAGGTCTTTGATCACTGAGCGGAAATCAGCCATACAGAATTTACATCCTGTAATCCAAAAATGGATCAGCAGTGTCTTCCCCCTAAAAGCCGTAAGGTCTATGGGCTGCCCGTCTATCCCTTTAAGTCCATCTGAAATCAGAGGGCTCTCATGAAGGGTATCCAATGCCTCTATTCTATCCCGTAACCAGGGAATCCTGATCTGATCAAGACCTAGGTTTACAAGAGCCGGAAGCTCCTCTCCTAGCATATTGAAGCGTTCCAAAAGATAAAGAGTCAGTACCTCTTCCTTTCTGGGGGAAGGACTTTTCTCCCAGATTTCACGGTAGGATTTCCCGGAAAGTGTTGCCATCAATCCTATCCATCTGTTTTCACCCTGGATAAGTAATGGGTGGGAGCCCTGAACCTGCTCCGTCTTCAGTGATTCCTGCCATTTCGCCAAGAAATCCATCTTAGCGGAATCATCCATAAATGCTTCTTTTGCCAGTTCTGCCCATGTCAGTCCCTGATTCAGTACTTCCCCTACTATTCTTGCTTTCAGACCCTGATACTGCTCCTCGGTCAACCTGTCCCTGTAATCCTGTAGGATTCTCCAGGGAGCAAGCCTCTCTACATCGTTTATTACAAAATCGCCGAATAATTCCCAACTAGCCTGGTCACTTGTCAGTATCCTGGCCCTCGCATAGATATCGTCAGGACGGTGTTGGGCTTTTTGGTAAAGAACATTGGAAAGGGAATCTGAGAACAGTATTTCACCGGATCCGGTAACCATGACAGGGTCGCGGTTGAATGCCATTTCAGAAAATGCCTCCGATATCAGGTACTGTGCACGGTAAAAATCCGCGTCCGGACCACCAAACAAAACGGTGGATCTTATCCTGTCAAATTTTATCCTTACCCTGTCTGCACTGGTGAAACTCCATTGATCTGCCATAGTGGAAATTCCCCGACCGAGGGAAAAGTAGCCGGACGGAATACCAGAGGGTAATTCGACCTCATACACTTTGCTGTAGCTACTACCTTCAAACATATTGCCCCATATTCCCGGCAAAGGCATAGATATTCCGGGTGTAACTGCCTTACGGTCTTTTAGCAGGTGCTCCCAGAAGGTTACCCAAAGCGTATCCGGGGGATCTGGCGACTGTATTTCTATGTAGAGTATTCCCTCCCTCCTTAGTGAATCAGCAGAATGGTACACGCCGGGTTCGGGCGTCAGAGTATCGGGACGGGCATCCCCGCCCCGATGGACCTCCTCCACACCAGAGGAGACTTCGGAAACGGACCTATGAAGAAAATCCGCCCCGGGTGGATCAGCAACTTGTGCTGTGAGTGTGCTTGTGGGTACGCATAGGTATCCCAGTAAGCAGATGAGTATTAATTTTTTCATGCTTTGAGTGTGTTTAAGCTGGATGTCCGGAGACCGAAGACGGAAGTGGTTGATAGTCCATAGTCCATAGTCGATAGTCCATAGCCCATAGTCGATAGCCCATAGTCGATAGTCGACGGACGACAGTCCACGGCCGTGAGTGGAACAGGATTAGCAGTGGCAGTCGCAGGAGACAGTCGTCAATGTTACCCTCATTGCGATCCCGAGAATCGGGAGAAGCAATCTCACTTAGAGTCAGAAAGGTCAAAGCTGAAAGCTGAAAGGAGCTCCGCAAACGCTTGGCTCTAGCTTCTTGGCTCTTGGCTCTAAACCATACATACCTCTCCAACCGAGCAACCAGCAATAAATGAATACTAAGAAATCTGTCAGCTCTACCAGCTATTCTAAGCTTGCTGACGTGAGTGTGTAGTAACCGATCTGCTCAGGGATGTGCACCTCCCCTTTCACGGTCTTAAAAAGAAATCCTCAAATAGGATTCTTGGGCTTCAGGGGATACAGGCGATCTACTGCGATGATGCCATGCTCCTCTGGAAGGATATAATAGGTAAGAAAACATGCTGACCCGCTTACCAACTGAACATACGCTCCCACCCCGTGGATCCTACAGGTTACTGTCCGCAACAGAAAAGGAAGTAAATCAATCATGCTCGTCTTCATTAGAAATGAAAAATGGTAAAACGAGTCTTCTGAGGTTAAAAAGGAGTTATGGCGGAGCTCCTTACAACCAAGCTGCTAGCTTCTGACGGCATACGGATTGGAATTACGATAAGGAACCCACAGCCATAACTATACAAATATAGCTAGCCATGGGTTATTCCCTACCGTCTCGTCCGAGGTAAACGTCAGAATTTGCAGCCGAGACTCTTTGAATAACCTTAATTAAGATTCAAATTAGAACAAGCTCTATTGAACTAACTTGATTTCAAATACTCAATACATTTCGAAGTGATGGTTGAATTTAACAAATCGTCATTACAATTCAAAACTTTTTATTCCTGTTTTAATAGGTTTTTAAAACAAGTAATCAATTTTTCCTTAGAGGATGGCAAAAAAACACATCCCACGAGCAAGTACCTCTAATCCTGATGACTTCGAAAGATTAAAAATGGAATTAGCAACATTTTTTACAGAAGCAAGAAAACGCCTCGGCTATAAAACTAAAGATGAGTTTGCTGACGCCAAAAACTACACAAGGTCACAATATTCGAAATATGAAAGTGGAACAGCTAACCCTACTGTTGAAACCATTTTCAACCTTCTCATCGAATTTGGACTAAAACCTGAAGACCTTTTTAAGTTACCTGGAAAACTAAACTCAATTACAGAAGTAACTCAAATTCACATCCCAAATGCGAAATTAGAACAACTTAGAGAACAAGTAAAAATTTCCTTTGGGTTAGAAGTAGTTACAAAACTTACCAATCAAAGCGCAACTAGAATCCTCAGAACTTTAGTCTACTGCATCAAACCAAAATCAAAAGCTGATATATTATCGAACTTGGGATTAAAAAATACCACAAACAATTTCCAAAGAGCTATTGGACCTGCACTAGAATTTAAGTGGCTGGAAATGACAAATCCAGAAAGCCCAAATAGTCCAAACCAGAGGTATGTGATAACTGAGGAAGGGAAGAGGGTAGTTTGACAACCACAAACTACCTAAAGAATATGGATTGTGTCGCCTTGTACAAATTTGGATGATACTTTAGAGATGGAATCCCCCCTACCTTGAAATAATTCAAGAGAGGGGCAATCCCCCCCTCTTAAATTTGTAGAATCAACCTATTTATTGAGTTTTTAGATCTTTTTTTCCCTCTTGAAAACTACATTCTAGTATTTCATCTATCTTCTCAAAAACATGACGAAAATTTTCTAAAGTTGTATTGGAAATAGAAACCTCACCTTTGAATATGGCAATAGAAAAGGCATCTTTTGAAAGAGCATGATTTTCATTTCCCTTATCAAATACATCGGAATCTATGATTTCTTTTTTTCCAGCTCTTTTTTGCGAACCCTGTCCTAAAACCAAATCTTTTTCGAAATGGCGGGTTGTCTTATCATTAAACTCATCTCCTATATAAAGTCTTTTGCCAGAAATTTCTATTTTAATCTCTTCTTCTGTAAACAAAAACTCCATTGAAATTCCTTCAGGAGAAATTTTAAAGGAATTAATTCCATATTCTGGCTTATTCTTAATTCCGATATTAGTATCAGAATCAAAAACACCTATTAACAATTTGTTTCTTCTCCCAATATCTGCTGTTCTATGAGACAACTCTGTACTAAGATATTTTAAAAGGTTAGACTCACCCATATCAGCAAAATCTGTTGTACCACAAATCTTGTCTTTAACGTCTTCATGAGTTCCATATTTAAAAAATAATTCTTCTTTAATATTTAGGAACTCATCTTTCTTATGAAAGAATTTAAGAACTCCAACCAAATATCGCCAGTCCGTTTTACCTTCTGTAATAATTAGAACATCCTTTTCAAATTCAATATTTTTCTCAAGATCTTTAATTCTTTGCTCTTGATTTTCTATTTCTTCGTAGAAAACCCTATTTACTTTTTTTAATTCAGAATACTCATTTCTATTTACCTCCATTATTCTTGGAATAAAATGCTGCTTCTTAAAAACTTCATAATAAGAACAGCAGTCTGGAGATAATGATATTGTAGCTGGTGAATGAGTAGATAAAACCACTGGAATTCCTTTACTTAAATAATATTTTCCCAATACTAAAAAAAGGCTTTCTGTAAGGGATGGATTCAATAAAGCATCTACCTCATCTAAAAGAATAATTTTCTTCTTTTCAAATTCTATTCCTTTGATTGAATTAAAACATAGTGAAATTATTGTCTTTTCACCATCCGATAAATCTTTTAAAGCTCTTTTTTCTGTTTCAATTAAATTACCATCAATATCTATTAAATATAAAGATGGCACTTCTGGAAGTTCTGCATGCTCAACTTCATAATTACTTCTAAATCGATATTCAATTTTAAGTAATTTAAATAATTCGTTTAGCTCTGTCCATGGAGCTTTACCTAGAATAGTTGGATCAAAGGCATTTCCATCAACTTTGCCCGCATTTTGTTGCCCCTGAGCAATGAGCATAGCATAATTATAAAACAGAGAACCAACAAAATCAGTAAATTGATCATTACTTCTCCACTCAAACCCGTGTTTTCTTAAAGCCTTCTTAAATTCCTGTTCGGTAAAGTTTGGTTTATATTCACCATATTCCTTTTCCAAAATAGAAATTGCCCGATTACATGAATTTGAATAATTTACATTCCTAATTGGATCCAAATTTCCATTCTTATATTGATTGTAAGCATTATCTACAGATTGTCCTGTATTATATATGGAATACTTAGAGACTTCAGGTATTAAAATATTATTCTTAAAGGATAGATGTTCTATGTTTGAAGTGAGAATCTCCTCTCCGTTCAATTTCATTGTCCGATCTATTTGAATAAATTGTCCATCTGACATTCCAGCTATATCTTGAATATCTCTTTGGGAACTTCCATTTATTATGTCTAGAAGTTGAGATTTACCAGCACCATTTATACCTGACAAAATTATTAAATCACCATTTAATAAAGTTGTAAACCCTGTTTCAAACGATTTATATTTGGAATTTAATTTAATTTTTAATTCACTCATTTTATAAAAAATTGATCTAGATATATTCTACTAATTCCTTTTCTGGCATCTCATCATAAGTCTGACCATTAAGCTCTCTTCCAGCTTTCTTTTTGTTCTTACCTCCCCATTGTTTGAAGAAGAATGCCACTTTTGACTTCTCGCATTGTTCCTGAATATCCAGTACCCAGTCAGGACTCATAGGTCTGGCTTTATGTCCGCTCTCTCCTCCTACGATCACCCAGTCTATCCCATCAAGGTTGAGGTTTGGCAGTGGCCCTATTAGTGGCTCTAGGGATAGGAATTTGACCCTGGCACCTGTAGTTCTTAAAAAGTCTATTCGCTCTATGACCCGTTCATCTTCTACCGATACTCCCATCCAGATATTGTGGGACCAGGTGAGTTGGTCATGGATCTCAGCCAACCGATCCCCACGCTTGGTAAGTACTTGAAAGACATGTTGCGGATTCTCATTCATCACCTTAAACACACGCTGGATAAATTCTAGCGGCACGTCTGTGTGAAAAAGGTCAGACATGGAGTTGACAAAGACTACTTTTGATTTTTTCCATGTATAGGGAATGGCGAGCGTCTCTTCATGAATTCGGACTTTCTTAAAGCCTTCATTGTATTTTTCCACACCCATAGCTTTCAGCCTTTTGGTCATCACCTCGGCATAGCAGAACTTGCAGCCCGCAGAGATCTTTGTACAGCCAGTCACCGGGTTCCAGGTGAGTTCAGTCCATTCAATTGAGGTTTGTGCCATATTGGGTTAGGTTAGTTTGATAGAAATTCGACCAGGTCTATCACAAAAATCGCGATAATTGATGTAATAGGAACCTTTTCTGACTTTTTGTCCGTCACTTGGTGTCACAATAATTTTGTTTTGAGCGGCTAATCCTTTTAAAACTTCTATTGCATGTGTGGGTCTAAATCCCTGATGAAGAGTCGCTTCATAGATTTGAGCATTGGTTTTACTTTCTTTTAAAAACTCTAAAAAATAGGCCTCTAATTTGTTGACTTTGATTGTAGGGCTGGATTCAAAAAGCGTTGGTAAATCGGGATTCTTATAAGTCCATCCTCTTCCTTCCTCTGCATCTATTTGCCATTTTGCTTCCAACATCTTATCAAAACCATAGATATGGTTTGTGAAAAAGAATAGGCAAAAGTATTGATTGATATCTCTGCTAATTATAAATGTATCGACAAAAAATTGATCCCCTAAGTAATTTCTGAATGCTGATTTAAGATTTTCGATAAATGAAATTCCTGTATGAGAATTTGGCCACTTATCTTTCGGTACCAAATCTTCTATAAATGCTTGAAGAGCTTCCGGGATTCCTTTTTTCTCAAAGCGAAACATAAATTGAGTAGGGAGAAACAGGAGTACTTCTGATTTTTTTGTTTCCAATATCGATTTGATCTGAGATGCTCTAACCTCTTTATATCCATAAGGATCAATAAATACAAACGCTTTGGATTTCTTTGATCTGTTCACTTGATCCACAAGTAGCGGGACTGTCTTTTGATAATCAACATTACGGAATCTAAGGTCTCCCAAGAATGGATAATGAAGCTTTTTGTCTGCTACGGCCTTCTTAACTTTTTCAGTCTTCCATTCCTGGATATCATTAAACACACAATCTATTTTAATAATTTTCTGACCCTCGGCCTGATTTCTGAAATACAGATTCTTAATTGCTTTTAGAAAAATTATAGGGCTGCCTTCACCACCGTTATCGTAGATACCTTCACCACAAAAAAGATCGTATAGATGCACCTTTTCTATTCCTGGTGCCCTGCTGAGAATATTCAAGTATTTTTGGATGTATAGATTAAGCAATCTGACTTTTACTTCAGAATGCTCAAACATTGTTGACTGTGATTCTTTCATTTTCCTTTCTATAGACCAACTTTATGGAAATAGTCTACTAACTATTTTGCTTAAAGTCGGATAGGGTGCTTTAAGATTTACCTAATGGAAATATCGGGAAAACTAAAACCAAAAAAATACCCTGTACAGGGTATTTTTTAGGGCAAAAGAGAGAAAAACTGAGGATTATAAGCCATTTTATAGGTTCATGACCACTTTAGTCCTTCCAAATCAGAAACTTTTAATTCCCTTTCTTCCTCTTTTAGAACCTTCACACCGGTACACTTAATTCAGTTCCGAATTTGTAATGCCCTATATTTTTCTAAAAAAGAAAGCCTATTTTTAATGGACTTTCCACCATTCATGCATTCTGAGTTTTTCATCATGAAAACCCTTATCATCCCCACCTACCTTGGTACCGAAATCCAGATTCCTGATGACTACCCCATCCCTCCAGTAGGAGTTGATTTTTGGATCAATTTCCATCGGTTTACTCCGCCCGATGATTGGGAAATGGTCCGACGAGTATTAGAAGACAACTCCCTGAGTGTATCGGTAGTAGATGGAGATAGGATCTACCTGCAGGAAGGATCGGTAGAACATGAAGTGGAGGACTACCGCGAAATATTCCATCGCTACTGGGAGAAAAATCCAGATACCCGACCACCAGTGTTTTGACACAAAATCTCTAGGGCAGTCGTCTGATGGCTGATGGAAGTTTGAGGTTGTAAAATCAGAAAATTTTGGGGGAGGTGGAAGAGCAGTCTGAAGACTGCATTGCCATACGGCACAAGTCAGCTGACCACTACCTTATTTCTTGTCACTTTTGAGCCTAAAAGTAAACCAAAAGGCTTGCTGAAAAAATGCTTCAACCCGCATTCCAGCCGCCTGCCCAGCTATTTCAGCTTCCCACCTCTCACTTACGAACAGCTGCGGTTTTACCATTGGAATTTTATTTCGCGGATGGCGGGTGGCGGTTGGGGTAACACAAATTAATATTCCTACGGTTTGTTGTTCGACATTGCAAATGTCGCGAAGCGGGGGAATTCGGGATTACAAATCCCGAACAGCTATGGGCCTATGACAGCTGTGGCGGTGGTAATGTGTGAAATCAAAAACCTTGGAGGTTTGATAAACCCCCTTCTGGGAGAAATGTGATTTCCCTTTTTTTATCCATATCCTAAAAGTAACAAAAATGGCAGATCGACCAATGTCGATAAAAGTTTTCTTCTTAAATTGATAGTGCAACCTTTTTAACTGTCATGAGGAAATTTCTTCTAGTCTTTGTATTCGTATTCTCACTCTTGCCCAAGAACGCCATGGCCTATACAAGATTCATAAGTTTGTAGATGGAGATACTTTTTGGGTGAAGATGGGTAGTGGGAAAAATGAGAAGATCCGAATGATCGGTGTAGACACTCCAGAGGTCAAATGGGAAGGGCTGACGGAAGAACAACCAGGTGGGAAAGAAGCTTCGGAATATGTGAAAAATCTGCTGAAGGGGAAGAAGGTCCTGCTTGAATATGACGTGCAAAAACGTGACCCCTATGGAAGGACGCTCGCATAAGTCTATCTGGAGGATAGTACTTTTCTAAATGCCCACCTCCTGGAAATGGGAATGGCAAGGATGGCAACGTATCCTCCGAATGTGAGGTATATGGAAGTGTTTAGGGAGGTGCAGGGAAGTAGGATCGAATAGTAAATCTCATGAATATAACCATTTTCCTAACAATCATCGGTCTTATAATTGCTTTTCTTAGCTACCGAAGAACCTTTTCTCCCCCACCAAAGCACGAAATTGATGATGACATTCCAGCATTTACCGCAAAATTTAAATTAATCCAAACAATACATTTGGAAACTCAACAATTACTTAAAGACTTCATTCAAAAACACGATTGCGGAAATGAAAAGATGATGGAGGGTTTTACGTATTACCAGTTTCTAGAAGGGATGGAAGAAGCCTTTCCTAATTCAAATTCGGATAAGGTATTGGAGAATACTTTACCAACCCTTACCAGCAAACCCATAGTCGATAAATCAGCTAGTGAAAGAGTTGGACACCCAATACAATGCGTTGAGTCCCGTATATCGACAGATGAAGGTTTTGATAGAAAGGTTGTTACAGGTCCTTGAAAAATCCTTCGGGAACTGGCTTCCATGGTGGCCGCATTTGCGGCAGGTGTAGCCTTCTGACCACTTCAGCTCGGCGAGGTATTTCTTGCAGCCCAGATCGCTTTGGAAGCGTCCAGCAAACTCTATGATGTTCTGTCCTTTAAAGATGTCCATTTATTCGGTTTTTGAGCAGAAAAATATATGAATTTAAGCGGATATCTCTAAAAGTGTATTCTGTTTACTTCCCTGAAGTTGTAAATCCCAAATTCAAAGTGAGCTTTAATATTCAACAAACAGTATCAGTTTTTCCAATTAATAATAATAATACTCAGTTCGTCTCACTTGCTGAAATCCAAAATATGGATCGAATTCCTCTTCAGAGGAAAGTTTTTTTGACTGATCATAAAAATAACGAAATGCATCTTTAAAATTCCCTTCAAGATTCCCCCTTTCACCTGATTTTTTTGCTGTTAATAGATTTGAAGAGGAATATTCATAAACCAAAAAGTCGATCTTGTAATCCTCTTGGCCTACAACAGATTTCCATTCACTAGTTATACGATTACTTTCATCATAAGTATACACTTGTAATTCTGCTCCATTTTCGATGGGGTATTCAATCATTACTAACCTATCCAACGAATCATACCTATAATTAGCCAATAATCTATGGGGTTGGGAAGCCGTTTCTATAAATAGTTCTTTTAAAAGCCCCTTTGAATCATACATATATTCCCTTGTTGACTGCCAAATTGCTTGATGATTCAAGAAATCAAAGAAATGAGAAAATTGAATTTTACCATTTTCAAAATAATTCACCCCTATCCCGGTTGTATCTTCATTTTGTTCTTTTATGATGTCAACTATAATATCGCCTACTACGGGGTAGATCCTTTCTCTCGTTGAAAAAATCATATCTGAATCTCCTCCATAGGTTAAAACTTTAAACAGTTCCCCTTCAGGTGAGCTTGTAGGTTTTTTAAGCAATTCCTGAAGCTCGATTTCCAGATCATTTGGAACGGACTCACCTTCTTCGGTGATATTGCAACCTAAGAAAATAATAACCAGAACTAAAAAAAAACTACTGTTTTTCATTGAATTACAATTCTTTGATTAATTTAGGTACAATTACTTTTAAATACAAAAAAGATGAAAAAAATTTTACTTTCTGCATATGTTGTTTTAACTATTATATTTTCTGCAACAGCCCAAGTTAAGGTCGAAAAAGTTGAAGGCTCTAGAATTCCTAAAAAGTATTTGAGTGGACAAGCTGCCTTAATACCAGATTTCCCGAACAAAGCACAAGCTCTGAATGAGCTCTATAAGGGTATTCAGAAAGCTACTGCTATAGAAGAATCGATAAATATTGGAAAAAATCTTGTGTTTAATGTTGATTTCGACACGATTCCTGAGATTATTTTAGATGGAAAAATTTATAAAGAAATAGAAATATACTCTCCAAATTCGAATGCTTTAAGCGTGACCTTCTCAGAAATAGAATTGTCGGAAGAGGCTGAGCTAATGATTATAAACGATGAGGAATCTTATATTCTTGGCCCAATAACTAAAGAAAACATAACAAAAAAAGAAAATTTTGACCCAGGCTTTATCCCTGGCGACAGGATTCGAATCTTATATTCGGAAAATGCTAACACATTTATGAAAAGTAAAATTAAAATTTCAAGGATAGGGCATGTTATTTTTGATTATTTCGGAGTTTCTAAGTTCTTAAATTCCAGAACAGAAGGCATTAATTGCACTGGATTTGGGTGCTCTGCTTCTTGTCATTTAAATATAAATTGTAATTCGAATTTGACTGTTGAATCCCGTGCTGTGGCATTAATTACCTACTCAGATCCTCTAGAACCGGGTTCAGACATTTCCCATCGTGGTACTGGATACCTTGTAAATAACGGTTCCCAAAATAAGCGTGCCCTCTTCTTGTCTATGATACATGGTATTGGAGGATATCAGGTGCCTGATTTGAAATTCATTTTTCATTACCAAAGCCCCCAATGCTCCCCCACCACAAATGGGACACAAGCATATTTTATTAATGGAGCAACTGGATTAGCATTAGATGCAGGTAATGATTTAAGGTTGATGGAACTTAGTGCCAATCCTGGCACCAGCCCGGTATTCTCAAGTATGTCCGTCTCTTATTTGGGTTGGAGCATAATAAACGAGATTGTTTCGTCAGTTAATGTGATTCACCATCCACTGGGTGATGTAAAAAAATATTTCATCGGAGGGGCTGCAACGCCAATAATCGAACCAGGATACAGCTATGGAGTATGGAAATATACTCCTACAAATGGTTTTCCAGAATTGGTAAGTTCAGGCAGTCCAACATTAAATTCTTCCAAGAGAGTAATTGGTTCCTTAAGGAGTGGTTCAATTAATCCAAATTGTTCTACTTATACTAGTGCTGACATTTATTCTGTTCGGTTAAGTCGATCATGGTCAATGTTATGCCAATATCTTGATCCTAATAATGAAGGAATAGTCGCGATAAACACATACTCAGGAAGTACTGCTTCAAAAGTCTTCCCTAGTGTTTCGGGACCCACACAAGTCTGCTCTTCTTCTACATTTACCTTAAATAACGCACCTCTTGATCTGTCAGTTAGTTGGTCTATTATCCAGGGAGCTTCATTATTGTCTTCACCTTCCACTGGAACTGGCAAAAGCGCAGTAGTATCTGCTCTTAATTCATCTGTATCTGGAGAGGCCAAAATTAGATTTACTATTTCGGGATTGTGTACTAACAAAACATATGTCAAGACTTTTTACGTAGGTAAACCTACGATTACAGGTATCGGGTTCACGAACC
This sequence comes from Algoriphagus sp. TR-M9, assembly GCF_027594545.1. Classification (NCBI taxonomy): domain Bacteria; kingdom Pseudomonadati; phylum Bacteroidota; class Cytophagia; order Cytophagales; family Cyclobacteriaceae; genus Algoriphagus; species Algoriphagus halophytocola. Next base: position 4,724,880 of record NZ_CP115160.1, on the reverse strand, counting down.
CTGTAGATGAAAACGAGTACTTTTGTTCAAGTGATTACGGAAATACATTTACAATATATTCTAATTCACCTAACACTACTTGGCAAGCCCGACTATTGAATTGGCCAAGTTTAACAGTTGCCTATACTTCACCTAGCACCTATCAAAGTAATCAAACTTATATATGGTCCTATGTACCTATTCCAAATAATGGATATTATGTCTTTGAAGTCCGTGGTACCAATAGCTGTGGAACGTCAGCGTGGCTTCCCGGGTACGAAATTGAATATGTTGATTGCACCTTGGCTAGTGAATCAAACTTTGTAATCTATCCTAATCCTGCATCAGATATAATAACAATTAGTTTAAGAGATCTGATAGGAAAGGAAAGTGACAAAAATGACTTGTTCGAAGTCAGTTTATTTGACCAAGGAGGAAAAAGGATAATAGGGAATGCAAAGGGTACCGAATCAGTAACCTTTGATGTAAGTGATTTAAATAATGGCTTTTATTATATCCACATCCAATTTAAAGATGAATTAATCAGAAGGCAAGTAAGGGTAGAAAAGTGAATAAGAACATATATAAAATAGCAACTATTCGGCATCCCAATTTCTCAAAGAGCGTCATGGCCCATACAAAATTCACAAGTTTGTAGACGGCGATACTTTCTGGGTTAAGATGGAAAATGGCAAAACCGAAAAAATCCGATTGATCGGCGTAGACATGCCGGAGGTCAAGAGGGAAGGACTGACGGAAGAAGAACCTGGTGGAAAGGAAGCCTCGGAATATGTGAAGCACCTTCTCAAGGGGAAGAAGGTGCTGCTTGAATATGACGTGCAGAAGTATGATCGGTATGGAAGGACTTTAGCCTACGTGTATCTGGAAGACAGTAGATTTTAAGTCGAAAAAAATGAAACTTAAGGTTAAAAAAAGTAGTTTTTTATCTGGAAGTTAATAACTTACTTTGCATTAAATCCTAAAGATCATGACATCATTCAAAAAAATCCTAAAGGAGGCTTATGAAGTGTTCGCAAATTATTTTGTGACATCTGACCCCCTATTGAGTGACGAAATCAAGGAAATTCTTGAAAACCCAAAAGATAGGGAGGAATATTTCAAAGCTATAGACAGATTGAAAAACCCCGAAAACAAGGAGAAGGAAGTAAAACTCAGTTTGGCCAACAAGAAGGATATTACGCTCATTCTTAATCACTAAGCGCCATTAATGGATAGCAGTCTTACGATAGTTACGATTGTTTACATTATCATGCTGGTGATTCCCGGCGTATTTTTTAAAAGAATATATTTTCAGGGACCTTTTACTCGACAGTTTCAGTCTGGATTATTTGCTGATAGGTTAATCACAAGCCTGTTTTGGGGGATTTTGGTACAGATAGTTACGTTTTATATTTTCATAAACACTTTTAATGTACAGTATGAAAGTATTTTTGAACTACTGACAGAGACACATAGTAAATTAACGAATAATGAAGTGCCTGATTTTAATGAGAGCGGGTTGACTAATATTTTGCTCTATTTGTTAGGATCAGTAATTATCGCATTATTTCTAGGATTTTTTGCTTTCCACTTTGTAAGGATTTTTCAATTGGATCAGCGCTTTGCTGTTTTGAGATTTGCCAATAAGTGGCATTACTATTTTTCAGGAGAAATTTTGAACTCTCGGGAGTTCAAGCAAAAATCTTTTAAACGGGGAAAAGTGGCCACCACTCTGATTGATGTCCTTGTAAAGTATGGAGAAGACGATAATCGACTCTTTTCTGGAAGTCTTGTTCAGTATTCCATTACCTCAGAAGGAAATTTGAACACAATTTATTTAACCGGAACCCGTCGATATAAAAATTCGAAGGGAGATGCAATTTCACCTAAGGAAATACCTGGGGACTGTTTTGTAATCCCCTATCAAAATGTACTGGACATGAACGTCCAGTACATTTTGAAAAAAAGTGAAAAGGGCAAGACTAGGATTAAAATCAAGACCTGGGCTGTCACCGGAATCAATTTTATACTTTTCATTTTGCTACCTAGTTTCTTTATATACCCTTGGTTTTCAGACACTAGTATTTTATCAAAGGTTTTATCAATCCTATCACTACTAATCTCTTGGGTATTTTTGGCTGTACTTATAGCACAACTTACACAACCACAGAAAAACAGTAAAAACGGGAATGGATTAGATAAAAAGGATCTTGTCTACGTCATATTAGTTTTTTTACTTTTTGGAACAATAGGTTTGAGTTTTCTGAATGTGATTGATCCTATAGGCTACATTTTCAAGTAGAACAACAGCTAATAAAATTCTGTCAACTGCTGTCAAACACAAAAAAATACCCTGTACTAGACTAGCCCCAGATTTTTGGACATTTTTTTCTTGTTATGTTGAATTTAGTGAATGGATTCGATAACTCACTGGACTCATTCCATTCAGGTTTAATCGGATTCTTTTGTGATTATAATAATGGATGTATTCTTTGATTTCTTTTTTCAGCTCATTGATTGAATTGTACTTTTTTAGATAGAACAATTCACATTTAAGGGTTCCAAAGAAATTTTCTATTATCGCATTGTCCAAGCAATTTCCTTTTCGGGACATACTTGGGACAATGTTCTTTTTGTGTAATGTATCCTGATACAATTTCATTTGGTAGTGCCATCCTTGGTCTGATTGCATAATTACCGGTTTTTCCTTCGCAATAGGGCGTTCCACTTGCTCTAACATATCAATTACAGGCTTTAATTTGGCATTTTCTGACATGGTATAACTGATGATCTCTCCATTGAACATATCAATGATCGGAGACAAGTAGAGTTTCTTGTCAGTGACTTTAAACTCCGTAATATCGGTAGCCCATTTTTCATTTGGCATAGAAGCTTTAAAGTTGCGTTCTAAAAGATTTGGAGCGACTTTACCCATTTCCCCCTTATAGGATTTGTATTTTTTTGTCCGAATCAAACTCTGGATTCCCAATTCCTGCATCAATCTCAAAACTGTTTTATGGTTGAGAATCATGCCTTCGTTTCTAAGTTGAAATTTGATGCGCCTGTAGCCCATTCGCCCTTTATGTTCCTTATAGATCCTGGAAATAGCCTTTTTGGCTTCCAGATATTTATCCGGCTTTCTGGATTGTTTTATGTGATAATAAAAGGTACTTCTGGCCATCCCAGCATGCACTAACAGATCTGATAATGCATGAGACTGCCTTAATTCCTGGATGACTTCCGCTTTTCTTCTTTCTCTTTGTCGGCTTGAATTAAGGCATGGAGCTTTTTTAAATATGCATTTTCAGCTCTCAGGGAAGCTAATTCCTTCAGGAGCTCTTCTTCCTTGGTTTTGGGCTTTTTGATTCTTTTGGCCATGGGAAATTTTGGTTCACTTTGTTTCCTTGCTAAACCTTCAGAGCCTTTTTCATCATAAAGAGCTATCCATTTGACCAAGGAACCAGGACTTCGAATATTAAACTGAATACAGGTCTCCAATAAAGATAACGACTTCTTTCGCATGGTCTCAATAGCCTTGACCTTGAATGCAGGAGGATATTCTCTATTTGAAATAGGCATAAGGCCCATAATTCCGTGTTTTTGATACAAGAGAACCCATTTACGAATAAGAGATTTATCAACTCCTAAATCCTGACCTACTTTAAATACTGATCGCTTATCGTGGATCACTTGATCAACTGCCTCTTTCCTAAAGAGGACAGAATACTTCTTTTTACCTTTCATAAAATTGCCTTCAAATAGTGTCTAACTTTTTGGGGCTATTTCAGTACAGGGTATTTTTTTGTGTCTAAAAATCCTTTTCTTGCATTTTAACTATTCCAACTTTTCTATCGGATTAATTTCATCTAGGTATTGAACTTGACCTAGGTTGAGACCTTGATTTTCAGAGTACCTAACCTTGCTTTATGAATCGAAACTGGGAACGTGCATTTAAATCCGCCCCTATCAATAACGACAACCTAGAATAATGACACCAATAGCGATCAACTTTAGAGTCGAAGTACTTCCTTTTTTGAACCTGCCTTTATACTTAAATGACATCCCCTTTATCCGTGAACTAACAATTGAAAATGAAGGGCAGGAAGAAGAGTTTAATTTGGAACTGAAGATGTATTCGGATCAGCCCTGCATATATCCATATAGTTTTGAGCTGGCAGCGATTAAACCAGAAAGTGAGGTTAAAATTCCTTTGAATGTTTTGAAAGTTGACCGCCAATATTTTTCCAAACTGTCCGAGACAGATAAAATTGTGTTGACCTTTGAATTATACGTAGGCGGATCACTGATTCAAGCTGAGGATCATACGTTATTTGCATATCCGATTGATTTTTTCGGTGGGTTCCATGTACTCCCTGAATTGATTGCATCTTATGTGACCCCTAATCATTCCTACGTAAATCATCTCAAGAGAAAGGCAGCGGAAATCTTAGAGGAAAATGGGCAAGAGCCAGCCTTTGAGGGGTATCAAAGGAATAGTCCCGAAAGGATTTTACAATTCATGTCCGCACTATACACCGCTATTCTAGGAGAGGAAATTGTATATAGTTCGCTGCCTCCGGGATACGAAGAAACGGGACAACGTTTAAGGTTATTGGATACCATTCAACAGGAACATTTTGGCAACTGTATCGATTTGAGTTTGCTGTATGCTGCGTGTCTTGAGGCTATCGATCTTCATCCGTTACTCATTATTGTTCGGGGCCATGCCTTTGTAGGATGCTGGCTACAGGATGATAAGTTTTCTGAAATTGTCAGTGATGACAAAACCGCGATTACTAAAAGGCTGTCCAAGGGTATTCGTGAAATTGCGGTGCTTGAATCGACTACCCTTTGCAAAGGAAACACATCAAATTTTTTCAGGGCCATCCATAGTGGAGAGACACATTTGATTGAGAAAGAAGAATTTTTGCTTTCTGTGGATATCAAGCGCGCAAGAACTGCCAGAATCCGTCCACTGCCTCTTCTCAGAGATATTTCCTCTGAGCCACTTAGAGACTTCTGGGAAAATGACAAGATCTCTCTGGAGATGGAAAAAAACTTTGAGATTGGGACAATCTACCATGAGGATTTACTTCAGGGTACCACACAAGCTACTAAGCAGAAGGTTTGGGAAAGGAAACTTTTGGATCTGTCCCTTCGAAACAGTCTTTTAAACCTTCGGATGACTAGAAATATGCTCCAGCTGGTAGATATAGATATAAGTCACCTGGAAGATACGTTAAGCGAGGGGAAGTCTTTTTCCATTCTGCCATCTCCCAATGCTGGAATCCTTCGACAGTATAATCTTTATTTGCCTCCTATTCATCATTCCTCTCCACTTTATGAACTTGCCAATGATGAACTACGGTATAACCGCCTTATCACTCACTATCACGAAAGAGATCTGGATCAGATCCTTAGCTATATCAACAAAAATGCAAAGCAGGCAATCGAGGAAAATGGCTCAAGCACCTTGTATTTGGCAGTAGGTCTGCTCAAATGGTATGACCGCAAAAGCCCTGATAAGGCCAGACTATCTCCGATATTGCTCCTCCCTGTAGAATTAAACCGTCGCTCTGTCAACAGCAAGTTTACACTGAAAAGCCGGGAAGAAGAGACCATGGTCAATATTACCCTCATTGAATTTCTACGTCAAGAATATGATCTTGACTTAGGGATGCTGGAGCAATTGCCCACAGACGATAAAGGAGTAGACGTAGCAAAAGTAATGGGGATGGTCAGAAGAGCGGTAATGCAGCTGAGAGGATGGGATGTGGAAGAACAGCTTGTTCTGGGTAATTTTTCTTTCAGCAAGCTTATTCTCTGGAAGGATATAGTGGTGCATCAGGAGGATATTTTGAAAAGCCCGATGGTCAGGAGTCTGGTGGAAGGAAGACTGGCAATCGAGGTGGGGTCAGATGGTGAAGCAGATGAAATGGATGATGTGCCTCCCGAGAAAATGGCATTGCCCATACCTATGGACGTTTCCCAAATGAAAGCCGTTTTTGCAGCTCAGCAGGGAAGGAGTTTTATTCTTCATGGACCTCCGGGCACAGGGAAGTCACAAACTATCACCAATATTATCGCTGATGCTTTATTTCATGGCAAAAGAGTACTTTTTGTTGCTGCGAAAAAAGCTGCTTTAGATGTAGTTCATAAACGTTTGGAGCAGATTGGGCTAGCTCCTTTTACGCTGGAATTGCACTCTAATAAGTCCAAAAAATCGGATGTACTTGCACAACTGGAAAAATCGCTTGATTCAAAAAAGAAAACCCGGTCTTATGATTTTGGACTTGAAGCAGAAAGGCTTGGAAAGTCCCGAGAGGAAATCAGTGGCTATGTTAGAGAGCTACACCGCATCCGTCCTCTAGGATGGAGCCTCTTTGATTCCATCTCAGCCTTGGAGGATTTAGGTTCTTTGGATTTTCCGGCTATACCTGTCCCTGATGACGTTTTTGGGCGATTGGAAAAAACCATGTACCAAAACTGGAGAGATTGGCTAATTGAGTATAAGACTATATTCCCTCTGGTCAGCTCACCTGTGGTCAACCCACTGAGGTGGCTAGACCAGAAGAATTACTCCTCCCGTATCGAAAGCCAGATTTCCCATCAGACAGAAGAGTTGATCAGCCAGCTCAAGGCTATGAAAAAGTTGTCAAACAATCTGCTGGACCGAATGTCTTTGGAGAAAATTTACTTCAGTGAAGAACAGTTTGAACAGTTGATTCAATTGGCCGAAGCATTGCCCCAATCTCCGGATTTCCCTGTTTCGCTGGGATGTTATCTTGCCGAAAAGGATAATCAGATTCTTTTTGAAGATTGGCTAAATCACTTTGAGAAGTATAAAGCCTGCTCGGATCAGCTACTTGCCGAATATCACGAGCGGATCCTGAACGAGGATTTTTCACTTTGGCAACTGGCATGGAACAAGGCAAATCAAAGCTGGTTTTTACCAAAATGGCTGGGTAAAAACAAAGTAAAAAAGCATTTTTCCGTTTATAGAAAATCAAAATTTTCCTCTGACAATCAGGTAGAACAGCTCTTCCAGGTTTCGGAAGAATTGCTGAGCTACAAAAAAGTCCTTGGTCAGACTCGTTTTGGGGAAGTCACAAAGGCACTTCGATCTTGGTACAAGGAAGAGGATACCGATATACTATACCTCCGTGAAGTCAATGAACAGCTGAAAAGGCTGGCATCCAAATTTCGGTTCTTGGGTGTCCATTCCTTTAAAAAATGGATGGAGACATTGATTCAGCAGGATATTAGTCGAATTAAAGACTTTCTTGAGCTAGCAAAACCCCATTGTGACAATTTCTGTAAGGAAGCCAGAAAATTGGATGAATTAATCCATTCTTACATCCAGCTTACCGGGTTTTCGGTAGAGGATTCAAGGTCGGCAGAATCTTTCTTTGACCATCTTCTATCGAAGTTGGAGGGGATAGAGAAGCACCTCCCCGAATTGAAAAATTGGGTCAATTACTCCGTGATCAAGGTAAAGGGGCAGGAGATGGGATTGAACTGGTTTATCGCCGCTGTAGAAGAAAGTGAAGGGGATGATGAAATCGAGAAGCTGTTTCTCTACGTCATCCATGTAGAATTTGCTGAGCGTGTAATAGAATCCACAGACTTGCTCAATTTATTCAATGCAAGATTATTCACCGGAAAAATTGATCAATATAAGCAGCTCTCCAAAGGATTTCAGGAATTGACCAAACAGGAGCTTTACATGAGACTTTCGGATCGCCTTCCGTATGCGCAGGCTGAGGCCATGCAGAGTTCAGAATTGGGATTGCTGCAGCGGGCGATCAAAAACAGAGGAAGAGGAGTAAGTATCAGAAAGTTGTTTGATCAGATACCTATGTTGCTACCGCGATTGGCACCCTGCATGCTGATGAGTTTGATCTCAGTAGCCCAGTATTTTGATGTAAATGCAAATCATTTTGACCTGGTGATTTTTGATGAGGCCTCACAATTGCCGACTTGTGAAGCGGTCAGTGCCTTGGCCAGGGCAAAACAAGCCATCATCGTGGGTGATCCTAAGCAAATGCCCCCAACTGCGTTTTTTAGTTCCATAAAAGTGTACGAAGAAAATATGGAGGTTGAGGACCTGGAGAGCATCCTGGATGACTGCTTGGCACTATCGGTTCCTTCCAGGTATTTGCTTCGTCACTACAGGAGTAAGCACGAAAGTCTCATCGCATTCAGCAATGTAAACTACTATGAGAATAAACTGCTGACTTTCCCTTCAGCGGACGATCTAAGCAAAAAAGTGATCCATCATGCGGTACCGGGCTATTATGATAAGGGAAAGACCAGGCAAAACAAATTTGAAGCGGAAGCGATCATTGCTTTTATCAAAGATCACTTTAAAGACCCCTTACGGAAAAAGACCAGTCTAGGTGTGGTGACCTTTAGCCAGACCCAGCAGTCCTTGGTAGAGGAACTGCTTCAGGATCTTTTTTTGGAATATCCCGAGATAGAGCAAGCGGCAACGGAATGTTCCGAGCCAATTTTTGTCAAGAACCTGGAAAATGTGCAGGGGGATGAGCGAGACATTATTTTGTTTTCGATTGGATATGGGCCAGATCAAGAAGGTAAAATGAGTATGAATTTTGGCCCACTCAACAGAAACGGAGGATGGAGAAGGTTGAATGTAGCGGTAACCCGTGCCAGAAATGAAATGCATGTTTTTGCCACCCTTACATCAGATAAGATTGACCTGAGCAGGACGGCGGCTGAAGGTGTTTCCGGCTTGAAGTCCTTTTTACACTTTGCCGAGAAAGGTCACCTGACCCTTCAGGCTAATGATCAGCCTGAAAGTTCTGAGCACAAATCCTTGGCAAATGCGATCTCAATGAGATTAGCCAAAGCAGGATTGGAGGTTAAGACAGATATTGGTACTTCAGGATTCAAATTGGATTTAGGGATCGTAAATCCCGAAAAACCAAGCGAGTATCTTCTGGGGATCATGATAGACGGCAAGTACTATTGGGAAGCCAAAACTACCAATGATAGAGAAATGGTCATGCCAGCTGTATTGAAAGCCTTGGGCTGGAATATTTTTAGAGTTTGGGCAATGGATTGGAAGTCAGAACCTGATAGAATAATCGATGAGATATTGGAGAAGGTAAAAGAGATTAAGTCTGGGGAAGTAGAAGAGTCGAAAAAAGTAAGTGACGAGGTACCTGAAGAGCCTTTTCTTGAACCCGAAGAGATCGAAAAAGAAGAGGTTGCGCCTCCAACTTTCAAGAGAAAATATATTCCGGCAGCCCTTTTATTGGTGCCCGGAGGGTCTTCGGAGCGTATCTATGAGTATTCCAGTCGTGTGAAGCTCAAGGAACAAATCAAAGAAGTGATCAATCTGGAAGCACCGATTAGCAAGAGACTTCTGGCGAAGCGGGTCTTACAAGCATGGAATGTTTCCAAGTTGAGTGCAAAGCTGGACAATCATCTGACTGAGCTACTGACGGAAATGGGTGCGCAACATACATTGCACCACCAGCCTTTCTATGTGGGGGCAGGAGACGAAGATGTTTTAAGAAATATTGATTTCTATCGGACCAATGAGACCGAAAAAAGAGAGATAGAAGACATCGCTCCGGAAGAGCTGTCTATCGCCATTCTGGAAATACTTCATCAAAACTTCAGTATCGATGAAGCAGAACTGCTCCGGTATGTAGCCAAAGTCTTTGGTTTTTCTAAAGTGGGCAGGCAGATCGATGAGTCTTTGCGCTATACACTGATTATGCTGGAAAAGCGGGGGAAATTAAAAAGAGAGGATGGAAGGGATGTAATTAAGCCCTGATAGGGGAATAAAAGAAAAGCCCCCGTCAAAGTCGAGGGCAACTTAATGTTTGCACAACGGAATAATCCTTATTGTGAATTGCTTTCAGGGGTAAAAATAGAACAAATTATTAAAAAATAAAATGAAAAATATTCTTGGTTTAGATCTGGGTACTACCTCCATAGGCTTTGCTCATGTAATTGAGGGAAATGATCCTTCAAAGTCATCAATCAAACAAATAGGCGTTCGAGTCAATCCTCTTACCACGGATGAGCAGACCAATTTCGAAAAAGGAAAACCAGTTTCCATCAATGCAGATCGTACGCTGAAACGAGGTGCGAGGAGAAATCTTGATCGTTATCAGGATAGAAGAGCCAATCTGATCCATGTGTTGTCCAAAGCTAGTCTCATCACAAAAGAAACCAAGCTGGCAGAGGATGGTAAAAACACCACACATGAAACCTGGAGAATGAGGGCTAAATCTGTTGTCGAGAGAATAGAAAAGGAGGACTTGGCACGGGTACTTTTATCGATCAATAAAAAGCGGGGCTATAAGAGTAGTCGTAAGGTATCCAATGAGGACGAGGGTCAGGCTATAGATGGGATGGAGGTAGCTAAGAGACTTTATGAAGAAAAAATCACACCTGGCCAACTAAGCTATAGACTGCTGCTAGAAGGTAAAAAGCATGTTCCTGATTTTTACCGTTCCGATTTACAAGAAGAATTAGATAAAGTATGGGCTTTTCAACGGCAGTTTTATCCTGAGATTCTTACAGATGAGTTTAAAAAAGAATTAGAAGGCAAAGGACAAAGGGCAACTTCAACGTCTTTTTGGACTAAATACAATTTTAATACGGCAGAAAACAAAGGAACTAGAGAAGAGAAAAAAGTCCAAGCTTATAAATGGCGAAGTGAAGCGTTGTCCCAGCAGTTAGAGAAAGAGGAAGTCGCTTATGTAGTTACCGAAATAAACAACAACCTTAACAATTCAAGTGGATATTTGGGGGCTATTTCAGACAGAAGCAAGGAACTGTATTTCAACAAGGAAACTGTGGGGCAATATCTGTATAAGCAATTGCTGGAAAATCCCCACGTACGATTGAAAAATCAGGTGTTTTATCGCCAAGATTATTTGGACGAATTTGAAGCTATTTGGGAAGAACAGAAAAAGCACCATCCTGAATTGACAGATGAACTAAAAATAGAAATTCGTGACATTGTTATTTTTTACCAGCGTAAGCTCAAGTCTCAAAAAGGACTGGTGAGTTTCTGTGAATTTGAAAGTAAGGAGATAGAAATAGAAAACGGTAAAAAGAAAACCATAGGATTAAAAGTAGCACCTAAGTCTTCTCCACTTTTTCAGGAGTTTAAGATCTGGCAAATACTGCATAATGTTTTGGTCAAAAAAAAGGGAAACAAAAAACCCATTGCAAAGATTGAGAAACAGGGAAGTTTATTTGAAGAAGAGCTAGAGATTTTTCCTTTAGATTATGAAGAGAAAAAATATCTCTTCGAAGAATTGAATTTAAAAGGAAACCTACCCGCCAAGAATATCCTTGAATTATTGGGCTACAAAAATCAAGACTGGGAAATTAACTATACCCATTTGGAAGGCAACCGAACCAATAAGGCATTGTATGAAGCTTATATGAGAATTTTGGATATAGAAGGATATGATGTAAAGGATTTGCTGAGAGTGAAATCAAATAAAGATGAAGTAGAGTTGGATGATCTAAGTGTCGCTGCCTCTGAGATAAAGTCGATGGTTAAACGAATTTTTGAAACCTTAAAGATCGACCCTGCCATTTTAGACTTCAATCCAGAACTTGATGGAAAAGCTTTTGAAAAGCAAGCTTCTTATCAGCTTTGGCACCTTTTGTATTCCTACGAGGGGGATGACTCGGCAAGCGGAAACGAAAAACTATATGAATTACTGGAGAAGAAATTTGGCTTCACAAGAGAACACAGCCAGATCTTAGCGAATGTAACCTTGTCAGATGATTACGGCAATCTGAGTAGTAAAGCAATTCGAAAAATTTACCCATACATCAAAGAGAGCAATTACAGTACGGCCTGTGAGTTGGCAGAATATAGGCATTCTGCAACGTCATTGACAAAGGAGGAAATTGCAAATCGCCCTTTGAAAGACAAGTTGGAATTGCTGAAAAAAAACAGTTTGCGAAATCCTGTGGTAGAAAAAATCCTGAATCAAATGATTAATGTGATCAATGCATTGATTGAGAAAAACAGCAAAAAGGATGAAAATGGGAATATTGTAGAATACTTCAAGTTTGACGAAATAAGGATTGAACTTGCTCGTGAGTTGAAAAAAAATGCGAAGGAACGCGCAGAGATGACCACGAACATCAATGCGGCAAAAACAGCCCATGAAAAGATTTTTAAGCTGTTGCAGAATGAATTCGGAGTGAAAAATCCTAGCCGAAATGATATCATACGTTATCGCCTATATGAGGAGTTGAAGAGCACAGGGTACAAAGATCTATATACAAACACCTATATTCCGAGGGAAATATTATTCAGTAAGCAAATAGACATTGATCACATCATCCCTCAGGCAAAATTATTTGACGATAGCTTCTCCAACAAAACAGTAGTATATCGGAAGGACAACCTGGATAAAGGAAATAAAACTGCCTACGATTACATAGATAGCAAATATGGAGAGGATAAACTCGAAGCTTTTGAAATTAGAATAGCTAGCCTTTTTGAATTGAACAAAAAGAACAAAGAGGAAGGGATTTCTAGAGCTAAATACCAAAAGTTATTAAAAAGGGAGACGGAAATAGGAGATGGATTTATAGAACGTGACTTGAGGGATAGTCAATATATAGCCAAGAAAGCAAAAAACATGTTGTATGAAATTTCCCGCTCTGTAGTTTCTACAACAGGAAGCGTGACGAATCGGTTACGTGAAGATTGGGATTTGGTCAATATTATGCAGGAATTGAATTTTGATAAATTCAAAAAATTGGGATTAACTGAATTGGTTGAGGAAAAAGACGGGACGTTCAAAGAACGCATCATAGACTGGAGTAAAAGGAATGATCATCGCCATCACGCCATGGATGCTTTGACTGTTGCTTTTACAAAGCATAGTCACATTCAGTACCTAAATAACCTGAATGCCAGAAAGAACGAGACAAATAAATTCCATAGAAGTATTATCGGAATTGAGTCAAAAGAGACCCATGTAACTATAGATGATAAAGGAAATAAAAAACGTGTTTTCAATTTGCCTATTCCAAATTTTAGAGAACAGGCCAAGGAACATTTAGAAAATGTATTGGTGTCACATAAAGCTAAGAATAAGGTGGTCACCAAAAATAAAAACAGAACAAAATCAAAAACTGGAGATAATGTAAAAGTCGAACTCACTCCAAGGGGGCAGTTGCACAAGGAGACTGTTTATGGGAAATACCGATATTATGAAGTTAAGGAGGAAAAAGTTGGGACAAAATTCGATTTGCGTACCATCGAAAAAGTTGCCAATCCAATATTCAAAGAGGCACTTTTGCAGAGATTATCCGAAAATGGAGGAGTCCCAACGAAAGCATTTGGAGGAAAAAATTCACCATCAAAGAATCCTATTTATTTGAATGAGGATAAAACAGAAATTCTTCCCGAAAAAGTGAAATTAGTTTGGCTGGAGGAAAATTATTCTATCAGAAAAGACATCAGCCCTGAGAATTTCAAGGATGAAAAATCAATTGGAAAGGTAATAGATCAAGGAGTGAAAAGAGCTCTATTAAGTCGTTTGCGAGTATTTGGTGGAGATCCTAAAAAAGCCTTTTCTGATTTGGATAAGAATCCTATTTGGCTCAATGAGGAAAAGGGTATTTCCCTCAAACGGGTGACTATTAGTGGTGTGAAAAATGCAGATTCTTTACATTATAAAAAAGACCATTTCGGTAATGAAATTACTGACAAGGATGGCAATAGAATCCCGATTGATTTTGTGAGTACTGGCAATAATCATCATGTAGCTATTTATAGAGATGAAAATGGGAGTCTGCAAGAAAATGTAGTCTCATTTTTTGAAGCACTGGAAAGGGTAAATCAGTCATTGCCGATTATTGATAGGGGCTTCAATCAGCATTTAGGTTGGCGGTTCTTATTCACAATGAAACAGAATGAATACTTTGTTTTTCCGAATGAGGTTATGGATTTCAATCCAATTGAAGTGGATTTATTAAACCCTGAGAATGCTAAGATTATTAGCCCGAATTTGTTTAGGGTACAGAAGTTGGCTACAAAAAATTATATGTTTAGAAGTCACCTAGAAACTAGTGTTGAAGAAAAGAAGACTCTTATAAATATCGCTTATATCAATTTAAGGAGTACGGCTCAATTGCAAAACATTGTCAAAGTTCGTGTTAACCATTTAGGGGAAATTGTAAGAGTTGGAGAGTATTAATCCTTCTATAGAGGATTCGTTAGACCTTCCAGGGGTTTTATACTATGAAGAGGAAAGTATAAAAGGAAATTATCGGACAATAAAATGCAACAAGGCCACTCTTACCATATCTATAACCATGCAAACGGCTCGGAGAATATTTTCCGGGAGGAGGAGAACTATCGCTTTTTTCTTCGACAATACGATAAATATCTGGATGGGGTAGTGGAGACTTATGCTTATTGTCTGATGCCAAACTACTTCCACTTGCTGGTAGGCGTGAAGGAGTTTTCAGACCTGCCAGGTTTTGAAAACCTGGCAGGTCTGGAGCGTATCCCCATTACGAAGGCATTCAGCAATTTCTTCAACAGTTATACCAAAGCATTCAATAAGAAAGACCAGAGAAGAGGGAGCCTTTTCATTAAAAATTTCAAGCGAAAACCAATTCTGACAGAATCCCAGTGGCAACATGCCTTTTTGTATATCCACCTGAATCCCATTAAGCATGGTTTTGCGGTGGACTTGGAAGATTGGAAGTGGTCGAGCTGGAAGGCTTATCAGGCTATTGAGAAAGAGTCTTTATTGAATAGAGACTATTACCTTAACTTCTTTGATGGTTTGGATCATTTAAATCAAACCATGGAATCGAAAAAGGAGGATGTAATGAATAAAGAGCTAGAATAGAAGTCTTTAGATATATCAGTTTTTTCTCAGTTCTATGCGACTAAATTATGATCAAACGAACCCTTTTCTTCGGTAATCCAGCCTACCTGAGCACCAAAAATGAACAGCTCTTAGTGAGTTTTCCTGACGATAAGCCAGACAGGACAGTCCCCATTGAGGATATAGGAATGCTTGTTTTAGAAAACCAGCAGATCACCATTACCAATGGTCTTTTATGCAAGCTTACTGCCAGAAAAGTGGCGGTGGTTTCTTGCAATGCACAGCATTTGCCCAATAGTCTTCTATTACCCATGCAGGGCCATACCGAGCAGACCGAGCGGGTACGTTACCAGTTGGAAGCTTCCCAGCCGCTCAAAAAGAATCTTTGGCAGCAAACTGTGTCGGCAAAGATCAAAAACCAATATTCCTTACTGAAGGAAAAAGGGAAGGAATCCAAGCGAATGGAGTATCTCTATAAAAATGTCAGTTCCGGGGATTCAGGAAATAATGAAGCCCAGGCAGCAGCGATTTATTGGCAGGCCCTGTTTGATATCCCGGATTTCAATAGGGGGCAAAACGGAATCCCGCCCAATAACCTACTGAATTATGGCTATGCCATACTCCGGGCCGTGATTGCCAGAGCATTGGTCTCCTCCGGTATGCTACCGGGAGTGGGGATCTGGCACCGGAATAAATACAATGCCTATTGTCTGGCAGATGACATTATGGAACCTTACCGTCCCTATGTGGATTTGGTCGTGGCTTTTATTGTTGAAAATAATGATGACATAGATGAACTGACCACCGAATTAAAGAAAGAATTGCTGGCCATTCCGGCATTGGATGTAATGATCGATGGCCAGAAAAGCCCCCTGATGGTGGCGGCCAGCAGAACCAGTTCTTCCCTTTTCGAGTGTTTTGCAGGAATCAGAAGAAAAATTGTTTACCCTGACTATGGATGAGAAATTTTTCTCCAGACTTAACCAGTATAGAACTTTGTGGGTGTTAGTTTTCTTCGATCTGCCCACCGAGACCAAAAAGGACCGGAAAATCGCTACTTCTTTTCGGAAGAAGTTGCTGGACGATGGTTTTGCCATGTTCCAGTTTTCGATTTATACCAGATTTTGTGCCAGTCGGGAAAATGCTGATGTTCATATCAGACGAACGAAAATGAATCTGCCCCCTAAAGGAAAAGTGGGGATCATGTCCATTACGGATAAGCAGTTTGGTATGATGGAGATTTTTTATGGAAAAAAAGTAGTGGAGCAGGAGAAGCCAAGCCAGCAGCTAGAATTGTTTTAGGAAAAGAGACCTTCCAGGTTTTGAAAACCTGGAAGGCCTGATCACCCATCGCCCAAAACCTTTTCTGTTTTTTATTTCTAAAAATAGCCATAAAAAACAGCATACCAGCCACTTAAGGTGGGGTATGCTGTGATTTGTCCAGTAAGATACTGGGATGAAAGCAATTCACAACGGTTGACGGGTCAGGAATGGAAATTGGCTAGCTGTGATTTGTCCAGTAAGATACTGGGATGAAAGCAATTCACAACTAGGAATACTAGCCAATTCCTTACGGCGAAGCTGTGATTTGTCCAGTAAGATACTGGGATGAAAGCAATTCACAACGAGGGGATTGCTTATAAACCCTATTTAGATGCTGTGATTTGTCCAGTAAGATACTGGGATGAAAGCAATTCACAACAGGAAGGAAGAACAGGAATTTTTGACCATTGCTGTGATTTGTCCAGTAAGATACTGGGATGAAAGCAATTCACAACTAGCTTCCGTGGTTGCTGACTATTCAAATAGGCTGTGATTTGTCCAGTAAGATACTGGGATGAAAGCAATTCACAACTGATACGAAGCTAAGCTATGACTCAAATTAGCTGTGATTTGTCCAGTAAGATACTGGGATGAAAGCAATTCACAACAGAAAGTAGCAGAACAAGGAATATTTGATGGCTGTGATTTGTCCAGTAAGATACTGGGATGAAAGCAATTCACAACACTTTAGGTATTATGGCGGATTGCAAGGCAGCTGTGATTTGTCCAGTAAGATACTGGGATGAAAGCAATTCACAACCCGGAGCGACGTTTTCTTCCCGCATTACGGGCTGTGATTTGTCCAGTAAGATACTGGGATGAAAGCAATTCACAACCAGGAAGACCCGCGTAGAAGCAAAGAACCGCTGTGATTTGTCCAGTAAGATACTGGGATGAAAGCAATTCACAACCATGTACGAAAGTAACACGCTAAGCATTGCGCTGTGATTTGTCCAGTAAGATACTGGGATGAAAGCAATTCACAACAAGCGTGGGGGCTTATCTATTACTGCCATGGCTGTGATTTGTCCAGTAAGATACTGGGATGAAAGCAATTCACAACCTGCTCAATTGTTGGAAAATGCCCAGAAAGGCTGTGATTTGTCCAGTAAGATACTGGGATGAAAGCAATTCACAACGATGATCATGAAGAGGTAAAAGAGGAACCGGCTGTGATTTGTCCAGTAAGATACTGGGATGAAAGCAATTCACAACCTGAGGTGCCTCAAAATGCCTTAAATTGGGGCTGTGATTTGTCCAGTAAGATACTGGGATGAAAGCAATTCACAACACAATACAACAGGTGCAGACGGAGACTCAAGCTGTGATTTGTCCAGTAAGATACTGGGATGAAAGCAATTCACAACCAGGGGATATTTTTTTACGATAGAAAGAAAAGCTGTGATTTGTCCAGTAAGATACTGGGATGAAAGCAATTCACAACCACCTCATCTGCATAGATATAGGCCAAAGAGCTGTGATTTGTCCAGTAAGATACTGGGATGAAAGCAATTCACAACACTTCCATCAGAAGCTATCCAAAGTGTCTTGCTGTGATTTGTCCAGTAAGATACTGGGATGAAAGCAATTCACAACGGGGCTGTTGCCTTCATAATTGAAAATTTTGCTGTGATTTGTCCAGTAAGATACTGGGATGAAAGCAATTCACAACACCAAATCGAGAGCAGAACTCAATAAGAAGGCTGTGATTTGTCCAGTAAGATACTGGGATGAAAGCAATTCACAACAGATCTGGACACCGATTGTATATCCGAATGGCTGTGATTTGTCCAGTAAGATACTGGGATGAAAGCAATTCACAACGGCTGTTAATACCGAGCAAGCGGCGAAAAGGCTGTGATTTGTCCAGTAAGATACTGGGATGAAAGCAATTCACAACCCTGAGGGCTACTGGTCAAAGAAGTTGTCCGCTGTGATTTGTCCAGTAAGATACTGGGATGAAAGCAATTCACAACACGTACAAAGCTAACGAACGTCTAGAACTTGCTGTGATTTGTCCAGTAAGATACTGGGATGAAAGCAATTCACAACTGAGGCAATTACCAGAATAACCAAGTATTTGCTGTGATTTGTCCAGTAAGATACTGGGATGAAAGCAATTCACAACACTTTTGTAATGGCTTTCTATGCCTATGTGCTGTGATTTGTCCAGTAAGATACTGGGATGAAAGCAATTCACAACAGCCCTGGACTTTCCAGAAAATAGTCCTCTGCTGTGATTTGTCCAGTAAGATACTGGGATGAAAGCAATTCACAACCCATGATGTGTGGTTCCAGCTGGGAGACAAGCTGTGATTTGTCCAGTAAGATACTGGGATGAAAGCAATTCACAACGGGTCTTCCTTCCTCCATCTATGTAAAAACGCTGTGATTTGTCCAGTAAGATACTGGGATGAAAGCAATTCACAACGGCAGTATGCCGGCCGTTTCCCTACCTTTTACGACTCCTCGAATACCGAATCCACACCAAATAGGATTGAAATTCCAAACTAGATCCTAAGTAAACTGCATTCCAATTCATCTCAATTCTTTTTGCAAAATGCTAAACTGCTGCCTATTCTTACTTTTTTAAAATCAATTAATCACAAACTCATCGGTAAAAATGAACCCTGGGCGTGCATTCTTGGCGATGACTTTGAGGTATCTGCCCTTTTGACCTTCCAGAGAACCTTCGAAATCCTTGAACAGCAATCCCTTTTGATCAGCCGGCACATCATTGGCTATTTCCAGAGCTGAAGTGAAGTGCTCCCCATCAGAAGAAACCAAAACCTCCACCTCACCTGGCATGAAGATTCCAGGACCGATATTTTGCATAAAAGTAGCGGAGAAGCTCCTCAAGTCCGTTTCCTCACCCATATCCACTATTACCTCCACATCGTTCGTAAATCCCTGCCAGTATCCATCACTGTTGGAATTAGTGCCTCTATAGCCATCAGTCAGCGTACCCGCATCTCCTGCAGGATAGGCGGTATTCCAAGGCTTGAGGTATTCCACCGCTTTACCTATGGCCTTATGATAATCCACCTGCTTTTTCAAAACCGGCTCTACCAGCTGCCCATCCTCAAAAGCGGCTGCAGCGATAGATGCACTTCCTTTTACAAAGAATTCCCCCTTGTACAGGTTAGACTCCAGAGTAGGTGTACTGCCATCAGTGGTGTAATAGACGGTAGGTTCGCTCAACTCACTCTCAAAGCGAACCCCAATTTGCTCCGTATCCTTATCCACATTGAGAAAGGGCAAAAGCTCCGCTGAAGGGGTATAATCTAGCTGCACGCCCATGGTTCGAAGCCGGTGCAACTGGGGCTTTAATCTGGATTTGAAGGAATTCCAATCTTGGCCTTCATCTGAAGACCAGGCTCTTTCAGCCAGAGCTAGCGCATCTGGAAAAATCAAAGCATCTGCAAGTTCCTCACTAGGGATGGTTTCTGTCCAAAGAGAGCCTTGCATGCCTTTGATTTTATGACTGAGTGCTGTAGGGAATTTAGAACTGAGGATTTGCTTGTTATAAACGTCAAAAAGCTTTGCTTTAGGATTAGAGAAGTAAAAAGGATCTCCAGGTGCCAAAATCACCTCATTGCCTTTTTTTACCACCCGCTCGGGCACTGATGCTACCCAGGCTCTCCAGTACATAATGGATAAACTGCTGTCAATATCTCCAGAAATAGCCTCATCCCAGACTACTACTTTTCTGTCATTCTTCATCAAGAAATCGCTGACCCTATTTACAAAATAGGCCTGCAGTTCCTCCACATCTTCCATTCCATTTGCCTTCATAAACTGCTGGCAAGCAGAGGACTTTTCCCAGCTACTGAGATCCACCTCATCAGCCCCTATGTGAATGTACTGCGATGGAAAAACATCCATTACCTCTGTCAGCACATTCTCTACGAAGGTGTAAACCTCCTCCTTTACCGGACACAGCGGAGTAGAAAACACCCTTCCCCAGCCCGGTGTGCCGCATGTCAATTCCGGATACACGCTGATCGCAGCCATCATATGACCTGGCATATCGATTTCTGGCACTACTTCCACATGCTTGGACTGGGCATAAGCGACAAACTGCTTGAGCTCATCCTGGGTATAATACCCACCGTAAACCTGCGTATCCCCCCTCATTTTGATGTGCTTTGAGTCCAGCGCAAACCTAGGGTCTTCTATGGATCGCTCCATGCAGATGGAGTCATGCTTATTGAATGTACGCCAGGCTCCCTGCTCGGTAAGCTCCGGGTATTGCTTGATTTCCATTCTCCAGCCTTGGTCATCTGTGAGGTGAAGGTGCAGCTTGTTGAGCTTGTAGAGTGAAAGTAAATCCACATAGCGATGCAGATAATCCATGGAAAAGAAATGTCTGGACACATCCAGATGCATGGCTCTCCAGTCGTATTTCGGACTGTCCTGTATGCGCAGGGCCGGGAGCACTAGCTGGGCAGAAACTTCACCGGTTTCTACGGATGCGGGAAGTAGCTGTCGCAAAGTGCTCATCCCGTAAAATATCCCTTGGGGATATCCAGCTTCAAGGACAATTTTATCCGAACTGATTTTCAAACTATAAGACTCTGGGTTAGAGTATTCAGCAGATTTGCGGATCTCGATGGTATTACTACCTGTCCCAGAAGAAAGCTCATCACCCAATGCCTGCTTCATCATTACTTGAAAGAACTCAACTTCATTTGGAAAAGCAGCTGGGTCTTCAATAAAGAGCTGAGTATTGGAAGTCAGTTCAAACTGGCCATTTTCCACCTTCAGATCTGAAGGATAAGGAATGATAGAAAAATCTATGGGTTCCTGCTGGCTACAGGCAGACAGAATGAAAATTACAAGGAGAGCATTTACTAGGTGTTTCAAAATCAATGGCGCTAAGTGTAGCCACAAATTTATAAAGTAAAATCGCTTCTCAAGCGAGACAGACTGAATATTAGGTCTTCTGCCCCAATTTTATTCCATATATTGGACATAAGTTACTTTTTCAGGGCAAAAACTGGAATAATGAGGTTCACATGTATACTGTAACTCAAACGATATTTTCGATTCATCCACGCTAATTGATCCTGTAAATTCCAGAGGTTCTGGCCCCTGCCCATTTACCAACTGTGCTTCTGTAGGGCATTCTCCATTGATGTCAAAAACTGCCGGATCTGGGCCAAGAGTTTCGAGTACGGTAAATCTAAATTCCTCTCCCACGATGCGGTAGGTACCTTTGCGTATGGACTTTAGGCAATTACTTCCTTCAGGCTTTAATTGCCTGTAGTAACTTACGGTCAGTTCCCCAGTACTTCTAAATCTCATGAAAGTCATTTCAGAAAGTTCATCAGTTTCCGACTCTACCGTATTTACATAGTCACCATTTAGAGTTAGAACGGGAGCTTCATCCTCTTTACAGGAAAGGCAAAAGATAGCAAGGAGCAGAAAGATAATGGGCTTTTTCATGTGTTTATAATTTGTCTTTTAAAGGCCACAACCTGTCCCGTGACGAAGGAAACGGTATGGAATATCGCCTGGGAGATAATCATCCCTCTGTGTGTCGCTTCCGACATGCTCGATTTCATGGGCAGGAGTAGATTAAGGATTCAATAGTTCAATATACTATATTTCCCCATACTTCGAGATGCTCCGGGAGCATGCCCTATTTATTCCATCTTCCCTCTGCCTATGGGCAGGTTACAGAAGAATCCCCATTGCTGATGGGCTTGTTTGTTGGCATCGTTTTTCATCACGTCGGTGAAGCCTCCGTTATATCGAAAACCTATGGCATTCAGGGACTCTTTGTCAAAGAACCACCCTATCCCCGCCACATACCCGAAATCAAACCTCTGCACCTCATCGTGGATATCCACATCGAGCGTGATATCCCCTTGGGGTAGCTCAGCCTCAAATTCATCTATGGCCTTTAGCCTAAAGGAAACCTGTGGCCCTAGCTCCAAAAACACCCGTTTTGGCAATTCATAGCGCATGGTAATGGGCAGGCTCAGGTATTTAATGCTGCGGGTAAAGTCGGTACTTCCATAGTAATCGTTGAGATTTTCATCTCCCAGATCGTAGGCTGGTATGCCTGAGGCTCCCCTGCGATATTTGGCCAGCATATCCACATTTAGCTGCCAGTTATTTTCAAACTTATGCGTAAAAAACAGTCCCAAGTTGAAATTGGCCATGGCTTCACTTTCAGGTAGGTTGGTCATGTTATTCCAGCTGTAGTTCATATGGAGACCAAACATGTTGTTTTCATTGTTCAGATCATCACCGAAGAGCAAACTCATAATCACCTGCGATTTGGTACTGCCGGACAGGAGGACAAAAAACAGGAATAGAAACAAAAACTTATGTGACCTGAGCATGGGGCATGGGAATTAGTAATAAGAGGTGAAGTGTAATCTGGCCCTATTTTTTGGTTTTGAAAATACCAGGAATCCTATAGTTAAGATTTAACAGAAACTGCGAGCGCTTTCCAAAAACTCCAAGCTCAGATCGTAAAATCCAGCGTTTATTGAATTGGTATTGGGCACCAAAGATCAAATTAAAAGGAGCGGCTACTTTTTTATCCAGTTTATACTCTATCATCGCATTTTCTGGGTCTATTCCGGAGGCAGCTTCATCCAATTTGTCTATGATTTGCTTGACTACCACGCGCTGAGCAGGAGGCAAACCATCTGCCCATTCGTTCAATCGGTCGATTAGAGCTCCATCACCTAGCTCAGGCACCAAGTCCGAAACCGGTATACTTCCCTGGGTATCATTTTGAATGATCTGAAAAAAGGTACCTGCCCATACTGAGAGGTTACGCTGGGGGTTATTGATGGAGGGAATGGTATGTCCTACACGAAAACTACTGTTAAAGGCCGGAACAGGCTCCACCACCACTTCCACATCGGCAAAGTTGTAATTATTATCCCAGGCGAGCCAGACTGGCCCTACGGCACCTGTGAGTGTAATCCCTAATCCATAACTATCTACTGCGAAATTCTGGGCGGTCTCAAACGAAACAGGATCCAATAAGGTCACTTCTGTAGTGGTAGTGCCCCCTCCTAATATCCCATAGACGTTCACAAAGGGAAGTATCCAAAAATCAGGGCGAAAAGAGTAGGCATTGGTGGTCGCAATGGTTGGTCCAAAATTGATAAAATCACTGATATCTACTAGCTCTGACCCGCCAAAACCTACTGAAGTACTTTCTATTAAAATCTGCTGCTGCTGGGTAAAATAGATAGCACTGGCTCCCCAGGCATGCTGCAAGTCATACCCTCTGGAATAGGCGCCTTTTCCTAAAATCGGGAAAAAGTAAGGGTAGTCCATATTTTTCAGACTATCGTAATAGTCCTCATACATGGGGTTAAAGACTTTTTGGGCTCCCTGGGCCTTGAGGCTTTCTAGAGTAGAAAAACTTGCAATTACCAGCAAGGATAGAAATAATAGTAGAGATTTTTTAGTTGGCTTTTTCACTGGAAGTAGATTTAAATATCTCAATTCAAAAAACTGTATTACCCGTTAAGGTAAAAATAAAACATGAATATACGGAATGATGCCAGTATCCACCAATTCTTTGCTCACCTGGTCAGAGGACCGGTTATTCGGCTTCGCTCAGCACGAGTGACGGATAACAGATGTAGCCCAAATGTTTGTCTTGGGCAAATCCATTTAGGTTTTGGCTTTTTTTGGTAACAAAGCGTATAATCCAAAAGTAAAATTTGAAAAGGTTACTATCCCAGGTAGTGGTAGCTTCCAATAAGTTTAGGCAAAAAAAGGCTGCCTCAACGCTGAGACAGCCTTCTCATTTTGCTTTGTTTGCATGGGTTAGAAACTGTTCGTACCCCTTCCCGGACAATGTCCCCATAGACCGAAAAGTTTCTAGCTCTACCCGTTCCTATTCTTTCACTGCCAGTCGTATGGAAAGCTCTGTCAATTGCTCATCAGCAATACTGCTTGGAGAATCTATCATCACATCACGACCGGAGTTATTTTTCGGGAAGGCAATGTAATCTCTGATAGAATCCGAACCTCCAAAAATCGCACAGAGTCTATCAAAGCCAAAGGCAATTCCACCATGTGGCGGTGCACCATATTCAAAGGCTTCCATCAGGAACCCGAATTGCTTTTGGGCTTCATCTTCCGAGAAACCAAGGTGCTTAAACATCAGTTGCTGGGTGGCTTTGTCGTGGATACGGATAGATCCTCCTCCGATTTCAACTCCATTTATTACCAAGTCATAGGCATTGGCTCTGACGGCTCCCGGGTCTGCATCCAATAATGGAATATCTTCTTTCTTTGGTGAGGTAAATGGGTGGTGCATGGCATGGTAGCGTTGGGTTTCCTCATCCCATTCCAAGAGCGGAAAATCCATCACCCAAAGTGGCTTAAATACATTTCTATCTCTTAATCCCAAGTCCTCGCCCATTTTCAAGCGAAGCTCAGAAAGCTGCTTGCGTACCTTATCCGCGTCACCACTAAGGATCAACATCAAGTCTCCAGGTTCTGCTTCGAAAGTGGCTGCCCAAGCCTGTAAGTCTTCGGCAGAATAAAATTTATCCACGGTAGATTTGATCGTACCGTCTGCAGTGTATTTGGCGTAAACCATGCCTTTGGCTCCTATCTGCGGGCGTTTGACCCAGTCTGTCAGCGCATCCAGTTGCTTACGGGTATATTCCGCGGCGCCTTTGGCACAGATACCTACGACCAACTCCGCATTGTCAAAAATGCCAAAACCCTTGCCTTTAGCTACCTCATTCAGCTCCACAAATTTCATATCAAAGCGAAGATCCGGCTTATCGTTACCATAATACTTCATGGCATCTGCAAAGGTCATACGCTTCACCTCTTCCAGTTCCACCCCTTTCACCGTACTGAATAAATGCTTGGTCAGCCCTTCGAAAGTGCTTAAAATATCCTCTTGGTCTACGAAGGCCATCTCGCAGTCAATCTGGGTAAATTCAGGCTGTCGGTCTGCTCTCAAATCTTCGTCACGGAAGCACTTTACAATCTGGAAATACCGGTCAAAGCCAGAGACCATCAGCAGCTGCTTGAAGGTCTGTGGAGACTGTGGCAAGGCGTAAAATTCACCTGGATTGGTACGGCTAGGCACTACGAAGTCACGCGCTCCTTCCGGAGTGGATTTGATCAAAACAGGCGTTTCCACCTCTATGAAATTTTGGGCATCCATGTATTTCCGGGTCTCCTGCATCATCTTGTGACGAAGTTGCAGTTTTTCACGCACCACATTTCTACGCAGATCCAGGTACCGGTATTTCATACGCAGCTCATCGCCACCGTCAGTTTCGTCCTCAATGATAAATGGAGGGACTTTAGCAGCATTGAGGACTTTCAGGGTTTTTACCTTGATTTCTATCGCACCTGTAGGTATTTTATCATTTTTGGAAGTCCGCTCGATCACGGTTCCGGTAGCTTGCACTACGAATTCCCGACCTAGGGTTTCTGCTTTTTCCAACAATGCTTTTTCGCTGGATTCCTCTTCAAATATTAATTGAGTCAATCCGTATCGATCCCGAAGATCCACCCAGATCAATCCACCTTTATTTCTGACGCGCTGCACCCAGCCGGCAAGTGTTACTTCCTGATTGACCTGATCCAGGCGAAGCTCGCCACAAGTATGCGTTCTCAGCATGATATTTTA
Source organism: Algoriphagus sp. TR-M9 (assembly GCF_027594545.1). NCBI lineage: Bacteria > Pseudomonadati > Bacteroidota > Cytophagia > Cytophagales > Cyclobacteriaceae > Algoriphagus > Algoriphagus halophytocola. The sequence goes on along the minus strand of NZ_CP115160.1, from coordinate 4,699,077 downwards.
GTTTTTTTTGGGATGTCAAAGATAAAGAAATGACTGTGAGAATACAGGATTCATTGGAGGATTAGCATTATTTTCAAAAATTTCTTCGCAATTCATCTACAAAAGGGCTTAATTCTTCAACAAAACGTAAATACTCCCAAACTGTCAGAAGGGGGAGCCAAATGAAATATTTCTCCAGAACCCGTCGTTGGTATAATAATTGTCCAGCAGCAAACAAAAGGTTTATGCCCCAAAACTTGGATTAAAAGCCCTTTTTTGCTTCTTTGAGCTAAATTTCAAAAATTCCCCTAATACTATAGATTAATGAAAAAGATTTGGATAGGAATTGCTGCACTCGTTATCACCATAGGCGCAGCATCTTCGCTCCAATTTTTCAGCCTGCCTTTTCAAGCCGAAAAGGAGCCTGAGATCGTGGAACCACCACTGATTGATTCCCTGGAAAACCAGGTATTCCTGTACGGAATCAATGTCACCGGGCTGAATATTGTAGAAGGAACCGTCAGAAAAAACCAGACTTTAGGATCCATTCTTGCACCTTTCAATGTCCCTTATCAGATCATCGACGAAATCGCCAAAAAATCCAAGGAGATTTTTGATGTAAGAGGCATCGCTGCTGACAAAAAATTCACGGTGGTAACCCCATCGGACTCCACCAAAGCACAGTTCTTCATTTACGAACCCAATCCAGCCGAATACGTGGTGTTCAACTTGGATTCCATCGATATTTACAAGGCAGAAAAACCCGCGTCGTTCAGAACAAAGGAAGCCGGGGGAATCATCGCTTCCAATCTCGCTGTGGATATGGGAAATCAGGGAGTGACCTACGATATCATTGATCAATTTGCTGATCTTTATGGCTGGTCCATTGATTTTGGAGCTTTGCAAAAGGGAGATAAGTTCAAGGTATCCTATGAGGAAAAAGTGATAGATGGAGTGGTAGTCGGAGTTTCTGACATCCAAACTGCCTATTTTGAACACAAAGGAGTGCCATACTATGCGATCCCTTTTGAACAAAACGGAGAGGTCAATTTCTTTGATCAAAATGGAGAGAGCTTCAAAAAGGCATTTCTAAGAGACCCATTGAAGTACACCCGGATCAGTTCCAGATACAACTTAAGAAGGTTTCACCCAGTCCAAAAACGATACAAAGCTCACTTGGGCACTGACTACGCTGCGCCTAGGGGAACCGAAATCCGCTCCGTAGGTGAAGGAACCGTGACGCATGCGAGTTACACTTCCGGCAATGGGAATTATGTAAAAATCAAGCATAACGGCACCTACACTACGCAATACCTACACATGTCCAAGATCGCAAAAGGCATTAAGCCCGGAACCAGAATCAGGCAGGGTCAAGTGATCGGCTATGTAGGTAGCACTGGATTGGCCACAGGACCACACCTTTGCTTTAGATTTTGGAAGAATGGCAAGCAGGAAGATTGGTTGAAAGAAAAAATCCCACCTTCTGAACCTATCTCTTCTGCAAACAAACTGGCTTTCGAATCCACCAAAACTGAGTACATGGAAAAACTAGCGGCTATCAAACTGCCGGGCGATCCAGAGGTATTATTTGCAGAAACTCCAAAACCGGCAGTTCCTGCAAAAAGCGAGTAGGCTTTAAAAACATTCATAGAAAAGCGCAAGACTTCGGTTTTGCGCTTTTTTTTGTTTTTAACCACAAAGTGCACAAAGAGTGACGCGGAGGGACACATCTTATTTGGAGTTGAGTGATTCAAATAATCAGTAGTACTCTCTACACAGTCCTCCGTGTTCACCGCGGTAAATTTCTATTCCTTAACTTGCAACTTTAATCCATTTTCGATTTCCTGTGGAAGAAGTTCATTATATACGAATCAATAAATACCTCAGCGAAGTGGGCTTTTGCTCCAGGCGCGGGGCAGACAAACTCTTGGAAGAAGGCCGAATTACCATCAATGGTAAAATCCCCGAGCTCGGCACCAAAGTGGGACCTAATGATGTGGTGGCTGTGGATGGAGAACCCGTGGGCAAGCCCAAGGAAACCCATACCTATATCGCATTTAACAAACCTGTAGGCATAGTAAGTACTACAGATACAAAAGGTGAAAAGGACAATATCATCGATTATATAGGTCATCCCCAGCGTATTTTCCCAATAGGAAGATTGGATAAGGACAGCGAAGGTCTGATTTTTTTAACCAGCGAGGGGGATATTGTAAACAAGATACTCCGCTCCAAAAACAATCACGAAAAGGAGTACATAGTCACTGTGGATAAACCTATTCATGAAAAGTTCTTACAGGGCATGGGTGCCGGGGTTCCGATTTTGGATACTGTGACAGATCCCTGCAAGGTGGAGCGAATCAGCAAATTCAAGTTCCGGATCATTCTAACTCAAGGGCTGAACAGACAGATCCGCAGAATGTGTGAGCATTTTGGATTCAAAGTTGTGCAGCTAAAGCGTATCCGGATCATGAATGTACACTTGGACATTCCGGTGGGCAAGTGGCGTGACCTGACGGAAAAGGAACTAGCTGAAATCAACGAGATGATTGCGGATAGTTCGAAGACTTTTGATTGATCTAACCATAGTGTGCACAGAGCGTGGCGCAGAGGGCACAAAATACAACTACACTATTCCCTATCCCTAAGTCTTGTATAGTACATTTTTCCGTGCCATTAGACACAAACTATAGGTAGTAAGAATTTGATACCATAACAGCCGTGCCCCCGCTGTGGCTGATGAAGGAAGAAAAAAGACCAATACATTTTCGTTTAAATTCTAACATCTATTAGCTCCACAATTTTCCCTTGAGAAACGGCACTATGATACTCCTGTTGCTTTACTTCTGATAAACCCTCACATAGTCCACCAGATAATGTTTGGGAAAGGATGTAGTGCTAGGATCTCCACCATTATTGCCACCAATCGCAAGGTTTAACAGGATGTAATGAGGTTGATGAAAAGGATTGAAACCATCTGGATTGACAGTTCTTGCCAGATCGATCTCATTTAGCAATTCGTCGTCCAAAAAGAGTTTAATGGAATCTTCCGTCCATTCCATTCTCCAAAGATGAAATTTACTTGGCCAATCTGGGTCCTTTTCCAGAAAGTCACTGAATGGAATTTTCGCATTATCCCATTTTGCATTGTATTGCCCTTCGTCAGCCCAAGCCGCATTGGCCAAAATTGTAGCTTCGCCTTTCACCCGGTAATATTCCATTACATCGATTTCACCGTTGGCAGGCCATGGTTTGCTTATCCCCAAGGTCCAGATTGCAGGCCATAGGCCCATGGCTGTATCGATCCTTGCCCGAACCTCCATGACGCCGTATTGGAACTCATATTTCCCGCGGGTATTGATACTAGAGGAGCTGTATTCGGCATACTCCCGATTTCTTCTCCAATCGGTACTTTCAGCCTCAAAATTGCTGTTTTTGACCTGCTCTCTTTTTCCGGTGATCACTAACCTCCCGTCTTTTACCTCTGCATTTTTCTTTTGGTACCACTGTAGTTCATTGTTCCTTTTAAATCCTTCTTCGAAAGACCAGAGATCAGAATTCACTTCTCCCTCTTGATCAAACTCCTCCTGCCAAACCAGCTTATAAGCTGTGCCAGTTGGGATGAATTGCGCGTGGGATAATGTGGCATTAATGACTAGAAAAAACAGAAGATGAGATAGGCGCATGGTTTTGGAAATTTGGGTTGAAGGGAAAATTTAATTTAAAGCCAAAAATGCTTTATCAAAAGGAAATCAGTACCAATGGACTTTATTATTTGCAGAATTTGATGCAGGATTTTCCAAAATTCTGACCTTGTCAAAAAAATAGTAATGAATAGAAGCTGACATACATAAAATCAAATTCAGATATTTGATAAAAATCATAGCATTGAAACCTTTTGCAAGTTACTTTTGTGCCAAATGCTGAAAAGCTCACTCTACATATGGCTTTGCGCTGTTTTGGTAATGAACAGCATGGTGTATTCGGTGATCAAAGTGAGTTTCACGATGAATCAAAAGTACATCATAGATAATTTCTGTATCAATACAGATAAGCCTATGCTAAACTGTGACGGCAAGTGCTATCTCGCTACCAAACTAAAAGAGGAACAGGAAAGGCAGGAAAACAACACCGCGCTTACCTTCAGCCAGGATTTTGGACTCTATATTCCGAATCCATCCCCTAGCTACAAACACCCTGAAAATATTACCCAGCCTATCGCTCATCAAGCTTTTTACAAAAACCGGTTTGGCCAAACCCTGAGTAAAGAAATCGAACATCCACCACAGGGGTGATTTTTTGATCGAGTAAACGATTTCTTTTATCAAACTTTCTATTCATGCGAATTCAAATTCCTGCCTGGCTGGGATTAGTCTGCATGTGTGGCTTGCTTTCCTGCGGGAATAAGTCGGAAAATCCAGTTTCTGGACCTACACCCATTTCCCTGGATGCACCGGATTATTTTCCGAATAATGTAGCCATGCCTGCTGACAATCCTTTGACGGAGCAAGGAGTACAGCTGGGCCGTATGCTTTTCTATGAGAAAAAGCTATCGGCAGACGGCAGTATTTCCTGCGCCTCCTGTCACCAGCAGCAAAAAGCCTTTACTGATGGCAATCAATTCAGTTTTGGTGTTCATGACTCCATCGGGGATATGAATGCCATGTCACTTTCCAATCTTCACTGGCAAAACCGCTTCTTTTGGAACGGGCGAGCGGCTTCGCTTGAGGAGCAGGCTGTTCAGCCCATAGAAGATGAACGGGAAATGAACCTGCCTATTGCGGAGGCAGTGAGCCGGCTACAAGCTGATGATCAGTATCCGGCTTTGTTCCAAAGTGCCTTTGGCAAGGAGGAAATCAGCGCTGAGCTGATCGGTAAGGCTTTGGCCCAGTTTCAGCGTACGCTGCTTTCTGCCAATTCCAAGTTCGACGCCTGGATCAGAAATGAGGTTCAACTGACTCCCGGGGAGCAACTGGGACTTGAACTCTTCTTTACCCATCCTGAGCCCTCCCTTCAGTTGCGTGGAGGAAATTGCGGTGACTGTCACCTGGGTTTTCTGACAGCAGGTGATCCAAATGGATTTACAGGATTTCACAACAATGGTCTGGATGCAGAAGGAAACCTAGCTACTGGCTTGATGGCTGTGACTGAAAACCCTTTTGACCAGGGAAAATTCAAAGCCCCGGGGCTAAGGAATATCGCGTTGACAGGGCCTTACATGCATGATGGAAGGTTCCAGACACTGGAAGAGGTACTCGATCATTACAACGATCACATTCAAAACAGCCCTACGCTGGATGTATTGATTTTAGAAGCCAGCAATGAGCTTCCCGATGGTAGCAATGCCGTCAAACTGCATCTGAGTGAGGATGAAAAAAAGGCCATCATCGCCTTTCTACACACCTTGACAGATGAGGAATTTATAAACAATCCAAAATTTTCAGACCCATTTAATTAAGTCTGAATTACAAACTTTAAACAAATGAAAAATCTAATTTATACAGCACTATTTGGTTCATTATTGATTTTCTCCTCCTGCCAAGACGAGGAAACCCCAGCCACTATGGCCCTGAATATAGAACTGGAGCATGTGCTAGCTGGCCAAGCTTTGGAGCTGAACGGAAAATCATTCACGCTGCCATCCGGAGAAGATTTCACGCCTAAGAAATTTAAATATTACATCTCTAATGTGGAGTTGAGAAACTCGGTTTCCGGTGAAACTTATGTGGAACCTGAAAGTTACCACCTGATTTCGGAGGATGGAAACAAAAGCATTGACCTGGGAATGGTGCCCTCATCAGATTATGACCAACTGGTATTTTCTATAGGTGTGGATGAAATTGCCAATGGCAAAACAGATCAGACTGGAGATCTGGACCCTAACTCTGACATGGCCTGGAACTGGAACACAGGCTACAAATTCCTGGTATTAGAGGGTGAGTTCACTAACAGCAAAACCAACGAAAGACAAGGTCTGGTCATGCATATTGGGACCAATCCCAACTACAAAACCATCACACAACCGCTTTCAGGAGTAAGAGCAGGCAAAGCCACTACTTTGACCCTAAATTCCAATCTTGACGAGCTATTCTTAGACCCAAACACGCTTGAGGTGAGCGAGTTAGAAAGCACCACGATCATGTTTGGTGAGCTGGCAGGCAAAGTAGCGGACAACTATTCCGAAGGTTTTATCAGCATAAAATAATCAAAAGCGAAGCCCTGGGGACTTTGGTCCCCGGGTTTTTCTATGGAAAAGCTCTCTAAACTCTTACTCATTATTGGATTCACTTTAATCTGGGCTTGCTCTTCTGATGAAGAACCTATGATTTTAGACCCTGAGATCCATTATTATATTCCTGCAGTTTCTCCCACGCTTCGGGTCGCTGGATTTCCACAGCCAGACCGGAATATGATTTCTGAAGAAGGTGTTGCTTTGGGTAGAAAACTATTCTTCGACCCCAAGCTATCTGCAAATAGTCGGGTGTCCTGCGCTACTTGTCATAGTCCTGCTTTGGCATTTACTGATGGGCTGGCATTGGCCAAGCACGGAGTTTCGGGAAAGGAATTGCACCGAACTTCTCCCCCTATTTTCAATTTGCCCTGGCAAAGTGAAGGGCTTTTCTGGGACGGAGGTGCACATGACCTGGAGTCTTTGAACTTTGGACCTTTGACACATCCAGATGAAATGGGAGCGGATTTAAATGAGCTAGTTGCCTATCTGGAAAGTGATCCTGAATACAAGAAGCACTTCAATTTAGTCTTTGGAGAAGAGGAAATCCAAAGTGCCCAGGTTTCACGGGCGATCAGTCAATATGTACGCAGTTTGATTTCCCAAGACTCCAAATATGATCGCTGGAAGAGAAGTGAGGAAGTTTTAAGTGACTTGGAATTAAAAGGCTACCAGCTTTATCAAAAAAATTGCTCCAGCTGTCACCAAGAGGGTCTTTTCACAGACAGAAGCTTTCACAATAATGGACTGGACAAAGCATATCCTGATCCCCCAGAATTGGAAGGGCTCTTTTTGGGCAGGTATAGAATCAGCTCAAATCCTAAAGACCTCGGAGCTTACAAAACTCCAACCCTCAGAAACATTAGCCTTACGGCGCCCTACATGCATGATGGCAGATTTGAGACTTTGGACGAAGTCCTGAATCATTACCAAAATGGCATACAGATCAATGAAACCTTGGCTCCTGAACTATCAGAGGGAATAGCACTTAATACCTCAGAAAAAGAAGCCCTCAAAGCCTTTCTGCGCACTTTGACAGATTCGGTTTTTCTACAAAAACATCAAAAAACCAACTAATGAACTCTATTTACAGAAAAATAGTCCTACTTAGTCTGATGAGTTTTTCCTTGCTAGGGACTCAAAAAAGCTATGCTTGTGACAGTTGCAATTTCTTCGAATACAGCCTGCTCCAAAACAAAAGCTATCTGGGGCTTTTCTATAGGTTTCGAGGGTTTAAGGATTATAAAAGTTATGCATCTGTATCTCCTACCACCCAATCCATCCTCACTTATCCCCAGCAACTTTCCACCAATTTGGTACCTGGAAGGTACCCCATCGTGATGCATGAACCCGAAGGAAACAACCTCTATGTGAGGAAATCCAAGGCAGATTTTGAAACTTATCAGACCCTGGAAGTACGGGGTAATTTTACGGTCAAAAATAAGTGGAACTTTACCGCCGTGCTGCCTTACGAGTTCAATAAGGTCTATTATGAAGAATACCTGGATCTACCCAATCCAAGCCGGGATACTACGCTATTTGTTCAGGGCTGGGGTGATCTGACTTTGGCAGGAGATTACATTTGGCTGATTTATAACAAAAAATCCCGACACACCATACGTCCTGGATTTGCAATGAATTTACCGACTGGTCAGGCGCTCGTAAAATCTGACAATGAAAATCGAGACTATTTTGATCCTATTATCCAGCCAGGAAAAAAGGCTTTCGCTTTTATTCCCAGGTTAAATTACCAGTGGTTTTTGAACAATCAAGGTATAAATGCCGGTGCTAGTTACCAGTGGAGCACCGAGGGAGCGCAGGATTATCAAGCTGGCAACAGCTTCAATATTTATGGGATTTACTTCCATCAGTTTCAGGCGAGTGAAAAAGTGCTTTTGGCACCAAATGCCGGGCTTTATTATGAAGCTTCGCAAAAGGACTTGTGGGAAGGGTTGGAACAAGATCTAACTGGGGGCAAAGTCACTTTTGCGCAAATCGGATTGGATCTAAATGTGACTCAAACCACACTTAACTTGGTTTATCAGCATCCCATTTCCCAAAATCTGAATGGTAATCAGATCTTGCACTCGAGCAGAGTAAGTGTGGGAATTATAAGAAATTTTAAGTGGTAGAGTAAAAAAAGAGGCTACCGAAAGGCAGCCTCTTTTGGATTAGAACTAATACTTACATCAATCCTATTTACAACACATCAACTTTCTTTTTTCTACCTGAGTAGGTGTAGGAGGATTTGCCTACTCTCAGTTCGGTCCTTCGGTTCAGCTGGTGCATCGCCTCGGTACAGGTCAGCTCATTGCAGTCGTTCACCGGCCGGGTCTCCCCAAACCAGGTCTCTTCCATCCGGCCCTCTTCCACGCCTCTGTCCAGCAGATAGCGCTTCACGGCCTCGGCCCGGCGCTCGGACAGCGGCTGGTTGTACTCTTCGGATCCACGCTGGTCGGTATGCCCCTCGATGTACAGCATCAGGTTCGGCATCTTCTTCAGCATGATCGCTGTGCGCTCCAGCTCCTTCTTGTGCACGCTCCGCAGCATGCTCTTGTCAAAGTCGAAGTAGATCGTTGGGATCGCCTCCAGTTCTTTTTGGATCGCCTCAAAGATCGCCTCCGGATCACAGAAGTCCATGTCCTGGAAGCTCTCAGGGATCTCATACTGCCTGCTCGGGTCCGGGAAGGCCTCCAGGGTCAGTTCAGATCTTCTGTTCAGCTGGTGCGCATCTTCGCTGCACGGAATGCCGTTGCCGCAGTCGTTCACCAGTTCCTGCTCCCCGAACCATTCCAGACGGATACGGTCGGCGGTGATGTTGTGCTGTGCCATGTATTCGGTCACTGCTTTCGCCCTATTGTTGGACAGGGTAATGTTGTATTCGTCACTCGCTCTGGAGTCGGTATGGGAGGCGACGATCAGGTCCAGGAACGGATATTCCCCCATGATCTCGCCCAGCTTGTCCAGGGCTGGCTTCGCATCCTCGCGGATCACAAACTTGTCCAGGTCATAGTACACGATGTCCACATACACCGGAAGCTGGTAAGGGATAGGTGTCAGGGTGTACTCTCTACGCACTGTGTCCCCTTCGAAGCCCTTGGTCGTGATGCTCTCGTCGCTGATGCTGAAGTACCCCGGCTTGCTGATCACTATACCGAAGTCACTCTCCGGCTCCAGTTCGGCCGTCAGCTCTCCCTTGCCGTTTCTTTGGGTCTCTACGTTGCCGTTCTGGGTCTTGTCCCTCAGGGTCGCCAGGTAGCTGTCGGTGATCACCACGCCTTCGCAGTCGATCACACGCGCCAGAAACTGCTTGTACACGTCCTGGATCGTATAGATGTCATCCAGCCCCATTCCCCCTTTCCGGTTGGAGGACAGGTAGGTCTCGGTCTTGCCGTCTTCCCCTTCGATGATCCTATAGGCAAAGTCATCGGCCAGGGAGTTCACCGGGATGCCCATGTTCTGCACATTGCTGAACTGGCTCGGGGTGTAGTCGGCCTGGAACACGTCCATCCCTCCGGCTCCCTGGTGGCCGGTGGAGCTGAAGTAAAACTTGTCCTCCCTCCGGAAGGCATGGGATTCATTGCCTTCGGTATTGATCTCCGGGCCCAGGTTAACAGGGGGACCGAAGTTCATCTCTCCGTCATATTCTGAATAGTACAGGTCATAGCCCCCCTGGCCCCCGGGCATGTCGGAGGTGAAGTACAGCCGTTGCGCCTCGCCGTCCACAAAGGGGTTCATCACCGCATAGCCGATCGAGTCGTTGAACGGTACCGGCGTAAAGCCTTCCAGCACACCGTCCTGGTTCAGCCTGCTGTAATAGATCTCGGGCTGGACGGTGATCTGGTTCTCTTTCTTTACTTTCTTTATCCCCCTGGTCACCGAGTAGAACAGCACGCCCTGCTCCTTGTCGTAGCTGGGGTCGGAAAAATTGTACGTGTCCGGTACGTTGGAAACCACTTCGCTGATGGTGCCGGTACTGTCCCTGCGGTACACGCTGAAGTATTCCCGGTCGGTGAAGTCGTTCTTCTCTTCGCTGAAGTATTGGTTCCGGCCGTCTATCCGCAGGCCGGGCATCTCACTCGGGTAGCTGCCCCCTCTGTCGGAGACAAAGTAGCTGTTCCCCTTGCCGTCCTTGGACAGCCCGAAGTCCGAGCCTTCGGAGTTCAGCCCTTCGGCGGGCTCCAGCTTCACTTTTCGCTTACTCGCCACGGTCAGCAGCTCCGGAACTCCCGGAACACTGTCTGCATCCACTCCTTTCTCGGAAAGCATTCCAGCGGCCTCTTCCATATTCCCGCTCAGCTGGGCTGATCGGAGGTATTGCGCATAGTCACCGTAGTCGGCTTCTTCATACCCTACTGTGGTCTTCCACCAGGCATAAGAACTGTCGTAGTCACGTAATATGTCCTGTGCCTCGGCGATCTTCTTTGACGTCCCGTACGTGGGCTTCTTCGCGTAGGCTTCTTCGTACACTTCCAGCGCATGCTGGTAGTTCATCAGCTCCATCTGCTGGTCGGCGTACCGGAGCTTGCTCTTCTGTGCCTCGGCGGTTCCCAGTGATCCAAAGACCATCGCTGCTGTAATACTGAGTAGTGTTAGTGTCTTTTTCATAATCAGAACCATCTTTGGTTTTTCATTACTGCTTTTCTAGGAATCAGATAGTAACCTACTGAAAGCTCGTGGGAGTTGTTACGGTAGTTGCTCAGCACGTTCAGGTTATGGTCATACGCATAGCCGATACGCAGACGCTCGGTCGCGAAAATCTCCACGATCGCCGCCACTGCGTTCCGCTTGCTCAGGTTCTCCTCCAGGTTGTCGTTCCACAGCTTCAGGTTGCTGCGGTAGCTGCCTCCAACCCAGATCCGCTCGTAGAACAGGAACATCGCGTTCAGGTCGTAGTTCGTCGGCGCTCCTTTTACTTCCTTGATCAAAAAGCTCGGCTTGAACTTCACTGCCTTGCCCAGGTCAAACAGGTAACCTGCTGTCAGGTAGTAGTGGAAATCGTGGTAGGCCAGCGCAACATCCTCACGCTCCAGGGACTTCTTGCCGATCATGTTGTACATACTGAAACCCGCATAGAAACGGTCGTTGTGGAAGAACAGACCTGTGTTCAGGTTCGGAGTCGTCAGGTTGATCCGCCCGTCAGGAATCTCGCTGTCCGGATAGTCGTTCGGATCCAGCATGCTCCCGTCTATAGAGTACTGGCTGAATCCCGCACTCACTCCAAGACCCAAAAAGCTCTTCGACCCTGTCTGGATACGGTAGGCGTACGTCAAAAGCCCTCCAGTCGTCTTCGCAGGACCCAGGTTGTCGCTCAAAAACGATACCCCAAAACCCATCGTGCCCTCGTTAGCTGCCAGGTCCGCGGTAACCGTGAACGTCTCAGGTGCTCCAGGAAAATTGATCCACTGGCTGCGGTACGTGCTCTGGATATACGGCTCTCCCTTGTAGCCCGCATAGCCCGGGTTTACATGCAATCCGTTGAATATATACTGACTGAACTGCGGAAGCTGTTGGGCACTTAACTTTTCAACACCTATTAGGGTCAAAACCAAAAATGCAATACTCAAAATCCTGAAAAACGTTCTCATATCGATAGAGATTTAATGCTATAAAGAAGGAAAGGAAATTACTTCTAATTCCCCTTCCTTTTGTGAATGTTAATCTTTGATCACTTGAATCCATCCTTTGAACTCATGCTTGCCACCATCCTTGTCTACAGTATTTAAAATGTAGAAGTAAGTACCGGCAACTTGGCCCGGAGCATCCCAGTCATTCTGGTAGTTTTCCGTCTCAAACACATGATCGCCGTATCTGTTGAAGATGACTATGTCATTGCTCACAAACTTACCGAGTCCTTGGATCACGAAGGTGTCATTATCTCCATCTACAGTGGTAGGTGTGATGACATTTGGGATATGGAACGGTAGGATTTCGTTCACATCATCATCCTGATTATCCATCTCATCGGTGTCATTTTCACTGGCAGAAACCTCGGCAATATTGGTAATGATGCCCGGATCTCCGGCTTTCACTCGAATACGGATCAGTATTTCTGCTCCTGCTTCGAAGTTTGGAATAGTCCAAGTGATTCTACTACCTGTAACTGTAGAAGTTACCTCAGCCGCACTGCTGTTTTCAACTACCTCATCGCTGAGATAAGTGACATTTTGCGGAAGCTCATCCATCAGAACAACTTCGGTAGCATCCGTATCACCGATATTTCTCAATGTTACTTCATAGTCTAATTCATCTCCTTCGTAGATTTCCACTTCATTGGATGTTTTCTCCACAGCCAAATTCACTTCATCATCTACCAAGAAGCAGCGCAATCCATAGTCAAAGTTAAATACTGTAGGTTCGTCTCTGCTTATGGTACCTGTCTGAACAAGTGGAGTAGTAACTTCACAAACTAATCTGTTCAATTCATCCGTTTCAGACATTCTTGCCGAAGCCTCCGGCAATACCTTAACCAAACCAGAGGCACCCAATCTCAGTCCATTGACATCAAATATTGGATCTGTCACCAAAGTCACTTCGTATTCACCATAAGGAAGCAACTGTGTCAACTCATGTTTCCAGTTTCCAAATGATCCCACGGACTCCATTGCTTCATAGTCATTTGGCCCTTTGATGGAAATGTTCTGTCCTGCAGGATTACCAAATCCTGCTTTATTCAGTTCATCCGCATTTTCTGGTCCTTCATAACTTCCATCGCCGTTCAAATCAAACCACTCCCAATTGAAGATATTGATCGGTTGCCCTGGAGTAATGGTGTTTTGAGTAACCAGATCATCACCATTGGCATCATACCACTCATTTTCTATGCCGTCCCCATTGATATCGTACCAGACAAAGCCTCTTAGGAATGGATTGTTAGCTACTGGTCCTGATCCTGTTCTTGCATACCTAAAGTCAACCGGGTTGTAGTTACAAGGTTCAACCGAAATAGTGGCTTCGTCCCCATCTATGGCTCTCAGTCCTTGATTGATTTCAAGCCCTTCATCCAATACTTTTATGGTATAATCACCTGCAGGAACTCCTAAGAATTGATATCTGCCTGTATTGTTTGTTATACTAATCAGAGTATCACCAGGAGTATTTTCGCCAGGAAGTAGTATAACAGGGACATTTGCCAAACCTTCTTGACCAAGAATATGATAAATCAATCCAGTCACCAAGGTTTCGCCGTTACACTCTATTCTGGTAATTGCATCATCCTCATCTGTAAGCGGATCTGTATCTACCGGATTTGGAGCAGAAACGTAGGCAATATTCACAATAGGATTACCTGCATCAACATCAGCTTCGGTGATGGTATATGTAGTCGTCAATTCCACAGATTCCTGCGGAGAAATGCTCGGAATAGTCTCATCTAATCCAGTCAAAGGATCAGTCACATTCACATCTAAGAGATCTACATTTCCAGTATTTGTTACTGTCAAGGTATACGTGATCACTTGCCCACTTGCGATAGCTACTTCCGTATCTGCGATTTTGACAATTTCTATTGCTGGCTCTGCGTCGGTCACTACCACTGCATCATCGCTATCCATTACATCATTACCCATTGGGTCCTGTGCAACAACATTAGCTGTATTGGTGATGCTTCCCATCTCCATATCTGCCTGATTGACAGTATAAGTTGTAGTATATGTGACTGATTCGCCTGGAGTCAATACAGGATTAGTTTCCACCAATCCAGATAGAGGATCCGTAATCAAGGCATTGCTCAAGGTTGTATTTCCGGTATTGGTTATCGTGACGGTATAAGTGATCACATCACCAACTTGATCGTAAGTTGCTACATCCGCTATTTTGGTCAATTCGATTGCAGGATCATAAATACCCGGAACAACCGCAGTATCCGTGCCATCGGTTTCACCTCCATCCGGATCGGTTCCTGTTGCTGTCGCAATATTGGTCACCTCGCCAGTATCTACATCGGCTTGGGTGACGGTGTAGGTGGTCGTAACCGTAGCGGTTTCTCCAGGTGCCAAAGTTCCCACATTCTGGGTCAGTCCGGTCAGCGGATCTTCTACAGTCACATTAGTAAGCGTTTCATTTCCGGTGTTCGTCACCACAATGGTGTATGGAATCACATCGCCGGCTTCGGCGTAAGTTGCTACATCGGCTACTTTATCCACGCTTAGGCTTGGCGCATCTGTGCCCGGAACGACAACTGTATCTGTGCCATCCGTCTCGCCTCCGTCTGGGTCAGTGCCTGTTGCTGTCGCAATATTGGTCACCTCGCCAGTATCTACATCGGCTTGGGTCACGGTGTAAGTGGTCGTGACTGTAGCGGTTTCTCCAGGTGCCAAAGTTCCCACATTCTGGGTCAGTCCGGTCAGCGGATCTTCTACAGTCACATTAGTAAGCGTTTCATTTCCGGTGTTCGTCACCACAATGGTGTATGGAATCACATCGCCGGCTTCGGCGTAAGTTGCTACATCGGCTACTTTATCCACGCTTAGGCTTGGCGCATCTGTGCCCGGAACGACAACTGTATCTGTGCCATCCGTCTCGCCTCCGTCTGGGTCAGTGCCTGTTGCTGTCGCAATATTGGTCACCTCGCCAGTATCTACATCGGCTTGGGTCACGGTGTAAGTGGTCGTGACTGTAGCGGTTTCTCCAGGTGCAAGGGTTCCTACATTCTGCGTCAGTCCAGTCAGCGGATCTTCTACCGTCACATCGGTTAGTGTTTCATTTCCAGTGTTGGTCACTACAATGCTGTATGGGATCACATCGCCGGCTTCGGCGTAAGTTGCTACATCGGCTACTTTATCCACGCTTAAGCTTGGCGCATCTGTGCCCGGAACGACAACTGTATCTGTGCCATCCGTCTCACCTCCGTCTGGATCAGTGCCTGTGGCTGTCGCAATGTTGGTCACCTCACCAGCATCCACATCGTCTTGGGTCACGGTGTAAGTCGTCGTAACCGTCGCGGATTCATCCGGTGCCAAAGTTCCCAAGTTCTGGGTCAGTCCGGTCAGCGGATCTTCTACAGTCACATTAGTAAGCGTTTCATTTCCGGTGTTCGTCACCATAATGGTGTATGGAATCACATCGCCGGCTTCGGCGTAAGTTGCTACATCGGCTACTTTATCCACGCTTAGGCTTGGCGCATCTGTGCCCGGAACGACAACTGTATCTGTGCCATCCGTCTCGCCTCCGTCTGGATCAGTGCCTGTGGCTGTCGCAATATTGGTCACTTCTCCATTATCCACATCGTCTTGGGTGACGGTGTAGGTGGTCGTAACCGTCGCGGTTTCATCCGGTTCCAAAGTTCCCACATTCTGGGTCAGTCCGGTCAGCGGATCTTCTACAGTCACATTAGTAAGCGTTTCATTTCCGGTGTTCGTCACCACAATGGTGTATGGGATCACATCGCCGGCTTCGGCGTAAGTCGCTACATCGGCTACTTTATCCACGCTTAAGCTTGGCGCATCTGTGCCCGGAACGACAACTGTATCTGTGCCATCCGTCTCACCTCCGTCTGGATCAGTGCCTGTGGCTGTCGCAATGTTGGTCACCTCACCAGCATCCACATCGTCTTGGGTCACGGTGTAAGTCGTCGTAACCGTCGCGGATTCATCCGGTGCCAAAGTTCCCAAGTTCTGGGTCAAACCTGTCAATGGATCTTCTACCGTCACATCGGCCAAGGTCACATTGCCCGTGTTGGTCACCACTATGCTGTATGGGATCACATCCCCGGCTTCGGCGTAAGTCGCTACATCGGCTACTTTATCCACGCTTAAGCTTGGCACATCTGTGCCCGGAACGACAACTGTATCTGTGCCATCCGTCTCGCCTCCGTCTGGATCAGTGCCTGTGGCTGTCGCAATATTGGTCACTTCTCCATTATCCACATCGTCTTGGGTGACGGTGTAGGTGGTCGTAACCGTCGCGGTTTCTCCAGGTGCCAAAGTTCCCACATTCTGGGTCAGTCCGGTCAGCGGATCTTCTACCGTTACATCGGTCAAGGTCACATTGCCGGTGTTGGTCACCACTATGCTGTATGGAATCACGTCGCCGGATTCGGTATAAGTCGCTACATCGGCAATCTTATCCACACTTAGGCTTGGGGTGTCTGTGCCCGGAACGACAACTGTATCTGTGCCATCCGTCTCACCTCCGTCTGGATCAGTGCCTGTTGCTGTCGCAATATTGGTTACCTCACCAGCATCCACATCGTCTTGGGTGACGGTGTAAGAAGTAGTTACCGTTGCTGTTTCTCCCGGTGCAAGTGTACCTACATTCTGGGTCAGTCCGGTCAATGGATCTTCTACCGTCACATCAGTCAAGGTCACATTGCCTGTGTTGGTCACCACTATGCTGTATGGGATCACATCGTCGGCTTCGGCGTAAGTATCCGTATCAGCAATCTTATCCACAGATAAACTAGGGTTATTTATACCATTTACCTGAACCTCATCCTGATCATCTACATCTTCACCTTCAGGGTCAGTTCCAATTACAGAAGCGATATTTACGAAACTTCCATTATCAATATCTGCTTGTGTCACCGTGTAACTAGTGGTCACTGTAAAGGTCTGATCTGGCGCCAGAGTACCAAAGTTTTCAGTATAACCAGTTAATGGATCAGAAACTGTCACTGCAGAAAGGGTTACATTTCCAGTATTAGTGATTACCAAACTAAATGGAATCACATCTCCTGGCTCAGCATAGGAGGAGACATCGGTGGACTTTTCAATGTCAATCTCAGGATTTTGAACCCCATCTATAGTAGTACCATCACCGCCGTCGGTTTGACCGCCGTCAGGATCCGTACCTGTTGCGGAGGCCAGGTTGGTGATGCTGCCGTTGTCAAGGTCTGCCTGGGTCACGGTGTAATCAGTCGTCACAGTCAGTGATTCGCCTGGCTCCAGGGTTCCTTCATTCTCGGAGTAGCCGGTCAGGTCATCGTCCACGGTTACATCGGTCAGGGTTACGTTACCCGTATTGGTCACCACGATGCTGTATGGGATCACTTCCCCAACTTCGGAGTATTCGGTTGCCTCGGTGGTTTTCACCACTTCCAACACAGGGGCTTTTGTACCGTCAACCAACGCTTCGTCCGTATCTGTCACGGTGCGGTTGATCGGTGTGCGGCCTGCCGCTGTCACCGTGTTCATCTTCTCCCCGCTGTCCACATCTGCCTGGGTCACGGTGTAATAGGTCGTGAAACTTTGGCTTTCGCCTGGATCCAGACTATCTATCTCCTCTTCCATACCCGTCAGCGGATCCTCTACCGTCACATCGGTCAGCGTCACATTGCCAGTATTGGTCACCAGGATGCTATAGCTCAGCACATCTCCTTCAGTATTGAAGTCTGTATCGTTGGCCGTTTTCTCCACCGTGATCTCTCCGCTTCTTCTGCCCAATACCACTGCCCGGTCATTGTCCCGTAGGGTCAATCCTGCAGGAGTGGTTCCCTCTGCGGTTGCATTGTTGACAATCCTGCCCGCATCCATCTGCTCCTGGGTCACGGTCAGTACGGTGGTTCTGTCCAGGCTTTGGCCCGGCTCCAAGGTTGGGATCACCGCATCCAATCCTGTCAGCGGATCCACCACATGCACATCGGTCAGGGTCACATTACCGGTATTGGTCAGGGTCAGCGTATAGGTGATCTCATCGCCTGCCTCGTCATACAGATTTGGCGAAGCCGTCTTGGTGATCTCCAGTCCCGCAGACCTTCTGGCCACCACGATTGCATCGTCTGTATCACTTACCTCTGTGTCGTCAATATCATGTGCCGTCACCGAAGCGATGTTTCTGAAGAAGCCGTTGTTTACATCATCCTGGGTCACATCTCTGCTCAGGGTATAGGTAGCAGATTCCCCTACCGAAAGGGTGGCCAATCTGATAGGTGCATCTATCACCTGTGGATCTGTGATCTCCACATCGTATAGCTCCAGATTGCCCACATTGCTCACGATGAGTTCATAGCTGATCGTCTCTCCGGCCTCATCATAGGTCAGCGGTGAAGCTGTTTTCTGGATCTCTATGCCCGGTTCACCGTCCGCGAATACACGGACATCGTCAACATCTTCCACGATGGAGTTGTCCGGTGCGGTACCTTCCACCAACACGGTATTCAGCACATTGCCGTTTTCCAGATCCTGCTGAACGATCGTATAGTCGGTAGTATAAGTCAATACCTGACCAGGCCCCATCATGCCGATGTTCTCGGAATAACCTGTCAACGGATCTTCCAAGGTCACCCCTGTCAGGGTCACATTACCGGTATTGGTCACTACCAAGGTAAAGTCAATCACGTCTCCTGCAGTATCATAGATCCTTGGGCTGGCTGTTTTCCTCACTTCTATCGCCCCTGCCTGTAGGGCAAGAACGATCACATCATCCTCTGCACTGACAGTTTCTTCTTCAGGGGTCAGTCCATCTACTGTGGCGGTATTGTCCACTTCGCCCGCATCGATCTGGGTCTGGCTTACCGTATAGGTTTCTGTCAGACTTACCACATCCTGTGGTCCAAGGGTACCAATATTTTGGACAAGTCCAGTCAATGGATCGCGTACCGTTACATCTGTCAAGGTTACGTTTCCGGTATTGGTCACCACCAGGGTATAGGTGATCACATCCCCCGGAGCAGCATAGTCGGTCACATCTGCCGACTTGTCTATATCGATCTCTCCGCGCTGGTCTGCTGTCAGTACCACTTCGTCCTCGTCGGTCACCTCGTTGCTGTCCGGATCTGTGCCGGTAGCCGTGGCAGTATTGATCAGGCTACCTGCGTCCACATCAGCCTGGGTCACCGAGTAGGAGCTTTCTATGGTCACTGATTCATTTGGTGCCAAAGTACCTGTGCCTACCGTTTCGTCCAGTCCGGTCAAAGGATCCTCGATGGTCACTTCTGTCAGGGTCACATTGCCGTTATTGGTCACCACCAAGGAATAGTTGATCACTGCACCTTCTTCATCATAGGTGCTCTGGTCGGCGGTTTTCACCACTTCTATCTCTGGAGTCTGGGTCGCATCCACATCTGTACCGTCACCGCCGTCGGTCTCTCCCCCGTCAGGATCGGTGCCCGTCGCTGTCGCAAAGTTGCTGATCGTACCGTTGTCCACATCTTCCTGGGTTACCGTGTAGCTCGTGATGATCGTGGCGCTTTCACCCGGTGCCAGGGTACCTACATCCTCCGTTAGGTCTGTCAATGGATCTTCTACCGTCACATCGGTCAGGGTCACATTACCCGTGTTGGTCACCACAATGCCGTACTTGATCTCTTCGCCTTCTTCGGTATAGGTGGTGGCGTTGGTGGCTTTTATCACATCCAGGGACGGGTTTTTGATGCCATCCACTTCCGCTCCGTCTCCACCATCTGTAGGATTACCCTCAGGATCGGTACCTGTCGCTGTCGCAAAGTTTTCAACTATTCCGTTGTCCACATCTTCCTGTGTGACGGTATAGTTGGTAGTCACCGTGATGGATTCTCCCGGTGCCATGGTACCAAAGTTTCGTCCAAGACCTGTCAGGTCATCCATCCCGTTCACATTGGTCAAGGTCACATTGCCTGTGTTGGTCACCACAATGGTGTAAGGGATCACATCGCCCGCTTCATCGTATTCGTCCACGTTTGCTTCCTTATCCACACTCAAGCCAGGGGTCTGCGTCGCAGGGGTTACTGTGCTATCGGTGCCGTCGGTCTCTCCACCGTCTGGATCAGTACCGGTGGCTGTAGCTATATTACTTACTTCGCCGCTGTCCACATCTGCCTGGGTCACCGTGTAATCCGTCGTCAAGGTCATCGTATCTCCAGGGGCAAGTGTTCCTACATTCTCTGAGTAACCTGTCAATGGATCTTCTACGGTCACATCGGTCAGGGTCACATTGCCGGTATTGGTCACTACCAGTGTATATGGAATCACATCACCTGCTTCAGCATAGGTTGTAGATGTGGTCGTTTTCTCTATAGTTATAGCTGGGTTCTTGATGCCGTCTATGATCAATTCGTCCTCATCCTCTACCTCGCCGCCGTCAGGTGTTTCTCCGGTTACGGAAGCCACATTTTCCAAAGAGCCTCTGTCCACATCGGCTTGTGTCACGGTGTAGCTTACTGTGATGGTGGCTGTTTCTTCAGGAGCCAATGTTCCAAAATCTCTACTTGATCCGGTTTTCGGATCCGTTACGGTCACATTGTCCAAAGAAACATTTCCATCATTGGTCACTACGACCATGTACTCGATCACATCTCCCTCCTCATCAAAGGTGTCCACGTCTGCGGTTTTCTCCAAAACAATAGACGGCTCCTGGATAGCATCTATCTGAACAGTATCCAGATCCACCACATTTTCATTTTGTGGTGTGGTACCTCGTGTTCCGGCTATGTTTTCATAGAATCCATTATCCAGATCCTCTTGGGTAATCACATGCGAAGTGGAATAGCTTACCGAAGCAGCAGGTGCCAGAGTAGGCTCTACTTCATCCAAACCAGTAAACGGATCTCTCACAATTACATTGCTCAGGGTCACATTGCCGGTATTGGTCACCGTAATGGTATAATTAGCTGTCTGGCCAACCTCATCGTAAGTGCTGATATCAGAAACTTTTTCTATATCAATGTCTCCATTCAGGATAGCTGTCACTTGCTCATCATCCATTGCCTCCACAGTTCTATCGGCAGGAGTAATTCCTGTTGCTGTCGCAATATTTTCAAAGACTCCCGCATCCACATCAGCTTGCGTGATGGTATAAGTAGTGGTGACTGTAGCACTTTCTCCCGGTGTCAAAATACCTACATTTTGATCCAAGGAAGTCTGTGGATCGGTCAGAGTCACATCGGTCAAAGTCACATTTCCGATATTGGTCACCACAATGGTGTATGGAATTACATCGTCAGCCGCATCGTAGGTCGAAACATCGGCGGTTTTTTGGATGGCAATATCTCCATTTCTCAAGGCAATGACTACGGCATTATCAGTCACTTCCAGGTCACGTCCTTTTGGTGTGGTACCTGTGGCTGTGGCAATATTTGTCACCAATCCTGCATCCATATCCTCTTGGTCAATGGTGTAAACCTCGGTATATGTCCTACTTGCACCCGGAGCCAAATCTCCGACAGCCACGTCCATTCCGGTAAGCGGATCGCTTACCTCCACATTGCTGAGGGTCACGTTGCCACGGTTTCGGATCACAATGGTATAGGTGATCTGATCTCCTTCAGCTCGGTACAATCTTGGACTAGGCGTTTTATCAATCGTAAGCAATCCAGCAGTCAGAGCAGTTACGCTTTCCTCATCTTCGTCATTTACCACCTCATCGTTTGAAGCTGTACCTTCTACAGACGCAATATTGGAAATACTGCCGCTGTCCATATCAGCCTGGGTCACGGTATAAGAAGTGTTTCTGATAGAAATACTTCCCGGAGCCAAGGTTCCCACATTTTCAGAGAAACCGGTCAAATCATCCGTGATAACCACATTGTCAATGGTCAGATTGCCTACATTGGTCACGGTCAGCGTGTAATTGATCACCTGTCCGGCACGCTCGTAGACTTTTGGCGAAGCCGTCTTCTGAATCTCAATTCCCGGAGTGCCGCGACGGAATACAGTCACATTATCCGTATCAGTCAGACCATCTTCCACAGAAGTGTTTCCAGTGACAGTCGCAGTGTTTAGAATACTACCTCCATCCACATCTTCCTGTGTAGTGGTGTAAGTAGGCGTAAAGGTCACGGATTCTCCTGGTGGCAAAGGACCAAAATCTTCCACTAATGAAAGTTTGCTGTCCACCAGATTAAGATCTGTCAATGTCAGGTTTCCTGTATTGGTCACCACCAAAGTATAGGTGATCACCTCATCCGGTGCATCAAAGATTCGAGGAGTTGCTGTTTTGGTCAAGTCGATAGAGCCACTTTGCAAGGCAAGGACCTCCACTGCATCTTCGTCAGTCACATCAGGGCCTGTTGGCGGAGTACCAATTACATTGGCATCATTGATCACAGAACCGTCATCCAAATCCCCCTGCTCGATGGTGTAAGTCGTGGTAAATGTCAACACCTCTGCCGGAGCCAAGGTAGGAATAGTCTCATCCATGCCTGTCAATGGATCCGTCAGCATCACATTAATCAAGGTCACATTTCCGGTATTGGTCACAGTGAGCGTATAGGTGACCACATCACCATCCTCATCGTAATTGGCCACATCGGCAACTTTTTCTAGGAGTATAGCTGGACTTTGCTCTGCTATCACCGTCACTTCGTCTTCATCAGATACAGTGGCAGGATTAGGAGAATTCGCAGTTACGCTTGCCGTATTGTCGATTTGTCCATTGTCCACATCATCCTGAGTCACGGTATAACGACTGGTCAACGTATAACTTTCTCCCGGTGCCATGGAAGGATAAGTTTCATCCAAGCTTACCAAAGGATCTGTCACCGTCACATCCGTCAAGGTCACATTTCCGGTATTGGTGATCACCACAGTATATCGGATCAGATCGCCTGCTTCGTCGTAAGTCGAGAAATTGGCTGATTTGGTCAGCTCGATTTCACCTTGCTGAATAGCATCCACAGTCACCTCGTCACTGTCTTCCACTTCTTCATCATTTGGATCCAAAGCAGTTACACTTGCCGTGTTATCGATTTGCCCATTGTCCACATCAACCTGAGTGACAGTGTAAGAGAAATCTTTGGATAGACTTGCTCCCGGTGCCAAGGTATTGATCGGTTCATCTGCACCAGTCAGCGGATCTGTGACTTCCAAGGTATTCAGGGTCACATTTCCGGTATTGGTGATAGTAATCGTATAAATGATTACTTCTCCGGCGGTAGAATAGGTAGCCTTGTCAGCCTCTTTCACCAGATCTATAGCTGGTGTTTGCGTAGCTTCCACTATCACAGAATCATCATCTTCTACGGTTTCTCCGGCAGGAGTTTCCCCTGAGCCTGAAGCGGTATTTTCTACCTGACCAAAATCGATATCGTCCTGATCTACCGCATAGACGGCAGTGTAAGTTCGGCTTTCTCCAGGGGCCAAAGTTTGAATAGTTTCCGTCAAACCTGTCAAAGGATCCACCACTTCCACATTGGTCAAAGTCACATTACCCGTGTTTTCCACCACAATAGTGTAGGTAATCTCGTCATCAACAGCGGTATAAGTATCCACATCTGCGGATTTGGTCACGGTGATCTCACCGTTTTGTATCGCGGTCACCAGTTCATCGTCTGTATCCGTTACGGTTCTGTCTGCCGGAGTAGTACCAGTCACAGTTGCGGTATTTGGCAATTCTCCATTATCCAAATCTTCCTGGGTAATGGTGTAAACAGTATTGAAGGTCTGAACCTCACCCGGGATCATACTTGGAACAGTAGTGCTATAAGCTGTCAGCGGATCTGTAACCACCACATCAGTCAAGGTCACATTTCCGGTATTGGTCACGGTAAGTGTATAAGTGATCAGGTCATCTACCGCTTCGTAAGTATCCACATCAGCCTCTTTCGTCAGCTCAATAGCCGCAGATCTTCTGGACAATACCACTGCATTATCGGTATCTGTCACAGTTCTGCCAGGCGGAGTAACGCCAGTTGCGGTGGCCTGATTGACGATCAATCCTGCATCTACATCATCTTGAGTCACAGTGTAGGAGACAGTATAAGTCTCAGAAGTTCCCGGAGCCAAAGTAAGGGCTCCTCCATTGTCAAAACCTGTGAGCGGATCGGATACTGTGACATCCGTCAAGGTCACATTGCCGGTATTCGTCACGGTCAAGGTATATTCAATGACTTCATCTGCTGCATCAAATGTTCGCTCAAGCGGAGTTTTTTCCAGAGAAATAGACCCTGAACGCTGAGACAAGACTCTTGCATCATCGGAGTCTGTAACCTCAATGCCAGATGGAGTTTCACCGGTAGCGGTAGCTGTATTCAATACCAAAGCAGCATCCACATCATCCTGGTCCACTGTGTATGAAGTCACTGTAGAAACCTGCTCTCCAGGCGCCATTTCTCCAACTTCCCAACTCAATCCTGTCAAAGGATCCGTTACTTCCACATCTGTCAACGTCACATTACCTTCATTGGTCACGGTAATGGTGTAAGTCAGCTCGTCACCAGATTCGTCGAAGGTCAATTGATTTGCTTTTTTATCAATACCTATCGCCCCGGATCTCAAGCCTTGGACAGTGGCATTATCGGTATCTTCTACCGGCTCACTGTCAGGATCTATTCCGATCGCCGTAGCCGTATTGACTATGGACCCCTGATCCAGATCATCCTGTGTGGCCAAATAGCTCACTGTGATAGAGGTGCTTTCGGCTGGCGCCAAAGTGCCTACATTTTCATCGGTACCAGTAAGTGGATCCGTAATCGTTACTTCGTCCAAGGTCACATTACCGATATTAGTCACGGTAAGCGTATAAGTGATCTCTTCTCCCGCTTCATCAAATGTCAGCGGAGAAGCAGTTTTAGTCAATTCGATTGCCGGCTCTCCGATCACGAAGACCCTCGCATTATCTGTGTCTTCTACTGTTTCATCATTCGGAGTTACTCCAGTGGCTGTAGCAGTATTGACCAGGTTTTTATTGTCTACATCTTCTTGAGTCAAAGTGTAGGTAGTCGTGAACGTCTCGCTTTCACCCGGAGCAAGCGTACCCACAGCTTCAGAGAAACTAGTCAATGGATCACTTACCTGAACGTCGTCCAAGGTCACGTTTCCAACATTGGTCACAACAATGGTATAAGTGATCACCTCACCCGCAGCATCAAAGAATTTAGGATTAGAAGTTTTAGTCACTTCTATCGCTCCGTTTTGCACCGCAACAATCTGTTCGTTGTCGGTATCTTCAACCTCTTCGTCATATGGAGTGGTGCCCGTAGCTGTCGCAGTATTGTTTACAGATCCCGCATCCACTTCCGCCTGACTTACGGTGTAGGTGGTCTGGAATTGCTGGGTTTCGTCTGGCAATAACACCGGAACAGTTTCCGTCAATCCTGTCAATGGATCCGTCACTTCTACATCTGTCAGTGTCACATTTCCTACGTTGGTCACTTCCAAAGTATAAGTGATTACCTGATCGGCAGCTGTGTAGACCTGAGGCGAAGCTGATTTGGTGATTTCAATTCCACCGATTTGGTTTGCCTTAGAAACTACCTCATCGTCATCGCTGACTTGCTCCTCATTCGGATCTGTACCGACTACCGTAGCCGTATTCAGGATTTCCCCGCTATCCATATCCGCCTGGGTGACGGTGTAGCTGGTTTGTCCCTGCTTGGTTTCATTTGGAGCAAAGGAACCTGCGTTATAATTCAAGCCTGTCAACGGATCTGTCACCGTCACATCTGTCAAGGTGACGTTTCCGGTATTGGTCACAGTGAGGGTGTAGAAAATCACATTTCCAGCCTGATCGTAGGTGGTCTGTGTGGTCTCTTTCACGATCTCAATGGATGACAATTGAATCGCTTCAATAGTCAAATCATCCTGATCAGTGACTTGGGTATTCTGTGGTGTATTACCTATAGCAGTAGCCTGGTTATAAATCGAGCCGTTATTGATATCCGCCTGAGTGACGGTATAATTTTCTGTGACATTAGTAGAATCCCCAGGAGCCAAAGTACCGACGTTGGTAGTCAGGCTGGTCAATGGATCATTCACCGTCACATCCGTCAAGGTCACATTTCCGGTATTGGTTACTTTCAAGGAGTACCTGATCACATCGCCAGGAGCGTCGTAGTCGGATACGTTAGCCGATTTTTCAATGCTGATCTCAGGATCAAGCAATGCAGTTATTGTTTCATCATCAGAGTCTTCAGCTCTGCTGTTATCCGGAGCCACCCCTGAAACTTCAGCAATATTGTCAATTTTACCCGCGTCCACATTTGCCTGAGTGATGGTATAGGTAGGAGTGAGCGTACTGCTTTCACCAGGGGCAAGAGTTCCAATATTTCTGGTCAAGCCAGTTTTTGGATCTTTCAGCGTCACCTCATCCAGCGTCACGTTACCGGTGTTTTCCACCACCAAGGTATAGGTGATCAACTCACCCGGTGCGGCGTAGGTTTTAGGATTTGCAGTTTTGGTAATGGATATATCAGGGTTTTGAAGTCCCAAGACAGTCACGTCGTCAGAATCTCCAACCTGACTGCCATCCGGCGCATAGCCATTGGCATCTACCAGGTTATAGACAAAGCCATTGTCCATATCAGTCTGCGTCACCTCGTATGCTTCGGTGAAAGTTTGGGATTGTCCTGGTTCAAGGGTAAGAATAAATCCACTCAGACCTGTATTGTTGTCCACGCCGTAGATTCTGCTGAGGGTCACGTTTCCGGTATTGGTCACCACTATGGTATAAGTAATGATCTCGCCTGTCTCAGAGAAGGTAGGCTTATCAGCAGATTTCAGAACCTCCAATTCAGCATCTTGGATCCCATCCACAATGGCGGAATCATTGTCCTCTTCGGTCTCACCGCCAGGAGTTACTCCCGAACCGGAAGCAGTATTTTCAATTTGTCCGGCATTCAGATCATTTTGGTCCACAGTATAAACCTCTGTGAATGTCACAGTTTCTCCAGGTGCCAAAGCATCCACATCTTCCGTCATACCCGTGAGTGGATCGATGACTTCTACATCGGACAAGGTCACGTTTCCGGTGTTTTCCACCACAATGGTATAAGTGATCTGGTCACCTACGGCATCGTAAGTGTTCACATCAGAAGATTTGGAGACTGTGATTTCGCCATTTTGAATGGCTGTCACCAGCTCATCATCTGTATCGCTGACATTCAGGTTAGCAGGTGTAGTTCCTGTGACACTGGCGGTATTTGGAAGTTCGCCATTATCCACATCCTGCTGTGTGATCACATAGGAGGTGCTGAATTCCTCCGTTTCTCCAGGATTGAAGGTAGGAATAGTTGTGCTGTATTGAGTCAATGGATCAGTCACCTCTACATTAGTCAAGGTCACGTTTCCGGTATTGGTTACTACTAAGGTATAGTTAATGACATCACCTTCCTGATCATAGGTTTGCACATCGGCGTCTTTGGAGATGGAAATAGAAGCCGATCTTCTGGACAGGACGATGGCATTGTCGGAATCTGTAACCTCTAGGCTTGTCGGCGTAAGCCCTGAAGTTGATGCGACATTGACAATCGTGCCCCGATCCACATCAGCTTGTGTGACGGTATAGGAAACGGTGTAAGTTTCCGAGTCGTCAGGATCCATGCTATCAATACTGGTTTCAAATCCAGTCAGCGGATCAGATATTTCCACATCTGTCAGTGTGACATTTCCTGTATTGGTGACTATGATTTCGTAGTCAATCACCTGATCGGCCTGATTGTAAGTTCGCTGAATAGGAGTTTTCTCTATTGCAATAGAACCAGATCTTATGGCGATTACCCGTGCATCATCCTGATCGGTCACGACGTTTCCGGAAGGCGTATTTCCTGTGGCAGTTGCTACATTGACTACAGAGCCAGCATTGACATCATCTTGATCTGCTGTATAACTAGTCACTGTGGACACGCTAGCTCCAGGAGCCATTTCTCCAATATCCCAAGTCAAACCTGTCAATGGATCTGTGGCTTCTACATCAGTCAAAGTCACATTTCCTTCATTGGTGACCGTAATGGTATATCCTAACTCATCCCCGGCTTCGTCGAAGCTTGGTTGATTAGCAGTTTTCTCTATTCCTATGGCGCCAGCCCGTAAACCTTGAACCAGAGCATCATCTGTATCCTCCACCGTTTCGGAATCCGGATCCATACCTGTTGCAGTGGCTGTATTGCTGATAAACCCTTGATCCAAATCATCTTGAGTAGCATCGTAGGTCACTGTAACGGTTTTGCTTTCCCCAGGATCTAAAACCCCATCGTCCACCAACTGATCAGTCTCTGTAAGTGGATCGACCACAGTAACATCCGTCAAGGTGACATTACCGAGATTGGTAACAACTAAAGTATAGGTGATCGTCTCATCTGCCTCGTCGAATGTCAATGGATCGGCAGTTTTTACAATTTCTATTGCCGGTAATCCAAAGACATAAACCCGGGCATTATCCGTATCAGAAACCTCCTGATTGGAAGGAGAAAGACCGGTGGCAGTGGCCGTATTGACTAGATTAGTATTGTCCACATCGGCCTGCGTCAAGGTATAAGTAGTACTAAAGGTCTGGGTTTCACCAGGCGCCATAGTACCTACCAACTTGTCGAAGTTGGTCAAAGGATCTACCAGTTCCACCTCATCCAAAGTCACATTGCCCGTGTTGGTCACTTCTATGGTATAAGTGATCACCTCACCCGTTGCATCGAAGAATAGCGGATTGGCAGTTTTCACTACTTCAATCGAAGCACTTTGCTGGCCGGTTACCAGCTCATCGTCCGTATCCGAAACATCAACGCCCTGAGTAGTTTGACCGGCTGCGCTGGCAGTGTTTGGAATGCTGCCATTGTCCAGATCTTCCTGAGTAGTGGTAATAGAAGTATTGTAAACTTCTACCTGACCAGGAATCATCACATCAATAGTTTCGTCCAGACCCGTCAAAGGATCTGTAACTACTACATTCTGTAGGGTTAAGTTTCCTGTATTTTCTACCGTGATGGTATAATTAATCTGCGTATCCGGAGCACTGAAGGCATTCGGATCGGCTACTTTGGTGATTTCAATATCCCCATTTTGTAGGGCATTGATCAGTTCATCGTCCGTATCGTTTACCGTTTCTGAGTTTGGATCTACACCAGAGCCAGAAGCAGTATTAGAAATAGAACCATTGTCAATATCATCCTGGGTAATGGTGATTGTTGTTGTATAGGTTGCACTTTGATTTGGTCCCAAAGTGCCCACTTCCTCATCCAATCCTGTGAGAGGATCTGTTACCACCACATCGGTCAAAGTTACATTTCCGGTATTGGTCACGATGATGGTGTAATTCACCACTTCACCCGGAGTTTCGTAAGTTGATTTGTCAGAAGATTTATTGACCTCGATACTTGGGGTCTGAATGGCTTCTACCAGTTCGTCATCCGTATCTGAAACTTCTGTTATTCCGCTGGAAACAGGAGGCACTGCTGTAACGGAAGCCGTATTTGGCACCTCTCCATTATCTACATCATCCTGATCTACGGTATAAGTCGTGGTGAAAACCTGGCTAGCTCCCGGAGCAAAGTCAGTGAACTGCTCATCCATTCCGGTGAGCGGATCTGTAACCACCACATCATACAAGGTTACATTTCCCGTATTCGTCACCGTTACCTGATAAGATAGTACATCTCCATCTTCAGAATAGCTGGTGGTAATCGCTGTCTTGTCAATCGAGATTGCTGGGTTTTCGATCGCAGGAACGACCACTTCATTGGTGTTATTAGTAACATCCTGATCGTTCGTATCCTTCCCGGTTGCTGTAGCCATATTCGTATAGCTACCTGCGTCTATGTCTTCCTGCACCACCACATGTCTGGCGGTAACAGTTGCATTTTGCTGAGGTGCCAAAGTAGCAATTGGACTACCACTTATGATCTCCGCTTTCGGATCAGTCACTACTATATCCGTCAGGGTGACATTTCCGGTATTTCTCACCAAAATGTCATAATTAATCACATCACCCACTGCTGAATAGCTACTGGTAGTAGATCGCTTTTGGGTAATCAAGGCAGGATTTTGAACGGCCGGAACAGTGACTTCATTGGTCATAGCATTCACATTACCATTATTGGTGTCCTTGCCCTGTGCAGACGCTTGGTTATTATAGAATCCAGCATCCAGATCTGCCTGAGTCACCACATGTTCGGCTGTGATGGTAGCGGTATTTCCCGGTGCCAAAGATAGGATAGGATTTCCTGAGGTGATCACCGCTTTCGGTTCTGTGATAGTAATATTGCTCAAGGTCACATTTCCGGTGTTTTCCACCACAATGGTATAATCGATCACATCACCCACTTCATCGTAATCTGCAGTAGAAGTCGCCTTCGTAGCGGTCATGGATGGGTTTTGCACCGCATTCAACCTGACTTGATTAGTAGTGGTAGAAATTGGCTCACCAGTTTTCAAAGCACCAATTGCATCAGCTTGATTGGTATAGAATCCTGCATCCAAGTCGGCCTGTGTCACTACATGCTCCGCCGTTACGGTGGCAGTAGTTCTGGCAACAATAATTGGAATAGGGTTTTCGCTGGTGATCTCGGCTTTCGGATCATTGACCTCCATATTATAGAAGGAGACGTTACCCGTGTTGTTAATCAGAATCTCATAATTGATCACTTCACCTACGAAAGAATAGGTAGATTGAGGAGATGATTTTGAAGAGGAAATAAATGGATTTTGAACACCTGTGATTCTTTCCAGGTCATCGTCGCTGACAGGGTTGCCATTGAAGTCCAGTCCAGCTGCCAATGCGGTGTTGTCAATCTTGGAATTATCCACATCATCTTGGGTTACTGTGTATTCCAATTCATAAGTCACCTGATCACCTGGAGAGAAAGTAGCCACATTTTCCGTTAAGCCTGTAAGAGGATCTGTCACATCCATGTCAAAGACGGTGATATTTCCAGTATTGGTCACAGTGATGGTGTAATCCAGTATTTCCCCAGCATTGATGTAGCTGTTTTGGGCTACAGACTTATCCACTGTAATCTGAGGATTTTGGGCGCCGTTGAGGACTTCTGTATCGTCATCCTGAACAGTATTTCCTAATAAATCTTCACCTGTAGCATCCGCAGTATTGGTAATAGTCCCACGGTCCACATCTTCCTGAGTGACGGTATATGTTTCTGTATAAGCACGGCTTTCACCTGGAGCCAATTCATCAATGGTCGTGCTTAGCAGAGTTTTGGAATCGGAAACAGTGATATTATAAACTGTGACGTTTCCGACATTTTCTACCAAAATATCATAATTCAGTACTTCATCGACTGCGGTATAGCCACTCTCCTGAACGGTTTTGGTTACTTCCAAACGCGGATTTTGGACGGCAGGAACGATCTCATCATCTACGGCATCTTGTAGATTTCCACCTGCAGGAGTACCTGTAGCAGTAGCGGTATTTTGGAATTCACCTACGTTTACATCATTTTGATCCGTGGTGTAGTTAGCGACAAAAACCCAGGTTTCACCCACATCTAGATTGCCATCGGCATCTCGATCACCACTTCTGTAAGTAGGTCCTGAAGCTACAAAAGGATCAGTCAAGGTCACATCGCTGATCGTGACATTTCCGGTATTTTCCAGTTCCAAGGTGTAGTTCAGAATATCATCCGGACTATTGTAGCTATTCGGAGTAGTGGTACTGGTTTTGGTCAGGGTCCAATCCGGATTCTGAATAGCATTGGTAGTTTCGCCATCTGTCAAATCAGGAATGCTTCCACCTGCCGGATTCCCGGTGACACTGGCAGTATTGGTAAAGGAACCATTGTCAATATCCTGCTGGGTAATCACATGGGATGCTGTGTAAGTCCAGGTTTCACCCACATCCAGCACATCGTCATCATTTTGATCTCCTGCGAAATAATCCGGTCCAGTAGTGGCATTCGGATCTTGGAGGTTGACATTGTTGATGGAAATATTACCAGTATTGGCGATGGTAATGCTATAGTTCAGCACCTCTCCTACTGTGCTGTACGTACTAGGGTTGTTAATACCCCTCTTGTCCAAAGTCCAGCTTGGGGATTGTATAGCAGCTACAGTTTCATCCCCAGTGGCTTCAATTGGCCCTCCTCCTGCTTGTTGACCGTCTGCGGTAACGGTATTGTCAAACCTTCCACGGTCCACATCTGCCTGGGTCGTGGTGTAGGTAGCCTGATAAGTCCACACTTCTCCCACGCTTAGAATACCATCATCGAGCTCATCCCCACTGATATAATCAGGACCTGTACTTGCTTTTGGATCGCTTACCAGCAAATCTGCGATGGTGATATTTCCAGAATTCTCAACGGTGATCAGGTAGTTGATCTCTACTCCCGGTTCATCAAACTCTGAAATGTCTGCCACCTTGGTCACAGTCATCTCAGGCATGCGATTGGCCGGCACATTCACGGCACCACCTGCTGTAACGATTCTGCCTAAATAATCTTTGCCCACTGCTCCTGCAGTATTCAGAATATTTCCTCTGTCTAAATCCTCCTGCGTAACTTCGTATGTTATACTAAAGGTGGCTGATTCTGTCGGAGCCAGTTCAGGTACTACTGTAGTAAAATCTATAAAATCATCTACTATTTCTGTGTCAAATATGGTCAGGTTACCAGTGTTGGTCAGCACCAAAGTATAGTGTAGCTCATCTCCCGGAGTGGAATAAGTGGTTTCTTCCACAAATTTTTCCAAAACCAATCTAGGGTTCCTAGCACCTGTTAATTCTTCGCTAGCCGAAGTAGTCACCGGATTGTCGTAATAATCGACGCCAGCAGCTGAAACGGTATTATTGATTTCACCTACATCAAGATCCTCTTGGGTGACGGTATAGTATTCTGTGATGGTAATGATTTCACCAGGCAAAATGGTCGCCACCTCTTGGGTATATCCGGTAAGAGGATCCTCTATCTGGGTGTCAAAAACAGTGACATTACCAGAGTTTCTGACCAAGATATTGTATTGAATCACTTCATCGACGGCCTTATAGCCTCCCTGCACCGCCTCTTTTTCACTGGTCAATTGTGGGGTTTGAACTCCATTGATCAATTCTGTATCCGAGTCAGTCAAGGTTTCATTGACAGTATTTTGTCCAGTGGCATCTGCGGTATTGGTGATGAAACCTCTATCCACATCTTCCTGAGTGACCGTGTAGGTTTCATTGAAGGTCTGGCTTTCTTTGGATTCCAAATCAATGGTAGTATTCAGACCAGTCAGTGGATCGATCACCTGCACGTTGGTCAAAGCGTCATTTCCACGATTAGTAACTACAATGGTGTAATTAAGGACTTGCCCGGCAGCGCTATAGCCATTTTGCTGAACGTCTTTTTCAATATCCAAATTGCTGTAAGTGCCACCTCCCGCGACAGCCCCATCTCCATCGCTGATGTCATTGCCATCTGGATCTTGTCCTGTAGCCTCTGCCACATTGACGAAAGTTCCTTGGGCCACATCATCTGCAGTAACGGTATGAGTGGTAGTGATGGTGACTGATTCTCCCGGAGCCAAATCTCCCACATTTTCATCCAGACCTGTAGCTGGATCTGTCACTTGTACATCAGTGATGGTTACATTACCGGTATTGGTTACCACGATGTCATATTCCAACACTTCACCTTCCTCCAATTCGCCGGCGGTTAGGGATTTGTTGACATTGAGTTCAGGATTTTTGGCTCCATTAATGATTTCTGTATCCTCGTCATCTACATCCTCTCCTCCAGCATTAGTCCCACTGGCAGAGGCTGTATTTTCAATGGTCCCATTGTCCACATCAGCCTGAGTAACTGTATAAGTAGTAGTAAAAGTCAATACCTCACCCGGCTGAAGCGTACCGATATCTTCAGTCAAACCTGTCAATGGATCTGTAACACTAGCATTATTAATTGTGGAATTCCCGGTGTTTCCTACAAGTATGGTATAGGTCAATACATCGCCTTCCTCAAAATAACCTGATTCCTGTACATTTTTAATGACAGTAATTTCATCCGATTCCGCACCGTTGGTGGTTTGGGAATCGGTATCTGTCACATCTTCTCCATTAGGGTCTGTCCCGGAAGCTGCAACATCATTTGTTACGGACCCATTATCTACATCTTCTACCGTTACGGTATAGCTAGTAGTATAAACAATAGTCTCTCCAGGCGCAAAGCTTGGAATTGTTTCTGTCATTCCAGTTAGCGGATCCTCTACATCAACGTCGCTGAGGGTTACATTTCCGGTGTTGGTGACTGTAATGGTGTATTCCAGTACATCTCCCGCTTCCACATACCCATCGCTGGTCAATGCTTTATCTACTTCGATTGAAGGCTTTTGATCTGCATCAGATTCAGTAGAATCGGAATCATCCACGTCTTCCCCATTGGGATCTTGTCCGGTAGCCGTTGCAGTGTTTGTAATCGAACCATTATCCAGATCCTCTTGCGTAACGGTAACTGAACCGGTATAAGTAAGCTCCTGGCCTGGCTCCAGGCTCAGTCCGCTTTCATCCAAATCAATCAAATCATCTGAAACAGCCACATCAGACAAACTCAAATTCCCAGAGTTTCTGACTGTGATAGTATAGTTCAAGATAATATCCGTATCGTCATAGGTAACTTTGTCCACGGATTTATCCAGGGAGATTTCCGGATTTTGTATAGCGTCAATGGTATTGGAATCAGTAGCGTCTGGCAGGTCTAATCCTCCCGCAGGTGTGCCGCTGGCAGAGACATCGTTTGTGACCGATCCATTATTGATATCCTCTTGGGTAATGGTGTATTGCGCAGTGAAAATCCAGGTTTCATCCGGATCCAATTTGCCATTAGAATTGGTATCCCCAGAAACGTAGTCCGGTTCGCCAGTCAACGGATCATCGAGAGAAATATCGGAAATTGACACGTTCCCGGTGTTTTCTACTTCAAAAGTATAGGTGATTACCTCACCGGCATTTGTATAGGTATCGCTGGAAGGAGTTTTGGTGATTTCCCAATCCGGAATCTGATTGGCAGGTACCACTTCATCATCTGAGATATCCGGCAAGTTTCCTCCCAAAGAAATCCCGTTGGCTTGAGCGGTATTTTCGTGACTTCCATTGTCCAGATCTTCCTGTGTGACTATGTAGCTTGCGGTAAAAGTCCAGGTTTCTCCTACATCCAGAATCTGATCATTGTCTGTATCGCCCGAAGAGTAAACCGGAGGATTGGTCGCTCCTACATCAAAGACATCCACGCTTTTGATGGAAACATTGCCTGTATTTGTAACGACTATATCGTAAAAAATCTCATCCCCTGCTTCCGTGTATTCTTTAGGAATATTGGTGGCAGTTTTTTCCATGGTCCAGCTAGGCAGCTGAACGGCAGGAACAGTCACTTCATCGGTCTCGTCAGGAAGAACACCTGCGGCAGGATCGCCTGAAGCGGTCACCTCATTGGTATAACTACCATTGTCAATGTCCTCTTGCGTAACTATATAGGTAGCGGTGTAAGTCCAGGCTTCTCCCACATCCAGTACTCCGTCTTCATCTTCATCGCCCGTTTCATAGGTAGGCCCAGAGGTAGCAGTAGGGTCTTCGACTACTGGATTATTGATCGTGATGTTGCCGGTGTTTTCCAGAACAATGGTGTAGGTAAGTTCTTCTCCTACAGTCTGATATTCTGACTCAGCTACAGATTTTGAAACCTCCATCCTTGGAGTTTGGGATGCCTTGATTGTCTCTGAATCATTTAGGCTAAATGTATTTCCAGAGGGAGGAGTAGCAGTGGCTGTGGCGGAATTTTCCAAAGTCCCACGATCCACATCTTCCTGGGTGACTGTGTAAGTGAGTTCAAAAGAGATGGTTTGGCCAGGTTCGAATTCAGGAAAAACATCAGATGTACCAACTTTTGGATCTGTGACCACCACATCTGTCAAGGTGACATTACCTGTATTTACTATTTCCAAGGTGTAGTGCAGCTCATCTCCTGCTTCTGAATACCCACTTTCGGCAACAGTTTTAGAAATGGAGAATTTCGGGTTTTGGGAACCTACTATGGAAGCGTCATCAGTGGCATCTTCCAGGTCTCCACCTGCTGGATCACCTGCTGCAGTTACCACGTTAGTAAATTCTCCCGCATTCAGGTCATCTTGATTGATTTCGTGCGTAGCTGTATAAACCCAGGTTTCGCCTACATCCAGAATATTATTTCCGTCATCGCCAGAAACATAAGTCGGTCCGGAAGTAGCCTGCGGATCACTCACCACTACATTGCTGATCGATACGTTACCGGTATTGGAAAGCACAATGTCATACGTGAGTTCATCTCCGATTTCCCCATAGCCACCTTCATTGACAGATTTAGAAATCGTCCACTTTGGAGTTTGGGTTGCCGGCACGGACTCATTGGCATCTATATCGTCCAAGTCTCCTCCAGCAGGATCGCCGGTGGCAGAAGCTGTGTTTTCAAAAGAGCCTGCATCCACATCCTCTTGGGTGACGGTGTATTCCGCAGAATAAGTCCAGGTTTCACCTACATCCAGTCTCTGGTCATTGTTTTGATCTCCCGACTGATAAGTAGGTCCGGAGGTGGCCTGAGGATCTGAAACTACCACATTATCAATCGTGACATTTCCGGTATTTTGCACCACTATTGTGTAGGAAATCACATCTCCAGGCTTGCTGTAAGTATCCGTATTACTGGTCTTGGAGATAGTCCATGAAGGGGTTTGAACAGATGGGACAGTCCATCCATCAGTA
The DNA here is from genome assembly GCF_027594545.1 of Algoriphagus sp. TR-M9. NCBI lineage: Bacteria > Pseudomonadati > Bacteroidota > Cytophagia > Cytophagales > Cyclobacteriaceae > Algoriphagus > Algoriphagus halophytocola. The sequence continues at coordinate 4,662,596 of NZ_CP115160.1, read as the reverse complement.
ATCTCATCAAGGGTGCCAGAAGGAGGATTTCCATTGGCAGCGGCTGTATTGGTGAACTGCCCGTTGTCCACATCTTCCTGAGTAGCTTCATGACTTGCTGTGTAAATCCAGACCTCATCCGGATCCAATTCAGAATCTCCATCAGTATCTCCTGAAGAAAAAGTAGGTCCGCTGGTGGCCTGCGGATCGGAAACATTCACGTCAGAAATGGAAACATTCCCGGTGTTTCTGATCTCTATGGTATAAGTGATCTGGTCACCGGCATTGACATATTCAGTCTCATTGGCAGTCTTGGTCATTTCCCAAGAAGGGTTTTGAATCGCGGTGACATTGGCAGAACCAGAAGCATCAGAAATACTTCCAGAAATCAAAGATCCTGAGGCGGTAGCTTCATTGGAAAATGAGCCATTATCCAAATCGTCCTGTGTAATGGTATGAATGGCGGTGAATTCCCAAGTTTCATCCACTTCCAAAACACCATCTCCGTCATCACCCGAAATATAAGTAGGAGCAGAATCTGCTCCCGGATCACTTACAGTAGGATTTTGAATAGAAACATTTCCTGTGTTTTCCACAGAAATGGTATAAGTAATCTCCTCTCCGACTGCTGTGTATTCTGTTGGTGTTGGTGTTTTGGTCAGAGACCAAGAAGGATTCAAAGTAGCGTTTACGGTTGTGCTGCCGGATGCATCATCTAAATCTCCGGCTGTAGGGCTGCCGGATGCATTGGCAGAATTGGTGAAGCTTCCATTATCAATATCCTCTTGAGTGACCTCATAGGAAGCTGTAAAAATCCAGGTTTCCCCTACTTCAAGAATAGTGTTTGAATTTGTATCCCCAGAACTGTAATCCGGGCCTGAAGTGGCCTGAGGGTCTGAAACCACCACATTGGAGATAGAAACATTCCCAGTGTTTTGCAAAGTGATGGTGTAATCAATGACATCGCCGGGATTTTGGTAAGTACTGGAACTACTTTTGGTCAGCGTCCAACTTGGGTTGGAAACAGGAGCCGTTATTTCACTAGCTGAATTATTGGAAGGATTTGGATCATTCTCATTGCTAGCCGTGATGGAAGTCTGATTTTCATAGTCTACACCAGAGAGCGGTTCCAGCACTTTGGCCGTAATAATCAAAGTCGCAGACCCAACTGAGGAAAGATTTCCTACATTCCAAATTCCGGAGCCATCATCATAGTCTCCCTGCGAAGGATTATCGGATACATATTGATATCCCGCTGGTAATTGGTCCGAAACCACAATTCCTGTAGAAGGAGAAGGGCCATTATTGGTGACGGTAATGGAAAAATCCACATTACTTCCCACATCCGGGTTTTCATTGTTGACAGTCTTAGCTATGCTGAGATCAGTCTGAGGAACGGGGGTTAAAGTGATGGAACTTTGATTATTGGAATTGTCCGGGTCAAATTGGTCCGAACTAGCCGTTGCAGTATTCTGGTAGTTTCCACTTCCATTCACCAAAACAGTGATTTCTAAGCTGGCAGAAGCACCATTTGGTAGATTCCCAACATTCCAGTCTCCAGTTCCTGAATTGTAAGCTCCACCGCTATTATCACTGATATAAGTATAGCCGGAGCGCAGCTGATCATTCACTAGCACATTGGTGGCATCATAATCTCCATTGTTTGTCACCGAGACAGTGAAAACAACTTGATCGCCTGCATTTGGGGAATTGGTACTAGCAGATTTCGAAGTGGCTAAATCAGCAATCAAAGTAGGATCTACAGAAACACTAGCCTGATTGTCAGAATCATTCAAGTCTGCTTCTTCACTTGAAACAGAGGCCGAAAATTCATAATCATCTGTAGTGGTAACTGTAGCTGTAATTTCTATGCTTGCAGCGGAACCTGAGGCCAGTGGCCCGACGGTCCAAATTCCATTACCTGCATTATACACTCCTCCTCCTATATCATCTCCCTGGTATTCATAGCCTGCAGGAAGGGGCGCTGAGACTTCTACAGTCACTGCATCCTCAGGACCGTTATTAGTTACAGTGATGGTAAAAACCACATCATTTCCGAGGATTGGATTTGGATTATTTACGGTAAGGTTAAGATTCAAATCAGTAGGGGCAAAACTGATAGGGGAGGTTAAAATTTCTTTAGCTTCAAAGTTTTTGACAGGAATTTCCTCAGAAAAAGCAAAAGCCTGACAAATAGCGAATAGTGTTGAAAAAATAAGAGTAGTGGTAAATTTTAACTGCATAATAAAATCATTTAGATCAGATGCCTATTTATGAAATGATTTAAAAAACTGGTTATCAGCATATTGAAGGACATTTTCACATCTTTTAATACCCTGGTCATATTAAAACCAACAGAAATATCGTTAGTTAAACTTAATTCAACAAAAAATCGAGATGAATTTAAACCAAATTCAATATTAATATTTGGATAAAAAAGTAGAAAAAACCACTAATTATGATTTGAGCTTGGTATTAATGAAGCATTACTTTTTAACCATACCAATCTTAACTAGCTCTTGGGGCATGGCGAAAAGCTCTTAGTTGAGATCAAAAATGATGAATCACCAGACTCTGAAGCTAAATCGCTTGGCTTGAATTATTCGGGGAACATTACCCCACGACAAAAAATCAAATGTGAAAAGTAATTAAGAATTAAAGGTCCAAAGATTAACTGTTTTTAGCACTTGATTAGAATGCTAAGCTTTAGGTCCTAATAGAGGTCAATAAAAAAAGAGGCTACCGAAAGGCAGCCTCTTTTGGATTAGAACTAATACTTACATCAATCCTATTTACAACACATCAACTTTCTTTTTTCTACCTGAGTAGGTGTAGGAGGATTTGCCTACTCTCAGTTCGGTCCTTCGGTTCAGCTGGTGCATCGCCTCGGTACAGGTCAGCTCATTGCAGTCGTTCACCGGCCGGGTCTCCCCAAACCAGGTCTCTTCCATCCGGCCCTCTTCCACGCCTCTGTCCAGCAGGTAGCGCTTCACGGCCTCGGCCCGGCGCTCGGACAGCGGCTGGTTGTACTCTTCGGATCCACGCTGGTCGGTATGCCCCTCGATGTACAGCATCAGGTTCGGCATCTTCTTCAGCATGATCGCCGTGCGCTCCAGCTCCTTCTTGTGCACGCTCCGCAGCATGCTCTTGTCAAAGTCGAAGTAGATCGTTGGGATCGCCTCCAGTTCTTTTTGGATCGCCTCAAAGATCGCCTCCGGATCACAGAAGTCCATGTCCTGGAAGCTCTCAGGGATCTCATACTGCTTGCTCGGATCTGGGAAGGCCTCCAGGGTCAGTTCAGATCTTCTGTTCAGCTGGTGCGCATCTTCGCTACACGGAATGCCGTTGCCGCAGTCGTTCACCAGTTCCTGCTCCCCGAACCATTCCAGACGGATGCGGTCGGCGGAGATGTTGTGCTGTGCCATGTATTCGGTCACTGCTTTCGCCCTATTGTTGGACAGGGTAATGTTGTATTCGTCACTCGCTCTGGAGTCGGTATGGGAGGCGACGATCAGGTCCAGGAACGGATATTCCCCCATGATCTCGCCCAGCTTGTCCAGGGCTGGCTTCGCATCCTCGCGGATCACAAACTTGTCCAGGTCATAGTACACGATGTCCACATACACCGGAAGCTGGTAAGGGATAGGTGTCAGGGTGTACTCTCTACGCACTGTGTCCCCTTCGAAGCCCTTGGTCGTGATGCTCTCGTCGCTGATGCTGAAGTACCCCGGCTTGCTGATCACTATACCGAAGTCACTCTCCGGCTCCAGTTCGGCCGTCAGCTCTCCCTTGCCGTTTCTTTGGGTCTCTACGTTGCCGTTCTGGGTCTTGTCCCTCAGGGTCGCCAGGTAGCTGTCGGTGATCACCACGCCTTCGCAGTCGATCACACGCGCCAGAAACTGCTTGTACACGTCCTGGATCGTATAGATGTCATCCAGCCCCATCCCGCCTTTCCGGTTGGAGGACAGGTAGGTCTCGGTCTTGCCGTCTTCCCCTTCGATGATCCTATAGGCAAAGTCATCGGCCAGGGAGTTCACCGGGATGCCCATGTTCTGCACATTGCTGAACTGGCTCGGGGTGTAGTCGGCCTGGAACACGTCCATCCCTCCGGCTCCCTGGTGGCCGGTGGAGCTGAAGTAAAACTTGTCCTCCCTCCGGAAGGCATGGGATTCATTGCCTTCGGTATTGATCTCCGGGCCCAGGTTAACCGGGGGACCGAAGTTCATCTCTCCGTCATATTCTGAATAGTACAGGTCATAGCCCCCCTGGCCCCCGGGCATGTCGGAGGTGAAGTACAGCCGTTGCGCCTCGCCGTCCACAAAGGGGTTCATCACCGCATAGCCGATCGAGTCGTTGAACGGTACCGGCGTAAAGCCTTCCAGCACACCGTCCTGGTTCAGCCTGCTGTAATAGATCTCGGGCTGGACGGTGATCTGGTTCTCTTTCTTTACTTTCTTTATCCCCCTGGTCACCGAGTAGAACAGCACGCCCTCCTCCTTGTCGTAGCTGGGGTCGGAAAAATTGTACGTGTCCGGTACGTTGGAAACCACTTCGCTGATGGTGCCGGTACTGTCCCTGCGGTACACGCTGAAGTATTCCCGGTCGGTGAAGTCGTTCTTCTCTTCGCTGAAGTATTGGTTCCGGCCGTCTATCCGTAAGCCGGGCATCTCACTCGGGTAGCTGCCCCCTCTGTCGGAGACAAAGTAGCTGTTCCCCTTCCCGTCCTTGGACAGGCCGAAGTCCGAGCCTTCGGAGTTCAGCCCTTCGGCGGGCTCCAGCTTCACTTTTCGCTTGCTCGCCACGGTCAGCAGCTCCGGAACTCCCGGAACACTGTCTGCATCCACCCCTTTCTCGGAAAGCATTCCAGCGGCCTCTTCCATATTCCCGCTCAGCTGGGCTGATCGGAGGTATTGCGCATAGTCACCGTAGTCGGCTTCTTCATACCCTACTGTGGTCTTCCACCAGGCATAAGAACTGTCGTAGTCACGTAATATGTCCTGTGCCTCGGCGATCTTCTTTGACGTCCCGTACGTGGGCTTCTTCGCGTAGGCTTCTTCGTACACTTCCAGCGCATGCTGGTAGTTCATCAGCTCCATCTGCTGGTCGGCGTACCGGAGCTTGCTCTTCTGTGCCTCGGCGGTTCCCAGTGATCCAAAGACCATCGCTGCTGTAATACTGAGTAGTGTTAGTGTCTTTTTCATGTGATTGCTGTTCATTTTTATTGGCCACATGGAATCTCGCATACCTAAAACCCTATCCAAAAGAACCTTTCCTTTTTTAGCCAGGATATCGGGGCTCCCTTGACTATGTTTGCTCGATTTCATAATCAGAACCATCTTTGGTTTTTCATTACTGCTTTTCTAGGAATCAGATAGTAACCTACTGAAAGCTCGTGGGAGTTGTTACGGTAGTTGCTCAGCACGTTCAGGTTATGGTCATACGCATAGCCGATACGCAGACGCTCGGTCGCGAAGATCTCCACGATCGCCGCCACTGCGTTCCGCTTGCTCAGGTTCTCCTCCAGGTTGTCGTTCCACAGCTTCAGGTTGCTGCGGTAGCTGCCTCCAACCCAGATCCGCTCGTAGAACAGGAACATCGCGTTCAGGTCGTAGTTCGTCGGCGCTCCTTTTACTTCCTTGATCAAAAAGCTCGGCTTGAACTTCACTGCCTTGCCCAGGTCAAACAGGTAACCTGCTGTCAGGTAGTAGTGGAAATCGTGGTAGGCCAGCGCAACATCCTCACGCTCCAGGGACTTCTTGCCGATCATGTTGTACATACTGAAACCCGCATAGAAACGGTCGTTGTGGAAGAACAGACCTGTGTTCAGGTTCGGAGTCGTCAGGTTGATCCGCCCGTCAGGAATCTCGCTGTCCGGATAGTCGTTCGGATCCAGCATGCTCCCGTCTATAGCGTACTGGCTGAATCCCGCACTCACTCCAAGACCCAAAAAGCTCTTCGACCCTGTCTGGATACGGTAGGCGTACGTCAAAAGCCCTCCAGTCGTCTTCGCAGGACCCAGGTTGTCGCTCAAAAACGATACCCCAAAACCCATCGTGCCCTCGTTAGCTGCCAGGTCCGCGGTAACCGTGAACGTCTCAGGTGCTCCAGGAAAATTGATCCACTGGCTGCGGTACGTGCTCTGGATATACGGCTCTCCCTTGTAGCCCGCATAGCCCGGGTTTACATGCAATCCGTTGAATATATACTGACTGAACTGGGGAAGCTGTTGCCCAAAAGTCCATCCCGTGCCCAGTAGGGTGACCATCAAGGACATCCCTATGATTTTAAAAAGAGTTTTCATATGCTTTCTGTTTTCTTCCAGTCCATTCTAATTAGTCCTTGATTACTTGAATCCATCCTTTGTATTCGTGCTCTTGGCCAGATCTATCAATCGCTTTCAACACGTAATAGTAAGTACCTGCCGTTTGTCCAGGAGCATCCCAGTCGTTCTGGTAATTTTCTTGCTCTAGCACATGGTCGCCAAATCTGTTGATAATCGTGATTTCAGTGCTTTGGAATATATTGATTCCTTCAATCTCAAATGTATCGTTATCACCATCATTATTTGGTGTGATCACATTCGGGATGTGGAAAGGCTTAATCGTATTCACATCATCATCCTGATTATCTGCTTCATCGGTATCTTCTTCTTCCGAATCAACAACTACTACGTTTGTGATAGCTCCAGCAGTCTCTGCCAATACCTTCACTCTAATGGTAACCGTAGCGTCAGCTTCAAGGAATGGAATAGTCCAACTCAGCTGAGATCCTGCTTCGTTGGTCGCTATCTCAGCGCCACTGCTATTCGCTGTTACTTCACTACTTAGATAGCTAACTCCATTTGGTAGATTATCGGTCACCACCACATTAGTAGCAGGTGTACCTCCGATATTGCTAAGAACGATTTCGTACTCGAATTCATCGCCAACAAATATCTCTTGCTCGAAGCTAGTCTTCGTGATATTCAGATTGACTTCATCGTTCATCAGTCTAAATACTACCAATGCATCATCCTGATTATCTGGGAAGGCAACCTCTCTCAAGGTGTATCTTAAGGTATACTCTCTAGCCTCATTCACACCTGGTATCAAGCTCAACTCACCGTTCTCATCAATCAATAGACCTACGATACCGTCAAGTTCTGTGAATTCGAAGTCCACATCTGCTGGGTCTGGTCGCTCACCTTCTAGTCGGTCATTATCCAGGATATTTCCTAGCAATCCACCGAAGCTGATGAAGTGAGTACCGAAGTCATCGTCATTGGCGATGATTTCAACATCTACCTCTAGACATCTCATACCGAAGTCCATATCCAGATTCACAGGGTTCTCTGCGGTAATTTGAGCAGTAATTCCATCAGCTCCACCAGTAACTCCACATCTAACTTCCGTTCTAGAAGCATTGATATCGGTCATTCTAGCACTGGCATCTGGGAGTACTTTCACTAATCCAGTTGCACCCATTCTCTGCGCTTCAGCATCCAGGAATTCATCATTATTCAAGTATGCAGTAAACTCACCGAACTCTACTCCCTCTGGCCTATCTCTCCAGTATCCTATGATACCGACGATGATATCTGCAGCATATCCTCCAGGACCATCTACATGAACATTGGCAGACTGAGCGTTACCGAAGCCGGCTTTGTTCAACTCACCCTCGTTTTCAGGGCCATCGTATCTTCCGTCACCATTGAGATCGAACCATTCCCAATCCGCAATATCAATTGGACCTTGGGTAGGATCGTTCAGTGTTACTTGACCGTCGTTATTGGCATCGAACCATTCGTTCTGGATACCATCACCATTCAAGTCATACCATACAAAATCTCCCAGTACAATACCGTCATAGGTTTCATAACCGAAGTCATGCGTCTGATACGCACAGTCAGCGATATCAGTAAAGAACAAGGAGCTTTCTACTGGATACAGACCTCTTGCCGCATTTAGATTAGCATCCTGCACTTGCACTAGGTAGCTGCCTGGAGCAAAATCCTGGAAGGTATATCTACCGTCCGCACCTGTAATGACAAGTAGCGTAGAGCCAGGAGTATCTCCCTGTGGTATCAGAGTAATAGGTACACCTGCAAGTGGAAGATCCGTCTCAGCATTGAATGCAATACCCGTAATCAGGGTCTGGCCTTCACAACCTACTTCTACCACATGGTCATCTTCTTCAGATACCGGATTTTCTGGATCAACAGGATTTGTCGCTGTAACTGTTGCTACGTTGACCAAGTTTTCCTGATTAGCAATGTCCGACTCGGTTACAGTGTACGTAGTTGAATACTCAAGTACCTCATTAGGCAATAGCATTTCAACAGATTCCGTAAATCCAGTCATTGGATCATTTACCTGAACATCTACCAATGGAGCTGTACCTGTATTGGTAACTGTAATTGTATAAGTGATTACTTCCCCGATTTCATAGACCACAGTCTTATCCGCAGTTTTGTCTATCTGGATTCCAGCGGTCAGATCAACATTCACAGTCGCATCATCTTCAGCTTCTACAGGAGTTTCAGAATTTTCATGAACTGCTTTCACCGTAGCCACATTCAGAATAGGCTCTCCACTTAGAATGTCTTCCAATGTAACTGTGTAAGTAGTCTGGAAGCTTCTTTCTTCCCCTGGAGCCAAGGTTAATGAACCTACTGCCAAACCTGTTTTAGGATCTGTCAGCTCACCACTAGTAAGAGTTACATTACCGGTATTTTTCACCAATAAGGTATAATTCAGCACCACACCGGCTTCACTTACAGAAGTCACATCAACGGTTTTACCTAGCGTAATCGATGGTAAAGGATCAATTGGAGTTTCAATTTCAGTCTCATCCTCAGGATCTTCACCGTCTGGGCTTTCGCCAGAAGCAAGTGCAGTATTCAATACAAATCCTGCATCTACATCAGCCTGAGTCACCACATATTCAGTGTTCAATGCAGTAGAAGCTCCTGGTGCTAAAGTACCTGCATTTTGATCTAGACCAGTCAGAGGATCTGAAACCATCACCTTAGTCAAGGTCACATTACCGGTGTTGGTCACAGTCAAAGTATAGGTGATCACATCACCTGCTGCATTTACCTCAGCTCCGTTGTCAGATTTCACAATCTGGATTGCCGGGTTCTGAGGAATCTCAGTTTCGGTACAGGTCTCACACTCTGTGCTTGGGTTCTCTACCGGAGTTGGGTCAGAAGACTCGTCTTCTACAACCTCATCCTTAGGAGATGTTCCTTGTGCCAAAGCAGTGTTCACCACGTATCCGTTGTCTATATCATCTTGAGTCAAGACATAAGTGGCCGTGAAGGTCGTGTTGTCACTTACTCCAGGTGCCAGGCTGATCGGACCTCCGTTCACAGTTACCATTGGATCGGTTACCATGATGTTACTCAAGGTCACGTTACCAGTATTGCTCACTGTGAAGGTGTAAGAAATTGTCTCTCCTACATTTCCGAAGCCGTCTTGGTTCTCATCGTTGAAGACTCCGTCTTTCAGCAATTCGATTGCCGGGTTCTGAGGAATCTCAGTTTCGGTACAGGTCTCACACTCTGTGCTTGGGTTCTCTACCGGAGTTGGGTCAGAAGACTCATCTTCTACAACCTCATTAGTAGGTGAGGTTCCTTGTGCCAAAGCAGTGTTCACCACGTATCCGTTGTCTATATCATCTTGAGTCAAGACATAAGTGGCCGTGAAGGTCGTGTTGTCACTTGCTCCAGGTGCCAGGCTGATCGGACCTCCGTTCACAGTTACCATTGGATCGGTTACCATGATGTTACTCAAGGTCACGTTACCAGTATTGCTCACTGTGAAGGTGTAAGAAATTGTCTCTCCTACATTTCCGAAGCCGTCTTGGTTCTCATCGTTGAAGACTCCGTCTTTCAGCAATTCGATTGCTGGTCGTTGACATAGATCAACTTGAGTTTCTACATCAGAGTCTATCGATTCTCCGGACAAATCTTGAACTTCTGTTTCGACAAATATGCCAGTAGCTCTCGCTTGGTTATTGATGAATCTTGCATTGGTATCATCCAAAGTGATGATATAGCTTGCTGTGTAAGTAGCGGTTTCTCCCGGTTTCAAAGTACCTTCAGAGCTACCCATACTAGTACCTTCGAAGTTCACATCACTCAAGTCTCCTGTTCCTGTGAAGTTTACTTCCTCTAAGGTCACTGAATTCAAAGTGACATTTCCTGTATTGGTAATCACGAAGGTATAAGTCACCGAATCACCAGTATCGTAGCAATCATCTTCGCTTTCAACTTCAGCCGTTTTCACCAGATTGATGCTTGGTGAAGTTTCAAAGCATTCCTCTATAGAATCCTCATCGCTTGCAAGGATTCTTCCCTCAGAGAATTCAGAATCCTGCTCAAACCCTTCTTCATAAGCTGTAGCAGATGCAGTATTGGTTACACAAAGACCATCTATCAAATCTTGGTCTATTTCGAGTTGAGTTTCCTCTTCCCAAGTTGCCTGTGGAGCCAGAGACTGTATAGTCCACATCTCACCAGTCAGGCCATCCTTCACTTCAATGTTGTACAATTCAACATCTCCAGTGTTAGTAACCTTGATAGCATAAGTGACAAATCCTCCAACCTCATTGTCATTCTCAACCACTTCTTTTTCTATATCCAAACCAGGACTTACCACTCTCACAGTCACAAGCGCTGTATCACAGTTGGTAGGATTTGGATTGGTACAGATTCTATATTCTAGGGTGTAAACACCTGGAGTTAATCCAGAAGCTACACTTACTAAACCTGTATTTGTATCCAAGATCAAAGCACCCGGAGTGGATTGAGTCACCTCAGTCACTGTCACCAAAGTGGTATTCAATGGAGAAGTACCATCCAGCAATCTGTCATTGGTCAATACATTGACAATATCATCGTATCCAAATTCATACACCGGAATGCTGGTCATATCGTCATCCTCAGCAATTGGAGGGTTCGGATTAGGATTACATTCAGCAGATGCTCCTGGGTAAGCTATTTCAGCCTGTACTTCAGGGTTCAGTTCAAAGATCACATAAGCGCCATCTTCGCGAACCTGATAGAAGTTAAATTCTCCAGCTACCCACTGTTGGTTCTCAAATTTCCATCCTGGCCATGCGCTGCCATAACCACCTGCTAAGGTATCTGCTCCTGGGAACAGCATGTAGCCTTCCATTGGAATATTATCGTAACTGATGATCACATTGTCATCCTTGTCATACCAAGTCATGGTCAACGGATTTGGATCATTAGGAGCCAGATCCTGTAGGTCAAAGTTCACTGGTGATAACAACCATCTCAAGTATGGAGCATCCAGTTCACAATATTCATCCACTTCGATCAACCCAAGTTCAGGATTGATAGTGACCGTGATCACTGCCTCATCCCAGTTGGATGGATTTCCAGTTTCTGTAATTCTATAAGTTAACTGATAGTTACCTGCCTGAGGATTAGGAGCAATGGTGATCTCACCGTTTGCATCCACACTCAATACCCCTTCCGGATCTGCAATCACAGTGGTCAAGGTCACATTGGCAGGAGTTGCCTGGCCACCTTTCAACTCATCATTTGTCAAAGCATTGACAGCTGAAGTCTGGGCAGTAGTCTCATAATCAAATGTTCCCGCGAAGTCATCCACAGCCAAGATCTCATTAAAGCTAGCTTCAGCAGTTTCAGAATCAGGATCAGATTCTATAGGCTCCTGTCCTTCTCCCTCACCGATGAATCCTTTACCGATCGCTGTGTTAGTCACTGTGCCTTCTTCCAAATCAGCTGCAGTGATAGCATAAGTAGCAGTAAACACAATCTCATCTCCTGGAGCCATGCTAGCGGTGCTGTTTTCATCAACAATAGTCCCCGCAATCTTATCATCCTCAACTGTAAATGGACCATAAAGCGTCACATTACCTGTGTTTTCTAGCGTATAGCTGTATTCAACTACATCATCGACTAAGCTATATGGATCACCGGCAGTGATTTCTTTAACGATAGTCAATTCAGGAGTCTGAGGGAAGCAAGCGTCAGCCATGTCTTCATCCTGAGCCACCACTCTATATAGCAACCCTCCTGGGAATTCTCCTTCACCCGGAGATTGCTGCTGTCCATCAATGAACTCTCTTGATTCTGCAATAGCTGTATTTTCATAGCATATGCCATCAATCATTTCCTGCGTGATTTTCACCGTTACTTGGCGGGTATCCTCTGCGTTAGGTGCAAGTTCATCGATAGTCCAGTTATCCTCTGTTTCTATATCTTCTACATAGATATTGTATAGGGTAACATTACCAGTGTTTTTCACAGTGATGTCAAAGATCAAGTCTCCGTCGAGGATTTCTGCGTTAGAACTCACTGTTTTGGTGATTTCTAATCCTGGGTTCTGACAAAGATCAACTTGAGTTTCATTGTCGTCCTGAACTGTATCGCCTGAAAGGTCATCTACCTCATTCTCGCCAAATAATGCAGTCACTAAAGCCTGATTGTTCACAAATCTGGCATCGGTATCCTCCAATGTTAAGGTGTAAGTAGCCGTATAGGTGGCACTCTCACCAGGTAGCAGGGTACCTTCTTCACTGTCTTCACTGCTTTCTACAAATGTGATATCAGATATATCACCAGATCCTGTAAAGTGGTATTCTGTAACTTCTACATCTGTCAAGGTTACATTTCCTGTGTTGAACACAGTGAATGTGTAGGTTACTAGATCGTCCGTATCGTAGCAGTCGTCTTCTGAGTCCACTGAAGCTGTCTTAATTATTGCAATCTCAGCTTTCTGGCATAGCTCAAACTCGGTCAATCCATCCACCTCGAAGCTCTCACCTGAATCATCGGTCACTGGTGTGTTCTGACCAAACTGACCTGTCGCTCTCGCCTGGTTCGTGATCAATCCTGCCTCAACATCGGCAGGGGTCACCACATACGTGGCAGTGTAGGTCGCTTCCTCGCCCGGAGCTAGCGTGCCCTCTACATTATCACTCTCTGCGGCCACAAACGTGATCGCCGGTGCAGTGCCTGTGCCACTAAAGCTCAACTCAGACACAGAGACATTACCCAACGTCACCGTACCTGTATTTCTTACCACAAACGTGTAGGTCAACTCATCGCCAGCCTCAACACAATCGTCTGCTGTCGTCGGTGCAACCGTCTTGATGATCGCGATAGACTCCTTCTGGCATAGCTCAAACTCGGTCAATCCATCCACCTCGAAGCTCTCACCTGAATCATCGGTCACTGGTGTGTTCTGACCAAACTGACCTGTCGCTCTCGCCTGGTTCGTGATCAATCCTGCCTCAACATCGGCAGGGGTCACCACATACGTGGCAGTGTAGGTCTCTTCCTCGCCCGGAGCTAGCGTGCCCTCTACATTATCACTCTCTGCGGCCACAAACGTGATCGCCGGTGCAGTGCCTGTGCCACTAAAGCTCAACTCAGACACAGAGACATTACCCAACGTCACCGTACCTGTATTTCTTACCACAAACGTGTAGGTCAACTCATCGCCAGCCTCAACACAATCGTCTGCTGTCGTCGGTGCAACCGTCTTGATGATCGCGATAGACTCCTTCTGGCATAGCTCAAACTCGGTCAATCCATCCACCTCGAAGCTCTCACCTGAATCATCGGTCACTGGTGTGTTCTGACCAAACTGACCTGTCGCTCTCGCCTGGTTCGTGATCAATCCTGCCTCAACATCGGCAGGGGTCACCACATACGTGGCAGTGTAGGTCGCTTCCTCGCCCGGAGCTAGCGTGCCCTCTACATTATCACTCTCTGCGGCCACAAACGTGATCGCCGGTGCAGTGCCTGTGCCACTAAAGCTCAACTCAGACACAGAGACATTACCCAACGTCACCGTACCTGTATTTCTTACCACAAACGTGTAGGTCAACTCATCGCCAGCCTCAACACAATCGTCTGCTGTCGTCGGTGCAACCGTCTTGATGATCGCGATAGACTCCTTCTGGCATAGCTCAAACTCGGTCAATCCATCCACCTCGAAGCTCTCACCTGAATCATCGGTCACTGGTGTGTTCTGACCAAACTGACCTGTCGCTCTCGCCTGGTTCGTGATCAATCCTGCCTCAACATCGGCAGGGGTCACCACATACGTGGCAGTGTAGGTCGCTTCCTCGCCCGGAGCTAGCGTGCCCTCTACATTATCACTCTCTGCGGCCACAAACGTGATCGCCGGTGCAGTGCCTGTGCCACTAAAGCTCAACTCAGACACAGAGACATTACCCAACGTCACCGTACCTGTATTTCTTACCACAAACGTGTAGGTCAACTCATCGCCAGCCTCAACACAATCGTCTGCTGTCGTCGGTGCAACCGTCTTGATGATCGCGATAGACTCCTTCTGGCATAGCTCAAACTCGGTCAATCCATCCACCTCGAAGCTCTCACCTGAATCATCGGTCACTGGTGTGTTCTGACCAAACTGACCTGTCGCTCTCGCCTGGTTCGTGATCAATCCTGCCTCAACATCGGCAGGGGTCACCACATACGTGGCAGTGTAGGTCGCTTCCTCGCCCGGAGCTAGCGTGCCCTCTACATTATCACTCTCTGCGGCCACAAACGTGATCGCCGGTGCAGTGCCTGTGCCACTAAAGCTCAACTCAGACACAGAGACATTACCCAACGTCACCGTACCTGTATTTCTTACCACAAACGTGTAGGTCAACTCATCGCCAGCCTCAACACAATCGTCTGCTGTCGTCGGTGCAACCGTCTTGATGATCGCGATAGACTCCTTCTGGCATAGCTCAAACTCGGTCAATCCATCCACCTCGAAGCTCTCACCTGAATCATCGGTCACTGGTGTGTTCTGACCAAACTGACCTGTCGCTCTCGCCTGGTTCGTGATCAATCCTGCCTCAACATCGGCAGGGGTCACCACATACGTGGCAGTGTAGGTCGCTTCCTCGCCCGGAGCTAGCGTGCCCTCTACATTATCACTCTCTGCGGCCACAAACGTGATCGCCGGTGCAGTGCCTGTGCCACTAAAGCTCAACTCAGACACAGAGACATTACCCAACGTCACCGTACCTGTATTTCTTACCACAAACGTGTAGGTCAACTCATCGCCAGCCTCAACACAATCGTCTGCTGTCGTCGGTGCAACCGTCTTGATGATCGCGATAGACTCCTTCTGGCATAGCTCAAACTCGGTCAATCCATCCACCTCGAAGCTCTCACCTGAATCATCGGTCACTGGTGTGTTCTGACCAAACTGACCTGTCGCTCTCGCCTGGTTCGTGATCAATCCTGCCTCAACATCGGCAGGGGTCACCACATACGTGGCAGTGTAGGTCTCTTCCTCGCCCGGAGCTAGCGTGCCCTCTACATTATCACTCTCTGCGGCCACAAACGTGATCGCCGGTGCAGTGCCTGTGCCACTAAAGCTCAACTCAGACACAGAGACATTACCCAACGTCACCGTACCTGTATTTCTTACCACAAACGTGTAGGTCAACTCATCGCCAGCCTCAACACAATCGTCTGCTGTCGTCGGTGCAACCGTCTTGATGATCGCGATAGACTCCTTCTGGCATAGCTCAAACTCGGTCAATCCATCCACCTCGAAGCTCTCACCTGAATCATCGGTCACTGGTGTGTTCTGACCAAACTGACCTGTCGCTCTCGCCTGGTTCGTGATCAATCCTGCCTCAACATCGGCAGGGGTCACCACATACGTGGCAGTGTAGGTCGCTTCCTCGCCCGGAGCTAGCGTGCCCTCTACATTATCACTCTCTGCGGCCACAAACGTGATCGCCGGTGCAGTGCCTGTGCCACTAAAGCTCAACTCAGACACAGAGACATTACCCAACGTCACCGTACCTGTATTTCTTACCACAAACGTGTAGGTCAACTCATCGCCAGCCTCAACACAATCGTCTGCTGTCGTCGGTGCAACCGTCTTGATGATCGCGATAGACTCCTTCTGGCATAGCTCAAACTCGGTCAATCCATCCACCTCGAAGCTCTCACCTGAATCATCGGTCACTGGTGTGTTCTGACCAAACTGACCTGTCGCTCTCGCCTGGTTCGTGATCAATCCTGCCTCAACATCGGCAGGGGTCACCACATACGTGGCAGTGTAGGTCGCTTCCTCGCCCGGAGCTAGCGTGCCCTCTACATTATCACTCTCTGCGGCCACAAACGTGATCGCCGGTGCAGTGCCTGTGCCACTAAAGCTCAACTCAGACACAGAGACATTACCCAACGTCACCGTACCTGTATTTCTTACCACAAACGTGTAGGTCAACTCATCGCCAGCCTCAACACAATCGTCTGCTGTCGTCGGTGCAACCGTCTTGATGATCGCGATAGACTCCTTCTGGCATAGCTCAAACTCGGTCAATCCATCCACCTCGAAGCTCTCACCTGAATCATCGGTCACTGGTGTGTTCTGACCAAACTGACCTGTCGCTCTCGCCTGGTTCGTGATCAATCCTGCCTCAACATCGGCAGGGGTCACCACATACGTGGCAGTGTAGGTCGCTTCCTCGCCCGGAGCTAGCGTGCCCTCTACATTATCACTCTCTGCGGCCACAAACGTGATCGCCGGTGCAGTGCCTGTGCCACTAAAGCTCAACTCAGACACAGAGACATTACCCAACGTCACCGTACCTGTATTTCTTACCACAAACGTGTAGGTCAACTCATCGCCAGCCTCAACACAATCGTCTGCTGTCGTCGGTGCAACCGTCTTGATGATCGCGATAGACTCCTTCTGGCATAGCTCAAACTCGGTCAATCCATCCACCTCGAAGCTCTCACCTGAATCATCGGTCACTGGTGTGTTCTGACCAAACTGACCTGTCGCTCTCGCCTGGTTCGTGATCAATCCTGCCTCAACATCGGCAGGGGTCACCACATACGTGGCAGTGTAGGTCGCTTCCTCGCCCGGAGCTAGCGTGCCCTCTACATTATCACTCTCTGCGGCCACAAACGTGATCGCCGGTGCAGTGCCTGTTCCACTGAAGCTCAACTCTGCCACAGAGACATTACCCAAGGTCACTGTTCCTGTATTTCTTACCACAAACGTGTAGGTCAACTCATCGCCAGCCTCAACACAATCGTCTGCTGTCGTCGGTGCAACCGTCTTGATGATCGCGATAGACTCCTTCTGGCATAGCTCAAACTCGGTCAATCCATCCACCTCGAAGCTCTCACCTGAATCATCGGTCACTGGTGTGTTCTGACCAAACTGACCTGTCGCTCTCGCCTGGTTCGTGATCAATCCTGCCTCAACATCGGCAGGGGTCACCACATACGTGGCAGTGTAGGTCGCTTCCTCGCCCGGAGCTAGCGTGCCCTCTACATTATCACTCTCTGCGGCCACAAACGTGATCGCCGGTGCAGTGCCTGTGCCACTAAAGCTCAACTCAGACACAGAGACATTACCCAACGTCACCGTACCTGTATTTCTTACCACAAACGTGTAGGTCAACTCATCGCCAGCCTCAACACAATCGTCTGCTGTCGTCGGTGCAACCGTCTTGATGATCGCGATAGACTCCTTCTGGCATAGCTCAAACTCGGTCAATCCATCCACCTCGAAGCTCTCACCTGAATCATCGGTCACTGGTGTGTTCTGACCAAACTGACCTGTCGCTCTCGCCTGGTTCGTGATCAATCCTGCCTCAACATCGGCAGGGGTCACCACATACGTGGCAGTGTAGGTCGCTTCCTCGCCCGGAGCTAGCGTGCCCTCTACATTATCACTCTCTGCGGCCACAAACGTGATCGCCGGTGCAGTGCCTGTGCCACTAAAGCTCAACTCAGACACAGAGACATTACCCAACGTCACCGTACCTGTATTTCTTACCACAAACGTGTAGGTCAACTCATCGCCAGCCTCAACACAATCGTCTGCTGTCGTCGGTGCAACCGTCTTGATGATCGCGATAGACTCCTTCTGGCATAGCTCAAACTCGGTCAATCCATCCACCTCGAAGCTCTCACCTGAATCATCGGTCACTGGTGTGTTCTGACCAAACTGACCTGTCGCTCTCGCCTGGTTCGTGATCAATCCTGCCTCAACATCGGCAGGGGTCACCACATACGTGGCAGTGTAGGTCGCTTCCTCGCCCGGAGCTAGCGTGCCCTCTACATTATCACTCTCTGCGGCCACAAACGTGATCGCCGGTGCAGTGCCTGTGCCACTAAAGCTCAACTCAGACACAGAGACATTACCCAACGTCACCGTACCTGTATTTCTTACCACAAACGTGTAGGTCAACTCATCGCCAGCCTCAACACAATCGTCTGCTGTCGTCGGTGCAACCGTCTTGATGATCGCGATAGACTCCTTCTGGCATAGCTCAAACTCGGTCAATCCATCCACCTCGAAGCTCTCACCTGAATCATCGGTCACTGGTGTGTTCTGACCAAACTGACCTGTCGCTCTCGCCTGGTTCGTGATCAATCCTGCCTCAACATCGGCAGGGGTCACCACATACGTGGCAGTGTAGGTCGCTTCCTCGCCCGGAGCTAGCGTGCCCTCTACATTATCACTCTCTGCGGCCACAAACGTGATCGCCGGTGCAGTGCCTGTGCCACTGAAGCTCAACTCTGCCACAGAGACATTACCCAAGGTCACTGTTCCTGTATTTCTTACCACAAACGTGTAGGTCAACTCATCGCCAGCCTCAACACAATCGTCTGCTGTCGTCGGTGCAACCGTCTTGATGATCGCGATAGACTCCTTCTGGCATAGCTCAAACTCGGTCAATCCATCCACCTCGAAGCTCTCACCTGAATCATCGGTCACTGGTGTGTTCTGACCAAACTGACCTGTCGCTCTCGCCTGGTTCGTGATCAATCCTGCCTCAACATCGGCAGGGGTCACCACATACGTGGCAGTGTAGGTCGCTTCCTCGCCCGGAGCTAGCGTGCCCTCTACATTATCACTCTCTGCGGCCACAAACGTGATCGCAGGTGCAGTGCCTGTTCCACTAAAGCTCAACTCTGCCACAGCTACTGAACCCAAGGTCACTGTTCCTGTATTTCTTACCACAAACGTGTAGGTCAACTCATCGCCAGCCTCAACACAATCGTCTGCTGTCGTCGGTGCAACCGTCTTGATGATCGCGATCGCACACTCATTAATAACTACCTCTACTTCTTCCTCTACATAACACTCCCCGATTGTAGCTCTGATTATATAGGTGCCTGATTCAGAAACCGTAGAAGATATTTCACCTGGTTCTCCTTGCTTGTAATAAGTAAAATCTGCTCCCTGAGAAGTGCCCTGTAAGTCAATCGCATCAGCTAAGTCAATATCGGCTGGCCCGCAAACTGGATCAGGACTTTGAACTACAAGGACAGGAAGATCTATGATAGATATCTCAACCTCTTTCCTTACACTTTCACAACCCGAAGTTGTATTTCTTTGACTAACCCAAACTGAGTAATCTCCAACATTATTACCATCAACCGCCGGAGCTGTAGTTGTTCCATCATTAGAAACCTGAGTCGTATAATAGACTATTTCATAGTTCGCTGAAGTAGGTGATACTATATAGTAAAAATCTTCATCAGCTTTACAATATTCCTTATCAGTTGTATTCGGAAGACCAACTTGCTCTCCAGCTCCTACAATATATTCCTCAATTACAAAACATCCTTTACTATCAGTAACTTTTACTTCATAAGTACCTGGAGATAAACCTGTAAGGTTTTGATCATTAGAAGTAAAGCTATTAGGACCAGTCCAAGAATAGGAATAACTACCGTCTCCTCCATCAGGGGTGATGCTTACAGTTCCATCATTGGCACCAAAACAAACTTCGCCATTGGAAGAGCCAGAAACTGTAACAGGTTCATCAATTGTAACCTGCTTTGTAATAGAAGTTGTTTCATCTCCATCAGTAATTTCTAAGGTTACATCATAAGTACCTGGATTTCCAAAGTCAAAGCTTGGGTTGGAAGCATTAGAATTACCAAGGTTATTACCGAAAGTCCAAGTATAAGAATAATTTGAATTGTCTCCCCCTGTGGATTTGTCAGTAAAGGCCACTTGCGTTGACTCACATGCACCACTGTATTCAAAGTTTGCTACCAACGGCGCATTTACAACAAAACCAGTAAAACACTTAATACACCTTGGCCCACTAACATCCCAGCTATTTTGATTAGCACTCCAGGACATGAAAAAATCCTTAAACTCTATCTTATCTCCACAAGTCCAAGTATAATCTGTAATTTTAATAGGAACCCCTCTTGGAATATTTGTAGAACCAAAAAGTTCTAACTCTACATCCTCCACAAATTCATCATTGACATACAACTGATACTTTACCAAAAGGCTATATCTTTCATTATTCCCACCTTGATTTGCACCTCCAAAAACAGTCCAAATACCAGCAGACTGGCTACTTCCCGCAACACAAGACTCCAACTCGTCCCCTGTAATAGGGTCACCTAGATAAAACTCACTTACGGTAATATCTTGAGCATTACACTGGAAGTCATAAGAACTGTTTTCATTTTCACAATCAACTGAAGGTAAAATAGCTATAGATGCAGTATCCGACTTGGGCTCTGTCTCATTGGAATCTACTGTAGCAGTATTTATGAGCTCTGTCCTGTTTTGTAGATCAAAATTATTGGCAGTATAAGATATCGTGTAAACCCATGTTTCACTTGGACTCAATATGCCATCATCATCACTTCCTTGAGATTGAACAAGGATTCCTGCACTTCCATCCGGCAATAAATCCGTGACCACAACACCGGTCAAATCCAAAGAAGATGGATTCGAAACAGTGACTCTATAATTCACTGTTTGCCCAGGTGTGGTGACTATAGGAATATTAGCCAAGTTGGTGATTACCTTTTCTATTGTCGCAGTACAAGCTACCGCAGTAACCGTAATAGGATCTGAATACCCAGACCCTGGACAATTGTTAACCAAAGCTTTTGCTCTATAGGTAGTTGACTCGGAGAGTGCTCCCGTATTTAAAGTAGAAGAATTTTCATTTGGAATTACTTCCCAGTTGCCACCAACTTCCTTTTCCCATACATAGGTATAAGTAGGCGTTCCAATTCCGTTTGAAACAGCAGCTGAAATTGTAGTAGAACTTCCAATACAAATTTCCTCTAGCTCTGCTTCCAAAGCAACCTCATGTCTGTAAACATTTATGAATTTGGGAGACACTACTCTACAAAATTCATTTTCTAAGGTTGTTGGGTCACCCGCAACTACCACTCTGAACTCATATCCAGTAAGTGGGTCAAGCGGAGAACCTGGTTGAGCATAAGGGTTAGGGAAATCGACATAATCAGTTGAAGAACCCGAATTTGATAAAGTAGAACCTATATTAATCCACTCATCAGGAGAATCAGCCTCTCTATATTGCAACTGAAAATAATTAGTGGAATATGCAAACTCAGGATCAGCATCGGTAATTCTTGCCTTTAAACCTGGATCCTCCCCCACACAAACCGCATCTAAACCTATTAATTCCGCCGGTGGTCCAAGCGGAGCAAAACTAATATCATCAATCGCTAAGTCATTTCCATATTGAGTACCAACTATGTTTTCAATCTGGAGTCTAACACTACTAACGCCGGCAGGCATTTGAAAATCAATATATAATTGCTTCCATTCTCCTGCTGGATCAACATCATCATCTGTGGTTGCCTTCGAAGTGATTAGATTATCATTAATTCCATTTAAGATCTTAAAATTTACCTTTGGTGGCTCACCTCCTTGGCCATTCATATCTTTGATCCAAACCGAAAACCTAAATTTTGTCCCGGCACATAAACCATCTATCTTTCTATCAAAATAAAGTGTAGTGGAAGAGTGTGCATCTATCAAAAGCATGTAGCCCGTGTAATCCGCAGCATCTTCAGTAGTATGATCTGTGCCAATGGCAAAATAAGGCTGGTAATAGCCACGAGAATCATTTGTTATAGAATATCCCCCTATACCCGTTCCATTGCTTTCACTAATATTTGCAAAAACGGGTCCCCAGTTGCCATTTTGAACATTATTGTTAGCTCCAGCAGGTGAGGTGTTATAACTTACTCCTCCAGGAATACTCGGTCCAGACGACCTATATTGATTTTGATAGGGAAATTGATTAGTTCCCCATCGCTGAGGAGTATAAAAATCCATTGAAGTAATATAATCCAATGATTCATATTTGAAGTATACACCCCTCCCATTAGTTCCACTTCTGGTGTCATTAAAAACATGCTGAGTCTCCCCATCATTAATGGTCCCAAAGTCTTCGATAAAAATCGGATCACCTAAACCCTGAGAAAAAGCCACCTGCCCCGAGGCAAAAAATAACAGGAGCAGTAGCCCTGCAGTAAGGAATCCCTTTAAACTTCGGTATGCTGTAGCCCTTTCGAAAAATCCACTTTGCTGTGGCCGGGCACTGAATTGACAATTGGATGTACTGTCCATATCGTTATTATTTAAAATTTTTCGATTTCGTAAAGCTGCTCTCAATAGGAGAATGTTTTAATCTTTTGGATTGATTGTCAGAACTTTAAAGCGTCAAATCCTTCTCTCACTACTACTAAAATTTACTTGGCTAGCGAGACAATACCCTTCAAACTCTTTTTCAATTACACAATTATGCCTTAAAAATACACTTTTATGTTTTTCATATCAAAGTCTTTAGGGGAATTTTTTTATACATAATGCAATTTTTTTTATGTAAAAATATTTTTTCACGGGTTAAAAGTCATCTAAAAACTTAATCCAACTGGCCAAAAAGTCACTAAAACCACCAAAAAAATCCCCGAAACTTTGAACCCTCTGGGTCTCAAATCTTTTGTATCTTGACATTCGTATTACCGCATACACCGAAATCACCCAATGGAATCACTTAACAATCAATCAGACTTCGTTCTCACTCCTCAAGCTGCTTTTGAGTCCCAGGCAGAGGTAGCCATGAACTGGAGACTTTCCACCTTCGAGGAAAGGGCCTCCCGTCTGAAAAATATCCGAACTTGGATCAAAGCGAATCAAACTCAAATTCGTGCTGCACTTGCAAATGACTTTGGGAAACCAGCAGCAGAAACCGACTTGAGCGAAGTCTATCCGGTGATTTCCGAAATCAACCACTGCCTCAAAAACCTGGAAAAATGGATGGCTCCGACTTCAGTCAGCACGCCACTTACCATGCTGGGAACCAAAGGCAAGCTTTACTTCGAGCCCAAAGGCAGGTCTCTCATCATAGCACCTTGGAATTACCCTTTTAACCTGGCCATTGAGCCTTTGATATCAGCATTGGCCGCGGGCTGCACGGCTATCATCAAACCTTCAGAATTAACTCCACATACTGCTGCCCTACTGCAAAAAATGATCAGCGAACTGTTTGCCCCCAATGAAGTCGCTGTAATCCAGGGTGAAATAGAAGTCTCCCAAGAACTTCTTAAGTTGCCCTTTGATCATATCTTCTTCACGGGAAGTCCCTCAGTGGGAAAAATAGTCATGCGTGCCGCTGCCGAACATCTCACCTCAGTGACTTTGGAGTTGGGCGGAAAATCCCCCGTGATCATCGACCAAAATGCTGACTTACACGATGCCGCAGAAAAAATCCTCTGGGGCAAATTTGTCAATTGTGGGCAAACATGTATTGCTCCTGACTATATCCTGGCCCATGAGAGCGTACTAGCGGAACTGATGATGGAGCTAAAGCTTGGGCTCCAAAAAATGTACGATACCGAATATAAAGGCATAGAAGAATCAGCAGATTTGGCTAGGATAGTCAACAAGAAACATTTTGACCGCTTAATGGATTACCTTGCCGATGCTGAGCATCGAGGAGCCAGCATTGCATTTGGTGGGAACTCCAATGCTGCTACACATTATATAGAGCCTACTATTCTGACGAATGTAGATGATTCAATGAAAATCATGCAAGAGGAGATTTTTGGTCCTTTGCTTCCCATCCGCACCTTTCAAAAGCTGGACGAAGCGATAGATCACATCAATTCTAAGCCAAAACCTTTAGCGCTGTATTATTTTGGCAATGAAAAGACCAGGCAGCAACTGGTTATCGCCGAGACTTCATCCGGAAACGCTGTCATTAATGATTGTGTGCTCCACTATTCGCATCCCAATCTCCCCTTTGGAGGTGTCAATAACAGTGGAATAGGCAAAGCCCATGGGCATTTTGGCTTTTTGGAGTTTAGCAATCAAAAAGGAGTACTCAAACAGCGTATTGGGATGACAACTATCAGTATGCTTCGTCCGCCGTACGGTTTCAGAACCAAACAATTAATATCTTCACTTATCAAATGGTTTTAGTCCATGAAAATATTCCTGACATTTTTTAGAAATTCTTCTTTCTTGGTTTTTGCTACGCTTATCCTTTTGGCTTGTAGCAGCGAACCTGATGAGAATCCCATAACTGGCTTACCGGAAAAAACAGAACTAAACCTCTCCTACGGTACCACGGGAAACCAACTTTTGGACATTTACCTACCAGCCGGCAGATCCACGGCAAGCACACCTGTAATGATTTATATCCATGGCGGCGCCTGGGTGGAAGGAAGCAAGGAAGAATTTGTCGCTTTCAAAGACTTGATGAGCGCAGTTCTCCCCGATTATGCCTTTGTGGCGATCAATTATAACCTATATAATTTGAATACCGGGGCAAATGGCTTTCCTCAACAGGAAAATGATGTGATAGATGCAGTGACTTTTGTGCTTTCTAAAAGCTCTGAATGGAATATTTCTGACAAAATTGTTTTGGCTGGCGCCAGTGCGGGGGGACATTTGGCCCTGCTTCATGCCTACAAGCATCAGGAAATTGGGGATATACAGGCAGCCATCGCTTTTTTCCCGCCTACAGATTTGACTGCATTATATGAATTCAGCCCCATCACCAAGCTAGGTTTACAAGGCCTGATAGGAGGTACACCAGAAAGCAATCCCGAAGGCTATGTGGATTCAAGCCCAGTAGAATTTGTGGATTCTGAATCTGTCCCTACCCTATTTTTTCATGGGACTGTGGACACGGTGGTGCCCATTTCTCAAAGTGAAATTTTAGCGGATGCGCTGGAGTCTGCCGGAGTTGCGCATCAGTTTACCATTGTTCCCAATGAGGGGCATGGATTTCAGGACTCTACCTATCCTCCCTTATTTCAGGAGGCGGCGACTTTTATAAATAGTGTGATACAGTAATTTGAATCTAAGGAAACCTACCTGTATCCTAATTTCCTTTGTTGTCTAGGAGGAGAAAACGAAGTAGGCCTCTCCTGCCTGATTTTGCTTTGGAAACTTTACTGGTAGAATATCATATCTACATTTCCAGTAAAATTGGCGAGCCAATTCCAATAATATAAAGAGTCAAAACTTTTTGGAGCTTTTCATCAGGAAGCATTGCCAAACTTCCAATAAAAAACCCCGCAAAATAGCGGGGTTGCCGGTTTCTTTTAGACTTTTTCAAGTCCCGTAGACTTTGCGCTCATCTTGATCGCTTTTACTACTTTTTCCGAAGGCTGGAGCTGGACCTGATCCATCTGCTCTATTGTGCTCAGCATCTCTACATATTCTTGCATCAGCGCTTGATCGCTTTGCAAGGCTTGCACTAAGAGTTCTTGCTCTACCTCCGGCATTTCCTGATAGATATATCTGATCAGGTCATTTGGGGTAAATGGTTTTATCATAAGCAAAGTTTATTTGTTTCATTTTCTTCCTCAGGTGGATCAGCGCGTATCGCATTCTCCCCAAAGCCGTGTTAATACTAACTCCTGTTTTATCTGCGATTTCCTGAAAACTCATATCCAGGTAATGCCGCATAATCAAAACTTCCTTTTGAGCCTCTGGCAGTTCCTCTATCAAACGCTTCACCAACTCAATATTTTCTTCTTTTACCTGACGGTCTTCAATATTCTCCTCTGCAAAACGCAAAGAATTGAAAATATTGGTTCCATCCTCCATCATGATGGTAGGATACCTTTTGGCCTTCCTAAAGTGATCTATAGCAAGATTATGCGCTATTCTCATCACCCATGGCTGAAATTTCCCCTCCTCATTGTACTTGTCAGAATTTAGGGTTTTCACCACTTTGACAAATACATCCTGAAGCAAATCCTCAGCAATCTTCCGATCCTTAACGATCAGAAAAATGGTAGTAAACATTTTATTTTGATAGCGATCTACCAAGAGATCAAACGCAGCATTGTTGCCATTCCGATACTGTGCAATTAATTCACTGTCCTTTGGACCTATTCGCTTACTCATTTTAAGTTGGTTTAATATAAACGTAAAGGTCTAGGCCATAGTATCTAGTTAGTGTGAAGAATCTTGAATGACTTTAAAAGTATGCTTTCAATTACATCTCTGCAAAGAAATAGATAGGATTTTATCATGAAATAGATCACAAAACCCATTTCCAAATAAAATTCCGCATATTCAGCAAATGACGGTATAAAATCAGACCCGTCATTTCACTTTCATGCACTTTTCTCCAATGATAATGCCAAAAAATGTTAAACACACAATTTTTCATTAACTTAAATCATTCTTTTCAAATGCAAAATTTCAAGGGCATTGTGTACCTTCGTTTGATAGAAAATCAATGTAACAATAATGGAACTGAGCGGAAAAATTATTCAAAAACTACCCGAAGTAGGTGGAAAATCAAAAAGTGGAAACGAATGGAGAAAGCAGGAATTTATCCTAGAAACTCCCGGGCAATATCCTAAAAAAGTATGCGTGGCACTTTGGGGAGACAAAATAGACCAATTTGCCATCAATAACGGCGAAGATGTCACCCTAAGTGTAGATGTGGAAAGCCGGGAATTCAACGGCAGATGGTACACAGATGTGAAAGCATATAAAGTCGTAAAAAACGGGTCGGAATCAGCTCCTCCACAAATGCCTGAAGTGGACACTTTCCACTCAGAAGGCGAAGAGGATAAGCTTCCATTCTAAAAACAATATATTATGTGGGACGATTTTGATGATGAAGATTCTGATTGGGAGGACGATGAAGAGTATGATCCCAAAAAAGAACACGACAGAGTCTATAAACACCCGGTAATGAAAAAGGCCAAGGAAATCCTTGGCCTTACCCGAGCTTTAGTGGGTAGCCTGGACGAAGCCAGAAGGGAGCTTTACGGCAATATCATGATGGAGGACGCGATGATCATGAGCGCCAAATTTGCCGGTGCAGAATCCATTGCCGACTATGCGCTGAAAATGGAGAAAGCCGTCATTATCAAAGTGCATGCAAAGAGTCTTAATGGCATGACCTATCAGCTGCAAGCTGAAGAAACTCACGCTCAAGAACATCTGGAACTACTCAGGGAGGCGATAGAGGAGTTTAGAATCTTGTTTTTAGAATGGCACCGCGGGTTTAGCAGAGATGAAAGCTATGACGATGGTTGGGGGATTTTTACAGATTAGAGTGTACCGCTACCAAAGCGAAACCCAAAATATGCCCCAAAACCCATCATTACTAAGGTAATTGCGATCAGCATAATCAGCACATGCAAGGGTATCTCCCAGGGTACATCCCCTACTTTAAAACGAATTGGCTTTTTCCAGTTCATAAGTAAAATACTATAATGATAATCCGCCTTCTTTCCAGTAGCGAGAGAAATTATGGGTTCAGGTTTCTTTTTATGTGCTGTGGGCAGTGGACTGTCGTCTGTGGACGATTATCCGCTACTACATAGCCACATTCTTTAACTACTGGCATCATTTCATTTAACCACAAAGCTGATAGCCTGCTGAGACAAGCTCTTGTTATTTTTTAAGGATTTCTTTCCAGCCTTTGGACTCTATTTCAGAGGCTGAAGCCTCTACTTTTTCTTTCAGGGTCTTTTTATAGGCATCCAGCGAAGCCCCTACTTTAGCATCAAAGGAACCCACCATGGAAGCAGCCAAAATCCCGGCATTTTTCCCACCGTTCAGTGCTACAGTAGCCACAGGTATACCTCCCGGCATTTGCAAAATGGAAAGAATACTATCCCAGCCATCTATGGAATTGGAGCTTTTGATAGGCACCCCGATTACCGGCAAACTGGTCATAGAAGCTACCATTCCTGGCAGGT
The DNA here is from genome assembly GCF_027594545.1 of Algoriphagus sp. TR-M9. Classification (NCBI taxonomy): domain Bacteria; kingdom Pseudomonadati; phylum Bacteroidota; class Cytophagia; order Cytophagales; family Cyclobacteriaceae; genus Algoriphagus; species Algoriphagus halophytocola. The sequence goes on along the minus strand of NZ_CP115160.1, from coordinate 4,634,602 downwards.
GCGCTGCTCCGCCCGCTCCGGCTACGATTACCTTGATGCCCCTTTCTCTGGCTGAATGCGCATAGTCAATCATGCGTTCCGGCGTACGATGCGCCGAAACTACGGTAAGTTCATAGCCTACACCAAGTTCTTCCAGCATTTGCGCCGCCTCTGCCATGATAGGAAGGTCCGACTGACTTCCCATGATAATTCCTACTTGTGGATTCATGCTTTTGATTTGATTTTAATGAGCTCCTTGATTCGGGTAGCCCGTTCTTTTAACTGATCTATATTTTCATCCAAAATGGTCACATGTCCCATTTTCCGAAAAGGCTTGGTGATTTTTTTGCCATACAGGTGGATATAAACCCCTTCCTCCTTCATCGCTTCTTCCATCCCTTCCACGTAGGCTACACCTTCATGTCCTTCTTCACCCAGTAAGTTGATCATGGCTGCCGGACATCTTAAAGATGGATTACCCAGTGGCCAGTTCATCACCGATCTTAGGTGCTGTTCAAATTGAGAGGTGAAATTGGCCTCAATGGTATGGTGTCCGCTGTTATGAGGGCGAGGCGCTACTTCATTGACCAGTACTTCGCCATCTTTGGTCACAAACATCTCTACGGCCAAAATACCCACCATGCCCAATTTCAAAATGACATCTTTGGCTATTTCCTGAGCCTTCTGCTCTATTTCTGCACTGATTTGAGCTGGCGCAAAAAGGTATTCGACCAGATTTGCTGTAGGGTGAAAAGCGCACTCCACTGCAGGATAAGCGAGCATTTCCCCGGCTTCATTTCTAGCAACTGTCACCGCGATTTCCGTGTCAAAATCAATCAACTTCTCCAATAATCCAGGTGCATCAAAAGCTTTTTCCAAGTCATTCTCTGAGCGCAACACTTGTACTCCTCTTCCATCATAACCTTCTTTTCCCAGTTTATTCACCGCTGGCAGGAAAGCAGAATTGTGGATAACTTCTGCCTTATCAGCTGTCAAAATGAAATCTGCTGTAGGAATATTATGATGCTGGTAGAACTGCTTTTGCTTTCTCTTATCCTTGATCAGATTCAGAATATGGGGTTGTGGAAAAACCTTCTTCCCTTCGCGCTGTAACTTCTCAAGAGCTTCTGTATTAACACTTTCTATCTCCACAGTGATCACATCACAGCCATGTCCAAACGCATAAACTGTATCGAAATCTTTCAAAGATCCCGCAGTAAAACGCTGACAAAGATCCTTACAGGGAGCATTTGGATCCGGATCCAAAATGTGGATATCCTGGTTGTAGTTCACTGCCGACTGGATCAGCATTCTGCCCAGCTGGCCACCGCCTAGTACGCCGAGGATGGGGGATTGGGGTTTTATTGCCATAATTTAAAACAAATTCAAAATTAGGATTTTCATGTTTATGGTAAAATTACTTTTCATGCTGGAAACGAATCCCCATCAGCTCCATTAGCTTGTGTGCATTGAAACTGGGACATGCGCCCGGCTTTATGGTGTAATCAAAGTCAATTTTTTGATCGTGGATTTCAGAGTGAAAACTATAGTTTTTCACCCTATCAATACGCTCTTCCATTCCCGATAGCTCTATATCATGGGTACTGATTATTCCCAAAGACCGAGTAGCATTTACCTGCCTAATCAGCGCTTCAGAACCCGCTATTCTATCCTCCGTATTGGTTCCTTTCAGAATCTCATCGAGTAAAAAGAATATCTTCTCCCCTTTTTCTATTCGATCGATCAGCGTCTTGATCCTGCTCAATTCCGCATAAAAGGAGCTTACACTTTCACCCAGATTATCGGAATTTCTCATGCTGGTGTATAACTGGAAGTTTCCAAAGCCAAACGCTTTCGCATAAGGTTTTAAGCCTAGGTTTACCAACACACAATTGATCCCCAGCGTTCGCATAAAGGTGGTTTTTCCACTCATATTTGCGCCAGTCAAAAGAATTATGCTTTGATTCTGATCCATCTTGAAGTCATTTGCCACAGCTTTGGCAGGCAAAAGCAGCGGATGTGCCAATTCCTCAGCTTTCAATCCATCTTCCACAGCAATCACTTCCCCTTTGCCTCCTACCTCATTTTCAAAAGCCCCCAAAGACACCAAAACCTCCCATTCCACCAATTGGGAAGGGAAATTGGCAACAAGCCCACCGTAATTTGACTTCCAGGAAACCAAGCGGACAAAGAGAAATAAGTCTGTCCAAAAAAACAGGTTTAGCGGAATGTAAAGGATATTGATCCTGTTTTGGATCCAAAGTCCCAAGCTATCCAGCTGGTCAAACAGCTGAGAAGCTTTCCGATGAGCTAATAAAAAGTGTTTTTGATGGGCTATTAAAAGTGAAGAATTGAAACTTTGCGCTTCCAATACAGAAAGCCAATATCTGTAGGTCTTCAGCTGGTTTCTGCTGGGTATCTCCTCGGCGGCGGTTTTCAAGGACTTGAACACCATCCCCAAAAAAAGCATACCTACCAATATCCAAATCCCAAGAAAAGCTCCCGGTATAACTCCCAGATAGGATAAAACAGCCAGTGCCAAGCCTCCAAGCGGCCCAATGTAAGCCAACAAGGGAATAAGGGAATTGCTCTTTTCGGGACTATTCAGCCACTTGATCCAGCCAGCGTTTGCTTTTTCATCACTGTAAAATGCTAAGCCAATACTTTCCATGGCTTGAAGAAATTCCGGTTTGCTAGCCAATTCTGTAGAGGCCTCTCTATACGCTTTGGCTTTTTCCAAATCCAAACTTGACTTCATTCGATCCGCTAGCGCCTGCGCACCCGGGCGGCTCACGGTATGATTGAGAAGCTGGAAAAGAGAGTGCTCCCCAAATAAATCCAGATCATTGGAAAATGGGTGGTTTTTATCCAGAAATTCACTTCCAGACTTTAGTCCTGCCAAGCTCCTAGCCACTCTTTTTTGACGACTGGTCTCTATTTGCTGCAAGCTAAGGTAAATGGCTTCCTGGTCTTTTTGATGATTGTATTTCTTGATCAAAAAAATAAATCCAGCAACCGAAATCCCCAAAGCCACCCCCCAAATCGGAGCGTCAGAAAGTGTGAGCACAAAGCTGCCACCCATGGCCAAAAACACAAAAAGCCTTAATAATGAAAGGGTTCCTGTCCTCGCTTTGCCTTCTTTGAGCTTTTCTTCGAGTGTTGAATTATCGAAATCAAATCCATTCATCCCCAAAGATAGGTATTGAGTGCTGCTTATTGGTGATTTTGGCTTAATCCTTGAATGCAGGGATACTCGAATTTGATATGTGTGCGTTTTAATCTAGAAATCCTTCATCTATGACTGCAAGCAAACCCGATAATAAAGATAAGTCCTACGCTGAGGAAGAAGATCGAGCAATAGCGCAGGGCTCTGGAATGGGGATTTTCCCTGAAGAAATCTCTTTCACCCAAAACATAGGCTGTGCTGGTGGAAAGTCTAAAACTTCCAAGAAAAAGAGGTTTTCTCAATAGTATCGCCAGTCGAAATGTATCCTCAATAACAGGAAATGGACTTCGAATCAGCTCAGGCAGACGCCGGGAAGCCTTTTGAAGCCGCCTCAAGACAAATACTCAACCCCTCAACTAAATATATTTATGAAAGCACTGAAATTTAACCCACTTTACTTATTGCTACTATTGACTTTTGCTAGTAGCTGTGACACATCTGACGACCCTGTACCAGAGCCAGATTTGGCTGTGGTAGAAGAAGACCTAGCCGTAAATGCAGCCCTGGAGGACCTGGACAATATCACCCTTTCTGCCATGAGCAATAGTAGTTTAGGCATGCGAACCGCGGTAGAGATCCCATCCAATAACATCTGCGCAGCAGCTACTATCATCCTGGATGAAGCAAATAAAACCATCAGCATAGACTTCGGAGATGGATGCACCAGCGAAAACGGAACCGTTCGTAAAGGTATCATCAACCTGGCTTACTCCGGAAATGTGCTTTTTCAGGGGGCTACCATAGTTGCTACATTTGAAGATTATGAAGTGAATGGTTTTCAAGTAGAAGGCAAAAGAACCATCACCAATACCGGTGTGGATTTGGACGCCAACTCTATTTCTTTAGAGGTTAAAGTAGAAAACGGAAAGGTAACTTGGCCTGACGGATCTTACGTGACTTACACCAGCTTTCAAAGTAGAGAAATCACCCTCAGTACCCAAGGCTATCAAGCCAGCATAACCGGAACCGCTTCAGGAGTAAGCAGAGAAGGGTTTGAATACAGTACCTCGGTAGTAGAACCCTTGATTTTCCGACAGGACTGCATCGCCACAGGAAATACTTTGGCTAGTTCAGGTGTGTTACAGTTTGATTTTAGAGGTATAGAAGTTTCAATGGATTTTGGCAATGGAGCATGTGATCGGAGTGGAACGGTAGTTTACCCGGGAGGAAGCAAAGAAATCACAATAGATTGATCCTTGATTTGAATCATTCAAAACGGCTATCTTTCGCAGATAGTCGTTTTTTTATGGAAAAGAAAAGAATAGAAGGATTCCCTCACGTCAAATACCATAGGCCCAAGCTCACTGGAAATGAAATGGTTTCCAGAAGTGAGGCTTTCTACCAAGAAATGGAGCAAAGACGTACAGTACGTGAATTTGACTCCACACCCATCCCAGTAGAAGTTCTGGAAAACATCATCAAAACAGCTAATACTGCTCCATCAGGAGCTCATAAGCAGCCTTGGACCTTCTGCTTGATCTCGGATTCCGAACTGAAGACCAAAATCAGAAAAGCTGCGGAAGAGGAAGAAAAAACCAGCTATGCCAGCCGCATGTCTGCTACTTGGAAAGAAGACTTGAAACCATTAGGAACTACCTGGGAAAAGCCTTTTTTGGAGGAAGCTCCCTTTCTCATCGTAGTTTTCAAACAGTCCTATGGAATGAAAAACGGCGAAAAAATCCAACATTATTATGTCAATGAGTCGGTGGGAATTGCCTGCGGAATGCTCCTATCAGCTATACATAAGGCGGGGCTGGTCGCTGTGACCCATACGCCAAGTCCCATGAATTTTCTAAGTAAGCTTTTAAAAAGACCTGCCCATGAAAAGCCCTACCTGCTAATTCCGGTAGGCTATGCCAAAGCAGAAACATACGTACCGGATATACAACGGAAACCCCTAGAAGATATTCTTATCCGTTTTTAAAAAACGAAAAGGTGACCGACTGGCCACCTTTTCCATTTTGTTGACAATTGTTAAGGATTATCCCTCTCCATCTGCTTTTTCTTGAATCTGATGTACCACTCGCTGAGGGAATGGAATCTCGATGCCATGCTTCTCAAACTCCGTGTTGATCGCTTCCATTCCATCGAAATACATCGGCCACATATCGGCAGACTTGGCCCATACACGCACCACTATATCCAGTGAGCTATCGCCAAAATTGCTCAGTGCCACAAATGGAGCAGGATCTTTCAGGGCTCTAGGGTCATTTTCGAAAATGTTCAAGATGATTTCCTTGGCCTGCTTGATATTAGTGCCGTAAGCTACGCCTACTTTCAGTTCGGCTCTTCGGGTTTCCTGCGTACTCATATTGATGATATCAGAATTGGCCAAATTTCCGTTCGGAATGATCACTTCCTGATTGTCAAATGTCATCAAGTGAGTATAAAGCACCTGTACTCTGGCCACAGTACCGGTATGACCTTGGGCCACGATCACATGTCCTACTTTGAAAGGTTTGAAGGCAAGAATCAAAAGTCCTCCGGCAAAATTGGACAGTGAGCCCTGAAGCGCCAAACCTATAGCTAAACCAGCAGCTCCAAATACAGCTAAGAACGAACTGCCCGGAACTCCCAGAATCATCAGCACTCCTACGAATAGGATAAAGTATAGCAGGATCTTAGAGAAACTATTAAGAAATTCATTCAATGAAGGCGTGTCATCTCTTTTTTCCAAAGCTCTCGCGATGGTTTTCAGTACCTTTTTGACAATAGCTCTGCCTATGAAGTAAAAGAGTAATGCCCCTATAATTCTAAATGCCACCTCTGCTGCCAGACTAATTCCGTCAGCATAGAGTGCGTCCATGGTTTCTTGAGAAATTCCGTAATCTTCCATTTTTAATTGATTTTAATTGATGGTTTACTAAAATATATGTTCACTTGCCAGCGAAAAGCCCAGTGCCAGCTTATTTCAAAATTATCAATTTCTGCAGATCTAAGCGTTTTTTCCCAGTCTGATTTAGAAAAACTCCTTAACACAGATAAGGACGCATCATGTTTGACCATCTCAGATTTACTGAATAACCAGGTCAGAAATTTGATGCTGTAAAAAGCAAACCAATGCCTATGAAGGTCATTAATTACAATCCCAAGTCTGGATTTGGCCTTGAGAGATTTCAAAAGTCCGACTAACTCGCTATCGGTAAAATGATGTGTAAAGAGCGTGCAAGTAGATATATCTACTTTTTCTTCGGAGAATTCTTCACTAAAAACATTCTGCACTCTCCAGGTGACTTTGGGCAGGTCAGCTAATCTTTCTCGAGCCAGATCAATGATATTTTTGTTGGCATCGATGCCTATAAAGTTAATATCTTTTTTCTGATCATCCGCCCATTTTTGCATTACTTTGATCATATCTCCCCCTCCACAGCCTATATCCGCAAGGGTATAGCTGTCCTGAGGGTAGCGCTTGCAGATCTTTAGCAGTCCATTGGTAGAGACGTAATTACCGCCTAGCCAGCGGTTTATTGTTTTCAACTCCGCCAAAGTGTGTGACAACTCCGCCCCCGAGCATTCCAGGTCATCCATCAGCTCCTTTTCTTCACTTCGCTGCGCAAATAGACTCATTGCTTGTCCAATAATAAGGTTTCCAATGTCAAGCCCGGACCAAAGCCCATGGCAAGGATTTTTCCCTGTATAGCTGGATCTTCCATCATGCTGTGCAAAACAAAAAGAATAGTACTGGAGGACATATTCCCAAATTTCGACAACACCTCAAGAGCATGTGTATTGGCGGAGTCCGGCAACTGGAAAGCTTCTTTGACCTTTTGCAAAATCTGCTTCCCCCCAGGATGAATCGCAAAATGTTTCAAGGTGGATAATTGATATTTATGCTCAAATTTTTCCAAAAGCTGCTGAATACCTTTGTCCAGCAAAGTAGGAATATACTTACTCAGACGCATCTCAAAGCCAAAATCCCCGATTCCCCAAGCCATATCAGCCTCTCCTTCCCGGAGCACATTGCTTTGGTAAGACTGCATCTTCATACCCTGCTCAGAATTCATCACCAAAGCCGCAGCTGCACCATCTCCAAAAAGGGAATTGGCCAGCACATTATCCTCGCTGTATTCCTTTTGAAAGTGCAAGGTACAAAGCTCTACAGATACCAAGAGCACCTTGGCCTCAGGCTCTGCTAAGACTATTTTATCTGCTAATTTCAAACCCGTAAAAGCGGCATAGCATCCCATGAAATGCACACAGTACCGCTCCACAGAATCCTGCAAGCCCAGGCGCTCCATCAGCTGTAATTCTACTCCAGGAGCCATCATCCCGGTACAGGACACCAAGATCAAATGGGAAACCTCCGAGGTATGGGTTTTAGGTTTTGACAAGCAACTTCTGGCTGCCGTTTCGCACAAATCAGCAGCAGTCTTGCTGAATACATCCATTCGGGCTTTGGTTCCTGGAAAGGGTTCGAAATCTTCACTTTTCGGAAAAAAAGTAAACTCAGAAGATCCAGATTTTTCAAAATCATCCAAGACACTGTATCGAGTATCAATCCCCGATTTGCGGTAAAGAAAACCCAGTTTTCGCGATTCCAGCTCATCCAGCTGATGGGCTTTTTTCATAAAATCTGCGATGCTCGCTTGTGCGATAGGCGCTCCCGGGTTTGCCAGACCTATACTCACTATACTACTTGCCATAAATTGCTTTTTCTAAAAGTGTTCTATATCCCAACCCGAAAGACATTGCAATGTTTTTGCTAAAGATTTTACTCCCCTTAAGTTAAGAGATTAAATATCACTTAGATTAAAGTTACCTTGTATTGCCCCTCACTTAGGGGAATTCTTATCCCCATCTACGCAATGATCAGCAAATCCAGCCTTAAGCACTTACGCATTCCTTTCTCTTTTTTCTTAGTGCCGGTGTTTTTCTTTGCCTTGGCTTTCACCCCTAACCTCAATGAATCCAGGCTGATATGGGTCTTTGTCGCTTTGCACCTCTTTCTATACCCTTCCAGTAATGGCTATAACAGCTATTTTGACAAGGACGAGGAAAGTATAGGAGGATTAAGGCATCCTCCCAAAGTGACTTCTGATCTTTTATGGCTATCCATGAGCCTTTGGGTCATAGCCATAGGTATAGGATGGACTATTAACCTGAGCATTGCCGCGATGATTTTGCTGTACGGCCTAGTGAGCATGGCTTATTCCCATCCCAGGCTTCGAATCAAAAAATACCCCTGGCTGAGCTGGTTTATTGCTGGGCTATTTCAAGGGTATTTCACATTTGCAATTGCCTACGCGGGCGTCAGCAGTTTAGACTATACAGTGCTTTTCAAAGAACATGTAATTATACCCGGATTATTGACCAGCTCCTTGCTTTGGGCATCTTATCCTCTTACGCAGGTTTACCAGCATGGGGAAGATTCCCGCCGCGGTGACCAGACCTTGAGTTTGGTGCTGGGGATTCGCGGGACATTTCTCTTCGCTTCGCTGCTCTTTATTCTGGCGGGTGCGGCATTTGCGTGGTTTTTTTTGGATAGAAACCAAGAGGATGTGCTCTGGATGTTTTTGGCGGCCTTAGCACCTGTGATGATTTACTTTTTGGTTTGGTTCAATTTCATCAGACTCGATGCTGTGAAATATGCCAATTATTCTTGGATGATGGGGATGAATCTGATTTCGGCTATTATGCTGAATGCTTTCTTTATCTATTATTTTTTTGAAAATACCCAGATCCATCAAGCCTTGGGGTATTAGATGACCTTCCCGTGAGTTTGACTGATGATAAGCTTCGCAAAGCCGGGGAAATTGGAGATCAAAGACCGGGCAAAACCAGAGGCACGATGCCCCCCAAAAAGGCGCTGAGAATTTCTCCCCACCCAAAGCCTCCGTTCAAACTTTGCCTTCCAGCCCCTGGCGTACAGGTTTTCTACCTGTTCTCTATCTTTGCCTTGCAGGATCGCCTCGGCGGCGAGCTTCCCGGCGTGTATAGCCATGGCCATTCCGTTGCCACAGAGAGGAGTAATCAATCCTGCTGAATCGCCAGCCATGAGGATATGGTTTTCGACCGGCTTCTTTTTCTCAAAATTGATCTCGTTGATCACTTCTGGCTTTTCCAAAAGAAAATCACTTTCATTAAACAGTTTGTTGAGATGAGGATTTTTCCACAGGATCTCCCGCTCCATTTTGTCAAGTGAGCCAAATTGCCTTAATGCTTCCCTACTTCCCAAATAGCAAAGATTTCCTTTGCCCTCCTCTATGGCATTGAGCCCACAATACCCCCCATCGAAATTATGCAGGGCTACTGCACTGGTGTCAAATTCCGTCCTGATATGATATTTCACCCCTATGTACGGGCTGCGCTTTGCTATAAATGGCCGGTTCAACGTCTTGTCCAGCTTTGACCTCTTCCCAAATGCCCCTATGACAAATTCTGCATAGAATTCCTCTCCACCGCGAAGCCCAACTTTAAAATGGTTTTCGGTAGGGTCAAAAGTGATGGTTTCTGCAGCCGCTCCGGTTTTCGGGCTTACCCCCATTGCTTTAGCCTGCTGAAACAGGTAATCGTCCAAAACATATCGGCTGATTCCAAATCCACCTAGATCCAAGGGAACTTTGGCCATGCTACCTGAAGTATCTGAGAAATGAAAATGAGTCATTCTAGGCAGATCTAGCGCAGTAGGCAGGAGCGCTTCCCTTCTCAGGAAATCTTCCACTTCCTTTGACACATATTCCCCGCATACCCGATGAAAAGGGTAAGTCTTCTTTTCGATCAAGAGAACTTTTTTGCCACTTTTTGCCAGTAAAAATCCAGACACCAAACCGGCCAGTCCACCACCAACTATAATTATTTCATATTTATGCATGACCCTTTGCCTTTGAATGGTTCAATATACCGCTCATCAAAAATGGAAAATCCTTTCCAATCCATTCAAGAAATTCATGGTTTAATTATTTCTTACCCAAATCCATACAAATGAGAAATACCCTACCCAAATTACTGAAGAGACTTACCCTAGTTTTAGCTGTAATGGGCGCTATGATGTATTCTACAGATTCTTTTGCTCAAAAAAAGAAAAAGAAGAATGCTAAAAAAGAGACCTCCGCACCTACGGCAAAGCCTGCTAACGGAAGCAAAGACTCCGGTCCTAAGCCGTACAGTGAAGTCATCACTTCCAAAGCCAAGTCCAAAGATGGCTTGTTCAAGGTGCACCAGATCGAAAACAAGTATTACTATGAAATCCCTGATTCCCTGCTGAACAGGGACATGCTCATGGTCACCACCATCGCCAAAACTGCCGACGGAATAGGCTACGGTGGAGAACGCACCAACACACTGATGATGAAATGGGAGAAATATAACGATGAAATCCATCTGAAAATCTCCTCCGTAAACAACTACGCAGCAGACTCTCTGCCAATTGCCCTGGCTGTGAAAAACTCCAACTTGGAGCCTTTGCTGCAGAAGTTTGACATCAAATCTAACCAAACAGATTCTACCGGAATCGTGATTGAGGTGACCGACCTTTTTGCGAAGGACGTGCAGGCCATCGGCTTACCAAAGAGACAACGCACGCAATACAAAGTCACCCGTCTGGATACAGACAGATCGTACATCGACCATATCCACACCTACCCGATCAATATCGAAGCTAGATACGTAATGACTTATCTGGCTAATGACCCTCCTTCTAACAGCTCCACTGGATCTATTACATTGGAGATGAACTCTTCCATGCTTTTACTGCCAAAGGAACCAATGAAGCAAAGACTCAGCGATCAGCGCGTAGGCTGGTTCAGCAGATCTATAGTGGATTATGGCTCTGACGCTCAGAAGGCAGAACGAAGATCCTTCCTGGACAGATGGAGACTGGAAGTGAAAGACGAGGATATAGAAAAATTCAAAGCTGGAGAGCTCGTAGAGCCGAAAAAACAGATCGTTTACTACATCGATCCTGCCACCCCTAAGCAGTGGGTACCCTACCTGATCGCCGGAGTGGAAGATTGGCAAGCGGCTTTTGAGGAAGCTGGTTTCAAAAATGCCATTGTGGCGAAGCTAGCTCCTACACCTGAGGAAGACCCAGACTGGAGTCCAGAAGATGCCCGTTATTCCGTAATCAGATATTTCGCTTCTGATATCCAAAATGCCTATGGCCCTCACGTGTCTGATCCACGATCAGGAGAAATCCTGGAATCTGATATAGGATGGTATCATAACGTGATGAACCTACTGAGAAACTGGTTCTTTATCCAAACTGCCGCGATCAATCCTGACGCTAGAAGTGTACAGTTCAAAGATGAAGTAATGGGTAGACTGGTCAGATTTGTTTCATCTCACGAGGTGGGACACACACTTGGACTACCGCATAACTTTGCCTCTTCTCACGCTTACCCAGTGGAAAAACTGAGAGATGCTGCTTTCACTAAAGAAATGGGAACTGCTCCATCCATTATGGATTATGCACGATTCAATTACATCGCACAGCCAGGCGATGAAGGTGTGAGTCTGATGCCAAATATAGGCCCTTACGATAAGTATGCCGTGGCTTGGGGCTACAGACCCATCCTAGATGCTGAAACTCCTGAAGATGAGTTAATGACCTTGGATCAGTGGATCATGGAAAAGCAAGATGATCCTGTATATAGATATGGGCGTCAAGGAAATAGCTACGATCCTACCGCTCAAAGTGAAGACCTGGGCGACAACTCCATGAAAGCCTCTGAGTATGGTATCGCTAACTTAAAGAGAATTGTTCCAAACCTGATGGAGTGGACCGCTGAAGAAGATAAACCCTTTAAGAACTATGATGACCTAGATGAAATGTACGGTCAAGTAGTCACCCAGTTTAACCGATACATGGGGCATGTAAAAACCAATGTAGGTGGTGTAGCTGAGGTTTATAGAGCATCTGGACAGGAGGAGCCGGTTTATACCCATACTGCCAAGGACATCCAGAAATCTGCCATTGCCTTTTTAAATGCAGAATTATTTACCACTCCGGAGTGGCTGATGCAAGATGAAATTTTTGCCAGAACGCAGGATTTCGGAGCACTGGAAAGAATCAGAAGCGTACAAGCCAACACGCTGAACGCCGTGCTGGACATGGGAAGATTAGGCCGAGTGATTGAAAATGAAGCACTGAACGGTGACGAGGCTTACAAAATCACCGAGCTATTTGATGACCTGAGAAAAGGCATCTGGTCAGAGCTTCCTTCTGGCAAGACCATAGATGTTCACAGAAGAGCCCTGCAAAGAGCCCATATCGAGCGTTTAGAATACTTGATGACCAATGATGGTCCAAACATCCCTTCTGCATTGAGAAGGTATTACGGTACCCCGATCAATGCCTCCCAGTCTGACATCAGACCTATGGCTAGAGGAGAACTGAAAATCCTTCAAAAAGACATCAAATCAGCTATTGCCAGGACTTCCGATAGAATGTCAAAGCTTCATCTGGAAGATGCTTTAGAGCGGATCAATGCCATACTAGATCCTAAATAAACAAAGGGGATTATTTATTTTGAAAATGGGTGTCAGCTTGGCACCCATTTTTTTTGGTTAATCAACAACCTGCTATTCGGTATTTATGATTATACGCAATAATGCCAGTAGTTAAAGAATGCGGCTGGATAGTAGCAGATAATCGTCCACCAACGACAGTCCACTGCCCACAGCGCGTTGAAAGAAACCTTAACCCATAATTTCTCTAGCTACTGGTAAGAAAGCGGATATCCATATCGGTATTTAATTCGATTCGCTTGAAATCAATTTTTGCTTAGTTTTGTTTGAAATACATGCATATGACCAGCCCATTAACCATACTACAAAATCACAAACTCCGAATAACCGATTGCCGGCAGGAAATCATCCGGGAATTTCTGGATAAGCAAGTGGCACTTGCCCATTCAGATCTAGAGGAATCCTTAGACAGTCAGTTTGATAGAGTTACCATCTACAGGACACTGAATACTTTTTTGGAAAGCGATATTATTCACAAGGTCTTGGACGATAGCGGCGCCACCAAATACGCACTTTGTACCCATGAGGAGGAAAACCATAGTCATGAGCATGTACACTTTAAGTGTGAAAATTGTGGGGAAACTATTTGTCTGGAAGACATCACGCTGCCGGCTGTAAGTCTCCCAAAAGGCTTTAAGAAAAAAGAAATGAGTCTCTTGGTGCAGGGAACCTGCGACAAGTGTAATTAAAACTCCACCGGCTCCGGGATTTTGCGTCCTTTGGGCGAGTCGCTGGGCCAGATCACACCAGGCGGTAAATCAATTTTGGGCGGGGTGAAGTCTTCTATTCCTCCGTCTCCGTCATCCTCATTTTTACCACCACTTTTCATGGACCTTCTGGTCATAGTTGCCAAGACATACACGAATACCACGTATGCCGCCGCGAAAAGAATAAGATCTATTATTAGGCTATCCATAGTGAAAAATTTCAAATAAGATAATCGAATACCTTTAGTAAATCAATGGTCTAGGCGATTTGTTTTGATAAAATCTACTCCTAATCCATTGATTTTAGGATTCTTACTGGTTTATAGCGATCATTCAGCAATCGTACCAACTGGACCACAGGCAGAAGTTCGGGGCCTTGAGCGGCGTATTATGAATTCGTTTGGCTTGTTTAATCCCTTGGATAGGTGGATATTTGCGCTCTGAAAAATAGAAGTGATGATAGTAAAAACAAAAAAATACCAGCTCCCTACTGGTACCTATATTAAAATCGCATTAGCCAACGTATTGAAACAACAGTGGTGGGTAATCCCGATTGCCATAGCCATCATGTGCGGATATTTTTGGATTCCATCCATCTGGTGGATCATAGGCGGATTGCTGGGGTACGGCCTCTACGTATTGTTCTGGGCGATTCAGTTTACCGGCGTAACCCAAATGGAGCAGAATAAAATGATTTTCGAAAAAATGGCTTACGAAATAGATAGCCGTCAGATCCTGATGAAAATCAATCCAAAGCAGGGAATGCCTGTACAATGGAATATGATCAAAAGCGCCCAGATCAAAAATGAAGCGTACTTACTGTACCTCTCCAAGGCCCAATTCATCCATCTCCCCTTCCGGATTTTCAATTCTGAAAATGAGCGGAAGTTTTTGGAGACCATCCTGAAGAGAAAAGAGCTGATGAAATAAGCTGACCCCATATTCATGCAAAAGCCTCCCTTTCTGGGGAGGCTTTTGCATTTAGCGCCAAGTCAACTAAGCTTCGATTATCTGCTGGCTTTATTTCTTCATTTGGTCCATTATCACCTCTATTGCCTTATCAAGTTGCTTTTGATTCCCCTCTAGGCGGTCCACAAAGCTCTCCTCCATTCGGATATCCGGAGCTACGCCTTCCGTCTCTAGATTTCTCCCATCCAAGGTGTAACAGCCCCAGGAAGGCAATCTATAAAACGACCCATCTACCAATCCCTGACCAGAGGTAAATATGATCCAGCGGTAAGTCTCTGTTCCAATTATAGTCCCTAAGCCCAACTCCTTAAAACCAGCCGCAGTCATTTCTGCATCAGAAAGGGACTGCTCGTTTATCAGCAAAACAATTGGCTTATCCGATGGGGAAAAATTGGGTTGGTTGGTCAAAGCTCCGTCCCTATATTTCCACTGCAGATAGCTTCGCTGACTGAGAAACTGAAGTACACGGTCGTGCACATTACCCCCGGTGTTATACCTGAGATCCAAAATCAGCCCATCCCGATCTGCTTTGTTTGAAACCATATATTCTAGGAAATGCTGGAGTTCTCCACCGCTCATATTTTTCATATGCACATAGGAGATTTTATTGTCTGCTTTCTCATCCACATAGGCCTCATTGCTATCCATCCACTCGTCATATAGCCAGGTTCTCATCGCAAAATAGGAAGCCGGATGAACCTTTACTTTCAGCTGTTCTCCATCCCTTTGAAAAGTCAACTCCAGTTCCTCAGCAAGAGTTGGAGAAGAAAAATAGAACTCCCGGTTTATAGACTTATCCACATTTATTCCATTCACAGCAAGGAGCTCATCACCTGGCTTCACTGGCACTGGATCCAGATCAAGTGGACTGTCCGCCAATACCCTATCTACTACGAATGGGGCATCATTTTTAAAAACAATTCCGGTTTCCATAGATCTAGCTCCAAGGTAGATTCTCTCTTCAGCGCCACTAGTATTGAAGCCAAAGTGTGAGGTATTTAATTCACCTAGCATTTCGTTGAAAATCACAGAAAGATTAGCTCTGCTGCGTACAAAAGGCAGAAATTGTGCATACCTATCCCGAAGTTCCTGCCAATTTTGACCATGAAAATCTCCGTCATAGAAGTTTTGCTCCATGCCTGCCCAAGCCTCATAATACATCTGCTCAAATTCATTCTGTAGATTTTTTGAGAATGAATGCTCCAGTTTAATCTCCTCTGTTTTATTGCTTGCCGGGTCAAAAGTATGCAGCTTTCCACCGGAGGTTAAGTACAATTTATCCTTCGCTACTACGATATCAAAACCGCCCATTCGCTGATCAGAGACTTTTTCGGTCTTTGTTTTTTCAAAGTCCTCCAAGGTAGTTTTCCACATCTTAGACGTACCCTCATCATGATTGGAAATGTAAAATACCATGGTTTTCCCCTTCTTTTGATACACATATGGATCAGCTTGCTGCCCAAAGGAAGGCCCGATCAACTCCAGCCTGTCCATGAAGTTACCTGTACTGATTTTCACTTGTACCGATTTATCCTCTTTTTCATCTCCTTTGTCGTTGTCCTCTTTTTCTTCCTCTGCAAAAAGCTCCTCTACCTTATCCGACTCAAAAATCTCTGAAAACTTCTCCAGCTTCATCCTATAAAGATGAGCCTCAGTGGTACCGTAAGGATAGCTTGGCTGAGTACGGTCACTGGTGAAATAGATGTATTTGCCATCCGGAGACCATACTGGGTTGGTTTCTGTAACGCGGGTTTGGGTCAAATTAATCACCTTAGCTGAAGGCCTATGGTATACCATTACTTCGCGCTCGAAATTTCGGATGGGTGAGAACACCACGTATGCATCATCAGGTGAGAAATAGGCACTAGGTGTATAAAGCCCCCAAAGCTCATCTTCCACCAGAGTTTTGCTCTCCATAGTCTTTAGATCAATTTCCCGCACTTCATTCCTTCCACTGATGTAAAGCCCCAAAGTTCTATCTTCATTTAGCGTGAGATTTCTATTCTTATCTTGATCTGAGGTCAATTGCTTTTCATCCTCCGGATTTTGGGCAGAAATGGTAAAAAGATTATGATAACCCTTGACTGTGCGGGTGTAAAGCAGGGATTCATTATCAGACATCCACTTCACCTCTTCCACAGCTTCCTTGGCATGGGTAGGGATTTGCTTGATAAACTTGCCTTTAACATCAGAAATAAAAAGAACACCACGGGAAACAAAAGCAATTTTCTTCCCATCAGGAGACACATCGAAGTAACTTACATTTCCCGATACGGACCTAGAGATATCCTTTGCCAATGTCTGGTTCTGGAAAAGTGAGAATGCTGGCTGGATAGTCTCACCTGTAGCCACATCATACACGTGGATCTGATAATCTTTTTGGAAAACAACTTTCTGACCATTGGCACTGACTTTTGGCCACATGATCGAACTGGTAAAGTCTGTGAGCTGGGTCTTTACGCCATTTTTGAAAGTATAAAGGTTGTATTCCCCATTTGCTTCATCTGACATGAAATAGACATTCCCCTCTTGGTCTATCGTCACTCCAAAGTCTTTTCCCTCATAATCTGTGTACTGTTTATACGCTTTGGTCTCCGGGTTATAGGATTTGATATCGGGATTATACTCCCCTTTATAGCGCTTGCGGATCGCAAACCTTTTACTTTCCCAGCTTTCATTGAAAAATACTTCGCCGGTTGTAGGGCTCACCGCAGTGTTATGTACGGTATTGAAATAATGTGGGAAAAGCCGCTTTGGCGTACTTCCATCTACAGCAATCTCAAAAGTTGTATAAGTATTATACCTGCCTGAGCTAAAGTAAATCTTCTGACTATCCCAGCTCCAGGACTCCACTTCATCTGCTGCTTCATGGTAGGTAAGCTGAAGTATCTCACCGCCTTCCAGCGGCATGATGAAAACATCTTTGTTGCCATATTGCTCGGCCGAAAAAGCCAGCCATTTTCCATCTGGAGAAACTGCAGGATTGGTTTCCTCTCCTTCCATAGCAGTAATCCTAGCGGATTCCCCTCCTGCAGCTGGTACTTTCCAAAGATCACCCTCATAGCTAAAGATCACGGTCTGTCCATCAGGGGTAAGCGTAGGGTTGAATGTGAAAAAGGGGGATACTTCGGATTGTCCATTTACAAGGTAAGTGGAGCACATCCAAAGGACTAAGAGTGAATAAAATTTCATTAGGGTGATGGTTTTAGAGTTTGCATTCTAAAGATAAAAAACCAAACCCATAAAAAAGAGGCTGCCAAAATCTTTTGGAACAGCCTCTAAACACTAACCCTCAACAAAATTTACATTGGCGGCATGATCACCGTGTCTATGATGTGCACTACACCATTGTCCGCTTCAATATCAGCAGTGGTGACCGTTGCATTATTGACCATGGCTTTACCGTCCATCAAGGTCACTTTGATCGAGCTTCCCTCAGCGGTTTTCGCCATTTGACCATTTTTCAGGTCAGCCGACATCACTTTTCCCGGTACCACATGGTAGGTAAGGATCTTGACCAGTTGGGCTTTATTTTCAGGCTTCAATAGGTTTTCTACAGTCCCTTCAGGAAGCTTAGCAAAAGCTTCATTGGTAGGGGCAAAAACGGTAAATGGTCCATCACCTTGGAGTGTTTCTACCAAATCACCAGCTTTAACAGCAGCTACTAGAGTGGTTAAAAAATCCTGTGATGCAGCTAATTCCACGATGTCCGCATCAAACTTGGTTTCGTGTACGCTGTTCGTTTTTAATGTAAATGAAGAAGCCACTACTAATAGCATCATCATAAACGCAATTCCTGTTTTTTTCATGGTAGTTAATTGTTTAGTTTTTTTATTGGTTTACTACCACCTAACAGCCCATGTAAGTAATTGTTTGTCAATTTTTTACAAATTTTATAAAAACCCCTCGAAAGCTACTTATAGCTCTAAACACCAGCATTATTTTTCTGTGTACGGGAGAATTTTCAGATATTTGAACATGCAAATCAAACTGATCGCAATCGGAAAAACTGACCACAAGGCTATTAACGAACTCATAGCTGAGTATTCGAAGCGACTCAATTTTTATATCAAGTTTGAAGTGGAAGTGATTCCGGACATCAAAAACACCAAATCACTTTCTGAAGCTTTGCAAAAGGAGAAAGAAGGCGAGCTTATCCTCAAAAAAACAATACCATCTGACGATCTCATTTTGCTGGATGAGCGAGGCAAAAGCTACACTTCCATGGATTTTTCGGCATTTATTCAGAAAAAAATGAATGCCGGCCTGAAGCAATTAATATTCGTGATCGGCGGACCTTACGGATTCTCAGACGCTGTGTACTCCCGAGCCAACGGAAAGCTTTCCATTTCCAAAATGACATTTTCCCATCAGATGATCCGACCATTTTTTATCGAGCAGCTTTATCGTGGATTTACTATCCTGAGAAACGAGCCTTATCACCACGAATAGCCCTTCCAATTTTTTGCACAGATCCGCGCCACTTGTACCTCAAACTACCTGATCACAAGGCGGTAAGTGAAGTAATCACATTTCCCCAATGTTAAGTTTTGGGGTTTTTCATGCTTTAATGTTACCAAATTGTTAACTTTACGTAACATTGACCGTACAAAAGGTAACATTAGCTTCATTCTAGGTGAAAAAATTTCTTCTCACATATTTTCTAATCTCTGCCCTTGGCTTTATTGCACAAGGCCAGGAGAGTATTGAAAATCCGGAGGAGTTGACTTTTGAAAACAAATCAGAAAAAGCACTTTGGGTCGAAGGCCAAGAAGATCCTTACTATCTGTTCAGGGCAGTGCAGGCAGATGAGCAATTGTCCGATGAAAACTGGAAGGTTTTGGTCCAGGATCTGGACAAAAGATTTAATAAAAAAGGTGCAGATTATAAGCTTTTAAGGAAGGTATTTGAAAAATCCCACCAAAGGCTCTTCCAAACCTACGAGCAGCACTCCACCTTCAACACCATGCTGACAGCTGGAAAATACGACTGTGTGAGTGCTTCTGCAGCATTGGGGCTATTATTGGACCGTTATGGTTTTGAGTTTGATATTGTCGAAACCGACTATCATGTTTTCATCAGAGTGAATTTTGAAGGAAAAGACATTATCCTGGAGAGCACTTTACCTGTGGGTGGTATGATGACTGCTCCCTCTGAAGTGGCTGAATATCTGGAAAGCTATCAACCTGTGGCTAGTGCCACCTTGCAAGCTGTGGATAAGCGACTGGGTGCTCCGAAAAACGAACTTTGGGACAATGCAGTATTCAGAAAGGTGAACTTGAAGCAACTAGCAGGATTACAATATTACAATGATGCCATTTCACTTTTCAACCAGCAGGAATATCAGTATGCCAGTGCACAGCTTCAGAAAGCATTAGAATTGTATAATTCTGAAAGAATAGAAGGCCTTAAGGCACTCGCTGAAGACCAAATCCAATACACGGCAAGTTCTAAATAAAAATGACCTCCAAAATCTTGGAGGCCTACACTGCCGGATTAATCACCCCTAATTTTCCGAACAGACCAGTAAAAAGTTGTTCTCAGTAAACCTGAATGCTCCTTATGCCATGAAGGCAATAAAGAATCCAAGTAAAGCCAATCGCTTCAGAAGTTTGATATATTTTTCCTCCATCTGTACCCGCTTCTTTACTCAAATGTAAATTCAAACTCCCGCTAGCCCTATACGACAAATGCCCTATTCAATGAACAGGGCATTAGTGTTTCAATGGTGGTGGTGTCCGTCCGGACCATGCACATGGCCATGCTCTAGCTCTTCGGGTTGAGCATCACGCACAGCTATTACCTTACCGTCAAACTGCAGGTCATAGCCAGCCAATGGGGGATTGAAATCCATGTGTACGCCTATGTAGTCTATTTTCATGATCTCACCACGGATCTGACGGCCTTGATCATCTTGCATGGGGATCACATTTCCTACGCGGAGTAGCTCTTTACTGTCTTTCCCTTTTTGCTTAAAGTTAGCCTTAGGAATAATGGTCTTTTTCTCCTCCATGTAATCCCCGTAGGCATGCTCAAAGTCCAAAAAAACCGAAAACTCATCCCCTGCAGATTTCCCTATCAGCGCATCTTCGAATTTTGGAAAGACTTCTCCCGCCCCAAGGAGAAAGTAAAACGGCTTGTTTTCAGGTACAGTCTCATAGTGCTCCATGCCAGACTCACCGTCATCTACCTTTAGGCTGTAGGAAATCCCTACTACTTTATTTTTCTCGATTACCATTATTTAAAAGCTAATTCTTATTGAAACATGTAAGCCAAGCCAACCTGACCCACAAAGTTTTTTCTATCGTATCCCGGCACAAAGTACTGGTCTGGGTTATTCTCTAAATACCACTTGTAGTTTAAGGTATTCACATACTGCAATCTCGCATTCAAAAGCACATTACCAAATCTCCAATCTCCGATTAAAGAAGGTACCAGATCTACGTATTTATTTCTCCAGTCTTTAGACGCTTCATATCGGTAATAATAAAAGTCATTATTGTAAACGATACGCTCCATCTGAAAGCCTATCCGGTTCATTTTATTTACCCAGGCAAATTCCACAAAAATCACGTTGCTACCCGGGCCGTTTCCCGCCCCCAAAACCTGACCATTGTGGGTGTATCCATCTACCACATGGTCATGAATATACCAAGTTTTCAGATCCCGAATGTCTTCCCGGATAGTCTGTCCTGTCTGGGTCATCTCTGAGCTGAGCTGAAAATAATGGCCGGGCTTTTTCAATTCCATCAAATGGGAAAAACCAAAGGTGAAGGCTCTGCCTGACTCTGGCGTAATGAGAAAATCGCCTAGCCGCCGGTCATTGTCCCGCGTACCGTATTCTCCATAAAACTCAAAATTACCTGCAGCGCTCAACCATCTAAAAAACCCTGAACTAAACTGCTGACGCTTTTCCTGAATGGGGTCAACAATATTTTCAGCCTTTTTGCGCCCATTGAATACAGGGATTATATCGCCCAGCGTAGACACATCATCTCTATACATCTGGCTCGTAGATCCATAACCCAAGAATAGACCTGGTACCCATTTAGGCTGATAGGTAAAAACTACACCCGAAAGCAAACGCTTGTTATCCTCTGGTTTTGGGATATAGACGTTATTTTCCTGGATATTATAGTCAGAAAGTGGCGGCAAAAATCCGGAAGAACTCGGAAAACCTGTGATATATTGTCCTTCAAAAGAACCAATTTTGGTCTGGACTGGCTTTCTCGTGTTTAATGTAAAGTGCAGAAAACCAGGAGCATTGTTACCCAACAACAAAGAATTTCGTCGTCCTGGACCCCACCAGAGATTTTCTGACGATAAGCCTACAGAATATTCTTTATAATTTAATCTAATACTAGACTGACCGAGGTAAGCCTGATTATATGCATCATCCCCAAATCGCTCCGGCATATCTATGCGGTTCATATATTCATAATAGAATAAAATGGTGGCTTGATGCTCAATAGGAAACCCTTTGTAATCCTTATTTTGCGCCATGAGCAGTTCTGGCTGAAACTGCACACTCAGGGGGCCATATTCTAGATAGGCCCCTGGGCTCAAAATAGCCTGAATGCCACGGTTGGGAATAAATGCCCCATCATTTACACCAAAGGCATAAGTGGAGTTATACTGTGTTTTGAGCGTTACCGGAAGCAGTAAAAACTTGCCCTTATTATCTTTCCCAAATCTGGTATTGACTTTGGACAAATCCATATCTACCACAGAACTGTCCAGATCAAATCCATCTTGCATCCCAAAAGCCTCCACGGGATAAAGTGGTCTGATCATAAAGGAAGACGCAGAATCAACTTTACCCAGTAACTGTGCCCTACGCAGGTAATCATCCAGAACCGGCATCCCCAGCGGAACGGTCTGAGCCAAAATTGGCGAGTTGAGCGCTAAAAGT
This sequence comes from Algoriphagus sp. TR-M9, assembly GCF_027594545.1. Taxonomy (NCBI): domain Bacteria; kingdom Pseudomonadati; phylum Bacteroidota; class Cytophagia; order Cytophagales; family Cyclobacteriaceae; genus Algoriphagus; species Algoriphagus halophytocola. The sequence goes on along the minus strand of NZ_CP115160.1, from coordinate 4,612,344 downwards.
AAGCACACTCCAAAAATACTTTTCAATATAGTGTCAGTCTTGAACATGCTCATTTCACAATTAGGGCTTCTACAGTGATTTCTGCCAGAGACCAGGATTCGTCACAAAAAGGGTCAGGAGAGTTTTCAGCAACCAAATCAGAGTTCATGTAAATTCTTGCGGAGGAATTGCTGTGTTCAATAATCTTGGAAATACTGTATCTAGAAGTATAATTGGCTACTGGTCCAAAAATACAAAGTCCGGGCAAGTTGGTCTGAACCGCCCCGGATTTAGGTACATTCTGTTTGAAATAATTGTCCGGGTAGGACTGGTAAAGACAATAGGTGGATTCACATGGAGTATTGGAAAAAGTAGTTCTAAAAACCTCCTCCGAATCTACCCCAAAAAACCACTGATCCGGCCCACTACCATAGCCAGACTGATTTCCATCCCAGCTATCGTGAATCAGCACATCTATGGTCACTTTCAACATATTATGTGAAGGCAGACCAGAAAGGTTTACGGCTATTTCTTCATTGTGATAATAACCTACCACAGTGTCATTTTCAAATATCTGAAGCCTGCCGTTTTCAAACCCGGCAAGGTCTGCATCTGAGAAATTATTGCTGTATGCTACTACTTCGGACTCCAAAGTATCAGAACAGGAAGCAAAAAAGAGTAGAGACAACCCCAGGAAGAAGAAACTAAATCCCTTGAAGTAGGTAATTGTGTACATTTAAATCTATTAATGAAATAATCAACCTCTGCAAAGAAACAAAAAAGGAGCCAATTAGGCAGTAGGAAAAGAAAGGTAATTTCACTCCCCAGCTGCTAAAGGATTGCTTATTTTTGGGTCAAATCAAAGCATAGCTATGACCAGTTTTACTATTGTCGCAGGAGCTCGACCAAACTTCATGAAGATCGCTCCCATTATTCACCAGTTGATCCAAAAGAAAAAAGAAGGTATCCCGGTAGATTATAGGCTGGTGCATACGGGTCAGCACTATGACAAAAAAATGTCTGGCGACTTTTTTGAGCAACTCAACATCCCTGAACCAGATGCCAATTTAGGTGGAGGCGGTGGTACGCAGGCAGAACAGACAGCTGCCATTATGGTGGCTTTTGAAAAAGAATTGCTCGCTAATCGCCCAGACATCGTGCTGGTGGTGGGAGATGTGACCAGTACGCTGGCATGCTCTATTACTGCCAAAAAACTTCAGGTGGATGTAGCCCATGTAGAGGGTGGTATTCGCTCCGGTGACCTTTCCATGCCGGAGGAAATCAACAGAATGGTCACTGATAGCATCACCGATCATTTTTTCACCACCAGTGAAAAAGCGAATGAAAACTTACGTAAAAGTGGATTTGAGGAATCAAAGATCCATTTTGTGGGCAACACCATGATCGATACTCTGATGGCTCAGCTACCAAGATTTCAAAAGCCTGAAGGGGATATTTTTGATAAGCTTCAGCCTGGACAATATTTCGTGATGACTATGCACCGCCCTGCCAATGTGGATCAGGAGCATAAACTCAAAGCCATGATTGAGGCCATTCTGGAGGGAACGGCTGGACTGCCGATTATTTTCCCCGTACATCCGAGAACTGCTAAAAACCTTCAATCCCTAGGCATCCATGCCTCCAATCTTCTGATGAGCGATCCTTTGGGATATTTAGAATTCAACTATCTGGTGAAAAATGCCAAAGGAGTCATCACCGACTCTGGAGGAATCACCGAAGAAGCTTCAGTTATGAACGTCCCCTGCATTACACTCAGGGACAATACAGAGCGACCGGAGACCATAGAATTAGGAACTAATGAACTTGTAGGGACTGACCCCGCCAAACTAAAACCATACCTGGACAAAATAATGGCTGGGGATTGGAAAAAATACCAGGAAATTCCACTTTGGGATGGAAAGACAGCTGAGCGAATTGTGGATATTTTAATCAAAGCGTATCCAAGTTCCCAATGAACCAAAATCAACGAATCGAATTCCTAGTGGAAAAAATGGATCTCCTACCTCATCCAGAAGGTGGGTTTTACAAGGAAACCTATAGATCAACCCAGACTTTGGTTACAGAGGCAGGTGAGCGGAACCTGGTGACAGTAATCTATTTTCTACTGACCTCTGAGAATGTTTCCAGATTCCACAGGATCAAAAGCGATGAGCATTGGTTTTTCCATGAAGGAAGTCCGCTCAGTATTCATTTGCTCACAGCCTATGGGCATGAAGTACTCAAACTAGGATTGCCTGGAAGGGATCTACAATGCGCTCCACAACAACTGGTAAAAGCAGACAGCATTTTTGGAAGCACTGTAGATGAGGAAAACAGTTATGCGCTAGTGTCCTGTGTAGTCTCCCCAGGATTTGATTTTAAGGATTTTGAGCTTTTTTCAGCAGATCAACTACTTCAAAAGTATCCCAAATCAGAAGAAATCATCCGAAGATTAACCTAGGCAAGTTCCCTAGAAAAAATAAAAAAGGCTCCGAGTCCGGAGCCTTTTTCTATTATGTTAGTTTGTTTCCTAGAATGAAAACGCCACTCTAAAGTTCACTTTGGTACCAGGAGAAAGACTAGAGAAGATTTGATCTTCTGCCTGATAGGATTGGAAGACATATTCTTTTCTTGAATTTAAAATATTCTGTACACCCATACCGGCCTGAATTCTTTCATCTGCACCGAAGGTCTTGTTGATATTCAAGTTCAAGCTATTGAATGGCACTGAATACGTATCAGTTCTATTACCAAAGCCTACATATTGGAGAGAAGAACCTTGCACATTATAGTAGATCCCAGCTTCCCAGCCAGTCACATAAGACTGGTAGTTTAAGCCTGTATTGATCAAGTATGGAGCCTGACCTGCCATATCGCGCGTGTCGTCTATGACTTGACCTTCTCTGGCCGTAAGTGTTCTAGATCTGAATTCAGATTCGGACATTTCGATCTGAGACTTGGTCACAGTCACGTTAGTATTCCATGACAAGTTCTCCAGCGCAGGAGTGATGAACTTCAGATTTCTTCTGAATTCCAACTCCAAACCTGCCACCGTACCATCACCTACATTTCTAGGCTGGAAGGTTCCTGGATCTGCAAGGAACTGAACCATTTCTATCGGCTTGTCAAATGTCTTATAGAAAGCACTTACGGAAACCATCTGACCTCTATCCTGGAAGGCCTCCCATCTTAGGTCAAAGTTATTCACACGAGTGGAAACCAAATTGCCATCCCAAAGTACCTCTGTTCCGCCATTGGTGGTTTCTGGATACAGTCCCCCAATGAAAGTTCTGCCCGAAATAGGATCCAGGATCTCTGCGTAGGACAATTCTTTGAAAGAAGGCCTAGCGATAGTTCTGGAAGCAGAAGCCCGTAGGTTTTGGTTTTCTTTGATGTTGAAGATCAAGTTTACAGTGGGGAAGAAATCCAGATCATCCAGCATTTCTACCAAATCAAAGTTGATCGTTCCTGTCTGGTTTGTACCGGTATAATACTGATTATATTGCTCCACTCTCAAGCCTAGGATTGCTTTTAGGTTTGCTGCCGGATTGGCCTCCAAGGAAGCATATCCCGCCATGTTGGTAGCGATGGAGTTATATTCATTTGCATTGATAGGAATAAAATCAGCATTGTATCGTACCCCGTTTCTATTGTCAGCTGAGAATAGGTTTTCATCCAGCAATATTTCATTAGGATCTCCGGTGAATTCCGTGTCTCCGGTAGCAAACTGGAAGGATTGAATGTTGAAATCACGCTGCTTGAATACATAATTTCCACCGAACTTCAACTTGCCTTCTCTTGCAAACAAAGAAAGGTTCTTTGCTATGTCTCCCTTGGCCACAATGCTGTACTCCTCTAGATCTCTCCAGATTCTTGCCGGAAGCCCAACTTCGGTAGAAACAGTGTTCGTAGGCTCTCTGAATCGGGTAAATCGTATATCCGGATCTGAGATAGTAGATCTGGTAGGCGCCACTTTCCAGTTGACCTCCCATTCATTTCCATTCAGAAAATGAGTTCCTCCAAGCAAAATGCTGGTCAGTCCTCTTTGACTATATTCCAAGTTATATTGAGATGCCTCAAAGTTTGCTCCAAGGTTCGTATTGATAAAGTTGAATTGACCAGCTTTGGATTCTCCATTTTGGAGGTGCATGATGTTCAGCTTGTACTTGGAGTTGTCAGTTTTTAATGCAATTCCTGCCAAACCTCCTAATAACACATTATTTACACCATAGTCCCCACGCTGTCTCTCAAGTGGCTCTAGCTCTGTGGCTGATGCCTCTCTTGGCTTTGCGTACAGATTGTACTCTGCATCTTGATAAAATTCCGTTTCGTTCTTGTAAGTCAGAGCGAAATTGTACCCCCAAGTCGCCTTTGGCTTTGCAATCTGATTCCCTAAGGAAAAGCTGATTCCCATGTCCATTAAGCTATTGGATCTGTATCCTCCCAGGGTCTTATTAAAGTCACCTAGAATTCGCTGGTACTCCATACCTGCAGGGCCATTTGGATTACCCACAGCATCACCGTACTGAGGTATGTCTGTTCTCCCGTCAGTTGGGATCGCTCTGGTACCATCGTCAAAGCCTAAAAAGTCTGTTTTTCCACCATCATATTTCAGGTAGCTGGAATTGAAGTGCATAGATGGATTGATACCTCCACTCAGGCTCAATCTCATTGTTTTTTCTTCAGGAAAGTCTTTGGTTTCAATATCCACTACACCTCCGGTGAAATCAGCAGGAAGATCCGCAGTGAAGGATTTTGAAACAATAATATTGTCAATCACATTCGTAGGAAAAATATCCATTTGAATGGTATTTCTGTCTGGGTCCAAGCCAGGGATATCTACTCCGTTTAGTACCGTTTTGGTGTATCGATCACCCAGGCCACGAACATAGATGTATTTACCGCCTTCTATGGAAACACCGGTGACACGCTTCACTGCTGAAGCTGCATCCCCATCTCCGATTTGGCGGAATGTGCTGGCCGAAATCCCATCTATCAGGTTGGCCGCATTTCTTTTGACAGACATCAACGCTGCCTCGGTAGTTCTGATTGCAGCTGCTGAAATGGTCACCGTCTCAAGATCTGATGCTTCTTCAGCCATCAATAAATCATTGAGCACATTGACTTCGTCTGCTTTCACTTCTACCTCCGTAAGCTCTATGGTAGAATAAGAGATGTAAGAAAGCTGAAGCGTATAGCTTCCTGGATCTACTTGAATTTCGAATTTGCCATCAAAATCAGTGACAGCACCAGAGGATGTTTCTTTCACTAGAACCGAAACACCAAACAGAGGTTCGCCCGTGATTTCATCGAAGATGGTACCTCGAATTGTTCCTTTTTGGGCAAATGCGAATCCTGCAAACACTTGAGAAAGTACCAGCAGAATGAGTACAAATGTTCTTTTCATGAACTGATTTGTAGATTGATTTTTCATACAGCAATTAATAAAGGGAAGAAGGAAGAAATCACCTTGCAAGCTCATTCTTCCTTCTTTGTGGATTAGAATATTACAGTCCTGAAAGGTTTCCTGCTACGGAAGTCCAAGACCAAGATCCAAAGGCTGAAAGGTCAGCACCTACAGTGTTTGCACCCTCAGCTACACTCATAGCCGAATCAGCAGTACCACCTTTGAACACGTCGGACAATGCCACACCTTCAGCTAGAGTAGCTTCTAGGTTCATGAATTTCAAAGTACCATCTGCATAAGTTGCAAGCGTCTTGTCACCGCTTAGAGAAAGATCTCCACGACCGTCTGTAGCAGCCGGGTCAGGGAAGTTTACAAAGTAGATGTTTTCGAAAGTACCCATGGCGCCATCTCTGAAGTCGCCCATTTCAGCAGCTTCGCTACCGATGATCGTACCGTTCATAAGCGTATGTCCAGCTAGGTAAGAACCTTCAGGTCCGTCGATTTCCAATGCGTGATCAGTCTCGCCACCAGCTACTACTACGAAGTTGTCTAGCGTACCGGCCCAAGCCTGGTCAGTATCCAAAGCATCATCACCTGCATTCCAGACGATCGAATTCTTTACACTTACAGTACCTCCGAACCATTCGATTCCATCATCCTGGTTAGCGATTACTTCTACATTTTCGATTACAGTTCCAGAACCTACACCACCTAGTGTAAGGCCGTTGATTTCGTTTCCTTCTCCGATGTTAGCACCACCGTGACGGATAGAGATGTACTTGATCACGCCTGAGTTATCTTCATCGTCAGAACCACCATATAGGCCGTTAGTATCGGACGGTGGGATACCTTCAATTTGGATTTCAGTCACATCACCAGCGAAAGAGCCTTTGGCATTTCCTAGTACAATAAGACCACCCCAAAGACCAGAAAGATCTGGATCAAGGTTTGGAGAAGCGATCTGACCCGGCATGATTTCATCCGCAATGGTGGTGAAGATGATAGGAGAATCAGCAGTTCCTTGCGCGTCAATTTTAGCACCTCTTGCGATAATCAAGGCAGTAGCATTGGATCCAGATCCAACTTCACCTTTCACTATTACACCTGGCTGAATGGTAAGGGTATTTCCAGAAGTCACTGTGATTCTACCACCTAGCACATACGTTTTGCCTGTTTCCCAAGTAGTATTGGAAGAGATATTGGACTCAACCAATAGTACATCATCCTCTTCAGGATCTACTGGATCTACTGGATTGTCATTTCCATCTACACAGCTAGAGAATCCGATTGCTACAGCTGCAAATAGGAGAAAGAGTGAGTTTAACTTTTTCATTGAGAATTATAATTGATTATGGTTTTGCCTTTATTGACGATGCAAAACTGTATCAATTTTTGACCTCAATAGAATTTTCTGAATTATGGTTTTTTTAAAAAAAGAATCAGAATTTAATATTGGAATAACAAAAAGCGCATAAAAAAAGGCTTCTCTTGCGAAAAACCCCCTTTTAGTGAAATAGCTATTACTTCAATGTTACCGATTTGTTAATTGGTACTTTCTCCATTAGGATTTTTACCAGATCACGGGTGTTCACCCCGTCTGCCTCAGCTTCATAATTGAGGATTATTCGGTGGTTCAGTACATCTTCCGCGATTTCTTTGATATCCTCTGGTAGGACATAATCCCTGCCATCCATGAATGCTACTGCCTTAGATGCCAAGTTCAAATTGATGCTGGCACGGGGGGAAACACCAAACTGAATGTACTTAGCTTCCTCCTTCAGCCCATATTGATCAGGGAATCTGGTGGCAAAAACCAATTCTATAATGTAATGCTCCAGAGGTTCAGCCATTTTCACGGAATTGATCAGATTTCTGATTTCAAAAATGTCCTCTTTCGAAAGCATGGCATCTACATCTGAGCTAAAGGACATATTAGCCATCCGGCGCATTACCTCCATTTCATCTGCCTTGCTAGGATAGTCTATGTGCACTTTCATCATGAATCTATCTACCTGAGCTTCTGGAAGTGGGTAAGTACCTTCCTGATCCACGGGGTTTTGAGTAGCCAAAACCAAAAACGGACGGTCTAGCTGATAGGTGGTCTCGCCTATTGTCACCTGCTTTTCCTGCATGGCCTCCAAAAGGGCCGACTGCACTTTGGCAGGAGAACGGTTTACCTCATCTGCCAGGATTAGGTTTGAAAATATGGGCCCTTTTTTCACTTCAAAATTAGCCGCCTGCTGATTATAGATCATGGTTCCGATCAGATCCGCGGGAAGCAAATCCGGGGTAAACTGAATTCTATTGAAGTCCAGATGAAGAACTTTGGCCAGGGTATTTACGGTAAGGGTTTTTGCAAGCCCCGGCACACCTTCCAGAAGGATGTGGCCGTTGGTAAAAAGCCCGATCAAAAGTCTGTTCACCATTCGATCCTGACCTACTACTACTTTTCGTACTTCCTGGATGACATTTGCTATTTTTTCCTGATGCATGGAATTTAAATCTTTGAGTGCAACTAAAGGGAGACTAAAATAGATGATTTTGTCTCAAAGGACAATCTTAAATCTTAGAAGCGGTAATGCATTGCGATCAAAGGGATTTTATGATTTTTTAAGAAGGTTATTTCTCGAAGAAGCGAATAATTATTTCTCGCAGCGGCGCGGCGACGCAGCGGTGGATAACCTTTGAGGTTTACACAACCTCGAAGGTTTTGATCAGGAAAGGACCTACCGCCTTGATTTATTCCTGTCCCTCTTCTTAAAACCTGTCAGCCCCAACTTATGATAAATTTCGGTTTCATCCATTTCTCTCACTTCGCCCACTTCAAATCCCCCTATACTTAGCTTTTCCATTGACCAGCGCACCAACCTCAAAGTCGGAAATCCTATGGCAGCCGTCATTTTCCGTACCTGTCGGTTTTTCCCTTCTATCAAAGTCAGAGCAATCCAGGTATCCGGAACGCTGGCCCTATACCGGATAGGAGGATCTCGATCTGGAAGGTCCGGCTCCCGGGCCAACAGCTTGGCAATGGCTGGCTTAGTTTTATAGTCTCTTTTATCTACGTTGATCAGAACTCCCTGTGTGAGTGGCCTGAGGTCTTGGGCCTGGGGAGCTCCTTCTACCTGGGCATAATAGGTGCGCTGATGGCCAAATTTCGGATTGAGCAGCTGGTGGTTTAACCACTTGTCATCAGTGATCAGCAGTAGGCCTTCGGAGTCCTTATCCAGTCTTCCCACCGGATATACCTCCTTCGGAAAATCAAAAAGAGAGGCCAATGTATGCCCCTCTCCTGAAAATTGACTTAGAACCCCAAAGGGTTTGTAAATGATAAAATACCTAGCCAAGACGTATGGATTAACTTCCGCAGCCTACGCAATCAATGCTGGAATCGGTAGGTTTTACACCGTCGCGTTCCATCTTCAAATTGTGGATTTTGTCTCTGATTTCCATGTCAGCAAACATATCACCGGTGATTTGTGCCTCAAGTGCTTGGATTTGCTCGTTGTACTGTTCAATTTGTGCTTCGCTCATAAAAGTTAGATTAAGGGTTGAAGAAGTGTTGATCTAAAATAGGCATCCATCCTGAAAAGTTCCTGATGTATGCCTCATTTTTTTCGACAAAAATGATTCCAACTGACCTTTAGCGCTTTAGAAATTGATTATTTATACTAAGCTATGCCGCTTACCGAACTGATAAAACTACGTCACGATCTACATGAAAATCCCGAGATCGCCGGACAAGAAACCCACACTGCTGAAAGGATTTTAGGATTTATAGATAAGCTAAAACCTGATCATATCATTCAAAACCTAGGCGGAACAGGTCTGGCTTTTATTTTCGAAGGTAAAAAACCAGGACCTCGACTTCTCTTCCGAGCTGAGTTAGATGCCTTACCTATCCACGAAACCGGCAAGCCTAGTTACAAAAGTAAGCTATCCGGCAAAGCCCATCTCTGCGGACATGATGGACACATGGTCATCATCTGTGGATTAGCAGAAAAGCTAGCTGCCCAAAGACCCGAGAATGGGGAGGTGGTGTTGCTTTTTCAGCCTGCCGAAGAAACTGGTGAGGGAGCAAAAAGAATATTAGAAGATCCCAACTATGATCGGATCCAACCTGATTACGCCTTTGCCCTGCATAATCTCCCTGGCTTCCCACTCCATCAAGTGGTCGTGAGACAGGACACTTTCGCAGCAGGAAGTGTAGGCTTGACTATTTCCCTCACAGGTAAAACATCCCACGCTGCTCATCCTGATGCGGGAATCAACCCCGCAGCTGCCATTGCCCAAATGATCCAAGTTCTGCCAAAGCTTACCGAAAAGGTCAGGTCCTTTACCCTAGTCACAGTGATCCATGCGGAACTTGGGAGCTTGGCCTTTGGCACCAGTGCCGGAAAGGGGAGTTTGAGCTTGACTATTCGGGCTTTTGATCAGGATGATCTGGACCGTTTGAAGACACTGATCACGAAAGAGGCCGAAAGCATCTCCAAAAGTGAAAAACTCGAATGCAATTTCAGTTTTGTAGAATCCTTCGCAGTCTCAAAGAATGACCCTCATGCGGCTGAAATAGCCAAGGGTGCATTTAAAGAACTGGGGCTGGATCAAATTGAAAAAGAAGAACCTTTTCGCTGGTCAGAGGACTTTGGGTTGTTTAGTCAATCTTGCCCTTCTTATCTATTTGGACTGGGATCAGGGGAAAGCTGCCCGCAGCTACACGAGCCTAGCTATGATTTCCCGGATGAACTGATAGAGACCGGAGTGAGGATTTTTGAGGGAATTGTGAGAAAAGTGAATGGGTAAAAAGAAGACCTTCCAGGGATTGAAATCCTGGAAGGTCTGCGAAAATCACCTCCACTGGAGTTGTGGGCCAACTCAGCAATTATAGACAAATGATAAAATGCTGTGCGCCCTGCGGTAAAGAAACCGACTCTCGCCGGCTTTTCACTTTCAATTACAAATCAGAGTACTCCGCTGGGTAAAGCAGCAAAACATCTGCATGAGAAACCGTATTGGCGTATTCTGGCAGGTCCTTCATGGCTTCCCAATCTGGATCTACGCGGAACTGATCCCAGTGCTCATTTCTGATATCCATATTTTCATGAGTGGTCATGTACCAAAGGTTTGGCATATTCGCCCCAGCTATGGTCTCCCCATAGAAAATCGGACTGCAATTCAGCTTCTCGAAAATATCCATTTCACCGGAATTGAACATCTTCACTTTTGCCTGATACAGACGCTCCGTAGCAGCTTCATAGCTACGCAATTCATAGACTCTATCTTTCTTTGCATTGGTCAAGTTAGACTCCGCAAACTTCGGCTGTCCACTCATTGCCTGAAGTAGAGAGCTTTCAATTCTTTTGTAAGGTGGATTGGTATGGGAAGCATTGATGTAGGCAGATCCGGCAGTCTGATAGGCTTGGTCTTTCGCCAGTTTTCCTTCCAAAGCCACGAAATCATTCATGTTTTTGAAAGGGAGAAACAAATAAACTTCCTTTCCTTCATTGGGCTGGCCTGCGATTGGTTTAAACACACCTACTTTAGACACACCTTGCCTGTGTGCAGCAGGGATCAAAGCATTTTCAAAATAATGGTCTAGCATAGCCTCTTGCTCGCCACTCTCAATATGGTAAGTTCTAAGCTCATAGAAATCTCTTTTTTGCGCAAAAGAAGTTGAGCTAATAAAAGTAACTGCAAGAATTAGCAAGCTTGCAATCAGATTGATCTTTTTCATAGGTAAGGGTTTGGGTTGTTTCAATTGATTTTCAAGGTAATTAAAGTGGTCAATAATCACCATGAATATTTCATGAAATGGAAAAAGCCGACTTTCGCCGGCTTTTTCTCTCAGTTATACTGTCTCAGTTTACTTCTTCTGTGCCTCTTTCATAGGATTACTACCCGTAGATGTCCCTCTAGCAGCGCCTGATCCTTTGAACAATTCAAATCGACTTGGCAGGTATTGTCTTGGCCAGTAGTTATTCGACTCATCGATATCGGCAGTTTCTCTTTTAGGGTCCAAAATGATCTGAGTGACTTCTTTTTCCTTTACAAATACTTTGGTCACGGCTGTCTCATTTAATCTCCAGATTTCTGCAGGAATTCGTTCTATCTCCGAAGTACCATCAGCATATTGGAATTCAAGTATAATAGGCATGACTAAACCACCTACATTCCTGAAATTGATCTCATAGAAATTCAAATCCTTCTCCATCAGTTCCTTTTCCTCAGGACTAAGGCTAGCCATGAATTTGCGGTAGTTTTCTTCATCCTCAGGAGTCACAGTGAACGGATTATAGCTAGTGTAGAAATCTCGTGTAGCAGGATCTGTTTCTATCACCGTTTCTGGCACTGCTGCTTTGTTATATTCTTTGGTCACAAAGGCTTCTTCACGTTCCGCCTCAGCTTGTAGATCTGCACTCTTCTCAGCCGGTGTACGGTTGTCCATTTTGTACAAGGATACATTTTCAATCGCAATATCTACCGGCTCAGTGCCATAGAACCATCCTCTCCAAAACCAGTCCAGATCAACTGCCGAAGCATCTTCCAAAGTCCTGAACAAGTCATCTGGAGTCGGGTGCTTGAATTTCCATCGATTCGCATATTCCTTGAAAGCATAATCAAACAGCTCTCTGCCCATTACAGTTTCTCGAAGGATGTTCAGCGCAGTGGCTGGCTTGGCATAAGCATTTGGCCCAAATTGGATAATATTTTCCGAATTGGTCATAATCGGCTCCAGGGTATTTACAGGACTTCTCATGTAGGGAACGATCTTGTGCGCGGGTCCACGGCGCGAAGGGAAGTTTCTATCCCATTCCTGCTCGGCCATAAACTGCATAAAGGTATTCAGTCCTTCATCCATCCAAGTCCACTGACGCTCGTCAGAGTTGACGATCATTGGGAAAAAGTTGTGTCCAACTTCATGTATGATCACGCCGATCATTCCATTTTTTATCGCTTCCGAATAAGTCCCATCAGCATCTGGACGACCATAGTTGAAACAGATCATTGGGTACTCCATACCATTTGCAGCCTCTACAGAAATCGCAGTTGGATACGGGTAATCGAAAGTATGGGCAGAGTAAGATTTGATGGTATGCGCTACCACACGGGTAGAATACTGACCCCAAAGGGGATTGGCTTCTTTGGCATAGTAAGACATGGCCATTACGTCTTTGCCTCCTTGCTTCACAGCCATGGCATCCCAGATGAACTTGCGGGAAGAAGTCCATGCAAAATCACGTACATTTTCAGCTTTGAACTTCCAGGTCTTTTTCTCGGTAGACTTGCCCTTCTCGAATTCTGTAGCTTCATCCTGCGTACGGATGACCACTGGATTATCATAGGTTTGTTTTGCCTTATTCCAGCGATCCAGTTCAGTGGATGAAAGCACTTGGTTTGGGTTTTGAAGCTCACCTGTAGCGCCCACCATGTGGTCAGCCGGGACGGTGATATTCACCTCATAATCACCAAATACCAGGGCAAATTCTCCTCTTCCGAGAAATTGTTTGTTTTGCCATCCTTCAAAGTCTGAGTAAACCGCCATTCTCGGAAACCACTCCGCCATGGTGTACAGGTAATTGCCGTCCTCTTCAAAATATTCATAGCCAGGTCTTCCGGAGATATAGCCCACACGATTGGTGATATTGAAAGACCACTCTACACCAAAAGTAAATGAATCTCCAGCCTTGAGCGGTGTAGGTAGGTCGATACGCATCATGGTATTATTCACCGTGACAGGTAGAGGATTTCCTTTGGCATCTGTCACTTCCAATACTTTATAGCCATAGTCATCATTAGCCCAGATGATACCTTGCAGGTTACGAAGGGTCATGCGGTTTCCAATAGAACTCTGCGCCACTTTGGGAGCGTCTGAACCAGCTCCACGCTGATTTTCTTCCAGCTGCACCCAGAGGTAGGTCAGCTGATCTGGGGAATTATTGATGTATGTGACCTTTTCAGAACCCTTGATAGACTGATTTTCATCATCCAGCTCCACATTGATCACGTAATTTGCCTGCTGCTGCCAATACATATGTCCTGGAGCACCAGAGGCGGTCCGGTACACATTGGGCGTTCTGAGCATGGTCCCCAGCTGCTCAAAGCGTTCGGCATGATTTTGTTCTGAATGCTGCGCAAAAGCAGGGAATATCCCCAAAATTGCCAGTAGTGTTAATGCGAATAATTTTCTCATAAATCTATTTTATGGGTTTAAATTCCAATACAATATCTTTTGTCTTCACCAATTACCAAAATTTGGTCTCCAGCATCAGCATCAATGCTACTCCGAATACCATGGAAGCTACCACCAAAGTCCACTCCTTACGGCTGACGCCTGCTATCCCCACCAGTATAGAAGTGACCACGAGGAAAATTCCCACAATGATCAATTGCCCGAGCTCCAAGCCCAAATTAAAAGCCAACAAGGGCTGCCAAATACTGGCCTCTTTGCCCAGCAGTCCCCTGAGGTAATTGGAAAAACCCAGGCCATGGATCAATCCAAAAACCAAGGCAAAGGCATAATTGATATTAATTCCTTTGCCACTGGAGGGTTTTGGTCGAAGAATTGTGATAAAAGAAGTGATCGCGATGGTAACCGGAATCAGAAATTCAATCAGGTCCGAATTGACCTGCACTAACTTAAATGTAGCCAAAGCCAAGGTAAGCGAGTGACCTATGGTAAATGCAGTGACTAGCACGACTATCTTCCTCCAGTCCCGGGGGATGTAGATCGCACACAATGCCAATACAAAAAGAATATGATCAAAACCTTGGATATCCAGGATGTGCTGAAGTCCAAGGCGAAAATACAATTGAAATGAACTCATAGTATGGGGTGATGTACCTCTAAAGAAGTAAATTGCGCAATAATACAGGATTATTCCCAGAAAAGACAGACGACTTCATACCAAATGCAACAGTTTTACATATCTATGATCAGCTTGGGATGGCTGGTATTCTATCACCCTTTTCACCTGAGTCTGACGGAAATAGCCTGGAACGAAAACACCCAGCACCTGGAGGTTTCGCAGAAGATTTTCTGGGATGATCTGGAAATAGCCTTGGGAAATTTTCATGAAGAATCCATAGACTTTTTGAATCCAGCGAACAAGGAAAAGCTAGAAGATCAAATCAACCAATACATCAGGAGTAAGAACAAATACTGGATAGAAGGACGTGAAATAACAATGCGCTACCTCGGTCATGAGGTGGAGGAAGATGCAGCTTGGTTTTATTTTGAGTCAGAAGCCGTTTCAAAGCCATCCAGTATCCATGTATTGAATGAAATTTTAATCGATGATTTTCCAGATCAAAAAAATATCGTCCAGTTTTTCTTTGATCCGCAAAGTCCAAAAAGCCTCATCCTGGAAAAAGGACAGCCAGAAGGAAAGCTCACCAAGTAAATGGAAACGCTCTGTACTCGCTTGATGGAGTAGTGGCAGCTTTTACTGCTGTAAGTAGATAAAACTAAAATCGCTCCAGGGGACTGAATTGTATGCCCATTTCTGCTTGGTCATTAGATTTCCCCATCTCTTTTGGATCTGCTTCTCAAAGCGAAATTATTGTTTTTAAGCCTAAAAAGGGAAAGTTTTTAGACAATGCACCAGAAGCTTTGAGTAATTTTTTTACTATCCCCAAAAAGTATTTTTAAAAAATTAAATATCAGTTATTTTAATGTTTGAACATACAATATTCCCTATATAAATACATAGACAAAATTTTGTTTTATAGAATAATTTGTTCTTACTTTCATAGGTAAGTTCAGAAAACTGAACGAGCAATAACCCATCTCAAACCTGACGATTCAAAAGGAATTGTCTAAACAATTTTACTATGTACAAAACGATTTACCCAAAATCGCGAGCACTCCCACCTTGGCTAGATGTCAAAGGTTTTGTGCTCCCAATGCTCCTGCTATTGATTTTTGCAGGAAGTGCCTTTGCCCAAAGCAGAAATGTAAGCGGCACCATCACATCCTCAACCGGGGAGGCCATGCCCGGAGTTAACGTGCTAATTAAAGGTACCACCACAGGTACAGCCTCTGACATTGACGGCAATTTTAGCTTAACAGTCCCTTCGGACGAATCCATCTTAGTATTCTCATTTATCGGCTACACTTCTAAGGAAGTTCGTGTAGGAAATTCTTCCCAGCTCTCTGTGGTATTGGAAGAAGACCTTTCTTCACTTTCTGAGGTTGTAGTAGTAGGGTATGGTACACAGGAGCGGGCAAAAGTCACCGGTGCCATTTCATCGGTAGGCTCAGAGGAAATCCGTGCGCTGCCAGTCCCTAGTTTGGCCTCTGCCCTACAAGGTAGAGCTGCCGGGGTGGCTGTGACCAATACCGGATCTCCAGGTACCAATCCACTGGTGAGAATACGGGGTATAGGTACAGTTGGAAACAATGATCCCCTATATGTAATTGACGGTATGCCAGCAGGCGGGCTCAACCAAATCAACCCAGCCGATATTGAATCTATTGAAGTATTAAAAGATGCCTCCACTGCTGCCATTTATGGTTCCAGAGGTGCAAATGGGGTAATCCTCGTGACCACCAAAAAAGGAAAAGCCGGTAAGCCTCTAGTGTCCGTAGATGGATATTATGGTTCACAAAATGCCTGGAAAACGCTGGATCTACTAAATAGAGACCAGTACATCGCATTTGGGCGTGATTTACTTGGTAATGCAGGCGAAGACGCCCCGGCAAGATTTGATGACCTGGGAGAGTTTGCCAATAATGACATCGATTACCAAGATGAGATGTTCCGCTCTGCTCCTATCCAGGACTATAATGTGAGTGTAGCTGGAGGTACGGACAATGTGCTCTATAACTTCTCTGTGGGATATTTCTCCCAAGAAGGAATTATGAGAGGAACCGGATTTGAAAGAATCTCAGTTCGATCCAATACAGAATTTAAGATCAACGATAGGATCAAAATAGGGGAAACCCTCACTGTAGCCTACTCTGATAGAAACAACGAACCTTTCTCCGGTGGACGTAGTCAGTTGGAGCATATCGTGAAATCCGTCCCTTACATTCCGGTAAGAGATGCCAGCAGACTTGGTGGATTTAGAGCACCAGATCGGGTAGATGGCTCAGATCCGGAAAACCCCGTGTTAAATGCTTCTCTGAGACGAAATAATACTGTGGACTACAAAATCTTAGGCTCTGCTTATATCACTGTGAATATCCTAAAAGGATTGGATTACAAGCTCCTTGTAGGAATGGACTTGGGATTAGGAAATACCTTTGACTATACTCCAGCATTCAATGCGGGTGATTTCAGTATCCAGCCTTTTGCAGCCATAGGTCAGACCAGATCTACTTTTGTCTCTCCATTGATCAGTAATCAATTCACTTATAATAGAGACTTTGGAAAGCACCATATTGACCTACTGGGAGTAATCGAAAGACAGACCTCCACCTTCACCTCGCTGAATGGAACCGGTCAAAACTCCCTCACCAATGAAGTGAAAGAACTTCAGGGTGTGGAAAACCAGACTACTTCAAGTACTAGAACAGAGTATGGCTTGATTTCTTACGTAGGTCGTGTGAACTATGATTATGCGCAGAAATACCTAGTCAGCGCTAGTATCCGACGAGATGGAGGATCCAGATTTGGTCCGGATAATAAATGGGGTACCTTCCCATCTCTTTCCTTGGGATGGAGAATTAGCGAAGAGGGCTTTATGCAAGGCCTGGATGCTGTGAGTGATTTAAAACTGCGTGCCAGTTATGGCGAGACAGGTAATGACCGAATCGGTGATTATGTGTACCAAGCCACTATTAATTCAAACTTGTTCTACAACTTTGATGAGAACCTGCTGACAGGTAGTACGATTTCAGCACTTGCAAATGCCGACCTGAAATGGGAAACTACCATCATGAAAAACATAGGTCTGGATTTAGGCTTATTCAATGACCAGTTCACGCTAGCTCTGGAATGGTACGAAAACACTACCGAGGATATGATCCTAGGTGTACCGATCCCTCCTTCATTGGGATATGACGGAGCCCCTGTGGCTAACGTAGGTACAGTGAAAAACACTGGATTTGAAATCACTGCAGGCTATGAGCTTAGATCTGGCGATTTTCAAATGGCAATTGACGGAAACATGGGATTTGTAAGCAATGAGCTGGTTTCTCTAGGTTCTGGTAACACCATCTTCGGTCCAAACTTCCAAGGAGATGCCATGACCCTGACAGAGGAAGGTCAACCTATTGCTTATTTCTACGGTTGGATTGCAGACGGAATTTTCCAAAGTGGAGAAGACACCAGTCAGCAGCCTGATGCAGAAGCAGGAGACATCAGATTCCGAGACATCAACAATGATGGTGTGATCAACGCAGATGACAGAACTAATCTAGGCCATTACCTTCCGGACTTCACCTATGGTTTGAACATGAATGCCTCTTACAAAGGCTTCGATTTCACTATGTTTTGGCAAGGTGTTTCTGGCAACGAAATCTTCAACAACCTACGCTATCACACGGAAGGGATGACCCGGCTTTTTGGCGCCAGTGCGGTGGTTTTGGATAGATGGACGCCAAACAATACCGATACTAATGTGCCAAGAGCAATCTCAGGCGACCCGAATAGAAACGCTAGAGCCAGTTCTAGATTTGTAGAAGATGGTTCTTATCTCAGACTGAAAAACATCTCATTGGGCTATAGTATCCCAAGCTCTTTATTAGATGCTTGGAGTAAAGGAAACATTTCAAAAGTAAGAGTGTATGTCTCCGCGCAAAACCTCCTGACTTTCACAGACTACTCAGGGTATGATCCCGAGATCTCTGTAAGAACAGGTATCAACTCCTCCTTAGGTACAGGTATTGACTACGGTCAGTTCCCAGCAGCGCGCACGATCATGGGAGGTATACAACTTGCATTTTAATTATAAATAAAGAAATCATGAAAACAAGATCCACGTTTTTGGCAGTGATAATGGCTGTGGGCTTAGTGGCCTGTGATGAGGAAGTATTGAATCCGGTAAACCCTAATCAACTGGGTACGGAGACTTTCTACAAAACTGGTCCACAACTCGTAGCGGCGATAAATTCCGTATATGCCACGCTCCAAGGAAACAATTTATATAATAGAGAGTATTTCTTCCTACACGATTTACTTTCAGATGATGTAGAGACTGGGGGAGCTCAGCTAGAGGCTCCAAGGGCACAAATGCTGAATTATGTATTTGACGCTTCCAATCCATTGGTAGATGCAAACTGGAGAGGCTGGTACAGATTGATCCACCGAGCCAATTTGGTTTTAGAAAATGCAGAAAATGCCACCGATGATATTACTGATGCTTTGCGAAGCAGAATAATCGGGGAGGCCTACTTTCTCAGAGGACTGGCATTTTACGAATTGTCCACTATGTGGGGCGGAGTACCGCTAATGACTACTTCCGCATCTTCTCCCGAAGGGCTCCCAAGGTCTACTCAGGCCGAGTCCTTTGCGCAATCTCTGAATGACCTGAACGAAGCGATTTCTAGACTTCCACTGGCTAGCACCTATACCGGTGCCGACGTGGGAAGAGCTAGCAAAGGCACTGCACAGGCAGTAGCTGCCAAGTTGCTTTTGTTTCAAGGTGATTATGCTGGCGCAAAGCCCTATTTGACAGAAATCATCAATTCCAATCAGTATTCTTTAGTAGATCGGTATTTGGACAATTTCGAAGAGGAAAATGAAAACAACGCTGAGTCAATCTGGGAAATCCAGTTTTCAGAAGCCTTTGGCAATGCCGGGGGATGGAATGCAGATGGTACAGGTATCGCCGAGGTTACATTCCGAGGTCAAGAGTATGGTCCAAATGCCTGGAGAAATCTGATCCCAAATACTGCTCTGGTAAATGAATTTGAAACTAGTCCTAAAGAGGATCCAAGAATGAGCTATAATTTCTACCGACTAGGAGACACCTTCAATGCAGGTGAAAGTGTGCTGGACGAGTCCACTGTACAGGGTGATTTCACTAAGCCTAGCTGGAGAAAGTATCAGACTATTTATAAGCGCGCCAATGAAAACACGCAGTCCGGAATTAATTTCCGCGCCATACGCTATGCAGATGTCCTACTTATGATGGCAGAGGTAGAGAATGAACTCTCCGGACCTGCGGCAGCTTTGCCATACCTGAATATGACCAGAAATAGAGCCGATGTACAAATGCCAGAATACCCAACGGCACAATACCCTACCGGCACCAAGGAAGAAACACGACTGGCCATCATGCACGAAAGACGTGTAGAAATGCCAGGAGAGCAGGTACGAAATAGAGATATTCGCAGATGGCGTAGAATGGGCTACTTGCCTAATGAACCTATAGACGGATATCAAGAAAGATATGACCTATTGCCTTTACCTACTGTAGAATTGGACAACAACTCTGCACTTTCCAATGGGGATCAAAACCCCGGGTATTAATTTTAAAACCTAATCAATCAATTCAATAGCCGAGTATGTGCTCGGCTATTTTTTTTGCTGAAAATCCGGGTTACTTCTTCCCAAAATCGATTTTCTGATACACCGTCCATCTTCCACTCTCTCTTTTTAAGAGGCAAAGATGTTGCGCTTCAAATACTCCCTGGATTGCTTTTGCCTTCGCAAAATCTAGCACCTGCTGAAAGTTGTTTTTTTTCAGATCCTTAAAGGCAATAGTCATGTGAGGGTGGAAATTTCGGTCACTCAGTTCATCCACCAGATTTAGCTCCCGCTTGCAGTACAATTTCAATTCCTGCTGAAAGCTTATCAAATCAGCATCAGCCGCTATGCCCAGAAATATCACCCGCTGCCCAAAAGTCTCCACACCGTCAACCTGGATTTTCATACTGTGGAATTCTTGCGTAAACTGCCGCAACTTGGCAAGCAAGACGCCCTCTTTGGCTTCATTATAAACGAAAGGCATCTTCATAGTAACATGAGCCGGTGACTTCAGCGCATACTTCACATTGAACGCATCTTTGAGCTCATACTTCAGAGCCGTGGCTTCATCTTGGATTTTCCCCTCTGGCACCAGCGCCAAAAAATATTTCTGCATGACTTTCATCCCACAAAACTACCTCGAAAACCAATTCGTAAGGTAAAAACAAAAAAACTATTCGATAAACTCAATCAAAGCCTTAAATTAAGGGATATAAACACCAAACAACTATGAAGCATTTTTCAAAGGTCATGATAGGCCTGGATCTGAGCGAGATTGATGATATCCTGATCAAAAAGACAATAGTATATCTGGAATTCCTAGGAATAGATAAATGTTACTTTGTGCATGTGGCCAAAGACCTAGCCATACCGCAGGAAATATTGGATAACCATCCGGAACTTTTGGCTCCCGGTGATGAATCTATAGAGGCGATTATCACGGAAAAGCTCAAAGAGTACCACTTCCCCCCGTCTATGGATATAGAAGTCTTTGCTGAGGAAGGAGCACATCCTTTGGACACCTTTTTGCGCTGGGCCAAAATCAAAGATGTGGACCTGATCATCATGGGTAGAAAGGAAACCCTAGAGGGCAGTGGATCTCTAGCTAAGGGTATCGCCAAAAAGGCACCTTGCTCCATCTTGATGCTTCAGGAAAAAAGACCTCCGGGATTACCGAAGAGAATCATGATCCCTTCAGATTTTTCCGCCCACACAGATATGATCTACGATTTTGGAGAGCGAATCTCGGAAGAGTTAAACGCGGAGTTGGTTCCTGTGCATATCTACGATGTGCCCCATGGCTATTCCAAAACCGGAAAGACATTAGAGGAGTTTTCTGAGATCATGAAGAATAATGCGAAGGAAGACTTCAAGAATTTCATCACGAAATTCAATCATAAAAACATAGAATGCCACTTTGTGCAGAATACCGGAGAAGACAAAGGAAAGACCCTTCTGGACGAAGCCCTGAAACTGGATGCGGACATGATTTTGCTGGGGTCCAGAGGTAAAACAAAATCCGCAGCTATTCTCCTAGGATCCGTGGCTGAAAAACTCGTCAACGTCAATAATCTACTTCCTATGCTGATATTCAAAAAGAAGGGTGAGACAATCGGATTCTTCGAAGCCCTGTTTAAGATTTAAGCTATCTTGGTCATATAAAAACACACCTGATCCCCTTTGCCCTCCCTATTGTAACGGAGGGCTTTTTTTTGCATCTCTGCTAGCTCTTCCTTAGTAAAATGATCTTCTGGCTTTGAACTCAAGGTCAATCCTTTTTCATAGAGTTCAGTCCCCCAAAACTGAAATGCCGTGGAATCAAACTCGATTTCATCAATTTGAAAACCAAATTGCCCAGCCAAGCTTTTCATCCCAGCAACAGAAGGAATCACTAGGTGCCTCGGAGCGTCCAGCTGCACCCAAAATTCCTGATGATCCTTCCACACAGAAGCATCGGAAACCGGAGTCCGAATGAGCAGCCTACCTCCTTTGCTCAGTCTTTCTCTGCACACTTCCAATGTTTCCTTTGGATCACCCATATGCTCAAAGGAATGATGCATCATGATCAGCTCAAATTGAAATGCTACTTCCTGGAGTTCCTTCTTGTACAAGCGAACATGGGGATGCAGCCGCACATCGTCTTCAATAAATGGGTCTATCCCGTGCAAATCCGAATAACCAGAAACAGCTAGTTCATAGAGCAATTGCCCATTGCCACATCCCACATCTGCGATTTTAGCATCAAAAGAACTGTGGACTTTTTTTAACCAATAGCCGTATTCTGGCGAAAAAGGCTGCAATCCACTTTGGAGAAAAGTGCGTATTCTGAGCGTTTTGAGCAGGTTTTTAAGCCTTCCGGATCGCACCAAAGGCAGAAATGAATAATAATTAGAATGAGAATAATAAGTGGATAAATTTTCAGGAATCTCACTGATCTGCAATGAACCACAGTCCTGACAGGCTGTGTACTCAAAGCTATCGCCCAAACCAATCATTCGCTCTTGGGCTTCAAAAAATCTCAACTGGATACTACCACAAAACTTGCAGGAATTTTTTACCTCAATCCCCATCTTCCTTGTTAGAAAGCACCCCAAAAGTATTCCCCATAATCTCAAGATCCAGCATGAATGACCATCTATGGATATAGAATGAATCCAGACGTACTCTATTGCGAATCTGCTGTGGAGTTTCGATTTTTCCCCGGTAGCCTCGCACCTGAGCAAGACCCGTGATTCCCGGACGTACTTTGTGTCTGGAATTATAGCCCATGATCTGCGTGTTCAATTCCTTATTCATCGATACCGTGTGCGGTCTAGGCCCTACCACTGACATATGCCCAAGCAGGACATTGATAAACTGGGGCACCTCATCCAGAGAAGATTCTCTCATAAACAGCCCTATTTTGGTGATTCTGGAATTATGATCATTCTCAGGGTCTCCATCCTCCCGATCAGTCACTGTCATGGAGCGGAACTTGATGCAATTGAACACTTTATTGTTTACCCCATTTCTTTTCTGAATGAAGAATATAGGCCCTTTGGATTCCAGTTTGATCAGAATACCTAAAATAGGAATAAGCAATGACAGAAAACATACAATCACCACCACCGCAAAAATCACATCAAATGCTCTTTTGGCAAATCGGTTAAAGAAATGATCCAGCGGAATTTCATTGACATTGATGACAAAAAGATTTCCATATTTGGAAAAAGACAGGCTCTTCTCCAGCTGAAGGCTACCACCGGGCAGCATCTTCACCTGAATGTAATGCTCATCAGCAAAATCTATCACCCTTTTGACTAAGTCAGAATCCAGTTTTTCGTGGATATAAATCATATCCAAATCCATCTCCGCTGCCCGCTCAAAGAAGTCTTTGATTTTTCCTCTAGTCTGCGCGCAGTTTGATTTATCATCAAAATAGCCGAGAAAGTTAATCCCAAAGTCTTTGCGGATCTTCAGCACATCGGCTAGTTTTCGCCCAGTGCCACCCTTTCCTACTATGACAGCATTTCGGTAATTGTTCCCTTTGGTTCGATACTTCCGAAGAATCATGTGCACGGTCACCCGGAACATCCCCATGATGACCAACATCCCAAAGCCCAAAGCCAGAACCGGGATCACTTGTAGGGCCGGAGTGCGAAAAGGCAACCAAAGAATGGCCGTTGCCCCCGTAAACCAACCTACTGTACCCAGATGACGACGAAGCGTATGTTCATATTCGTCTGTACGCGGGATTTTAAAATCTTTTCGGAGCACGGACACCAGCATCCATAAAACTGAAAGAGGAACAAAAGCAAGAAAACTCGCTCCTTCAAAAATACCGATGAACTGAAGTCCATAATCACAGATAAGCAGTGCCACTAAGGACACCAAAAAATCTATCAGGGTAAACACCCAAGGAAAATACTTATCAAACCTTCTTTTCATAAAAACACTAACCGAATCCGGCCTATTTACCTTCAATACCAGTTAAACTTGGATACTAAGCCAATCCGATTCATTTTAGAAGCCAAAATTAAGAAAAGAATCAGCAAGCCTGATTACTTTTGTGCTTTATTATTATACGAAAGCCTCTAGGCAACGCATGAGTTTTATTACTGATTTATTTTCTCCTTCTGAAAATCCACGCTCGCTAGGAGCCAAATTTAGAAACCAAAGACAAAAAGATTTTGAGGATTTATTTTTCAAGAATTTTTCAAAAACCAAGCCAGTTAGAATACTAGATCTAGGCGGTACAGACTATTTCTGGAAGAATAGTGCTCTGCTGGATTTGCCAAATGTGGAGATCACGCTTCTGAATTTAAGTCTGGATCCAAACGAGAATGATAGATTCAAAGCAGTAGTGGGAGATGCCACCTCTATGCCCCAATTCCCAGACCAGAGTTTTGACCTGATCTTTTCCAATTCGGTCATTGAGCATTTATATACCTGGGAAAACCAACAGAAAATGGCCGCTGAGATTCTGCGTGTAGGTAAAAAGCATTTTATCCAAACTCCGAACAAGCATTTCCCCATAGAAGCACATTACGCCATTCCATTTTCCCAGTATGTGCCAAAGTCTTGGGTGTTTTTTTTCCTGACCAAAACCAAGGTCAGCAGACTTCAAAAATGGGATCCCGCACATGCACAGCAGTATCTGGATGAAATACGTTTGCTTACACTACAAGAAATGAAAAAGTTATTCCCGGGAAGCAGTATTTACAAGGAGTCTTGGCTGGGTATGACCAAGTCCATCTGTGCGCATAACCTGGGTTAATCGGCAAACTGTAACCTGACCAGGTTGGCATAAAAGCCGTCTTCCTGTCCGAGCAGTTCAGCGTGATTGCCCTGCTCAATGATCTCCCCATCGCTCAGCACATAAATGCGGTCAACCTTTCGTATGGTCGCCAATCTATGCGCAATAATGATGGTGGTACGGCCTTTCATCAACTCATCCAAGGCTTCCTGAACCAAAGACTCCGATTCAGCATCCAATGAAGAGGTAGCCTCATCCAGTATTAATATGGAAGGATCCTTTAAAATCGCCCGGGCTATAGCTACACGCTGTCTCTGACCCCCGGAGAGTTTCACTCCACGCTCTCCCACCAGCGTATCCAGACCTTCTGGGAATTTAGAAATAAACTGCCAGGCATTGGCTTTTTTGGCAGCCTCTATGATTTCCTCTTCGGTGGCATCAGTTTTGGCATAAGCAATGTTTTCGCGGATAGACCCACCAAAAAGCAATACCTCCTGGGGTACTATGCCCACTTGCTGTCTCAGATTTTCTAGATTCCAATCCTGCAAAGGTTTATCATCGACTAGAATCTCTCCTTTTTGTACCTCATAGAATCTCATGAGGAGCTGAATGATGGTGGATTTACCAGCCCCGGAATGACCCGCCAGAGCCACTTTCTCTCCTGACTTGACATGAAAAGTGAGGTCTTTCAAGACTTCCACTTCAGGTCTGGTAGGATAATGAAATCCCACATGATCAAAACTGATTTTTCCTTCCAGCCTTAACGTATTAGATCCTGATACCGGTTCGGCTTCCTCGTCAAGGATCTCCAATACCCTTTCTGAAGATCCTATGGCCTTTTGAACCTGACCATAAATATCCCCCAAACCAGCTATAGACCCACCAATAAACGTGGTATAGAGCACAAAAGACACCAGCTCGCCCACACTCATCTCTCCTGCTCCCACCAGACTGGCTCCATACCACATCACTGCTACTATGCCTCCGAAAAGCACAAAAATGATAAAAGAGATAAATGCTCCTCTGTACTTAGCAGCTCGTAAAGCCACTCCTACCACACGATTCAAGCCATTGCCATATCGGGCCGACTCATAGGCCTCTCCGGCAAATGACTTTACCGTAGTGATGGACTGAAGCGTTTCCTCCACGATCACATTGGCACCGGCCAATTCATCCTGAGTGGACTTGGACAGCTTACGGATAAACTTCCCGAAAACCATAGCGATAACTACCAGTATAGGAAAGGTAGCTAACATGAATAAGGTTAGCTTGGGCGTATTGAACAATAGAAAACCAACTCCGGCTACTAAGGTCACCACCTGCCGGAAAAGCTCTGCCAAAGTCACCGAGAAGGTGTCCTGCAGCAAACTCACATCAGAGGTAATTCTGCTGATCAATTCCCCGGTTCTGCGCTTGTCAAAAAACGTCATCGGCAAGCGTACCAATCTGGAATAAAGTGCATGCCGGATATCCCGCATGGATCGTTCTGAAACCAAAGCGAAGGTCCAAACTCTGAAAAAGGAAAAGATACTTTGTACTGCCAAAATCCCCACTAAAACCAAAGCAATGGAATTGACATCATTGACTATCCAGTCTTTTCCCTGAGCAGTATCGATCAGCTTTCCCGCTACATAAGGAAAGGTCAATAAGGTAAGCGATGAAAAAACAAGAAAAATCAACCCTAGAAAAAATGCTCCTTTGTAAGGCATCATAAAATTGAAAATGCCTCCCAGTTTGTTCAAATTCTGCTTGTTCAACTTCCTTTTCTCGCCTTCTTCCAAAGCAGTTCCTCTTTTCTTAGCCATTAGGTGATTTTGCTATTTTAAGGTCACAAACTTACGGTTTTTTTTCAGGGAAATCCTTGGCACAGGTGGAAAGCTTTCACACAGATTTACCATCAAACTTTGCACGACTTGGCACAGTCTACTAACGAAAGGCAAGCTACGCAGAGAATCACTACCCAAAGGTCAGCTCTGGGGTCTAAAAATCCACTGAGGACTGATTCCCCTATCTGCCCAGTTGGGCATCGACCAGTTCACGCTTAAGCTTACGCTCCCGGTCCAGCATGTTTTTCCTATGATTGTCAAATTCCTCCTGTACCTCGGCCAGATCCTTTCTGGCTTTATTGATTTTTTTGAAACTGCTGAAATACTGAAAAGAGAAAAAGGCAAGTGCCACAGCCAAGGCTGCTACCAAAATCCACATAAACGAGGAGTAAACCGCTTTATGGACACCCATGCCCAAAAAGGTAAAATTGTCTTTCTGATCAATCGCTTCCTGCTTTTCTGTTTCGGCAGTGACTAGGCTGTTATTCAGGCTTGCGATAGAATCTTTTTGGCTTGCTATCAGCCCCTTAAGATCCGCCACTTCCTGTCTCATCGTCCGCATAGAATCCAGCATGTTGGACTTGAGCTGATCCAGATTGGTGCGCTTCACCACTTTATATTCTTGGTAGTTGTTTGATACACTATAGATGTAATCAAACTGGCTGTCAATGGTACCTGATTTTAAGGATCCTTTATCTTCTGAATTGCTTTGCGCAAGCACAGCATAGGGCAAAGCTAGCAATGTGAACAATAGTAGTGTTAGAGAAAATACGCTTTTCATTGGGTAATTTATTTGCAAACTAGGGTGATGGGCTTCAGCCTCCAATAAACATGCCTTGGCAAGCTTATCAAAGTCAAAATTTTATGGCTGGAAATACCTGTACATTTTTATAAATCCTTTATCTATTGACTTTCAGCTATTTAAAAGGTATTTTGAAGATGCATTTTTCTAATGATTTTTTATGAAGCTAAAGACACAGACAGTATGGCTTTTTCTTTTGCCTGTCATCGGTATTATCGGTGTCATACTATATGTACAGGCTACCAATAACCAGCGGGAATTGGAAAACCAACTGATCCGAAGCATAGAAGCCTCAAAAAATGAAATCGCACGGGCTTTGGGCGACTACTATGATAGAGTAGATGCCTATTTTATGCAGCATGGTGCAGCGATTTCTGCTACATCTGAAGACACCCGATCCGAATCTCAGAAACTGACCAAAATCAATTCCTTCAAACCACGATACACCAACGGAAGAATTCTCATCGGTAACTTTCAGCCCAAAGACAGCCTCGCGATAAGAATTGATGCCATATTCAAAAAGGATCTGGTAATCAATATCGACAGCATAGTCAATGATCTGAATATCCAAAACCTGCTTCTTCCGCTTCAACTCGAAAACAACAGTACCACTAACACTGCAAACAACTCGGACACCACCCTGGTAATCGATTTGGAGATTCCAATCGTGGAGCTCCTACGCAAGCAGGAGACCAATAAAATCTTTGAACAGTTTTTTCTAACGGACGAATCCGGTAATATCATCTATCCCAATACGGAGTACGGAGTAAGCCTCTTCAAACCCAAAGATTTGAAGATAGACACCCTGGGAGTAACCCATGCCGGGGCATCCATGGTGCCAATCAGCTATTCTGAGCAAGACTCCAGAGCATATGTGTCCCCTCTTCAGATCAATAGCCTAAAACTTTATGCAGTGGGGGTGATTTCTGAAGACACGCACCAAAAGGTAGGACTGCGGCTCAACTTCACGGTAATCAGCATTTTCTTGTTGTTTTTGGCGGTCTTGATAGCTATGATTCCGGTGCTGGGAGTGATGAATCTTTCTAAGGGTGATAACCTTACCCAATCTAAGGTCATTCAGGTCGGGCTTTCTCTGCTGCTACTGTCTGTGGTGATTGGAGTTGCCTTCGCCCAATTCAAAAATAGACCGGACGATATCAAACCCAAAATAGATATTGTAGAAAATCTTGCAAAATCACTCCGGGACTCACTGCTCATCTACCAAGGCCTAATGGAAGACATGATCCTGAAGGATAAATGGGAGGAGCAAAACGGTAATTATAACGAACTCATTTGGTTTAGAGAAAATGGATTTGTCCAGCAAATATACTATAGGGGAACGAACCAATCGCTGGATTTTCGGGACTCTCCCTCCTCAGTAGACCTGAGTACTCGGGTGTACTATTCCTATTTCCATGACAGTAGAAAAGAGAGAGCCGATAATTCCGTTTTCCTGAATTCCCACTACAGCAGGTTTGATGGGGAATTGGAATCTGTGATTTCGAAAAACTATTTCAAAAACGATTCGCTCAAGAAAGAAGGCGTACGGGCCATCACCTTCCGCTTAACTACCAATGCCGACACCAGCGAAAATTTTCGGTTTTTGGCTTTTAAGAAAAGTGGTAAAATCCTACTGAAGAGTAAGAAAATCACCTCTCCCATAGACAACATCAACGAGGGAATCAACTCGGAAAAATGGATGGAAATCTCCTCCCTGATGGAAAACAACCAGCACTCATCCCAGGAGATCCGTACCTCACTTTACCTCAATGGCTACCAATACACCGGAATCCTCAAAAAAATCCAAAATGTAGCCTATGACGAAGATATCTGGCTGTTATTTCTGGTGAATACCAATCTCACCCACTCTTTCGCTTCCTTGGTCTCCGCTGAAGCCCTAGTACTGGTCTTGCTGTATTTCTTAAGTTTACTCTTCAGCCTGGTAGTCCAAAAAAACACCAGAAGATTCAGAAACAATCATGGCACAAAATCCTTCTTATTCACCTGGCTAGAGCCATCTGCTGCCAATTTGCCTAGACTTAATTACCTCGTGATCAGCCATGGGCTCTATGCGGTTCTGCTGCTCCACTGTTACTATTCATTTCCGATTCATCATTTGCATTTTTTGGCTTTGATGATCTACTCCGGTTTCTTGGTATCTTTTGTCAACCTTACTACTGCAATCGGTACAGATCCTTCCCTTGACTTCACTGAGTTCAAACTGAAAAAGTACTCCGTCAGGGCTTTGATTTTAGGAGGGGTAGTGATCCTGCTTTTGCTATGGATTTGGATAAAAGTACCAAATGTGCTTAAACCAGCCCTCCTTTTGACCGGACTAGCGGCAATTTCTATTCTACTTTGGTTTTACTTAATCAAACCGCTCAAGCTGGTCTTGTACAACGAAAACCTGACTCTTCCCTTGTTCCTCGGCATTTGGTTTTTAGCAATTGGCTTTCTACCAGGCTATTTCATCATGTCAAAAACACAGCAGTTTGAGCAGCAAATCTGGGATGCCGATCACGAGCAGGTAGTAGCAGATCCTGTTCAGAACGAGACTACCCGCATTTATGAAGAGAGCAGGAGAAATTCGCTTTCCCTTATTTTGGATCCTTTCGATGACAAAATCAGGAGTTTCATCGCTCCCAACTTGGGGGTAATCCAAAATACCTTAGACAATCCGCAAATCCTAAAACCCTCCAAATGGGCAATCATTCAGCATAGCATGCTAGTCATGCTCTTCTTTATCCTATTCCTTATCTTGGCAAAACAGCTCCAAAGCATCATCTTTTTCCCTATACAGGTCGCCAAAACCAAACCGGATCAGTTACAACAAAAACGAATCTTTCTCACCTGCCCAGACTCTACCTCGGCAGTAAATCACGTCAAAAATCATCTTGATGAACCCGAAAGTCTCCAAGTGATAGACTTGTCTGTAGAAGATACCCTCGACAAAATAGAGCTGGTAAAGGATAAGAAAACCTACCTTTTCGTCAATTTCCATTGTAGGCAAGACCAATTGCTTATCGCCAAGCAGATTGGGACTGAAAAATACCGGCAAAAACAGGTGATCATCGCCTCCGGCAAAACCTGGCACGAGACCTTTTCTAACTTAAAGCCTATAGCTAATCAGGTGCTTTTCTCGGAAGCCTTCAGTGACTTCATCTTCCTGTTGCTCCCACTTGATGCTGATTGCTATGCCGCAGAATCTCAAGACAGCAATTATCCGGGCTATGTAAAAGCCAAAAATGAAGAGGACCTTCGCCTTTCCTTGGCCAAATTTGCTGACATCTGGTCAGAACTGAACTTTCAGGAAAAACTCGTGTGCCATGAATTTGCACTAGAAAGATTTCTGAACAAAGCCAGGATAAACACCATTAAGGAGCTTTTCAAAAAAGGAATCTTGGTAGAAAAAACCCCAGATCCAGAGTCTATTGGTTCGGATCCCAAAGCTGCTCTTTGGAAAAGAAATGAATTTTTCAGCCGGCTGTTCCAGTTTTACATCCTCACCCATGTGAGTGAGGAAGAGATCAAGAGCTTTAGGGATTTTGAAAGTAAAAATGGTAACTCTCACCTCATCCAAGTGTCTGCATTAAGCTTTGTGCTGATTTGCTTCGCTTTGATCGGGATTTTCAATCGGTCCTTTTTCGACCAGGTTTACGCCTACCTCACCGGCTCCATAGGCCTGATTGGCAGCATGTACACAATTCTGAACAGTGGATTTACCAAACTAAAATTTGGCAAACCAAAAGAAGAATAACAGGCTAAACTTCCTTCACTGTATCTACTTGAGAAGCAATGTAGGCTGGCCTGGAGGAAGCCAAAAGCGTGATCGCAATGACAGCAATGCTCACCCAAATGAAATCTGACCATGCCATTTTCACAGGATAGGCATCTACCACAGCAGAGGATATTCCTAAGGATACCAGGCCGTAAGCTTGCTGCAGCCAGCAGACCAGGTAACCCAGCACCAACCCGATGATAGCTCCGCTAAAGGCAATCATCGCCCCCTGCTTCAAGAATATCCACCGGATCAACTTCTCCGGCGCTCCCATGGCCTTCAAAACTGCAATGTCTTTTTTCTTTTCTATGGCCAGCATACTGAGCGAAAAAAAGATATTGAAAGAAGCTATAGCCAGAATGAAGGT
Source organism: Algoriphagus sp. TR-M9 (assembly GCF_027594545.1). NCBI lineage: Bacteria > Pseudomonadati > Bacteroidota > Cytophagia > Cytophagales > Cyclobacteriaceae > Algoriphagus > Algoriphagus halophytocola. Next base: position 4,581,039 of record NZ_CP115160.1, on the reverse strand, counting down.
CAGAGTAAGGAAGGTGAAAAGCTTCTCCATCTGAACAGTGCGGATGATACCGGCATGTTGTTCATCGGCATTTTTTACAGTATATGCATCACCTAGATGCGCTATTAGTTTTTTCTGGACTTCATTGATGGAGGCTCCTTCAGCCATTTTTACTTCCAGTGAAGTGCGTCGATTACCATACCTCAGCAGATCTCTGACAAAATGTAGGGGTGCTATCACATACTCATCATCAAACTGCCGCTCTATGCTGAAGTAAGCGACAGGGTCCAGCATGGCAGATTCATAATACTGGGAAGGGTCCAGAGAAGCTGCACTTCTAGGAGCTTTAGGGTAATAAACCCTGAGGGGAACATTGACATTATCCAGATTTACAGACAAGAAAAAACCTACCCCTCTACCTAGTATAGCGGCCGGATTGAGTTCAGTTCCCAGTGTGGTATCACCCCAAAAATATCCTTTGGAAAAGCGTTCCTGATCGAGAAAATTATCTGAAACTCCCTTGATGGTTCCCACCATCTGATTGCCATTATAATCCAGGAGAGCATTATCCTCAATCACCTCCGTGAGCACGGCTACACCTTCTATATTCCGAATACTGTCCAGCCATTCTTCTGATGTCTCAAAGCTTTTGCCCTGGGCCACTTCTATTTTCAGCTCCGCATCAAAGCTGGCAAAAAGCCCCCGGATCAGATCCTCAAGTCCATTAAATACGGACATGACGATCACCAATGCCATAGTGCCCACTGCCACTCCGACTACAGAAATGATAGAAAGCACAGTGATAAAGTTTCTCTTCTTTTTACTGCGGAAATATCGGGATGCTATGAAAAAGCTTAGGTTCAAATTACGCCGGATTAATCCTCATCTTCTTCAGAATCCTCCTCATCAGCTTCGGGAATGTCCAGGTCAGAGATCACCTTGTCCATATGCTGAGCATATGCGGCAGACTCATCCGGGAAAAATGCAATTTCAGGAATCACACGAACAGACTTCCCGATCCGCTTGGCCAGCTGATGACGGATTTCTTTCTTGTGCTCATTGATCAATTTATAAGTCTCCTCCGGATCAGCAAGCAAAAAGCTTAGGTAAACTTTGGCCAGACCTAGATCTGGGCTCATCAGCACACGGGTAATCGTAACCATGGCTCTCCCCACTAAATGCCTAGACTCTTTTTGAAAGATGTCTCCAAGTTCTTTTTGGATCAACTTGGAGTATTTTTGTTGTCTTTTGCTTTCCATATAAAGTATTTGTGGTACAAATTTAGCGAAATAGTTGGGCAAGCTTTAATTTCGGGCAAAACCAAACCTTCTTCTCCAATATACCTTGTATAGTTTTTTCAAATTAAATGATCCCTTCAGGCTAATCGGCATAGGAATATACATGCTCTTGCTGACAATCGCCTATTTCTTACTCAATCAATTTCCTATAACGAATCCACAATTGATCTGGATGCTTCTGGGAGAGCGGCTGGGTGATGGACACTACCTCTATCAGGATATTATCGATGACATAGGGCCGCTATCGGCTGGTTTTTTCACTTTAGTAGATTTTCTTTTTGGGAGAAGTCGTCTGGCTTATGAAATAATAGGCAGACTCTTGGTCACTTTTCAGATTTTATACTGGAATGCCAGACTGATCAAGTTCCGGGCTTTTGATGATAACACCTACCTTCCTGCCATCATCATGGCCGCTTTGTTCCACTTTTCCTTTGACATGCTTGCTTTGAGCCCTGCCTTATTGGGAAGCTGTTTTTTGATTTTAGCTTTGGGACAATTGTTTTCCCAGACCGTTCTGCAAAAAGAAACCAGCGAATCCACACTTTTAATAGGGATATATGCCGGACTTGCTACAGGCTTCCACCCTAACTATATTCTCTTTTTGCCATACATGATCTTCACCGGGATAGCGATCAGCAGCTTTACTTTTCGGCAGCTGATGCTCTCCTTGGTCGGTTACTTTTTACCTCTTCTTCTTATCTCGGTCTTTTACTTTTGGAATGACGGACTAGAGGAAGCTTTGCAAATCTGGCCTTTGACATTCCTCACCGAAAAATACCTTTATCAATCGCTGACAGATTGGTTGATTCTGGGGATTTTTCCAGTTGCATTAGCCATTTTGGGCTATTTCATGGCTGCTGTGCTGAAAGGCTCCACCATCAACCAGCAGAAACAAAGGCAACTGGTGATCCTTTGGCTGCTCTTTTCTGCAGCGGAATTTTTCATCATCAAAAAACAAGCGGCTTACCAACTGGTAATTCTTATACCTGGATTGACCTACCTGATCACTCAGTTTTTCTTACATGTGAAAAGGGAGATATTGGCAAAAGCCTGTTTTTTTTTACTAGTGCTGGGTCTTCCTATGCTTACCTGGTGGTATTGGCAGATGAGGATTCCGAATTCTGAGTATTTTGTGAAGGCAACAGATACGGAATATCCCGATGATATCATGGTGGTAGGCGATGACTTATCACCTTACTTACAATCAAATCTCGGAGGTCCTTTTCTCAATTACCAGTTGAGTAGGTTATACCTAGATCAGGAGAGAAATTTGCGCGAAAAGGCCCGCTTATTCCAAATGCTTCAAAAAGACAAAAGTAAATTGGTGCTGGATCCCAACGGGGATTTTGAGAAAATCTTAAAACAATATCCGGCACTGGAAATCCAGTATAAGAAAACTTCACCAGGGGTTTTTGAATTGAAGTAATTCTGCAAGTGAACCAACATAAACTTATGATTTAATAAGTTGAATTTCAGTATAATAAAGGGTATTTTCACCAAGTGAATCTTATTTTTTGATCACTTAAAAACCCTTTTTTATGGAATCAATTACTGAGCTTTTGGACACCTGCACTTTACCCGAGAGATACCAGATGGTGGAATATGCAAAAGTGAAAAATGCCCCGAATTCCAAAAAACTTCAGCTACTCCAGCTCTACGTGCAAGAGCCGGGGCTTTCGGACTCGGACTATTCTAAAAAGATTTACAACAAAGAGAATATTCCTGCATTTCATCAACTCAAAAAAAGAGTAAAAGAAGAGTGCGAAGACTTGCTGATCTTGCTCAAACCCAGCTGCATTGAAAAGGAAAACAAAATTCACATACAGTGCACAGAATTATTGCTGAAAAGTCAACTCGTGCTGGCTCGGGGCCTCAGAGATGAAGGGGTCAAACTGTTAGAAAGAGGCCTGCGGATGGCCATTAATAATAGGTTTCATGACCTGGTATTGACAGTGTATAGTACCGTACGGCGATTTGAACTAAGCGAAATCATCCACCATCAAGACCTGCCTGACCTGCAACTTGCCATCAAAAGCCATTTGCAGTTGCTGATGGATAAATACAACTACAGGCAAACGGATACCAAGCCTGCTGAAAACTCCCTGCTCAAAACCATGATACAGCAGGTTCAAAGCAGTAGAACCTCATGGGGCCAACTAGAAAAAATCAACGCTGCAATCGACCAGAAAAACTATGAGTTGGCGAGTGAATTAGTTATACGGGCCGAAAATTCTCCCCAAAAACTATTTCAGGAAGAAGAAACCAAAAACAAACTGGTAAAGGCCAAGCTCAGCATCTACCTAAATAAAGGAGAGTTTACTCAATTGCGCGCTCTTACTGGTCAACTGCTAGATGGAGTTGCCCAGCAGCCAAACAATTTTTACCTGTACGAGTACCACTGGCTGGCTTTGTTCCACCTGGGGAGGCTGGATGAAGCAGCTCAACTTTTGAAAAGGCAGTTGCCAAAAGTGCCTACTGACTTTGCGCCTAGATGGCTATACTTTGAGTTCTACCTGCTTTTCTGCCAGCAATCCTATAAAATAGTATTGAGAAGGATCCATGAACACCAAAACAAATTAAAAAGTGAACCTCATCTATACCTGGGTTCAAAAATGCTCGAGCTAATGGTACTCATAGAGCAAAATGAACAAGATTGGTTAGAGTATAAAATGGAAAACATGAGAAAATTGATTTCCAGAAAGAAAAAGGCGGGATGTTCTAGGATTCAAGCAGCATTTCAGGTTTTCTGGAAAATGCAAAAAACAAAATCCAGCGATTCATTAATAGAAGACCCCAGCTTTCTCAGCTTGGTAAAAGGCGAAAAAAACTTTGCCTGGGAACCAGGGACATTTGAGCTGATCCGGTATGAGGAGTGGATGGCTGAGCGCTTCAAATTACCTGCTTAAACAAAGTAAATTCAAGCATTTGCAAATTTAAAATCCAGGAATGGGTAAATCGTATACTTTTATGTCAGTGCATAGCAATCGATATTTCATATAGAAATGATTTTCAGCTAATTATATTTTTTACATTCTTAATTTTTGCATAAATCCCGGATATTTTTTCCTGTCAAATCCAGAGGAAGATGGGTACCTTTTGAAAGGTAAATAACCGATCATTTTTAAGCTTTTTTTGGTGTTATGATACATTCTGTATTAGAATTTTTGACTCAAGAGCTCAATGCCTTTATCAAATTAAAGGTAGGTGACCCCGTAGGGGACAGGATCGTTTTGTCATCGGTCACAAACGAAACAGGAATCATTATTCCAGACAAAAGTCTGGGGCTTTCCCTGATCAACATCGAGGAAGAGCGGACCATCAAAGAGCAGCGCAGTACTTATATCAACGCCGTAGGAAAAACAGAAAAAAGAAATCCTGAGATCCAACTCAATCTCTATGTACTCATCACCGCAAATTTTCAAAACAAAAAGGCAAATGACAGTTCGGATGATTATGTAGAAGGTCTCAAGCAACTGGGGTATGCGATTTCTTTCTTTCAGGCGAAGAATGTTTTTACCAAAGAAAACAGCCCTTCACTTTCCGGAAAAGACCCAGGCCTGACCAAAATTGTGGTAGAACTCTATAGCTATTCCTTTGAGCAGCTATATAACTTCTGGACAGTAGTAGGTGCTAAATATCTGCCATCTGTCCTCTATAAAGTCAAGACTCTCCGCATTCAGGAAAATCAACTCCAAGAATCGGGTGACCCAATTGAAAAAATCCATCTTAATTCCCTTCACAAATCATGAGCATCATCTACACACGCCTCGGCGAAGTAGCGCTTCGCCATGATTTCTATAAAGATGGCATAGCCAAAGGAATAAGCCTGCACCCAAGTGCAGAGACTGCTCACCTTCTTAAAAACGGAAGAATACTTTTTAAAACTACTCCAGGTGGAGCCGTTTTACTATATAGAGCCGAGGAAGATGAAAGCACTCCTATCAGTCCTTTAAAGGTTCCTCTCTCATTTTTCTTTTATCTCTATCCTGAGAATATTGGATCATTCTATCAGATTACAGATCTGGATGAAGGCAGCAAAAAATACGAAAGCGGAAAAATTCCTTTCTTTTTCAATATTCCTAACCAAGCATCTACAGATTCTGCCTCCCCGGAAATTCTTTCCTATCGACTATTGGATGGAGCCCGGCGAAAAGTTTTTTCATTGGATGTGAAGCTAAATCCTGAACCTGCTTCGGTCAGACTCAAGGTTAGAAACTCAAAAGGAGAGGTGATTTCTGCAGCTAAATCTTCGACTGGTGAATGGCTCCCTGATTTAGCAGAAATCCTTCCTGACTCTCAGGGGAATTTCCGTTTTGTTTTTGATCTATCAGGAAAGGCGGAGGGACTTTACACCATAACACTTCGGGATGAGGCAGATAGTACAGACCTTTGGTCCAAAGCGTATTTTTTGGCAGATGATTTCCCAAGTTCTTGTATCGGACTTTTTGAAATCAAATATGACACAGCACCTGCTCATCTCTATGGCCCCAAAGAATATTATCAACTCAATTTTACCAGCCTAGAAAGTCTTTGGACCTATTTCATAGTAAATGGCAACCAAAAAATTGATTTGGTCACCAATAATCTATCCATTGAAGATGATGGGAATGAGGGAACTGTCCCATACGGCACTTACAATTTCAATCAAATTGGGGCGAGTCCAAATGTGAATATCAAACTCAATGGAAAAGAAACAGTCGTTTTCCGCTCCGAATCGAAGATTCCATTCTTCGAAATACCCAAATTAAATCTCAAACTGGTCAAATCACCAGGAAATCAAGTATTGATTCCTAACCTACCCAATCCTTCTAGGTCAGCAGCGACCAAGGATTCTGAAGGGGATATCAACACAGAAATATATGTATACATCTAGTAAATAAATCGAAAATGGCAGACTTTAAAACCCCTGGGGTTTATGTTCAGGAAATATCAACCCTCCCCGCATCTATTGCTCCGGTTGCCACGGCGATCCCGGCCTTTGTCGGTTATACTGCACAGCGTGAAAAAAACGGAGAAACAATCCCCATCAACAAACCGGTGCGCGTTACTTCTTACCTCGAATACAAGGAGATTTTTGGTGAATCCTATCCGGAAGATTATGGAATCACATTGACCTTAGATGCAGATGGGAATACCCAAGTAGCTATCAACGATCCGACAAATTTTTCGCCATACCGGATGACCTATCAGGTTTATATGTATTTCAACAATGGCGGTGGACCTTGCTACATTGTCTCAGTCGGAGATATGGTGCCTGGACCAAATCCAGCCCCGACCTCTATCGTAGCCACAGCTTTGATAGCAGGTATCAATGCACTTGAGGAGGAAGACGAGCCAACGCTTTTAGTAGTTCCTGAAGCAGTGATTTTAAGTACCATCGATAGAAAAACCGTTCATGAAACGCTGCTCACGCAATGTGCCAAGTTGCAGGATCGATTTGCATTGATGGATACGCTTCATATTACCGGGCAAACCGTAGCTGAAGATGGAGCTACCTTCAGAGCAGAAGTTGGGACCAGTGATTTAAAGTATGGTGCTTCTTACTATCCTTCTTTGAAAACCTCACTTTATAAATATTACTCCGAAAGCAAACTTACGATTACCGACAATCGAGGTGGAGTCGGACTAGGGCCATTTCACAACAAAACCCTGAATGCCTTGGGCAATGGAGATGCCTTTGCGACAGCCACAATCAGAATTAATAATTACGACAACCTGGATCAAGATGTATTCAATATAGGATCAGGCACCTACGAAGAAGGAGATCAGTTCAACAAAGCCTCATCGGATATCACAACTGCTGATGCCTTAGAAGATGCCATTGATGGTAGTCCAGAATTTTCAGTTTCTAGGGCAGGAAATCTGATCACACTCACTGCAACTGCGCCAGGTGAGGAAGGCAAACTGCTCACGCTGACCTACACAGATACCAATGGAAATGGAGGTGCTGTCATTTCCGGTTCTGGCACTTTTTCTTGGCAAGCTCCTGATAAAACGCTTTACAATACGATCATAGGAATGCTTCAGTCCAAAAAAATGGAATTATATCCAAGTGCTTCAATGGCCGGAATCTGCGCCAGAGTGGACCGCCAGAGAGGGGTTTGGAAAGCTCCTGCCAACGTGGATGTGCGCGGAGTAAGCAGACCTGTAGTTCTAGTCAATGCCGAAGATCAGGGTTTGCTTAATGTGGATCCCACTTCCGGAAAATCCATCAATGCCATTCGCTTCTTCCAGGGAAAAGGAAACTTGGTCTGGGGAGCAAGAACCCTGGCTGGAAATGACAATGAATGGAAGTATATCCCAGTTAGAAGGCTTTACATTTTTGTGGAAGAATCCGTGAAAAAAGCCACTGAGTTCGTGGTCTTCGAACCCAATGATGCCAATACCTGGCTGAGGGTGAAAACCATGATCGAAAACTTCCTGAGCAATTTATGGAGGGACGGAGCATTAGCCGGAGCAAAGGCAGAAGATGCATTTTTCGTCAACGTGGGTCTTGGCAAGACCATGACTGCCTTGGATATTTTGGAAGGCAGGCTCATAGTAGAAATCGGAATGGCGGCAGTAAGACCGGCAGAATTCATCATCCTGAAGTTTTCTCACAAGCTACAGGAATCCTAATCTTTTAATCAATAAATAAACAAGCCATGGCAAGTCAATCTACCCCCGGTGTTTACATACAAGAGATTTCCACCCTTCCCGCTTCTATAGCTTCGGTGGAAACTGCCATCCCAGCTTTTATCGGGCACACCGAAATCGCAATCAAGGATGGAGAAAGCGTCAAAACAATTCCCACAAGAATTACCAGCATGCTGGAGTTTGAGGCGATTTTTGGGAAAGCAAATCCAGAAGCTTTTACCATTACTGTCGAAGATACCTACCCAGGTTCACAAGGAACTCCAGGAAAGTTGGATAGCAGAAAGATAACCGCAGTTCCTCCTGCCACACCAAGTCCCTACAAGCTTTATTACTCCCTTCAAATGTACTTTTCCAATGGAGGAGGACCTTGCTACATCGTCTCGGTCAATGATTTTGACAATTTGCCTGCGAAAGGAGACCCCACAGACGAGGATTCTCTTATGGGTGGTTTAGAAGCCCTGAAAGGAGTGGATGAACCAACTTTGATCGTCTTTCCAGATGTCATTATACCAGTTGCGCCTGGTGATACTACCGGAAAAATTTACAAAGGCATTTACGATGCTGCTTTGGCACAATGTGAATCGCTGAAAGATCGATTTGTAATCATCGATGTGAAAGATGTTACGGCTGATCCATTCGCCGATGCCCAGAATTTCAGGAATGATGCTATAGGTATTTCAAATCTGAAATATGGAGCTGCTTATTATCCCAACTTGAGTAGCGCATTAAACTACGCCTTCTCTCCGACTGACCAGACGATCACTCATACCAATACTTATGCTGGAGGTGGTGCAAATGATGCTGGAGTCCATAACACGTTGCCGCTGGAAGCCAGTGATCCTGCTGACCCAAGTGTGCTCAAAAATGACCCAAGTTTGTACCGGTCCATTATCGCAGAAATTAACAAGAGCTACATCACTTTGCCTCCTTCAGGAGCCATTGCAGGAATATATGCAAGAGTTGACAGTCAACGGGGAGTATGGAAGGCTCCGGCAAATGTGGACGTGAGAACGGTCATCGGTCCTTCCAGAAAAGTATCTCACGATCAGCAAGCAGACCTCAATGTAGATGCCACTTCGGGTAAATCCATTAATGCCATCAGAACATTCACTGGTAAAGGAACTTTGGTCTGGGGAGCGCGGACGCTTGCTGGTAACGACAATGAATGGCGTTATGTGCCAGTGAGAAGACTCTACATTTTTATAGAGGAGTCGGTAAAAAAAGCCACCGAGTTTGTGGTCTTCGAGCCAAATGATGCCAACACTTGGCTAAGAACCAAGACTATGATCGAAAACTTCCTTTCCAAACTTTGGAGAGATGGTGCTTTGGCCGGGGCAAAGCCGGAAGAAGCATTTTTTGTGCGGGTTGGACTGGGACAGACCATGTCTTCTCAGGACATTTTGGAAGGTAGAATGAATATAGAAATCGGATTGGCAGCAGTTAGGCCTGCCGAATTTATCATCCTGAAATTCTCTCATAAACTTCAGGAATCCTAAGCTAAAAAATCAAGAACAGTAATTAAAATCATACAATTATGGCAGTAGCATATCCAGTTTCCGTCTTTCATTTTCAGGTAGAATGGGGCGGTTCACGCATCGGTTTCACAGAAGTATCTGGCCTGACTGTGGAGCTTCAGAGCATAGATTATCGGGAAGGCAGTTCCTTAGAATATCATGTAAGCAAAATGCCAGGTATTCCTCAATACTCCAATATCACGTTGAAAAGAGGCATTTTCCGAGCCGACAATGAATTTTTCCAGTGGCTCAACACCGTCAAAATGAACAACATCGAGCGACGGGATTTAACCATCAGCTTACTCAATGAAGAACACGAGCCTGTGATGGTTTGGAAGGTCAAAGAAGCCTGGCCTTGCAAAGTAGAAGGCCCATCTCTGAATTCCACCGGCAATGAAGTGGCCATAGAAAGCATTGAGCTGTGCCACGAAGGCCTGGCAATAGAAACTCCATAATCAAATGGCTCTATTGTATCCACCTACTGGCTTTCATTTTCTGGTGCGCTTTGAGGGATTACTCCTGAAGTATCCAGCCATGCCAGATTTTGGATTTCAGGAGGTTTCCGGTTTGAGTGTAGAAATCGGGGTGGAAGAATATGCTGAAGGAGGAGAAAACCGCTTCAAACATCGCATGCCCAATCCGGTCTCTTACCCCAACTTGGTTTTGAAACGGGGGATGGCGATTAGCTCCCAGATTGCAAAATGGTTTAAGGATAGTGTGGAAGGGTTTGAATTTGAGGCACAGGACATTACAGTAATTCTTTTGAGTCCTGAAAAACTGCCTTTGCAAGCCTGGAACTTTGTCAATGCCTGGCCAGTGAAATGGTCCATCGAAGGGTTCAACGCAATGGAAAATACCATGATGATCGAAAACATAGAATTCGCCTATCAATACTATAGAAGAATCAGTCCAGACGATCTTTTGCCATAAATCATGCCCATAGAAATCAAAGAGCTTATCATTCGAACCACTGTGGACGCTGCGGAATCCAGCCCCACTGGAAAGGGAAACAAAAAACCTGATACCATCGCGGTCATGGATGGAATCCGTGAACTCAGCAGGTTGATCAAAGAAAAAAACGAAAGGTAAAACCAACTCAGCATGTCACTGAACGATATTTTCTCTCAAAAAGGAGGCCTAGAAAAGCTGAAAATTACAGCTTTCAAGGATGAGGAGTACAATGAAGCCACTGCAACCTATGTGGTCATGTATAATCCTACCACCTTTTCACAGGAATTCAAATCCAAATGGATTCCCGAAGAAGGTCCTGCCGACGGGAAACAATACCAGTTCAGAACATTGGAATCAGATTCGGTTTCTTTTGAATTTCTTTTTGACGCCAGCGCAGCTTCTCCACCAAGTGCGGATAAGCCGGGAGATACAAACTTTGACTATTTGGGAGACGACAAACCTAATCTGGAAAGTATCAGTGGGAATAAAGTCAATGCCATTGAGATCATCAGCAAAGACAAACATGTGGACGGTGCAATTCGGAAATTTCTGGATATCACCCAAAACATTCAGTCCGACACGCACAAGCCAAATTACCTGCAGATCAATTGGGGAGCGTATCAATTCAGAGGAGTTTTGGCTACTGCGACAATCAATTATAAGCTTTTCAATGCTTCAGGTTTACCCATCAGAGCTACTGTTTCAGCCAATTTTGACCAGTCACTTTCACGACAGGAACAGGCTGCAACTACTGCCAGAAATTCACCGGATCTAACGCACGAAAGAACGGTGAAATCCGGAGACACGCTGCTTCTCATGTGCAAAAGAATTTATGGAACCCAGGAATATTACTTGGAAGTCGCCAAAGCAAACAACCTTAAAAATTTCAGAAAACTGATCCCAGGCCAGAAACTCATTTTTCCACCCTTAGCAAAATCATAGTATGCCTTTAGTACCTACATCAGCTGAAACACAGCAGGACCTAGCCACCTTTAAAATTTTCTCAGATGGCGAGCAGGTACCGCCATCTGTCGGGGTGGCGATGATCGCTGTGCGCAAAGCTGTGAACAAAATTCCAACGGCCAAATTGGTGCTTTTTGATGGTGATATCGCGACAGGTGAGTTTCAATTGAGCGAAGGAGAACTATTTAAGCCAGGGGTCAAACTTAAAATTGATGCTGGCTACCACAATTTGGAAGAGACCATTTTTGAAGGAATCATAATCAAGCATGGCTTGGAAATCAATCCTGAGAAAGCATCGCGACTTATCCTCGAACTGAGAGATCCAGTGATCAAAATGACTGTAGGGAGAAAGAATAAGTACTTTTTTGAGAGCTCTGATAGCGATGTGATGGAGGAACTGATTGGAAAATATTCTGATCTCTCCGCTGACGTAGAAAGCACCAGTCTGACCCATGCCGAGATCGTACAATATCATGCAACTGACTGGGACTTCCTCATGAGTCGGGCAGATGCAAATGGTAAAATAATTACAACTGAAGCAGGAACGGTCTCCATCCAAAAACCTCAAACCAGTGCGGATCCGATAATCGAACTCCTATACGGAGATAATGTGGTGGAGTTTGAAGCTGACATGGATGCAAGACAGCAATACACAGCTACAAAAGGCCTAAGCTGGGATTTTATCAAGCAGGAAATAGCCGAAAAAGAAGGCGCTGATCCCGGAAACATCTCTCCTGGGGATATCAGTGGAGAAGATCTTGCCGCGGTGATCGGTTTGGAATCCTTCCAAATGCAGCATGGTGGTCTCTTAGCAGATGAAGAATTACAAGCCTGGACAGACGCAGGATTATTGCGAAGTCGATTGGCAAAAATACAGGGAAGAGTCAAGCTGCTTGGTGACAACACCGTAAAGCCGGGGGATATGGTAGAGCTTAAAGGTTTTGGAAGTCGGTTCAATGGAAAAGCATTTGTCTCCTCTGTTTATCATGAGTTTTCACCAAACCAAAAATGGTTTACCCACCTCGGCCTAGGTCTAGATCCAAAATGGTTTTCTCAGGAATATGACGACATCATCGATGTAGCTGCATCAGGCCTATTGCCGGCGGTAAAAGGACTTCATATAGGGATAGTGACAGCATTGGAAGGAGACCCCGATGGAGAAAACAGAATTCAGGTGAAACTTCCGATGATCAGCCTAGAGGAAGATGGCATCTGGGCAAGGTATGCTTCGCCTGATGCCGGAAATGAACGGGGAATTTACTTCAGACCGGAATTGGAGGATGAGGTGATCGTGGCTTTTATCAATGAGGATCCTAGAGATCCAGTGGTTTTGGGAATGCTGCACAGCAGTAGCAAACCGGCGCCATTTGAAGCTGCTGATGATAACCATGAAAAGGGGATTGTGACGCGGGAAAAACTCAAAGTAGTATTTAATGACGAAAAGAAAACCATAGACATCGAGACTCCTAATGGCAATAAGCTACAATTCACTGATGAGGACGGAGCCATTCTTTTGGAAGATGAAAATGGAAATAAAATAAGCATGAATGCGGATGGAATTACCATCGAAAGTGCCAAAGACATTATTCTCAAAGCCAGTGGTGACATCAAAACGGAAGGCACAGGTATAGAAATCATAGCCAGTGCGCAACTGAAAGCTGAGGGATCGGCCGGAGCGGAGGTGTCTTCCGGAGGTCAGACAGTCATATCAGGTTCACTAGTACAAATCAATTAATTATGCCAGCAGCAGCAAGATTTGGAGACTTAAGTACACACGGCGGATCGATCATAGGTCCCGGAGTTCCCACCGTTTTGATCGGGGGAATGCCCGCTGCCGTCATGGGAGATAATCATTCTTGTGCCTTACCGCCCAATGCACATCAGCCAACTGTCAGCCCTTTTTTGGCGGGAAGCGCCACTGTTTTGATTGGTGGAGTTCCTGCCTTAAGAGTGGGTGATTCATGCGTATGTGGCGCATCACCAGCGGTAGGAGAACCAACTGTAATCATAGGATAACATGGAAGAAGAAAAATCATTTTTAGGTAGAGGTTGGGCATTTCCGGTAAGTTTTAGTCTGGAAAGTCAACAAGTTCGGCTCGCAGAAAACGAGGAGGATATCCAGCAAAGCCTAATCATTTTGCTCAATACAACTTTGGGGGAACGTGTCATGCGTCCTGATTATGGCGCAAACATGGAAGATCTTCTCTTCGAAGCGCTCAATGTCACTACCGCCAATATGATTGCGAATCGCATCAAGCAGGCGATCCTCTACCATGAACCAAGAGTGAAAACAGAGGACATTGATTTAAGACCCAATTACAATGAAGGCCGAATTGAGGTCATCGTCAGCTATCTGATTATCGCTACCAACAATAGAAGAAACCTAGTCTATCCATACCTCTTTACCGAAGCAACTGATCTGAAATTATGAGCAAAGATTGCAACGATCTTACCCTACCAGGAAACGGCAGCAGCCGGGCACAGCGACTTTTGAAAAGTCTGCTTCCGGAATACGTGCGTGTGGACGAAAGGAAAATGGAGGATCTGCAGGATTTCGCTGTTAACATAGCAAGTCAATTAAAATTCATCAATTCATCCAATACTTGGAATGGTGATGACTGGAGCGGCTTTTTTGATCAAAAAATCGAGGAGAATCAATTGACAAATCCTCATTTCGCCCTGTTTCTGGCATTTTTAAAACTCTTCAGCTTTGCGCAGGAAGACATCAACACGCTTACCCAAAGACATCTTGATTTCTACTACCGAGATGTATTGAGATTGAAAGAAAAACCTGCAGTGGATGATCAGGTTTATCTGATTCTAAAACTGGCTAAGCATATTCAAGCGCATCTATTACCAGCAAATACTGCTTTTAAAGCAGGGAAAGATGATTTAGGAAAGGAAATTCTTTTCCAAACAGCAAATCAAAACGTCCTGAATAAAGCTGAAGTAACTTCGCTTTTGGCACTTTACAAAGACCAAAACGGCAGGTTTTACAAGTCCCCAATTGCCAGTTCAGCGGATGGAATCGGCGGAGAATTACTGAGCGAAGAAAAACAATGGAGAAGTTTCGGAAGACCTACCGAATTATTTCCGGACCAGGATAGGGAATTGGCTACCATTGGTTTTGCCGTAGCATCGCCTATTCTTTTGATGGGCGAAGGAAGCAGAAAAGTATCTCTCAAACTTACTTTCGAACCTACAGAAGGCTTGTTGGATCAGCTGAAACTACTTCCCCTGAATGATACTTTTGAGATTTGGTTCAGTGGGGAGGAAGAGTGGATTTCAGCAAGTATAGGTTGGGAAAATGAGGAAAATAGTATAGCCAGTAAAATCCTGGATTTCTTAAATAAAGCCAGTAAATGGCAGGACATCGCTGGTGTAGAACCTGTGTTAGGTCCGGTTTTAGACGATCCGGAAAAAGGAACTCACAGACCATTCAATGGCTATGACATAGGTGAAATCACTGCCAAGAATATTCTCAGCAGAAGAAATTCGCTTTCTGGAGGCAAATTCACTTCTGTAGATCAAGTCAAGACAGTCAGAGGAATAGGTGAGGACAAATGGCATGACTTGGAATATACATTCAGGCTTAGCAAGCATGAGTTAAGCAATGATGGGGATGGGATTTCTTTGACACTGAAATGTCAGCTTTTACCCGAAGATCCAGCCGTAGTCAATTATTCGGAGGAAGCACTACTTCAAAAATTCAAAACTTCTTCACCGATGATGAAGATAAATCTCGCCAATACTTCCCAAAGTTATGGGTATGAGATTTTGAAAGATTGCCAGTTAAAAAAGGCCACACTTTCTATAGATGTGGAAGGAATAGAAAATCTAATTCTCCAAAATGACCAAAGCATTCTTCCCATCGGAAAAAACATCAAACCCTTTGGATTCCGCCCCGTCAAAGGATCCAACTTTTACATTGGCAGCAAAGAAGTTTTTGGTAAAAGCCTCAAATCACTCGACTTGAACCTATTGTGGCATGCACTCCCGGAAGACTCCAAGGGCTTTGCTGATCATTATAGCGCTTATGGGAATACACTTGAAAGAAAAAATCAAAGCTTTACTACAGCCATAGATTTTTTGGAAAAGAAAGAATGGAAATCCATCAATTCTTCAAAAACTATATTTTCAGGAAATGACAATGCCTCTTTAAACCAAAATAAAACTATTTCATTAGCTGAGCCGCTTTGGGAAGGAATCTCTGCCAATCCTAACCTAGAGGAATTCAACGCATGGTCGCCTGCCAGCAACCGAGGATTTATCCGTCTGAAGCTAAATTCTCCGGATTTTGGGCATAAAGACTACCCGTTGATTTTCGCCAGAGAGGCATTGGTTCCAGATGGAAAAGGAAATTTACCAAAAGAACCCTATACTCCAGAGCTTCAATCAGTCAGTCTGGACTACACATCGGAAGAAACCTTGGACATTTCCAGTAAGGATCTGGAAGGGTTTTTCCACGTTGGAGCATTTGGTGAGGCAAAAGTTCAGGGTGAGGACACCATTCCACTTTTGGCAGAATATGAAAATGAGGGTGAGTTGATGATAGGTCTGAGTGATCATCAAAAAGCTCAGAATATCCAACTTTTAATTCAAGTCCTTGATGGCACTGCAAATCCTGAAAAGCCTGTTCCCGATGTCAAATGGAGTTATTTGACAGGAAATCAATGGAAGGAATTTGATCAATATTCCTTGCTGACGGATGAAACGAATGGCTTGATCCAAAGTGGACTTTTAGCTTTTGCCATGCCTCGGGAAGCGGATACCGCACACAGCATTCTTCCTGAATCAACCACCTGGATCAAAGCTTCAGTCAGGGCAGATTCAGATGCAATTCCGGATTTCATCGCCGTTCTGGCTCAGGCTGTAAAAGCGTCTTACGAGTCAAACGAAAATGACCCTTTACGGGTAGCGAAATCCATTTCTGCGGAAACCATTTCCAAGCTGAAAATCGGAAATAGTGCCATCAATAAAATCCAACAGCCATTTTCGTCTTTTGGAGGGAAAACAGAAGAATCCTCCGAGGACTTTTACCAAAGAATCAGCGAGCGATTGCGACATAAGCAACGGGCTATTACCCTTTGGGATTACGAGCATTTGGTGTTGGAGCAGTTCCCGGAAGTTTACCAAGTCAAATGCCTGAACCATACCTCCTATGACGGGGATCTGACCAAATACAAAGCATTGGCACCAAGAAATGTGACGCTTGTGATCATTTCCAATGTGCAAAACAAAAACGCTGTGGATCCATTGAGACCAAAAGCAAGTGTGGCACAGATTGAAGCAATTCGTGAATTCATCACTGCCATTTACCCACCGGCTGTTTACCTGCATGTGGTCAATCCGGTTTTCGAAGAAATTCAGGTGAAAACCAAAGTGAAGTTTCATTCCTGGGCTGATAAAAACTTTTTCGCCAGAAAACTGGAAGACGATCTGAAAGCATTTCTTTCCCCTTGGGCATTTGAAGCTGATTTCAACTGGACTTTCAGCGAATCTCTACACAGTTCTGTGGTGCTTCACTTTGTGGAAAAACTCGATTACGTGGATTACCTGACTTGCTTCGAATTGTATCATTTAGTGATCAATCCGGTATCAGGAGAACTCCTCTCTCGAACCCGGGTAGAAGCGGCCAAAGGAAGCCGAGAGGTTTCAGTTTTGGGATCAGTGGGGACTTTAGGAAGCTATGGAGATCATTTGATCGAAGTTTTGGAAACCGAGGACTGCTTGTGCGAAGACAATGAAATCAAACCTGCTGCGAGCATCGCATCGGTAGAGGAAGAGGATTTGGATGAAGAATTTTGATCATGACTATGGAAAAATCAATCACCATATCGAAAGCTAAACCAGTCCAAAAAAGCATGGATTATGAGCTTCTGCGCTCAGAAGCCATCAGCTATATCCAACGGATCTCAGGCAAAATCTGGACGGATTACAACAGCCATGATCCTGGAATTACGATTTTGGAGGTGCTTTGCTACGCCATTACTGACTTGGGATATAGAAGCAATTTTCCAGTTCAGGATCTTTTAGCGGATGAAAGCGGGAATTTAAGCAATCAATTTTTCAAGGCTTCAGAAATTCTCCCCAGCACACCAGTTACCATTAATGATTACCGCAAGCTCCTGATGGATGTGGAAGTGGTGGATGAGGAAGATTTGATTTGCCCTAGAGCAGGAATCAAAAATGCCTGGATCATCATCCGGGACTCTAATGAGATTAAGATTTTCCCAGATAGAAAAGAGAAAGAACTCGCTTATAAACCCTACCCAACCACTGAAGAAGCCTTAAAACTGGGTATTCTTTATGATATTTTGTTGGAATTCGACACCACAGAAAATCTTGGTGACCTCAATGAAAATAAGCTCAGCATGGAGATCGAGGTGGACGAGCATCCGGATATAGCCGGAGTAGTGATCGATATTCAGGTGGAGTTTCCAAGATGGGATTCTGCTGAGGTAGATTGGGAAGATCCTGTTTCGATCCGAAAGAACATCCATGCCATAGAAATCCAATTTCAGAATGTTCCTGATGACATTTTCATGGACTTTGACCTGAGCCCCAGTAATCTGATTGAGATCAAAGGGACCAAGTTGGTAGCAGAGGGTTTGGATCCATTGGAAGGCCTGGCAGCATTGACGACCCAAGTCAATCAGTTCGTTTATAATAGCCCTGAAGGTATTCTTACTTTATATCTCGCCAAAGTTGCCAAGATCAACCAAATCCTGGATGAGGCAAAGGCGAGTTTGAATGCCCATAGAAACCTATGTGAGGACTTTGTGAATTTCCATGCCTTAAGAGTGGAAGAAATACTGGTTTGCGCTGATATTGAGCTTTCTCCAAATGCTCCCATCAATGAAACTGAAGCCTTGATTTTTCAGGCAATCAGTGCATTTCTTTCTCCTCAGGTCAACTTTTATAACCTGGAAGAAATGCTGAATCGCTGTAAAGACGATGCGCTTCCCATTTCTAAAATCCAGCAGAATCCGGCCAAAATCTGGATAGAAATTCCGAAGGAAACTTACCCAAAAGCCAAGTCCAAAGTCAGTATTATTGGCTCAGGGGGAAATGTAGGAATCTATGAGATTTTAGAATTAAGGACAGACCCTAAGAATGCTGCACTTTGCGAGATTCTTCTAACTCCCAACTTTCCATCACCAGTTTTGATGGACGATGATCAGGTGTATCTGGGAAATTGGGAAGAAACTCAATGTATTCCGACTGAGGAGCTCTTTGAAGGGCCATTACTGAAACACGGATTTATTGATGAGGAAGATCTGTCAAAAGCGGATAGAAAATCCAGCCTTCATGTCACAGATCTCATCCATATCATCATGGATATTGATGGCGTGGAGGCAGTGAAAAGCATACAAATTGCCAATAAGCCCCAAGACAATGAGTCAGGGGAAATTGCCTCAAAAAGTGTTCGCTGGTGTTTGGAACTGGCCATGGACAAGTTTTATGTGCCAAGACTGAATACCGAGCTTTCGAAAATAACTTACTACAAAGAGGAACTACCTTTCCGGGCCAATCGGGAAAAAGTTGAAGATCTTTTAGCTGAATACAGAGCTTCCGAACGCAGCCAGAAAATCTACTATCCAAAACTGGATTTCGATTTACCACGAGGGAATTTCAAAAATCCCGGAGATTATGAATCCATCCAAAATGATTTCCCTTTGGTCTATGGAATCACTGAAGCTGGCATGCTTCCAAAATCCCAAGGAAGGCCAGATGCTGCTCAAGTGAAACAACTGAAGGCCTTTCTCATGGTTTTTGAACAGCTTTTGGTGAATTACCTTAGTCAGCTGGAAAATGTACGTCACCTATTTTCCATCAATGAGGAAAAAGACGCCTTTGGAAATCCACTGATTGATGCCACCTATTTCTCCAAGAGTCTTGAAGGATTGGTTCCAGATGCAGATCCACTTTGGAAAGATCTGATCGGGCTGAAAGAATCTGTGGCTAAAATCACTGAAAGCAAAGAAGATTTTTATGTGAGAAGAAATCGCTTTTTAGATCATCTACTTGGCAGATTTGCTGAGCAATTTACAGATTATGGACTTTTGGCTTTGCGACTCAACCCTACCGAAGGACAGACGAGACTGATTGAAGATAAACTGGCTTTCCTCAATAACTACCCCAAAATCTCTTCCGAACGAGGAAAGGGTTTTGATTATAAAATCGCTAACAACTTTTGGCATCAGGAGAATCTTTCTGGTTTAGAAAACAGAATTCAAGGATTGATGGGAATCAGGAAAAAACCAATTTCCTGGCTTCGATTCTCACCTGCATTTGAAATCTTAGAAGTTGGAGATATTTGGAAAGTCCAGGTCAAAAATGAGCTGGATACCGTTGTATTTGAACTTTCGGCTGATTTCCCAACCAAGGAACAAGCCGCTTCAGCATTGGAAATTGCTCTGCTTTTAGGTTCAAATCTGGAAAATTTCCAGATCAGCTTAGGAGATGCCGGGTTTTATTTCGAATTGGTTTGGGAAGGAAACTTAGTCGGCAAAAGTGCCAAAGTTGATTTTGGGGACGATACGCCAGGCGGAGATGCCGAGTTCGCACTATCCGAACTTTGGGGAATTCTAAGGGATGAATTTTTAAACAATCCTTTGGCAAACCGAAAGAATTTAAGCTTAGCCTTAGATGCATTTTGGGAGGTGAATATTACTGTCAATTTAGCTCCGGCGCCTCCAAAATACTTGCTAGAATATGCACTTTTTGATGCGCCATTTGGAGCTGGAATTCAACTTCTGGAGGGAAGTCTCGAAGTGGAAGTTCCAGGCGCTACTTCGGAACCAGAGCTTCAGGAACTGGCAGAAGAGCGCTTGGAAGAACTCATTTGGCAGATTTGCACTGCGGGAGTAATTGACGGGGCCTATGTTCCTGATCCAGCTCCTTACTCTGCGCCTTATAGATTCTCCTTAACCGACCCGATACGAGGTGGTGTTTTGGCCAAAAGCTTTGAGTCAAATTTCAATGAATCATTGGCCACAGCCATACAAAATGGAGACTGGGGAGATGCTTGGCTTGTTCAGGCTGGATTCGAGCCTTTGGAACTGACTATTTCAGAAGCAATTGCCAAGGGTCCTTTTATAGATTTAAAAGCTGCTCCATTTCCACAAAAAGGGGATCAGATTCATTTCGAAAGAGCCTTTGAAATAATCGGCCTCGATTTGCAAAAGCATGAAATTATCATTTCGGGTCTTCACGCCTCTTTATTTGAAAATTTCGAGGATTTTGAGGTTCAGTTTCTATTGGGAGAAACCGAACATCTGGTTTACTACAACATTCATGAAGTGACTGAATCAGAGGGAAACACCACTTTGGTGACCAAAACCGAACCCAGAAAAGATCTAATCGAAGATCCGGAAAACCCGGAAGAACAGCCTGGCGGAATGGTGATTTTATCCAGACAATTTGATGTACTCTCAGTCTCTGGCGACCAATTCCAAATAGCCGGAGGAGCAGAGCAACTAGCCATACAGAAAGTCCAACAGTTTTTCGTCAGGGAATTTTTCAGCCATGAAGGAACACATTTGATTGAGCACATATTACTCCGCCCGAAGGTCAAAGGGAAATTCAGAGTTCCTGATGGAATGGGTGGATTGGTCACTGAAACAATAGAGGATCGCCTACTGGACCCACATTCGGAAGATGAGTGCGTTTGCACTTTGGATGATCCTTATACCTGCATGGCGCATGTGATTCTACCCTATTGGGCAGGAAGATTTACCAGTACCGACTTCAGAAGGTTTCTTGAGAAAAAAATCAAGCGGGAAACTCCGGCACATGTCTTTTTGACGATTTGCTGGATTCATCCGAAGCACATGAAAGCGCTGGAATTGGCCTGGAAGATATGGCTGCTTGAATCACTGAAGGTCAAGAAGGAGCCCAAAAAGCTCTCAGAATCACTTACAGGGCTGATTGAAGCCTTGGCACAAATCCGAAATGTCTATCCTGTCGGCACACTACACGATTGCGATGAGGATGACAACTTGGAAAACTCCATTATTCTCAACTCTTCATCATTGGGAGAATTTTAAAAACTACGATTATGAGCCAGATCATTTCAACTTATCCGATTTTTGAAGGTAGCCAGGTGCTCACCAGCACCCAGCTGAACCAACTCGCAGCTTATTTAGATCAGCAGGGCAGGCTCACCCGATCGAAGTTGATCGGCATGGGAATCGTCTGCGGCATGCAGGTACAGCCCTACCCGCAGGGATTGCAAATCACCAAAGGTTTGGGAATCACTTCGGAGGGATTCTTGATCCAAGCTGGGAATTTTAATGCTACACATTATAGACCTTATTCCCTGCCAGAGGGTGTGGATTACAAGCCTTTCAAAGACGTGGATCATGCCGTAAGCTTGTTTGAATTGCTTACAGAGATTCCAACAGACAGCTCTGGGGTTAAGAAACTGAATAATCCAGCCAATTTTCTCAACGATAAATATGTACTGATTTTTATAGAAGTTTTCGACAAAGATCTCAAATCCTGCCTTGGAAATGCCTGCGATGATCGTGGCCAGGATCGACTTTTGACACTCAGAAGATTGGTGGTAAACGGAAGCGATCTGGATAAGATTCTGACGAAATCCTCCAATGTCAAATCCCCATTTCCTAGTGTGTTGGATTTACCGGAATTCTCCGTTCAAAAACCCCTTTTCTATCCAGGAAAACCTGAGTCCAATGAATTTGGTGCTTTTGTGAAGTACTACCAAAAGTTCATTGGGTTAACACTTACCAAAGACTTTTTTGAGGCATTAGCCCTTTCCTATAAGCTTTTCGAGCCGATTTTGAGCAAAAGTTACAGCTTCGCAAATCCACTCGAATCAGGTACTATTCAGGATAAAGTCGCTGAAATCATGGGTTTGGCAGAAGCAGATCCAAATGATTTACAGGGAATTCAATATCTCTGGGACTTTTCTAAGGAAATGATCAAAGCCTATAGCGAATTCAGAAATTCAGCCATGGAGCTTTGGTACAATTGTGTTACAGATAGCTCACTTTTTCCGCTTCACCTGATGCTGGGAAGGGCTATGACCAGTTCAGAAACGCAAGGTCAATTCTTGAAATATAGACATGGATTTGTCCAGCCTCCGATTTTCAATCAGCAAAAAATATTGGCAGAAACCTGTATTCAGCGTCATCGCAGGATGATCATGTTACTTGAGAAGCTGGAAACAGGAATTTTCAAGAAAGGAGAAAGCGAAAAATTCCCGATCAAAATCACTCCTTCTGGAGAAAAGCTGGGAAAATTAGGCAAACGAGCCATTCCGTACTATTACGAAATCAAGTCGAAAAGCTCCGTCTCGAATTGGTTCTCACTAGAAGAAAACTGGGTAGATCCAGGTAATCTCCAAATGCATTCCACTTATAGAGCAGGAGTTCAATCCTACGACAATCAGCCCGATGAGGAAGTAACTGAAGCAAAATCTGCATTAGAAACTCCCTTGTTCTATGACATTGAGAGCTATCCATTTCTCAGAATCGAGGGGCATCTCAGCAAGGAGTTGAAAACAGCAGTCAACCAGATCAAAAAGTTAATCCTGCAGTTCAATTTACCTATTCATGTGGAAGTGCTTCATTTGGGAGAAAGTGAGGAAACTGAATATCTGGAAGATTGTGGATGGAATGACTTGCAGGAAGAATATGCTTTCCAGCGCTATTTTATGATGGGGATGATCCTGGAGCTCAAACAGCTTTTTGATTATGTGACAGAATTTGCCCAAGAGACCGAAGAAGAAGACATCACCAGCAATGAGTTTTATAAAAAAGCTTCAGAGGTATTGAGTTTGCTTTTAGCAATGACAGAAGCTTTACCTGAGTGTATCAAAGACCTAAATTGGAAAACTTTCCAAAACACATACAAAAATCTCCTTCAGTTATTGATTGACTTTGTGCTTCTGGAATCAGGACTGTTAAAAGAAGTAAAGGCGGACCCGGAAAAGGAAAAAGAGCTGGATTTCTACAATGGAATCTTGATGCGCCTTTCTCCGATTCTTTATAGAATACTGGATTTATTTTTCTTCACGAAGCTCCAACGTATTTATATCAGTTACGAAAACCGGATTCAATTACTCAAGCAATCCAATCAATTTGCTGAATTTCTCAAAAATCATCCCGGACTCAACCACGAGGCCGGAGTAGTTAAAGATGGAACCTTTTTCCTATTACATGACCCCAAACAAAATCGGGTAATAGGAGATTTTAGCCTGCCGTATTATTGTTGCGATTGCAGTCCATGTATGGAGCCATGTGGAGAAAAAAGCTTTTCTCTGCCTCCATTTGCACGGCCTGATTATGCCATCGCCTATACCGAAATACCGATCAAGCTAGAGATTACGCTAAATGATGCTTTGGTATCGGGTAGGACTTATGAAGTCCTGGCCACCGGCTCATCTTCAGTGCATAACGGCCTAGTGGAAAAAGACCAGGAAACCAATGTATTCAGGTACACTTCAGCACCTGGGTTTACGGGGATTGACAGCTTTCAGTATGTATTGCGTGATAAGAAAACCAACCAAAGTGACCAAGGGAAAGTCAGCATTTTAGTGAAAGGAACTCAAGGTTGCTATTCTATTGATGTGCTTAGCTGTTGGGGAGTAGAAAATGTACGGAGAACCCTCGAAGAACGTAAGATTGAAGCGGCAAATGAGACCGATGCCCGTGCAGTAGAATTATTACTGGAAGATCTCAACAAGACCAAAGGATTCACTTTGGATGAAATCCGCTTTACGGTTATGGAAGGAACTGAATCTAGAATTCAACTTCTCAAATGCCTGGGATATCAAACTGAGGGAATGTCTTACGAAGAACTGGAACGGGCTATTCTCGACCATCAGGGGAAAAACTGCGGTGCCATTGTCACTCCGGAATGTACCTCATTGGGGGTAAAAGGTGTCGTAAATGCAGAAGATGGGTCGCCTCTCATACGCGTAAGAGTAAGGGTAAAAAAATCAGATATTGAAACTACCACCGATTCTTCCGGTAATTATGAAATTCAATTTCAAACTCCAGGGCAGACTTTGGTCTTCGAACGCAATGGTTTTGAAAGTCAAGAGGTGGAAATATGTAACCAATCAGAGGCTAACATCACACTGGTGCGCAGCGAAAATCCGGTAGTGGAATGCTATTCCATTAACATAATTTCTACCTGGAAAGAAGACTTTATTCGGAAAGTAGCCAAAGACCGGCAATTGGAAAACCCATCAGGGAATTTGCCGGATGTAATCCAGAGTTTATTGGAAAGTTTACGAGAAACCAAAGGATTTACTTCTACGGAATTGAGAGAAACCACACTCAATGATCCTGACTTACAGAAATTCATTCTGGAAAGCGTGGGCATGGATACTTCATCCATGAAGCCAGAGCAGTACGCGGCAGCGATTGAATACTATCAAACGCAAAATTGTGGATTTAGAAACGAGGATGTCATCGTGGTGACAGCAGCAAACCTTCCAGAAGAGGAACTGAAAAAATACCTGGATGCCAAAAAAGTAGCCTATCTCCCTGGAGCAGATAAAACTGTATTGGTAGAAACGTTCAAAGCCTCCACCCCTGAGTCCACGATCAGCAGAAAAGATCTGGAAATCTTTAAAAAGGACACTCTTCTCAAGATATCTGAAGAAAAGTCCATCGAGGTGAACAGTTCTGACACTAAGGCGAAGTTGATTGACAAACTAATGGGCAAATAATGGGCAATCACTTGATCCATACACAGGTCATAGAAGCTGGATTTGGAAACAAAACAGCTGCTCTTTCCGGGCAGAAAAGCCTTCAGGAGATCTATTATCAGCATTTGATCCCAGTCATGGAGCAAGTGATGGATGAATATGATCAGGAGGGAAAGTCCATCCGCATTGAATCACTGGACTTGGATCTAGGCAGAATCCCAAAGGACCTGCCTGTAGATCTAATCAAGCAGAGATTACAGAAAGCCCTGGAGGAAGAATTGCGGAAAATCTATGTGGAACAAAACTACCTGAATCCAAGTGAATCTAATAGCTCAAATTCAACTCAAAAGAGTGAAAAAGAATCCCTGGAATCTGACTGGACAATTCTGGTTTACTTCTTTCAAAAAGGTACGCTTCCATGGTTTGCAAGCTCTAAGGTTGACTTCTCTATTTCCCAAATTTTCCAGAGAATACTAGTTCAGCATCCAGATCGGCTCAAGTCCTGGTTGAGTAAAAACCCCGTCTCTTTAAGCACAGCAAAACGGATCGCAGAACTAGCTAGGAGTTTAGATAAAAAGACCGTTCATCAATCACTTTTGAAAGAAGCCATTGTTGAAAATGACTTTAAAATCCTTACAAATATTTTAACAGAATTAGGCAAAATCACAGGGGTTTCCGGTAGTGAATCAACGCAAGCACTCTTAACTTTATTACTCTTTTCTGAATTTGGAAACAGCGGAAAATTAAAGATCTTTCTCAGTGAGGGATTTAAACTATTGATACAAAAAAACAGATCAAAAACTGTAAGTATTGCTGAATTCCTTATCCAGCTTTTGTGGATAACTACCAATCCCAGTAATCAGTCTATTCTGGATAAACGCAAATTCCTGAATTCTTTTTCCAAACTTCTAAAATCAACTCCATCAAGCTCCAGGATGGATTTAGATAAATTTTGGACTGAATCTGTCAAGGTACTACTTCGAAGTAGTTCAGAAAAAATAGACTTATCCACCATAGAAAAATTAATCTCTGATCAAAGGAAGCAAGAAATACCAGTCCTAAAAAAACTCAATCCAAAAGAAGAAGAAAAGACAGTTATCCACAATGCAGGGCTTGTTCTGACAGCCGCATTTCTACCTAGATTTTTTGAGAATCTAGGCTTGGTCAAAAGTGGAAAGTTCATTTCGGATACAGCAAAATCCCAGGCAGCTGTCCTTCTTCAATCCATGATGCCAGAGCAACGTGAATTGGAAGAGCCAGACTTGCTTTTGAATAAGCTTTTGTGCGGAATGGAGCCAGCCGAAACTATAGAATTCAATGGAGATTTAGACCCGAAATTGATCCCAGAAACCGCCCTTCTTTTGGAAAGTATGGCGACCCAATGGACAGCATTGAAAAGCAAGTCTGGAAAGATGGTTTCCGAAGGGTTTTTCGCAAGGGAAGGAATTCTGAAAAAGGTACAAAGAGGCTATCACTTACAAATCCAGCGATTGGCATTTGATATCCTTTTAGACAGATTGCCATGGAGCATAGGCATCATCAAACTGCCATGGATGGAAGAAATAATTTCAGTGGAATGGTAAGGACTACAAAACATAACGCCTCCACCATACAGCAGGAATTGGATTGGCTTCAAAGTATTTTGAAAGCCCGCTCCACCATGAATGCCAATCCTGGAAATCAAGTTCGGGATGTGCTGGAGATTCCTGCTCCGGAATTCAATGATCCGCTCGGGGCTTATGCACATTTTTCCAAAAAGTTAGGGCTATCAGATGCGGAGCGATTCCTATTGATTTTGGCAGCTGTTCCCCACATCAAACCTCAGATGCTAGATGTGTTTATGGGCAAAAACCAGTTGACACAGCAGATTTTTACCGAATTCGGAGGCCGGAAAGGCAAAAACCATAACGGCTTTATTCCTACGGGTGAAACTGTTCTTTTCATACTTGCAGGAAGCAATCTGGAAAAGCGATTTCAGTATTTGAGCTTATTTGATAAGAATTCAATGCTTTTTAAAGAAGGTCACCTGCAGTTAAGTGATACCGAGGTTGACGAACCCTATCTGAACGGAACTTTGATAATCAACCGGGATACGCTCCAGGAAATCACGAGCGGAACTGTTAGAAAGCCTGATTATAGTGCCAATTTCCCTGCCCAACTTCTCCAGACCGAGATGGAATTGGAAGATTTGGTACTCAATCCACATACCGAAGAGGAGTTGAGGGAAATAGAAATCTGGCTGAAACACAAAGATCAATTGCTTCATACCTGGGGAATGAACAAGAAGTTGAAACCAGGTTTTAAAGCTTTATTCTATGGCCCCCCTGGCACTGGAAAAACCTTGACTACCACTTTGCTGGGCAAAAAACTGGGGCTGGATGTTTACCGAATTGATCTGTCCAGAATTGTCTCCAAGTATATAGGTGAAACCGAAAAAAACCTGGCAAAGATTTTTGACCGGGCGGAGCGCAAAGGCTGGATTCTGTTTTTTGATGAGGCAGATGCACTTTTTGGGAAGAGAACTTCTGTTTCCGACTCTCATGACCGCTATGCTAATCAGGAAGTTTCCTATTTGCTACAGCGGATTGAAGATTATGATGGCTTGGTGATTTTGGCCACCAATCTCAAAAGCAATATGGACGAGGCATTTATGAGGCGTTTTCAGGCCTCGGTATTTTTCCCAATGCCACAACCCGAGGAGCGGAAAAAACTTTGGCAGAAGGGATTTCCGGAAAAAGTCGAACTGGACAAGCGGATTAATTTTCAGGAATTGGCAAAAAGCTATGAGCTATCCGGCGGTTCGATTGTACAGGTGATTCAGCATAGTTTGCTTAAGGCTTTGGACAAAGGAAGCAATCAGGTCATGCTGGGTGATTTACGCGAAGGAATCAGAAGAGAATATCACAAAATGGGGAGGACTATTTGATATGAGAAAGAAAGTCAGAAAAAAAGCCGATCAGGAGCCAGAAAAAGAGGAAGTGGTGATAGTGAAAGAAAAAGAAGAGAAAAAGCCTGATGTAAAAATGACCCCTGTGGAAGAGGAGCAGGAGCCTATGACCCCATTGGCTGCAGCCTCGCCAATGAAGACCGAAACCAAAAAGTAATATGAGCGCCGTAGCTGAACGTAAGCCTATGCCTTCGTCATTTCATCATGGCCAGGCATCGCTTAGCATTCAGCCAAGCCTCAAAATCGGTAAACCGGGCGATAAATACGAACAGGAAGCTGAGGCGGTCGCCAATCATGTAACGATGGCTCCGGCCCATTCCGAACCAGCTCTGGCCATGAGCCCTGGCAGTTCGGACACTTTTCAAATGCACCCTGAGGAAGAGGAAGAAACACTCCAAATGATGCCTATTTCCGCCACTGGCCCATTTTTGCAGTTGAGCGCTATGGAGGAGGAGGAAGAAACGGTGCAGCTCTTCCCTGAAAACACAAACTTTTTACAAAGACTCGAAGAAGAGGAAGAAAGCATACAACTATCTCCAGATGGCAGCATGACAGCCTCTCCTTCTATTTCTGCACAGATTTCCAGTTCCAAAGGCGGCGGCCATAACCTTCCGGCTCCAGTGCAATCCGAAATGGGCAGTAAAATTGGCGCAGATTTCAGTGGAGTTAGGGTGCACTCAGATGCCCACGCGGCGCAGATGAGTAGTGCCATAGGAGCGCAAGCCTTTACGCATGGCAATGATGTGTATTTCAACGAGGGAAAATACCAGCCGGAAACTGCGGAAGGCAAGCATCTTTTAGCTCATGAATTGACGCACACGGTGCAGCAGGGAGCAGCAGAAGTGCAAAGAATGCCAATCACAGAAATCAGTTCTGCCGAACCTCAAGTGCAGCGTTTGCCTTGGGCTGTCCGGGAAGGTCTGGCAGAATTTGCGAGCTATATTCCTGGCTATTCTCTATTGACAGTAATTATTGGATATGATCCACTTGCTGGAAGAAGTGTAGATAGAAATGGCCCAAATCTACTTCGTGGACTTTTAGGATTGATCCCTGTTTTTGGGATGCTACTCTATAACAAGCTGGATGAGCTGGGCATTATCAACGATGCATTTACTTGGGTTGAGGGCGAAATGTCCTCCCTCAATCTCACTTCAAACAGACTCAGTGATACTTTGGAAGAGGCTTGGGATGATGTACGGCTTGTAGAAGGTTGGGATTATAATGTCCGAGTTATGGATCGGACTTTTGGGCAACTCTACCGGGATGTAGAAACCTTCGCCGGTAGGGTTAAAGATCAGGTTTTTGCCCTGATCAAAGAAGCTTTAATGGCTGGGCTCAAAGCGTTGGCAGATGCTTTTCCAGGCTACCCTTTGCTTACCAAATTGCTCGGTCATGATCCACTGACAGGCGAAGAAGTAATATCCACCACTGCTGAGAAAATAGAGGATTTCCTAGTTTTGATTGGCAAAGAGCAGGAATTGGAGCGAATGCGGGCCGAAGGAACCATTCAGGAAACTGCAGATTGGATAGATGCGGAATTAGCTGCACTAAACTTCAGTTTTGCAGAAGTTCGGGGACTTTTTGAAACCACCTGGAATGCGTTTTCTCTGGATGACATTCGAGACCCCATGGGTGCATTTCAGCGAACGGTGGCCATTTTCACTCCATTCACCACCCGGGTTTTCACCTTCGCAGCAAATGTTGCTATTCAAGTTCTGCAGTTTATTAAGGATGCTCTTTTATCCCAACTTTCGGCCTATGCCAGAGAGCAACAGGGTTTCCATTTAGTCACTGTTTTGCTGGGAAAAGATCCTTTTACTGAGGAAGTAGTGCCAAGAACTACCGTGAATATCA
The DNA here is from genome assembly GCF_027594545.1 of Algoriphagus sp. TR-M9. Taxonomy (NCBI): domain Bacteria; kingdom Pseudomonadati; phylum Bacteroidota; class Cytophagia; order Cytophagales; family Cyclobacteriaceae; genus Algoriphagus; species Algoriphagus halophytocola. Next base: position 4,551,210 of record NZ_CP115160.1, on the reverse strand, counting down.
TCCGGGGATTTATGGGATTGATGCCGGGAGGAGAAGAGCAGTTCCAGCAGATGCAGGAAACTGGAGCCATAGAACAAACCGTATCAAGAATCAATGCAGCGGTTGAAACTTTAAACTTCTCTTGGGCCTATGTCACAGGCTTATTTAAGGAATTATGGAATGGCTTCTCCATAGAAGATGTCTTCCATCCTATTGATGCCTTTTTAAGAATTGTCCAGACTCTCGCTGATCCAATCCGCAGGCTTTTTGCCTTCGTGGTGACCATCGTGCAGATCCTGATTGAGGTGTTGCTGGTGGTGATGAACTTCCCGATAGAAACGGTCCAGCAGATAATCGCAAATGCCCAAAGTGCTTTTGAAGATATCAAACGGGATCCAATTGGGTTCCTGAGAAATCTGTTGAATGCGGTCAAACAGGGTTTTGTTCAGTTTTTTGACAACATCCTGACTCATTTACTCGGTGGGTTAAGGGATTGGCTATTTGGTGAATTGGCCTCTGCAGGAATCAATCCTCCAGCTGATCTGACTTTCGAAAGCATTTTAGGTTTTGTGCTGGATGTCCTAGGCCTGACTATGGACAATGTCTGGGAAAGACTGGAATTGAAACTAGGTGCAGAGCGGGTTGCGCAGATCCGGGGAGCAATTGATACACTTTCGGGAATTTGGACTTTCATCAAGGATGTCTGGGAACGCGGGCCAATTGCGATCTGGGAATATGTGCAGGAGCAATTGAGCAACTTGTGGACCATGGTGCTGGAGCAGGTTCAGAGTTGGGTGGTCACGCAGATCATCACTCAAGTCACGACTAGGCTTCTTTCTTTGCTTGATCCGACGGGCATTATGGCGGTGGTGAACAGCTTTATCGCATTCTACAGAGCGGTGCAATCCTTTATCGAAAAGCTTCGGGAAATGCTGGAAATCGTCAATTCCTTCGTTGCGGGTGTGGCAAATATCGCACGTGGAGCGATTGGGGATGCAGCAAATTATCTTGAGAATGCGCTTGCCAGATCAATTCCTGTGGCTATCGGCTTCTTGGCAAATCAAGTTGGCTTACGTGGATTAGGAAGCAGAATCGCCGAGATGATCGGTGGGCTTAGGGATAGGGTGAATGCCGCGATTGACTGGTTGATTGATAAGGCCATCGCTGCTGGTGGGGCGATTCTACAAGCTGGACGAAATGCTGCTGACGCAGTTCTAGGATGGCTTGGTTTTAGAAAAAGATTTACGCTACCAAATGGAGAACGTCATGAAGCCTATTTTGAAAACTCCACGCCACAAGCCCAAATCATAATCGCTAGCGCAGACCCTAAAACACTAGGACAGATAATCTCCAGTAAAAGTTGGAATGGAAAAACTATTCCTGATGACAAGGTAGCCGAACTTCAAACCTCCTCCAGCGAAATTGACAGAAACAGAGAAGGTCAAGGCGTAGAGAAAGGACAAATCATCATGAGAGAATTTGAAAAAATAGTAGCAATACTAAATGCAATAGGCGGTCCACCCATACCACAAACCAGGTTAGAAACCCAGGATAAAATCACCGGAGCAGGAATGGAAATGGGTAAGCATGTAGTTGTAAACCCTTTAAGTTTAGATCCGGGAGGACTTGCAGGCAGCCAGCCAACTTATACCACTGGTTTGGGAAGATTATTAAAAATGAACTACCCCAACTATATCGTAGAGGGGCATTTACTAAATCATAAACTTCACGGCCCAGGTAATGTACCTTGGAATTTGACACCTATTGCAAAGCAAACCAATTCTGAGATGAACGCTAAGTTTGAACGTTTTGCCAAGCAGCACATCCTTGATGAAGGAAAAGTCGTCCGCTATGAAGTTGAAGTTAACTACTCCCAAAACTTAAATAACGGAGTGAAAACTGATCCAGACACCTATGTAGCCGATAGCTTAAATTTTAGTCTTCAGGAGTTGGAATATGTCAATAACAATTGGGTTCCTGCCTCCTCCCAACCAAGCAGTTGGGATATTCCCCCTACCATTGCTCACAACAAAGCCTCTATTCCGGGTTTTGGCACCGGTAGGCTCAATTTTATGGTTTACCTGAATGATTCACCACTTGAGGTCCTTCAAAGAGTAAAGGGATTAGGTGAAGTAAGAGCTCAGGCAATTATCACTCAGAGAAATAAAAAACGCATAACTACCTATGCAGAATTAGATGCAGCGCCAGGTATAGGCCCATCTACCGTTGCATTGTTAAGAGCCGAGCCAAATGTGAGGCTAAATGAATAAGCTATTTTGATATCTTAACGGATTTAAAACATTTAAGAAAGAGCCCTATCTAGGTGTAATTTGCAACTACACCTTTTTATCTTCTCATGTTTTATTTTCGATGAATTAACTATTTTCGAAAGCAAGTATTATTAAAATCCTTTTGCTTGCAAATAAGACCTATAAACACTCTTAAAACGACTGAATACCAATAGTATAGCAAGTCCTCAAATTTTTGCATGGGCAGAAAAAATAGGCTATCTTTTTTAGACAGAAAATTTGGAAATAATTGTATCCAATCAGGATATGTATTAGCCATGTCCATTTTTAAACAAGCTCATTATGTCAAAGAAACAGTTTGGAAACATTGGAAAATTCAGCAGTAAAAATCTGAAAATAAAACCTATTGATATCAAGGTTAACCCATCAAATCGAATCTCGAATGCACAATTGAAAAAGCTCGATCCAAAGGGTATTGCCAGCATTCCAGCGCTTAGAGTTAATAGGAATGACTTGTTGAATTTGCAGGCCAACGAATCCTGGGAAATCACCGCTCAAAAATTGAAGGATAAGGATATGTATGTCGCTGAATATTTCGGATGGTATAGATCCGACCAAACAAGCATTGATGTACATCCGGAAAACAAGTACTATCCAAGATTAAATAATGGCATGGCAGGATTTCTACCTGAAATGAGATACTTGGTTTTACGATTCAGACCCGAAATGGGTAAGCGGTATCGCGTGACCATTCAGTTAAAACCAGGTTCCTACAGAAATAAAAAAGTAATGACCAATATCACGGGTAGTTATAATGACACATGGTATATCAATTATCAATTTAATGAGCTGATGTTTGATTTTTTGGCCTCATCAAATGAGATAAAAATAAGTCCTATTATCGCTGGTTATGAGAATTATTATGTGAAGTATCAGCCTTTGCAGATTGAGAAAATTAATGTGGATAAGGTAGGGGATTGATCTCAGCTCTGAGAAGATATTTACATCAGGTCATTTCACTAGTTGAAGTCCTTGACAGCTGTCGAGAAATTCACCTTTTTTTAATTATTGAATTGGAAAACCCTGGCTTAGCCCATCCAGAATATTCCCTTTTTCTTCCCAAGGAAGAGAAACTCTTCAAAATCCCCTAAATTTACTCGACTAGCATTTCCACCAAACCAGGGCAATTTTTGAATAAAGAATGGATTTTAACAAAGAGAATATTGCGCGTTTTGGTATTGGCACCCAGCTTTTTTCAACCTTCCTAATTCAAAAACACGTAGAGGATAAGACCTAAAATAATTTTGTTTCCGTTCTACATGGCTTGAACTGGAAATTTTTGATTGATCTAACTAGAACCATGCGTAAAATTCACCTCCTCCTGATCCTCTTTCTTTTTGGAATCAGACAAGCAAACTCCCAAGATACAGGAAACATCGAAATCGGTACCAAACACACCATCCACTCTAGCACTTTGGATGAGGAAAGAAGCTATTGGGTCAGTCTTCCGGAATCTTATGGCAATACAGAATCATCTTATAAAGAATATCCCCTGCTGATTGTATTGGATGGCAGCAGTTTTTTTCATCCGATTAGCGGTATGACGAACTATATGGGTAGAATTGGAAAGATACCGGAGATGATTGTTGTGGGGATTCAAAATGTCAGTCGAACCCGGGATTTCACCCCTGATAAAATCGTCACGGCACGGGAGAATGACTTTGGAGGGGGAGATAATTTCTTGGCTTTTCTAGAGGAGGAACTGATTCCAAAACTGGATCAGGAGTACCAAACATCACCTTATAGAATTCTTTTTGGGCACTCGCTTGGCGGATTACTGGCTACCCATGCTTACATGAAAGAAAATACGATTTTCAATTCCTTCCTGGCGATTGATCCAAGTTTTGGCTCCTGGGATGCCGAAACCATGGACAAAAAATTAGAGGCTGTTAGCCCTAATTCATTTAAGAGATACATTTATTTCGCCACTGCGAATTGGGGCAAAAGAAATATCAGAAACCGGGACCGACATGTTCGCTTGTATGAATCGCTAAACAGTAGATACGATGGAGTATTTCCTGCGAAATTGGAATATTTCGAAAATGAGGACCATAGTTCCGTTCCTATGATTGCATTCCACAACGGAATCAACAGCATTTTTGAGGGCTATGGGATTTCTTATCGGGATGTGGATAACTTAGCCCAACTCACTCAGCATTTTCAGGATATTTCGCAGCGGCTTTCCTGGACTTTTGCTCCTCCGGAAAACCTCGTAAACAGAATTGCTTATAGCAAACTTCAGAACAGAAACGAAGTGGAAAAGTCGAAAGCATTGGAGTTCTTTATTTTAAACACCGAAAATTATCCTGCCTCCTACAATACCTTTGATAGTTTGGGAGAAGCTTATGAAGTATTGGGCGATACTGAAAAAGCCATTGAAAACTACGAAAAGTCACTTTCCCTAAACCCGAATAATGGGCATGCAAAAGCGAAGGTAGAGGAATTGAAAAAGTTAGAATAATCAACTATGTAAGAGGGAAGAAAAGCCCAGCGACTATCACAAATCGCCCACTCAAGTAAAACAAACCCAACTTCACGATTTTTAACACTCATTCTTACGCACTCTTTTAAAAGTGAGCGTTACTTTTAACTATGATTAAAAGCAAGATTCAAATTTTGGCAGGGCTAAGCATGGGCCTGCTAGTGATGGGATGTAATTCTTCGTTGGTATTGACCGCTCCTCCCATCAGTTACGCCGATACCAGCCCCAAAGTAGCCGAACTCTCAGACGAGCAATCTAGACATTGGGGGCATTTAGATCTTCAAAAGGACACTGTACCTGGTATGAGCGTGGTCCGTGCTTATTCTGAACTTTTAAAAAAGAAAAAGGGCGAAGAAGTAATCGTTGCGGTGATAGACTCAGGCATAGACCTGGATCATGAAGACATCAAAGACGTGCTTTGGACCAATACTGGCGAGAAGCCTGGAGATGGCATTGACAATGATGGAAATGGTTATATCGACGATATCCACGGGTATAACTTCCTTGGCGAATCCTATAATGAGCAAATGGAAATGGCTAGAATCCTCCGCCTAAAAATCGGTGACGAAGCTTATCAGGAAGCTGCCAAGAAAAAGCTGAATGAAAAACTTCCTGAAGCTCAGGCTACGCTTCCTCAGCTCAAGCAGATAGAAGCTATGGTGACCATGGCAGATAAAAATATTAAGACTGCTTTAGGGAAAGAGAATTATACGCTTGCTGATTTGCAGCAATATCAACCTAAAAATACGCAGGAGGAAAGAACTGTGGGAATCCTGATGCAGGTAATAACCATGGGACAAGAAATTCCAGACGCAATCAAGGATCTTCAAGACGGTATCAAGTACTATGAGGCTCAGGTGAATTACAATCTAAATGTGGACTTCAATGGCAGAACTCCTGTGGGAGATGATCCTTATGACTATTCTGATCAGGACTATGGAAATGGAAATCCCGATTCCAGATACGCAGATGAAAGTCATGGTTCGCACGTAGCGGGGATTATCGCAGCCACCCGAAATAATAAAAAAGGAGTGGATGGTGTAGCCAGCAACGTGAAAATCATGTCTGTAAGAGCTGTTCCCAATGGTGATGAATACGACAAAGATATTGCCTTGGCCATACGCTATGCGGCTGATAATGGAGCGAAAGTGATCAATGCCAGCTTTGGAAAGGGTTTTTCCCCCAATTCAGAATGGGTGTACGAAGCCTTAAACTATGCAGCTTCCAAGGATGTACTCTTTGTGCATGCGGCAGGAAATGACGGTATGGACTTGGATTCTCCGGAAAATCAAAACTTCCCCAATGATAGCCCCGAAGGACTTTCAGCAGATTTCTCCGATCACTACCTGACTGTAGGGGCTTTGACACCTCAATTCGGAGAAGGTATGATCGCCGTTTTCTCTAATTATGGAAAGGAAAATGTGGACATTTTCGCCCCTGGGGATCAGATCTACTCTACCATGCCGGGAGATTCCTACGAATTCCAGGGAGGAACATCCATGGCCGCACCGGCAGTTGCGGGCTTGGCAGCGATGATTCGCTCCTATTTCCCAAATCTTACTGCAGCACAGGTGAAGCAAGTCATTATGGATTCCGGCATTTCACCTTCGGTAAAAGTTCAAGTTGGCGGTCCAGAAGGAGCTGAAAGAACCTTCGCAGAAATCTCCAAATCCGGCAAAATCGCCAATCTCTACAATGCGCTGATTTTGGCAAGTGAAGTTGCTAATGGAAATACAAGCTTGTAAAAGCCTAGCTTAAATATCCCCTGTTCATAAAGAAGCCCAAACCTGATGTCTCAAGTTTGGGCTTTTTCGGTCTTCCAGCTTCTTGCCGCCGTTCGTGTCTCACGAATAGCAAAGGTTCATCAGCTACAAGCAATCTTATTCACTCTATTCTGATGTCTTCCTCCTTCAAATTCAGTAGTCAGGAATATCTCGGCTAGCTTTTCTGCCAGGTCATACGATATAAAACGGGCAGGAAGAGCTAAAACGTTAGCATTGTTATGCTGTCTGCACAAAGCTGCCAAGTCTTCATTCCAGCAAAGTGCGGCACGGATTCCCTGGTGTTTGTTGGCAGTGATGGCCACACCATTTCCGGATCCACAGATCACTATGCCCAACTCAAATTCACCTGCTTCGATGGCAGAACTCAAGGGATGCACATAATCCGGGTAATCCACAGAAGCATCTGAGAAAGGACCGAAGTCCTTCACTTCGTAGCCCAGTGATTCCAGTTTGCTGATCATTTTTGCCTTGTATTCAAAGCCTGCATGATCTCCTCCTATTGCTATTTTCTTTGCCATAATTCTTTGAAGACTCAAGACGTTAGACAGAAGACATTAGTAAGTAATGCCTTCTATCGTGTCTTTAATTTTATATTCAAATCTTTAACTCTTTTAAATCAAGCTTCAATACCAACATCTTGGCTCTTGACTCTTGATTCTAATTTCTAGACTCTAATATCTAGCTACTTGATACCTGCTACCAAAATCTAATGTCTAATTTTAGAGCGCATCATCTATCTCCTCTTCAGCTCTTTTCCTAGCTCTCTTTCGCTCCAGACGTTTTGCAATCTGAATTCCAGCTTCATAAAGCACCAAAATCGGCATTGCGATCAGAATCTGGGAAATCACATCCGGAGGAGTAATAATGGCAGAAAGCACCAAAATCACCACAATCGCATGTCTTCTATAGGATTTCAACATTCCTGAAGTCACCAGTCCTGACATCGCCAGAAAATACACCACCACCGGAAGCTGAAACATAATCGCCGAAGCTAGCACCAACATAGTCAAGGTGGAGATATAAGAAGTAATATCAAACTCATTCAGGATCGAGGGATCCAACTGGTAGTTTGACAGGAAATTAATGGAAAGCGGGGAAAGGATGTAATATCCAAAAGCAGCTCCCATAAAGAACAACAAGCTTACGAAGAATACAGCTCCCCGTGCAGCATTTCTCTCCTGATCATAAAGCCCAGGACTGATAAATCTCCAAACTTCCCAAAACACAAATGGGAAAGCAGCTATAAATCCAACCACAAAACTCGAAGTCATGTGCATGGTAAACTGCCCAGTCATCTGCCTACTCTGTATAGTAAATGGAAGTTCGTCTATGCAGAGAGCCGGCAATCCTACATAATCACTGACCTCACAGAGCCATCGGTAGGTGACAAAATCCACCTTGGATGGTCCTAGGATCACTACTCCGAACACAAAGCTCTTCGCCAAAAAAGCTGCTACGGATAATATTAATATTGCCGAGACAGACCTGAGCAAATGCCATCGCAATGCCTCTAAATGATCCAAGAAGGACATTCCTTCTTCCTCTTCCTGATATTGATCTAACGCCACGGGTGATTTTAAATTTCTAGTATAATGGGAATTGGTTCATCCAAGCGTTTACTTCAGCACGGATGTTTTCCAATTCAGATTCATTGTCATGGTTTTTCAGCGCCTTGTCTATCAAGGTCACTATCTTTTTCATATCCTCTTCCTTCAACCCTCGGGTGGTGATAGCTGCTGTTCCTACTCGCATTCCTGAGGTCACAAAAGGTGATTTGGTATCAAATGGCACCATGTTTTTATTAATCGTGATGTCCACCTTACCCAGTGTTTGCTCTGCGATCTTTCCGGTCAGCTCCTTATTTCTCAGGTCAATCAACATCATGTGATTGTCCGTACCACCGGATATGATCTGATATCCTAAACTTACGAACTCCTCGGCCATTACGGATGCATTCTTTTTCACCTGCAGCACATACTCCATGTATTCGTCAGACAAGGCCTCCTCAAAAGCAATTGCTTTGGCAGCAATAATATGCTCCAAAGGCCCGCCTTGTGTACCTGGGAAAACGCCCATATCCAATAGAGAGGACATTTTTCTGATTTCTCCTTTTGGAGTAGTCAAGCCCCAAGGATTGTCAAAATCCTCCCGCATCATGATCAAACCACCCCTAGGTCCTCTAAGCGTTTTGTGAGTGGTGGTAGTCACAATATGGCAATGCTCCAACGGGTCATTCAGCAAGCCTCTGGCGATCAATCCGGATGGATGAGAAATATCCGCCAAAAGAATAGCTCCAACCTCATCTGCAATTTCTCTTAGCCTAGCATAATCCCAATCTCTAGAATATGCAGATGCTCCACAGATAATCATTTTTGGAGAGACTTCCTGCGCCTTTGCTTCTACTTTATCATAGTCAATTCTTCCCGTTTCCTCCTCTACTCCATAGAAATGTGGTTCATATAGTTTCCCTGAGAAATTCACAGGAGATCCGTGCGTCAAGTGTCCACCATGTGAGAGGTCAAAACCTAAAATAGCATCCCCTGCTTTTAGACAGGCCAGCATGACAGCGGCATTTGCCTGGGCGCCAGAGTGCGGCTGTACATTTGCCCAGGTGGCACCGAAAAGTTGCTTGGCTCTATCAATCGCCAGCTGTTCAATCTCGTCAACTACCTCACATCCACCATAATACCTCTTGCTAGGTAAGCCTTCAGCATATTTATTGGTAAGCACGCTTCCGGCGGCTTCCATTACTTGCTTGCTGGTGAAATTTTCGGAGGCGATCAGTTCGATTCCTCTCTTTTGTCTGTCCTCTTCTTGGGCAATCAGGTCAAAAATAACCGTATCTCTTTTCATAATCAGGGGGTTGAAAGCGGATTTGCTATGGAAATTGAACTGTACTCACAGCTCAAAAACGAGCCCAAAAATAGCCTGAAAGTCCCGATATTCCAATCCAAATGAAGGAATGAAAAAGGTCAATCGTAAGTATTTGCTATTTTTGGGGAATGATCAATTTTAAATTCCGGCCTGAGGACTATTTCGACGGAGAAATTACCACCATACGCCTGGTGAAGCTTCATTACCCTGAAAGTCAATGGGGTGAGCAAATCAGCATTTTTGCACATTGGATAGATCGTAAAATCCAATTTGAAGCTGTGGATTTTTATGGCAATGAATATTTACTTTACCCTTCTTCCGCAGAAGAACCACTGATGCTGGAGGATTTGATTTATCTCTTGGAAAGCATGCAGATCAATAAAGACAATATGGAGGGAAATATGGAACTCAGCCTGTCCGGCATCCCTGAAGCTGAAAGTGATCTATATCCGGACTTGGAAAAATACTTTGACGAAAAAAGGAAAAGTTTCGGACTAGATTAAAAATCCAAAAAAGCATGACGCTGCTCCTTTACCTGGTATGTCCTAAACCAATATTCATAGGTGGCAAAGTCAACACAATCTGTAAATTCGCTCCCTTGAAACATAATTTTCTTCAGAGAACCCACAGGAAGAAAGGATTTAAGCTTGGTGGCATGATCTCTGGAAAGCTGAGAAAGCTGAATCCACTTACCGCCATCGATAAAAATAGGTATAAGTTTCGTCATAGACCTGATGTTAATTTTCTAAAAGTATACTGATTATCAAGACGCTACAATTATACAAAATTATTTTTATGTTAATAAATATAAGGATTTATAAAAAGCCCCTATGACTGCTGCATTGATTGCATTTTTGTGCCTTTTATTGGGACTTTTCCTTCAAAAAAGACCGGGTTTTCCACTAGAAAAAGTGACCCAATGGGTAAATGCCTACTTACTGAATATAGTACTACCAGCCTTAGCGCTGCTTTACATCCCCCAGATTGCCCCGAGTTGGGATTTGCTGCTACCCATATCTGCAGCATGGTTTACCTTTTTACTGTCATGGTTGATCTTTGGAAGCCTGGGGAAAATCCTGAACTGGGACAATCAAACCACCGGGTGTTTAGTGATCGTGGCTGGATTGGCCAATACTTCATTTATGGGGTTCCCTGTAATCGAAGGGCTGTATGGCAGAGCTGGCCTTCCCATAGCCCTTCTGATCGATCAGGGAGGTTCTTTTCTCTTGGTTTCTTCTTTGGCGATTATAGTGGGATCTATTTATTCGCATGAGGAGGGGAACCTGGCACAAATCCCCCTGAAAATCCTGACCTTCCCGCCTTTCGCTTTTCTACTGCTAACCGTGCTGATGAGTCTGATGCAATGGGAAACTCCGCAATTCCTCATGCCCATAGTAGCCGCAATAGGTAAAACTATGGCTCCCGTGGCCATTTTTGCCATAGGCCTGAAGTTTTCGCTGGATTTTGATTCCTTGGGTTCCAGGTTCTATTGGATGGGCATGGGATATCGATTGGTTTTTGCTCCTTTCGCCGTATACCTGCTTTATGCCAATTTTCTGTCTACAGAAAGCCTGGAGTTCAAGGTCACGGTATTGGAAAGCGGAATGGCGCCCATGATTACCGGTTCCATAGTAGCCATCAAATATGGATTGAAACCAAAACTGGCCACACTTTTGGCTGGCTTGGGAATCCCGATCTCTATCCTATCAGTGATGGTATGGTACTACCTGATAAGCTAAACAACCGGTTGATTTTCAGTGTTTTCAACCCCAAACCTCCTGAAGTTTGGATAGCACTGGTTCGTGAATTTTTGCATTGCTTGCCAAAATCTGCCTTCCGAAAACGAAATTTCTCCCCCCTGAAAAGTCTGTAACTTTCCCTCCTGCTTCCTCTACGATCAAGGTACCGGCAGCTACGTCATAAGAGTTTAAATTGTACTCAAAAAAGCCCTCAGCTCTTCCACTGGCTACATAGCACAAATCTACCGCGGCACTACCAAACCTTCTGGCTCCATGGGTATGCTGCATCATGTATTTCAAAACCTCCAGATACTTATCCACTTGGTCGAAATTGGCATACGGGAAACCGGTCACCATCAGGGATTCAGAAAGGTTCTTGGCAGGACTTACACTGATTCTGGTATCATTGCAGAAAGCCCCTCCACCTTTTTTAGCATAAAAACACTCATGTAGATTGATTTCATAAACCACCCCCAAAATCACTTCTTCCTTTTCCATAAGGGCTATACTTACCGAAAACACAGGAATGCCATGAATAAAATTAGTGGTACCATCTAGTGGATCAATCACCCAGTTGTACTGCTCAGCCTGAGTGGTACTCGTACCTTCCTCCGTGATAAAGCCAGCCTCCGGCAAAATTTTCGAAAGGCGGTCAACTATCATTTTTTCGGCTTCTTTGTCCACATAGGACACCAAATCGTTGAATCCTTTATGCTCGATCTTGTTGGGATCAAAGTGCTGTCTTTCTTTACGGATAAATGCACCCGCAGATTTGGCCACATCCTGCGTTTGCTCTAGCAGAAGGTTTAATTTTTCAGAGGTCATGGGATTAATAGGTTTTGGTTAAGCTTTGGGGTTTTTGCCTGCTACCACCAGGGCAATTTCCCCTTTGAGGGTATGGGTCTCGTAATATTCAATCAACTCCTCCAGACTGCCCCTTACATTCTCCTCATGGAGTTTTGTCAGCTCTCTGGACACCGATGCCTGACGCTCCCCTCCAAAGGCTTCAGCAAGCTGTCTGAGCGTTTTCAACAGGCGGTGCGGAGATTCATAAAAAATCATGGTCCTAACTTCGTCCACTAAGCCGTCGATTCTGGTTTTCCTACCTTTCTTATGAGGTAAGAAACCTTCGAATACAAATCTATCATTCGGCAGGCCGCTATTTACCAATGCAGGCACAAAAGCCGTGGCACCTGGCAGGCACTGTACGTCTAGACCTGCTGCCAAAACTTCTCTGACTAGGAGAAAACCCGGGTCTGAGATAGCCGGGGTTCCTGCGTCACTGATCAGCGCAAAGACTTCCCCCTGCTGCATGCGGTCAACCAGCTTTTCTACGGTCTTGTGTTCATTGAAAATATGATAACTCTGCAGTGGCCTGGAGATCTCAAGATGCTTGAGTAACTGCCCGCTCGTGCGTGTATCCTCTGCCAGAATCATGTCGGCATGCTTCAGTACCTCTATAGCCCGTAACGTAATGTCCTGCAGATTACCGATGGGAGTCGGCACTAAAAATAAATTTGGACTTTGCTCACTCATGCATTCAGCTCATCTATGGCTTCGGCCAACTTTCGGTCCTTTTCTGTCACAGTATTGCCCTGGTCATGGGTGGTCAGCTCTATTTCCACGGTATTATAGACATTAGACCAATTGGGGTGATGCTGATGCGCCTCGGCCAAAAAGGCCACTCGGGTCATAAAGGCAAAAGCCTCCTGAAAGTCGCCGAATTTGAAAGTTTTCGATAGTTTATTGTCTTTTTCAGTCCACATGATGTTTTTGATTTAAAGTGCAATTAACCCTTCTATTTCTGCTGCCTGCTCGTAAATACTGATAATATCGTCCGGATTGTCCATCATGGCTTGGATGGTGGAGCTTACATACTTACCCGTGGAGCTGGCTTTTGTCTTCACTTCGTTTCGGGGAAAAAGGGAAGCAACTTCCGATTCCTTCCCTTTTGGGACTATAAATTTAAACATATACAGCATGGGAAACTCCCCGCTGTTCTCCAGTTTTTCCCTGAAACTAGCTTTGTCAAATTGCTTCTTTTCCATTTTTTGAAATACTCGACTTTTACTGCCTAATTATAAACAAAGAACCCATGCTTTGCGGCATGGGTTCAAAATTTATTTTTCTTAGAAGAATTTATATCGGTAATCCTTGACCCCTGCGAGGTCTTGGAGGGCCATCATGACCGAATAGGCTGTCCGTTGGGAAGCATTTTGGGTCAACTGACCTTGGTACGCAGTGTAGTCACCTATCTCTGCAGCCGGCGTCAGGGCATTCAATTTACCTACTATGACTCCTACATCTTCACGAACCGGCTCAGAGATCTCTCCCTGCTCCAGCCCAAAGATCGCTCCTATGGCCTTTGGTGCGAAACCTACCCCTGCGATCACATTGGCACTTAACTTCAAGTCCGGTACTTCATTGATGGAAGCTTCGTCTGGATAAACTGCTTTCATATCTTCCAAGGAGGATTTGCCAGCTAGCTTAGACTTGATCAATTCAGCTTTCTTCTCATTTTTCACCTGGGCTTCTACCTGCTCTCTCACGTCCGCAAGAGTTACATCTCCTTCTTCACGCTTGCTCACCAGGCTAGCCACTACATAGGCGTTGTCCAGCTCGAACACCGGAGAAACTTCTCCTTCAGAAGCATCTGTAAATGCCCATCTGATCACCTCTCTAGCATTCTGAAGATTATTGATATTTCTGGCTGAAGCATCTATGTTAGTTGCCTGTAGCACTCGGTAATTAGAAGCCTCGGCATTTTCAGTGAATTCATTTCTGTTTCCAGCCTCTGCAGCAAATGAATCTGCATTTCTGAAGGCTTCATTTCTAGTGGCATCAGAAGCCACCAACTCAAGCTCTACAATGGCTACTTTGGTATAAGTGCTCTTAGGCATCTCCGTAACCTTGATGATATGGTATCCATATTCGGTTTCAACCAAGTTTGGAAGTAGGCCAGTAGCTCTTGCTCCATACGCTGCATTTGCAAATTCCTCTACAAAGTCCTCCTTAGCAAACCATCCCAGGTCACCGCCTGTCTGAGCTGTACCATCCTGACCGTATTGTCTGGCAGCCATTTCAAAGTTTGCATCACCTTTCAGGTCGGCCAGTACCGTTTCGGCCTGTGCTTTTACAGCTTCCTTGGCCGCATCATCCATTCCTTCTGTGCTGAACAAGATATGAGAAGCTCTCAATCTTGGAGTGCCTTCATACTGGTCAGAGATTTTGTAAGAAACATAAGTAGAGTTAGCCGTGACAAAAGGACCATAAGTCTGCCCTGCTTCCACATCAGAAACATTGCTGGTCAGGTTGGCAGGAAGAGCATCACCCGGTCTTACGGTTAAGAAAGGTGTAGGGCTTTCTGAGTTTCTCAACGCAAAAACAGAATCTGAATCTGAAGTGCTCAGTTCATTGGTCAGTTCTTTGATCTGCGCGATCACTTCAGCTGAATCTGCACCGCTCGGCTGTATGATGAAACTTACATAATCAAAGCTAGCTGAATTTCCGGATTTGAACTTGTCCTTGTTATTGGACAAATAAGCACTCAAATCACTTTCGCTGAATTCAACCTCATCATCGCTTACTGCATAAAATGGGATGAACAAAACCGATGCATCTGCGATGGTATTGGCAGCCACATAAGCCTCTTTAGCTTCAGCTTCAGTAGCAAATTCTGAAGTAGCTAGCAGGTTATCGTATTTGACACGAAGTCTGGAATCTGCGAAAAGCTGCTCCTGCTGTGCCCAATAAGCCTGCTGAGCGGGATCTGCTGTTTCCAGAGATTGTAGGAAAGTCACTAACTGATTCTTATCAAACTGTCCAGTCTGTGGATTGACTAGCTGCTGACGCAGCTCAGGTACGATATTTTTCCCCTGCACCATGTCCACCAGTTCCGCATCCGAAATCGTCAGACCAAGCTTCTCATACTCATCTTTGAATACGCGCTCTACAATCATGGACTGCCAGGCTTGCTCACGGATGGAGTACATTTCTACTTCTGAAGGCACTCTTCCGGTACGCTGCTGATTGGCAAGTTTGAATTCTTCCACACGGGCCACATACTCCTCATAGGTGACATCTTCACCGGCTATTTCACCAACGATGTTCTGATTGGAGCTGAGTAGAGTGGAATTTGGACTTAATAAATCACCTCCTAGGAGGAATAAAATCAATCCGCCGGCAATTACGCCGATCAATAGACCTGTCCGTTGTCTAATTTGTTTAATTAACGCCATTATTGTTACTACGCTTTTTTAGAGAGTCGCAAAATAATAGCATTACTAACGAAATTCAAAATATATTCTGAATCAAACGCTTAACTAGAAAATGCCCGAGGTGTTGATTTTTAGGCGTACGGTTTCGATTCGGTGCTCTTGTTTGGTCACCACAGTGAAGGTATAGGACTCAAAAGTCACAGATTCTCCCTTCTTCGGAAGGTTCTCAGTAAGAGACAATATCAGCCCGGATAGGGTCTCAAACTCTCCTATGGGCAATTCCCATCCATATTTGTCATTTAGATAATCGATCTCGTGGCGGGCGCTTAGCAAATATTCCTGCTCAGAAATTTTCTGCTCAATCAAATCATCCGAGTCATATTCATCCTCAATTTCCCCAAAAATCTCCTCAATAATATCTTCCATAGATACGATGCCACTGGTCCCTCCAAACTCATCTACGACCAAAGCAAGACTTTTTCGCTCTTGGATAAACTGAATGAGCAGCTCATTGGCCAGGGCAGATTCCGGTGCGATTATAATAGGCGTAAGGATTTCCTCTATGCTTTTGGGCTTTTTGAACAGCTCCAATTGATGACAATAACCGATCACATCATCTATGGATTCCCGGTACACGATCACCTTGGAATGACCGCTTTCCTTAAACACTTCCTTTAATTCCTCTATGCTGTCCTCTACTTCCACAGACACAATATCCGTTCTGGGCACCATGCATTCCCGCACTCGGACGGTTTTGAATTCCACGGCATTGTCAAAAATCTTGGTATCGATCTCTACCTGCCCTTCTTCTGCACCTTTATGAATATGGTTTTGGATAAAACTATTCAAATCCGTCACGGTGAAAACAGGCCTGTCTTCGCTGTATTCCAGTCTTAGGATTTTGGTGATGAAGAAGCGGGAAAGTCCTACTACTGCCCAAACCACCGGATAAATCAACACATAAATGACCCAAAACGGCAAAGCAAAGAAATTCAACATGCTATTGGGGTTCAGCATAAAGAGGCTTTTGGGCAAAAACTCTGCGGTCACCAATACAATGATGGTGGATATCAAGGTTTGGAACACCAGAATAACGACTTCATTATTCAGGGTAGGAGGAAGGATTTCCCGCAAAGGATCCTCCATCAGGTAGGCCATAAAAATCCCGTATAGCACCATGGAAATGGTATTTCCCATCAGAGTAGTGCCGATGAACTGACCAGGACGCTGCACGAATACACTCAAAATTCTTCCCGTCAAATCCCCCTGTTTATTCTGGAGTTCTATTTGAAGCTTATTGGATGAGACGTAGGCGATCTCCATACCGGAAAAAAATGCCGAAAAAACCAATGTGACGATCACATAAATCAGGTAACTCACTTCCATGCTTAGCGTTTTTTGCCGGGTTTTGATTTTTTCTTAGGAGCTGGCGGCTCCTCATCTCTCTGAATCCTGCGATATTGAAACCAAAATAGCAAGGCTACTGCAAACATAAAAATAGTATAAGAAGCCTGAACTCCCACCGTTAGGGATTGATGGATTCCTATGATGACCAAGGCAAGTGCGAGTGATAAGATTAAGGCGTCTGCAAGTTTCATTGTATTCTTCCTAATTGTATATTCCTTAATTACCTTCTCCAGGCATTAATACTCGACTATCTCTCGGGTTTTTGATTTCATAATTTGTGAACGTATCGTCGGCTTCTAGGCCTGTTCCATTGAAGAGGGTCTGTCCATCCTGTACAGTTACAAACTTCTCCGTGTAGATTCTCTTCTTGTTTTGCTCCCAAAAAAGCTCCTCTGACTGTAACTTTTGATCTTTGATCAAATTATTGACCCGCACGTTGCCTTCTCCCTTGTAGGTGTTTTCCTGTTTCAAAAAATATCCTCTATCTGCTTCCAGTGTAGTACCCAGCGTTCCGTCCTTTTCAAAAAACTTGATTTCTATTCCTTCAGGAAACTCAATATTCCCATTGGCAAATTCCAGTTGCTTAGCAGCTCGAATCTCGGACCGGACTATTGCAGAGTCACTTTGGATCAGATGGATATTCTCAGCAGAATTCATGGGACCATCATACACTTGCAATGCGGAAGCATCCACGTCTTCCCGGCAGGAACTGATCAAAACGGATAAAGCAAACCATACAAACAGCAATCTGAAATACTTCATGGGGCAAAGATACTTTAAAAATGTCTTACGGCTATAAATGAAAAAAGGCAGTCCGAAAACTGCCTTTTTCATAATATTTAAGAGAATTAATCTCTGGTAGCCAATGTCACGGTCTCTCCGATCCAGCAGCCGGTGTTGACTGTCTCTCCTACTTGCTTACCTTCAGTAAACAATTCTTCTTTAGATGGGAATCTAGATCTAGCCTGAGCCATACCTGCAGAATCTCCTGCTCTTTGATAAGCATTGTAAGCTGCGATATAGATGGAGTAATCTTTAACTCGGCTAGTACCGCCTTTACATTCATTGAATGAATTCATGTACATGCCAGCAATCATAGAATATACATCTGCCGTTCTCTCAGAATCCAGATTAGCAGCTTCTTTTGCTTCAGCTCTCGCCGAAGACTTTTTGCCCTGCTTCGCATAGATCGTCGCTAGCTCCATGTGACCTTCAGCCTTCTGGGCATCATTTTCTGCCAGTGTCAAGGCCTGCTTCCACATTTCTTCTGCTTCAGCCAGCTTGTCATCCTGCACATATCTCATAGCGATGACCTGAGAGGTGGAGTAAGAAGGCTCTTTGGCATGCTTGATCTCCAGTGCCTGAAGGAAAGCATTTGAACTGTAACATTTGTACTGTACCGAATACTGGAAGATCTGATCGGCAAGAGCTTCATTGGTAGGATCTGCTGCCAATTTTGGTCCTAATGTGTTTTCAATAAAATCACAATCGATCAATTCCATAGCCACTAGCAACTGCTCAAGGGTACTTTTCTGACTAGAGACATCCGTACCTCCAGCAGCTTCTTCATCCAGCATTGCATTGATTTTGTCATGAATGGCAAGGATTTCTTCAGCAGTATAGGCTTGATTGTAAGCATAATTTCGGTAAACCAGATCAAAGTATGCCGCAGTCAATTGGTAGTTGATTGTACCGTTCAGTTCCAATGCCTTTTCAAAATCAGCGATTGGCTCAGCTACTTTATCTTTGTCTCCTTTATAATATTGATAGCCGTAGTAAGCCTTGTTTTCAATCCACTTTGGTTCATTGTTATAGAGTTCACCACGCTTTTCGTACAAAGTGATCACAGAATCCTGATAGACTCTTTTCTGTGTTTCATCGGCTGTAGCGTCAGCCGCACCATCGTAGACCTTCACTCCATTGATATAAATAGACTCATTCAGCTCTGGCACATTCACGAGCAACCAGTTCAATGGTTTGGTGGCTTCGACGAATTGCTCAGACTTCATGTAGTCTGTATAAGCGGCGTTAAACTCTCTGGCTTTTGCTTCTTCAGCAGCGTCGGAGGGCCAGTTCCATCCGTCTTGAGCTTGAGCCATTCCGGCGATCAGCAGGGCTCCTAGCCCAAGAAGTGTAGATTTGATTTTCATTTTCATAAATGGTTTAATTCGGCACAATTTAATCTTCATGTCTAAATTCAAGCCCGGGGACTAGTATTTAACCATTTTGATCATATAGTTTGTTTAAGCTTTATTCAAATACTCTTTTGTAGAACCAGCTATTGTCATTCAGTGAGAAACCTAGGGTGAAGTTCACATAATTCTCACGGATCAGTCCGTTTTCTGTAGTTCCTCTCTGCCCAAATTTCATCGCAAAATTCACTTGGGACATCTGATTCACAAAAACTGAAGTACCAAAGTTAATGCCAATATCATTAATATTTGTGGCATTGAGGTAGTACGGAGTCTGCTGAAATTCCAGTCCAAAGCGGTAAGTAGAACGCTTCAAGGGATTATCGATTGCCGTATAATCTGGCACAAATTGCATCCCTAGCCCCACCTTGATTGCTTCCTTCAGCTGAAGGGGATCATCGTTCAGATTACGGAACTGTTTGAAGTCCTGATACTGTGCTTCCAGCCCTATAGCTAATTTGTTCGTTTTTTCAAAAGTGACCCCAAATCCGTAGCGATCGGGGATAAAGATACTTCCGGGCTCATTGTTGGCAATAAGATCACCGTCGGAATCCGGGTCGCTAGCTTGGCCAAATGCTGCGAGCTTGGCAAAAGCTTTTCCACCAACATTGCCTAAACGCTGATAAATGGCACCAAAATGTAAATTGCTTTTTTCACTTACAGGAAAATAGTAGTGCGCGCCCAATTTTAAGCCCACATCACTCACTGTTAATCTTTCATAATATTCCGTGGTGGTGCCTACCTGATTGGCGGCGGAGTCAAAAAGTGCAAGTTGGTCGGTGCGGATCGTAGAGCCAAAGAGGTATGACCCGGTCAATCCCAAACTCAGCCGGTCTCCGATCAAAAAGCCTAAACTCCCATAAGCTTCTGAAATCCCTCCGTCTCCTACGATGGAATTGATCGCAGTAATATCAGTATTGCTCACCTCACTGCTGATCAAAAGGTTATAGTTTACACTAGTGATCTGATTGAGTCCCAAGCCGCCTGTTACCTTTCCGGCCTTGAGTGGCAGAGACATGGCAAGGTAAGAAAGCCCGCCTCCATCTACATCGGAGGTTTGATTTCCGTTATTGGCATCGATTTTTTTATAATTCAGAGCTGCCTGAAAATTAAAAATGGTATTACGCGTAGAAAGCGCCGGATTGACCACATTGGCATTCCAGCCGGTACCAAAACTGATACCAAGCCCTCCCATGCCTTGATTTTGGGTGAGACCAGAATAATTAAACTCACCGATCCCTAGCGCACTATAGGTAGAGGCACTGGACTGTGCCTGAGCTTCTGAAAATAAGAAAAGGGTGCTTAGGACACCCAGCAAATGCAATTTGATTTTACTCAACATTGTGGTTTAGAATAGCATTCAATCCATGAAGGACTAAATTTGGGACTACAAATATGTGGTCTTTTGCCAATGAATCAAAAGATTGGGCATCTCCGCCACAAACAAAGACCTGGATTTTTGGATATTTTTTGCGATAAGCTTCGATTTGGCCGAGTATTTCAAATTCCACTCCACGCCAAATCCCGATTTGCATGCAGGTGATCGTATTGTCTCCAATCAGCTCATTGCTTTTGGAACTCAACGCCACTAATGGCAATCGCGCTGTCAAGGTATGCATAGCCTGAGCACGCATGCTCACTCCCGGGCTGATAGCACCTCCACGATAGACATTTTCCTCATCGACAAGATCAAAAGTAATACAACTTCCCAGGTCCACCGCCAAAACGGGCCCTTTACTTTCGAAGGACCATCCTCCTATAGCCGCTGCGATCCGATCTAGCCCCAGTGTGGCCGGAGATCCATAACCATTTTGAATGGGAAGCTTGGTCTGCTGGCTGAGAAACTGAAACTTAAAGGGTAATACCTCACTGAGGTAATCCTCATTCCAGCGCACCGAACTGATCAGGCAGTGGGAAAAGTACACTGACTTCCAATAGGATACCGCCTGATCAAGCTGCTCAAAGGAGCGCTCATCCAGCAGCTTTTCCTGGTCAAACCGGGCTGATTTTATCCGGGTATTGCCTATGTCAATGATTAGATTTGTCACACATTTTAATTATTATCCTGCAAATTAGCCATTAATAAAACCGGGACATTTTATCCATGTTAATTTATCTTTGGCGATTAAGTCACTTAACAAACTTTAACCCATGAGCCCTAAGACTTATAACCTAATCGGACTGATGTCCGGCACATCCGGAGATGGACTGGATTTGGCCTATTGTAGCTTTCAGCTCCAGGATCAATGGACATTTGAGATCATGGATGCGAGTACCATTCCATTTCCAGAAAAGCTAGGCTCGAAACTCATGGGTTCGCATCGCTTAAGTGCTCTGGACCTGGCATTGCTCGATGTGGAGTTTGGCCAGTGGATGGGAGAGCAAGTTAAGGCCTACTGCGCAGCTAATAATGCTCATCCTTTGGCCGTTTGCTCACATGGACACACGGTTTTCCATCAGCCAAAGCAAGGGCTAAGCCTTCAGATCGGAAATGGATTTGCCATGCATCAGCGCTCTGGACAGCGGGTGATCAATGATTTCAGGATGCTCGATGTGCAACTCGGAGGCCAGGGGGCTCCACTGGTTCCCATCGGCGATCGCTTACTTTTTCCGAAGATGGATTTTTGCATTAACCTGGGTGGAATCGCAAATATCAGTATGGAGCAGCAAGGGAAAAGAATTGCATTTGACACCTGTCCTTTTAATCTTTTGCTCAATGCCCAAGCCCAAAAGCTAGGAGCCGCATACGATGCAAATGGAGCCTGGGCCAAAGAAGGAACAGTCAGCGACACTTTGCTCGCTCAACTGAATGCCCTTGATTATTACCAAACGCAGTCTGTAAAATCCCTGGGTAGAGAAAATCTAGAGCGGGACTTTGAGCCCTTAATTGGGAATTCTGGCCTTTCAGAAAAAGATATATTGAGCACTTTGGTAGAGCATTATGCCATTCAGATCTCCAAAACCATCCAACATTACCAGCCATCCGAAAAGCCGAGCGTACTCATCACAGGTGGTGGAGCTTACAATTCATATTTTATAGAAAGGCTGGATGCCCAGCTTCAGGGCAAGTGGACGCAGGACCAGGCCAATTCCCAACTGATAGAATTCAAGGAAGCGCTGGTATTCGGGTTTTTGGGACTGCTGAAACTGAGGGGAGAAGACAATTGCTTGGCCTCCGTCACCGGTGCCAAAAGTGATTCCTGCGGTGGGGTCATTTATGGCTAACCGCCCATCAGACTTCAGCTAGCAAGGGGTGTTTATTTTTCTATTTTTGTGCCAGATATAAACCCATATACATGCAAGATTTACTGAAAAAGTTTGAAAACAAGAAACCCGAAATCACCTTTGAATGGAGCGACAGCGAGACAGAGGCTGAAGGATGGGTAGTGATCAATTCACTCAGAGGCGGAGCCGCAGGAGGTGGCACCCGCATGCGCAAAGGGCTGGACAAGCGCGAGGTAGAGTCGCTTGCCAAAACCATGGAGGTGAAATTTACAGTCTCTGGCCCGGCCATAGGAGGTGCGAAATCAGGGATTAACTTTGACCCAAATGACCCTAGAAAAGATCAGGTACTTGACCGCTGGTACAAGGCGGTGATGCCCTTGCTGAAAAGCTACTACGGTACCGGTGGAGATCTGAATGTAGACGAAATCCATGAGGTCATACCCATCACAGAATCTTACGGCCTGTGGCATCCTCAGGAAGGCGTGGTCAATGGACATTACCATGCCACCGAACCGCAAAAAATCCGCAAAATAGGCCAGCTCAGACAGGGGGTTTCCAAAGTTTTAGAGGATCCTACTTTCACCCCAAATGGCCCTAAAAAATATACAGTCGCAGACATGATCACCGGGTACGGTGTAGCCGAAGCAGTGCGTCATTATTATAAAATATGGGGCGGTAAGCTCGAAGGTAAGCGAGCCATCATCCAAGGCTGGGGAAATGTAGGCGCTGCTGCTGCTTGCTTTCTGGCTGTAGAAGGGGTGAAAATAGTCGGGATCATTGACCGGGAAGGAGGCTTGATCCGGGAAGGAGGATTTTCTCTGGACGAAATCCGCTCCCTATTTGTGAAAAGAGCAGGCAATAAACTAGTCGCAGATGAACTGATCCCTTTTGAAGAAATCAACAGCAGAATCTGGGATTTGGAAAGTGAGATCTTTGTGCCAGCAGCAGCTTCCAGGCTGGTGACGCAGGAGCAGGCAGAGCGTCTGGTCAAAGCCGGACTAGAAGTGATTTCCTGTGGTGCAAATGTACCGTTTGCAGATTCTGAAATCTTCTTTGGCCCAATCGGAGCCTGGACAGATACCCAAGTTTCTGTGATTCCTGATTTCATCGCCAACTGCGGCATGGCCAGAGTCTTTGCCTACCTGATGAGTGAGCAGGCAGAGGTCACCGATCAGGCGATTTTCGCCGACGTGAGCAAAACCATAGAAAAAGCACTGAAAAAAGTCAAAAAGGAGAATCCAGAGAAAATTAAACTAGCTGAAAGTTCCTTTAAAATAGCCCTAGCTCAACTCGTGTAAAACCATTCTTTGCCTTTCACTTGATGGAGTTAATTTTTGATTAATTCCATCAAGAAGGCAATTTGTAATTGTGCTGTCTCCATCAAAAAGTGTAGTTTAGCACTAGCCACAGCACCATACCAACAATTAATTATTTCATTATATTAACCGAAAAGATCACCCAGCATACCCTACTAACCTAATGAAGAATTTTATCTTAAGTTTCTCCATACTTTTCGGAATGTTATTCTTTAATGGACTGGAGACAAAAGCAACCCCGGCCCAAACCATTGATTCTGAATATGTACTACTAGCTCAGGCAGATCATGATGATGCGGCTGCGCATATAGAAGGAGCGGAAGCTCATGCAGATGAGGAGCACCATGTCACCCCGGCATGGCTGGTCATTCCATTCGTAGTGTTACTACTGATGATCGCTACAGGGCCGTTGTTTTACGAGCATTTTTGGCACCAAAACTACCCAAAAATTGCTATTGCGCTGGCCATCCTGGTGGTCTCCTATTACTTATTTATCCTAGGCAATGTGCACGCACCTGTACACGCCCTTGCGGAATATGTACAGTTTATTGCTCTTTTGGCATCCCTGTACATAGCATCTGGAGGGATTTTGATAGAAATTGATAAAAAAGCCACTCCCATGGCAAATGTCTCCCTACTGCTGATCGGTGCATTAATCTCAAACCTAATCGGGACAACGGGAGCTTCCATGCTTTTGATCCGTCCCTTTATCCGACTAAACAAAGGTAATATCCAGGCTTATCACATCATTTTCTTCATCTTTATGGTGAGTAATGTAGGAGGCTCATTGACTCCAATAGGCGATCCCCCATTGTTTCTGGGTTTCCTGAAAGGGATTCCTTTCTTCTGGACCTTGGATCACAACTGGCCAGCTTGGATTTTTGCATTGCTGGCACTCGCCGTTGCGTTTTATTTTATTGACAAAAAGCTGGGCAGAGCCAATGACGACGGAGAGCTAGAGGAAACTACTTACACCAACAAGTTTTCTCTCATTGGGGTTAAGAATTTCGGATGGCTATTTATCATCATCTGTTCTGTTTTCTTGGATCCCAATGTAATCGAAGGTGTGCCTGCGATCGTATATGATGGGCAGAAATTCTCCTTTCTGAGAGAGATCATCATGCTTTCGGTAGCCTTTTTATCTTACAGATTTGCAGATCAGCGAGCCATCAAAGGCAATGAATTCAACTTCGAACCTATACGGGAAGTGGCCTTTATCTTTATCGGTATCTTTGGTACCATGATGCCAGCACTGGAGTTGGTGGGCACATTTGCGAAGTCACCGGAAGGAGCTGCCTTGATCTCTCACAATACCCTCTATTGGGGTACAGGCATTCTCTCAGGCTTCTTGGACAATGCCCCGACCTACCTGAATTTCCTGGCAGCTGCCATGGCGTCTAAAGGCGCTTCGATCAATAATATTGAGGAAGTACGGCAATTCGCTGCAGATGGGTATCATGATTCAGCATTTGAGCTGATGGCTATTGCCATTGCTTCTGTATTCTTCGGAGCGATGACATACATTGGCAATGGGCCAAACTTTATGGTAAAATCCATCGCCGAGCAAAGCGGTATCAAAATGCCTTCTTTCTTTGGATACATTATCCGGTTCTCTTTGCCGATCTTACTTCCGCTACTCCTCCTGGTTTGGCTGATTTTCTTTGCTTTCGCCTAAGGCTTCACTGCTGAGTACCGAAAGCAATCCACCAAGTGATCATTGACCAGGCCGGTAGCCTGCATGTGCGCATAAACGGTGGTGCTTCCCAAAAATTTGAATCCTCTTTTTTTGAGATCTTTTGCCAGGCGATCAGACTCCGGGCTGGTCGCTTGCGCTTCATCCATTGATTGGAGGCCGTTTTGGATAGGCTGACCTCCTACGAAAGACCAGATGTAAGTTGAAAAACTGCCGAATTCTTTCTGCACCTCCATAAATCGCTTGGCGTTATTGATGGCTGCCCGGATCTTCAGGGCATTTCTTACGATCCCCGGATCCTGCATTAATTCCTGTACATAGCTTTCAGGAAACTCTGCCACTTGCCTGTAATCGAAGTCTGCAAAAGCCTTGCGGTATCCCTCCCGCTTTTTCAGGATAGTAGCCCAGCTCAATCCTGCTTGTGCGGATTCTAAAATCAAAAACTCAAAATGTACCTGATCATCCCTTACCGGAACTCCCCATTCCTGATCATGGTAATCCACATACTCCTGAAAGCCCAGGCACCATGGACACCGGGGATTTGAATCATTCACTTCAAATTTTTTCTTCATTTTGTGCTACTTAAGGCAATAAAAGTAATGAAGAATTGGGATTAGGAAACAGAGCACAGTATTTTTTGACTTTAATTGACAGGATAAAATGATTGCAACCTCAACGCTGGAAATCAGCTCCAAAGCCTACAGACAAAACATCCGATACATCCGAAAAGAAATCGGACCACATCCGGTGATTTCTGCCGTAGTCAAAGGAAATGCGTACGGACATGGGATTGCCCAGATGGTAGAAATAGCGGAGAAAGCCGGGATTCGACATTTCAGCACCTTTAGCTCGGACGAAGCCTGGGAGGTTTATAACTACTCGAAAAGAGGTTCTGAAATCATGATTCTAGGTATGCTTTACCTGGAAGAACTGGAGGAGATTATTCGCAAAGGCATACAATTTTACGTTTTTGACTTTCAAAGGCTGGATGCGGCAATCGAAATTTCAAAAAAAATAGGAATCCCAGCCCGGGTTCATATAGAAATTGAGACCGGTTTTCACCGCACAGGTTTTGAGTGGGACGCCCGGGAGGAACTGGCCAGCAAGCTGCTGGAAAATCAGGAATTTCTAAGCGTTGAAGGGCTTTGCACGCACTATGCAGGAGCAGAATCTGTCAGCAATTTTGTGCGTGTGAAAAAACAAATCACCAAATACCACGATTTCAAAAGTTACTTTCTCGAAAGAAGCCTGCTATTCAACAAGTACCATACGGCCTGCTCTGCGGCAACTTTGATTTTTCCGGAGACCATTATGGATATGGTGAGAATAGGCATAGCCGGCTATGGTTTTTGGCCTACCAAGGAAACATTCTTTGCGAAGCTAAATGATCTTCCAAAAGGGAATAAAAACCCACTCAAGCGATTGATCACCTGGAAAAGTACCGTGATGAGTATCAAAAAGGTCAAAATGGGCGAATTTGTGGGCTATGGCAACAGCTACATGGCGCTGGAAAACATCAGCATGGCCATAGTGCCTGTAGGCTATGGGCATGGCTACAGCAGACTGCTCAGCAATCAAGGCACCGTACTGATCCAAGGGCAATATTGCCAGGTGGTAGGCACAGTCACCATGAACACCATAGCTGTGGACATCAGCAAGGTGAAAAATGTGAAAATAGACGATGAAGTGATCCTGATCGGAAAGCAAAAAGGAAAGGAAATCACAGTAGCTTCATTTTCAGAATCTACACAGCAGGTCAACTATGAATTACTGACTCGACTGCCTAAAGACATCCCGAGAAGAATCATCCCTTAATAAAAGATAACCGTCTTGTTTTTGAAGGCCAGCACCTTTCGGTCCAAGTGGTATTTGATAGCTTTGGAAAGCACGACTTTTTCCACATCCTGACCGATCTGAACCAGTTCAGATATGGTATTGTGATGCCTCACTCTGGCTACTTCCTGCTCTATGATAGGCCCGGCATCCAGCTCCTCAGTTACATAATGGGCTGTGGCTCCTATGATTTTCACGCCTCTTTCAAAGGCGGCATGGTAGGGTTTTGCACCTACGAAAGCAGGCAAAAAGGAATGGTGGATATTGATGATGCGATGCGGAAAATGGGCAATAAACTCCGGCGAAAGGATCTGCATATATCGCCCCAAAACCACAAAATCAACTTCATGCGCTTTCATCAGTTCGAGTTGATTTGCTTCTGCAGCGGCCTTAGTCTCTGGGGTGACAGGAATATGGTGAAAAGGTATCCTAAAGGCCTCCACTATATCTCGCAAAGACTCATGATTGGACACTACCAACGGGATATCCACCTCTAACTGTCCCGCATGATGCCTCCCTAAAATATCAAAGAGACAATGGGAAAGTTTGCTGACAAAAATGGCCATTCTCGGCTTGGGAAAATTAAAATGCAATTTAAACTCCATCTGAAATCTCTTCCCAACTTCCGCTTGGAAGCGCTCAGCAATCTCCTCTTTGTGCAAAGAAAAGGAGTCCAACTCCCAGGCAGCCCGCATGAAAAACATCCCCATCTCCTCATCTACATGCTGATCCACTTCCAAAATATTGCCTTGATAAGCGTATAAAAACTGAGAAACTTCGGCTACTATCCCCTTTTGGTCGGGGCACTGAATGATGAGTATGGCTTTTTTCATGATGCTCTATTAAGAATTCCAGATCTCCCAAGAAGCTTCTGCCTGAAGTATTAGCATTTCATGCCCATTTTTAGCTTTTCCTCCAGCATCCAAGCAAGCTTGCATTAGCGTAGTCACTGGAGGATTATATACCAAATCGTACACAAAATGAGATGGGGAAAATTGCTCCAGGGGAATGGCAGGCATGCCTTCCACATTTGGAAAAGTGCCAAGAGGCGTGGTATTCACAATCAGATGATGTGTCTTCATAATCTCCGGGTCAGCAGCAAGATCTTCGTAAGTGATTTGATCCTCATCTTCTATTCTTGAAACATAGAGAAACTCAATATCCAAATCTATCAATGCCTGCTTTACAGCTTTGGATGCTCCGCCAGTCCCTAAAATCAACGCTTTTACTTTCGCATCGCCAAGCCAGGGAGAAAGCGAATTTTTGAATCCTATGTAATCGGTATTATAACCTGTGCGAATCCCATCCTGGATATGAATACAATTTACTGCACCAATTTCCTCACAGGCTTCTTCCAGATCATCCATCAATGCTATGACATCTTCCTTGTGGGGAATAGTCACATTGATGCCTTCTATCTCTGGATTTTCCTCTAGAATATCTTCCAAGTCTCGTGCATCGGGGATGTCATACAATTCATAGGTACAGCCCTCA
Source organism: Algoriphagus sp. TR-M9 (assembly GCF_027594545.1). Lineage (NCBI taxonomy): Bacteria > Pseudomonadati > Bacteroidota > Cytophagia > Cytophagales > Cyclobacteriaceae > Algoriphagus > Algoriphagus halophytocola. Next base: position 4,522,666 of record NZ_CP115160.1, on the reverse strand, counting down.
ATCCCTTCCTTTTCAAATTTCTCTGAGAAAAATTTCTTTGAAAAAGAATGTGTCAAAGGATGTCCTATCAGTCCAAATTTTCTCATGATTTACTCAAATATGCTGCTAATCTATCTATACCAAAAACCAGAACTATTCCTAAAAGGAAAGCCATGCTTGCCCACATCAGGTTAGGTTCCATACCCGTCTGCTCTAGGTAGGCTGAAGGAGAAAGGTTTTCGGTCAAAAAGGGCTTTTGCTCCCCGCTGGAAGAGGTCCTGTAAGCAGTGACTATCTTCCATGGCCAAAGTTTATTGATAGACCCAAGCATAAAACCTGATAACAATCCAATGGTAAGGGAGTAAAACCGCTTTAACAGCCAAGAAATCACTCTACTGAAACTCAATAGGCCTATGATACATCCTACCGCAAAAACGCCAAGCGTCACAAAATCACGTTCTGAAACTGCTTGGAGAATCCTTTCGTACTGACCCAAAATAAGCAGAATAAAACTCCCGCTTATCCCCGGCAAAATCATAGCACAAATCGCAATAGCTCCTGCCAGGAATGTAAACCATACTGCATCTGGGCTACTAGTCGGCGGAAGCTCGGTAATGAAATAAGCCACCACAGTGCCAAGGATCAAAGCAATCACTACACCTAAGCTCCAGTTTTTGATATCCTTCAGAATAAGAAAAGCACTGATCAGAATCAAACCACAGAAAAATGACCACAGCGGAATGGGATGCTCCAGCATGAGGAACGTGATAAGCTTGGAAAGAGAGAAAATGCTGGTCAAAATCCCCAAAAACAAGCTGATCAAAAAGGCTCCGTTCACTGCTTGGAAAAAAGCTTTAAACTGAAATTTGATTAATAGCTTCAGATTATCCCCATTGAATGAATTGATGCTCCGCAGTAGCTCCTCGTAGATGCCCGTGATCAGTGCTATGGACCCTCCTGATACGCCAGGTACTATATCCGCTGCTCCCATACCCATACCTTTCAGGTAAGTGAGTATATATTTTTTGATAAAATCCATGGTCAAAAATAAAGGCTGATCAGAGTTATCCAATCAGCCTAATATGAGTTGAGTAGTATTACAATTTAATTTCTCCCAAAAAGTGATCAAATGTATCTCCTCTCAGTCCCAATCGGATCGTTTCCAAAGGAATCACTTCAGATGGACTGATGTTTCCAAGATTTACATTGGCACCGATCAGTTTGATAAACCACACTTGCTGGGATTTGATAGGGGCTTCCCAGATAATACGTTCTTCCGGGATTTGCGTCAAAATTTCCTCTACCAGTCCCTGCCTCACTTCACCTGAATCTCTGAACAGCCCCACGTTTCCACCTTCTCTGGCTTCTCCGATTACTTTCCAGGCTCCAGCGTCCAGTTCAGTCTGCATCTGCTCTATCCACTTATATGGTGGGATGATTTTCGCGGCATCTTTAGATCCCACTTCGGAAAGTACCGTTACCTGCTGAGCTAGGGTGGAGATGAATTCGCACTTTTTATCATGATTGAGGGAGATCGATCCATCAGACACCTCCGCAAAAGAGAGGTTATAGCGGTCGAGAACTTTTCTATAATCATCAAACTGCCCTCTTACTATAAAAGCTTCAAAGAGTGTTCCTCCCAGATAAACAGGAATTCCAGCTTCTTTGTAAATAGCAAGTTTCTCACTGAGGTTTTTAGTCACATAAGATGTAGCCCAACCGAGTTTTACGATATCCACGTAATCTGCACAACTGTCAACAAAATCTTCGGTGGCTCTTAGGCTAAGGCCTTTGTCCATGGCCATGGTAAATCCCTTTGTCCGTGGCTTTTCAGTCCGAACGGGGATATTATTCAGCTCATAATTCATTAGCTAGGTTTTAATGTTAGGACTCGGGACTTTCCTCCCGATATTGGGCAATTATCTTATACAAGGCCTTCTGCTGCTTCAGCTCAGGCATGAGATCGTATAAGACCGTATGCTTTTCGAAGTCCAAAGTTAACCCATTTTCCAAAAATGAAAACGCCTCTTTGTAATTGCCCATTTTGATCAGGTAAACTACCATGCGATAATACAGCTCTGCTTCTTCAGGAAGCTCCTCTATTCCTTCTCTGGTCACGTCTATCGCCTCTTCAAATCTGTTCTGCTCATGATAGATAAGTGCCAGATTTATATAGGTTTCCAGAATCCCAGGCTCCAGATTGATCGCTTCTTCATACGCTTCAGAGCTCGCCTGCATATTTCCCAATTGAAATTCTGCATCGGCCAGTCCTACCCAATAATTCGGATTTTCTTTCGTGAGTTTGAGGGCTTTCTTAAAATAATGTATGGCTTCGAAGTACTTTTCCTTCTTTAGCATGCACATCCCCAGCCCAAACCAAGCATCATCATACTCCTCATCAAATTTTGCTGATTTTTTGAAGTACTTGAAAGCCTCGTCTATCTTATTGAGTTTTTCATAAGCAGCGCCTATGTAGCAGCAGTTTTCTGAATTAGCCCCTTCACAGTTAATGGTGTTTTGATAGGCTTCCAGTGCGAGCTCGTATTGCTTGGTATTCATCAGGGCATTGCCCAGATTAAAATAGGCTGATGCAAAGGTATCGTCGATCAGAATGGCATAATCGTAGGCTTTGATCGCATCTTCATATCTACCGAGGCGATTGTACACCACCCCCAGATTATACCAAGCCCCTGCGCTGTAAGGATCCTGATCGATAAATTCCTGATAGAAATGCAAAATCTCATCAAAGGACCCTTCTTCTTCTGTGATCATGGCCAGCTGAAACAGGGCATCTTCATGGTTGATGCGGTTTTTCACTGCTTCCTTGAAGTAGTAGCTGGCTTTTTCGTTTTTGTTCTGAACCCGGTACAGGTTACCCAGAGAATAATAGACCTCAGCCTTATCCTCTGCCAGAGGTAGGAAATTTTCCAGAATTTCTATCCCAAATTGCGGTGTGCCTGCAAGAATATGGGCATTTGCCAATGCCAAAATAATCTCCTCATTGTTTGGAGATATATTATTGATGTTTTCCAGGATTTCTAAACCTTCTTCCAGCTCATCGTTGAATATCAAACACTGCGCCTTGAGCAGCTTGATCTCTACCGAAAACGGAAACCTCTCCAGTGAAAATTCTGATGCCCGAAGTGCCTTCAGAAATTTCTGCTGATCAAAATAAAAGCGGATAACATCTTCCAGTTCCTCCTCTTCAAAATAAAGGTCCAGATTGGATTTTAGGGAATTTTCAAACCGTTCTACCAGCTTTTTGTCGTTTTCCCAATCTTGATCGTGATCTCCAGTCATTAGGATGTTTTATGGTTTATTTAAGTTACCAAATTATTTGGTCTCTCAAAGTCTCGATTTGTTAATTTTTGTAAGAAGGTACACCCCTAATCACTACTAGGAATACGCAACGTAAAAAAGCAAACGCTTCCCTTCTCCAATTAGTTTATTTTGCGGCAAGAAAGGTGTCTTTCAAGGAGGTATACTTTGGATTGAGCACGCGATTGACCTTAGCATTGTCGAAAAACACTTTCTGCTGGGAAAGCAAAGCAGATTTTTTACCCAATTGCACTTTGCTCAGCCCGACTTTTCGCAGAATACTGCTTCCGAAAACCACTAGGTTTAAAAGGTTTCCGGAAAGAGGCCTGGATGGAGCTTTTTTTCCAAATACTCCGGCCATCTCTGCAAAAAACTCCTGATAGGAAATACGCGCATTGTTCAATATGAAGCGCTCTCCCCAGTGATTATTCTCCACAAGTGCTCTTACTTGCTGGGCCGCATCACGCACATCTATGTAATTCAGATCGCCTACAGGATAATACTTTCTTTCTTCCAAAACATACTGATAAATGTCAGTGGAGCTCCTATCGTCCTTGATTTTCCCCAGAAGAATGGATGGGTTTACGACCAGCAATTCCAATCCTTCCTGCTCTCCTCTCCAGGCTTCTAACTCAGCCAGATATTTTGACACCCCGTAATCCGTGTTCAGCGGGGATTTGACCCATTTAAAATTCTCATCTATCCTGGATTGCTCAGCACTTCGCCCTATAGCCGAGACCGAACTGACGTAAACCAGTTTGGGAACCCCACTGTTCAGCATCGCATTCACCACATGGGTAGTCCCTTTGACATTCACCTCATGCAGCAGCTCCTCATGTTTTGGATCAAATGAGACTTTGCCCGCGGCATGAATCACTAGATCAATACCACGCATGGCTTCCTCCAGCGATGCGATATCCGAAAGATCGCCCTCATGCCAGGTAACCGGAAAATCACTACCCTCCAGCAATCTCGCAGAGGAGTTCTTTCTACGAAAGCCATGTATTTCGCCCATGGGGGCAAACTCCCTAGCCAGGTAGCTTCCAAATAATCCAGTAATACCAGTGATGAGGATTTTCATTGACTAAGGAAAAATCAAAGCGTAGTATTCAGCAGGTTTAGCTGCTTGATTTTATCGTAAACCTTTGACTTTGGCAGGGTTTCCAGCATGTCCAGATACCGGGGGTTGTGGCAGTCTGTACCAAAGAAACGGACCTGACCTGTCTCAAGCAGCGACTCCCCAAAATCCTTCACCTGCTTGGAGTAAAACCCCGTCAAAGAAAGGAGATTCACCTGGAAAAGTATGTTTCTATCCAGAAGGTCTTCCAGAAGTTTCTTATCAGCAATCAGGTATTGGTAGCGCTCTGGGTGCGCCAGAATAGGCTTGAAACCAGCCATTTCCAATTGGAAGATAATTTCAAGCAACATTTGCGGTTTATTGATAAAACCTGTTTCTACCAAAATGTAATTGTCCCCGAAGGTGAGTACCTCTTGCCCTTCCTTGATTTTCTCCAGAAAGATTTCATCCATGTAGTATTCGGCCGCAGCGTCTATCTCCACATTGATCCCTTCTTTTTTGGCAGCCTTGCGTAGATCCTCCAAGCCCATCCGGATGATTTCAGGAGTATTTCTATAGTACTCAGACATGATATGCGGAGTGGTGATAATCTTTCTCAGACCATAATCTTCCATACGCTTGATCAGGTGCAGAGACTCCTCCATAGTCTTAGAGCCATCATCTATCCCAGGAATCAGGTGGGAGTGCATATCCACTTCCAGCCAACCCAGATGTAAATCTTCGATTATTTCTGGCTTCTTTTTAAAAAGGTCTAAAAACCCCATTACAATCCTCCTTCACTTAATTTAAATTCTTCGATAGTCGGCCAATCTTTGTCCTTCTCTGAGATGATCGGCTCAGATACTCGCCAATCTATGGCCAATTTTGGGTCATTCCAGCGTATTCCTCCTTCACTTTCCTTGTGGTAATAATTAGAACACTTGTAGGCAAAAATCGCATCTTCCAAAACTGAAAACCCATGAGCAAAACCTACGGGTACGTACATTAGATTGTTTGCCTCAGTGGTCAACAATGCTGAATAGCTTTGCCCAAAAGTAGGAGAATCCTTTCTTAGATCTACGACTACATCCAGCACCTTGCCTTGGATCACCCGCACCAGTTTGGCCTGAGCATATTCACCACGCTGAAAATGCAGGCCACGAACGGTTCCTTTTTGAGAAAAGCTCTGATTGTCCTGCACCCAGCCATGCGCAACTCCTTCTTGCTGAAGCCAATCTTCACGATACGACTCAAAGAAATAGCCTCTTTGATCTTTAAAAACTTTTGGAAATATTTCTAAAACCCCTGCTAGGGCTGTTTGCTTGATTTCGACCATTGGGTGTGGGTTGGGTTCAGCTCACTACAGCAAAATAACCACTGGACATCGCAGTATCCTAAACAATTGTAAGGAAATATGCCGAACTTTGCGACATTCTATCAATCGAATTGCAAATTCACTCCTGCTCAAGGCCTTTTGCAGCACCGGAGAAACTAATTTACGCTGTTTCGCATTGTTTGGATATAGCATTAAATCTATGAGCAAATACTCCAGAAAACTTCAAAAACTATTCGATACCTCCGTGGAGCAGGAAACTGCTGTTCTAGTAAGCATAGTGCGTCAGCAGCAATCTGAACAGGAGACCGAGGAACATTTGGATGAACTCGCATTTTTGACCGAAACTCTCGGTGCCAAAACCGTATACCGATTCACCCAGAAAATGGAAAAACCTGACATCCGAACCTTTGTGGGATCAGGAAAACTGGAGGAAATTCAGGCTTACATTAAGCATTTTGAGGTGGACATGGTCATATTCGATGATGACTTATCCCCTTCGCAAATGCGAAATCTAGAAAATGAACTCAAGGTAAAAATCTACGATAGATCCCTTTTGATTCTGGATATTTTCCTGAAAAGAGCCCAGACTGCACAGGCCAAAACCCAAGTGGAACTGGCAAGATTCCAATACCTCCTGCCTAGATTGACCAGAATGTGGACTCACCTGGAGCGGCAAAGAGGTGGTACATCTACCCGTGGAGGAGCAGGTGAAAAGGAGATCGAAACAGATAAGCGAAACATACGAAACCGCATCACCCTGCTGAAGCAAAAGCTACGAGAAATCGAAAAACAAGGCGAAACGCAACGTAAAGGCAGAAAAGGAATAGTCCGCGTGGCCGTGGTAGGTTATACCAATGTGGGTAAAAGCACACTGATGAACCTGATCACCAAGACGGACATCCTAGCCGAAAACAAGCTTTTTGCCACGGTAGATTCCACCGTGCGCAAGGTGGTGCTGGACACTATTCCATTTCTGTTGTCAGATACGGTAGGTTTCATACGCAAGCTCCCTACTCACCTGATCGAGGCGTTTAAATCCACCCTAGATGAGATCCGAGAGGCAGATCTACTGGTGCATGTGGTGGATATATCACATCCGCACTTCGAAGACCACATTGCCGTAGTCACCCAGACGCTTAATGAGATCAAAGCTGGAGATAAGCCTGTTCTCCTGGTCTTTAATAAAACGGATCTGGTAGAAACCATGCCCAGTGAGGAAGAAAGCATGAACATGTCCGAGCATGAACTAGAAGAGGCAAATTATGTGGATTTTGCTGCACTGGCAGAGTCCTATGGCAAAAAAACCGGTATTCCGCCGGTCTTCATGGCCGCTGGTAATGGTACCAATGTGGAGGAATTTCGTGAAGCGCTGATCACTGAAGTGAAAAAACAACACCGTAAAATCTACCCGCACTACCTAGATGATCAGACTTTCAGTATAAACTAAAAGAAGCGGGCCCTGTATTAATTTTATCTGAATATCCGCTTTTCTACCAGTAAAGAGGCAAAAGCAATGTAGGATATGTTAAACTTAACAAATGAGGCCGCTTCAGCCTGTCCCGCTCCTGCGAGAGTCTTCGGTCATCGGCCTTCCCACCAGATAAGCAAAGATTTTATGGCTACGGGCATCATTGCGGATAATCATTTGTTTTATGTAATACCCATTTGTTAGGAGGGTGGATTATACGCTGTGGAGCTCTTCGGTCCCCTTCCAGTTAGACAAAAGAATTCGGTTACCGCCAAGATTTCGTATTAATTTTTAACAACTAGAAATTATGCTTTAGTATTAAAGCGGAATATTTCTTATTCTCGTCTTCAAGTACAAAGGCTTTTTCAGCATTATGAACCCGGAATTTTCCAATTATTCTGTTTTCTTTGATCAAACTCCGGATTTAGTTTGCATCGCTGGATACGACGGTTATTTCAAAAAAATAAACCCGGCCGTACCACAGGCGCTAGGATATACCTATGAGGAGCTTTACTCCAAACCCATCAAGGAGTTTATTCATCCAGCCGACAGAGACAAAACTGCCACCGTGAGAGATGAACTCTTGCGTGATACTACACTTACCAATTTTGAAAACCGCTACCTGACCAAATCCGGCGAAATCGTATGGCTTTCCTGGACTTCCCAGCCCATAGCGGATTCGCAGGTGGTCTTTGCGATAGCAAAGAATATCACACAGAAAAAACAGCTGGAAAACGACAGAAATGCGCTGCTAACCAATCTTACTGAGATTAATAAAGGGCTGCGGCATTTGGGCTACATGACTTCCCATGACCTGAGGTCTCCTGTCAGCAATATTCTCTCGATTTTTGAGCTGATTGATTCGAGCAAAATCACCGATCCGGAAACTTTGGAATACCTGGATCTTTTCAAGGTCTGCTGTGAAGATTTGAAAGAAAAACTGGACCAATTCTCGGTGGATCTCAAGGAAAAGCAATCCCTGCACATTCCATTTGAAAATATTCTGCTGGAAGATGTGGTGAATAGAATATCCAAATCCATCGGTACTTTATTGCAAATCTCTCAAGCCCAAGTCGATATGGATTTTGAGCAGGTTCCTAGTATACATTCCAATCAAACTTATCTGGAAAGTATATTTCTAAACCTGATCAGCAATTCCATTAAATATAAAAAAGCTGGGGCCCGCCCACATATTAAAATTTGCTCCAGTTTAAAAAACGGATTCGTTCACCTCACATTTGCTGACAATGGGATAGGTTTTGATATGACTGAAGTAAAGGATAAAATTTTCGGTTTTCAGCAGACCTTTCACCAAAATTCAGACAGCCGGGGGATTGGACTTTATCTGGTTTATAACCATGTGCAAAGCCTAGGTGGAAAAATCAAGGTAGACAGCACACCCGGAGTAGGCACTATTTTCACACTTATTCTGAAACCTTAACCCACTAGACTACAAATCACTAACTAGCCTACAATACAGGACAGTCAGGTGGAATTAACTGTTTTCTTTGGCAGAATTCAGCAAAATCTACTATTTAGCAGGCATGAAATTATCTTTAGGCACTCTTTTATTCTCTTCTCTTTTAATATTCTCCTGTACAAAAAGCAATGAATTTGGTTCGGAAATCAGCACTGACGCCGAACAAATTGCGGCCGGAAAGACACTTTTTGAAAATAACTGCAGCACCTGTCATAACTTTCAGCAAGATGGAATCGGGCCAAACCTCAGCGGCATCACCCATCATGTAGAAACAGACTGGGTCAAAAACTTCATCAAGGACCCTTCCCTAGCCATAGAGTCCAAAGACCCTAGAGCAATGGCTCTATTTGAAAAATTCAAAACATACATGCCTCCTTTTGCTTCTTTGGGTGAAGAAGGCATTGACCAAATACTCGCTTACCTCCACACTTACGAGAGTTTACCGGATACCCTACCCCTGACCGGTCTGCAGGACCCTATCCCGGAGCCAGTTCCAGACTCCGGGATACGGGTGGAGCTGGAGCTATTCAGTCAGCTACCTGCTTCGGATGAAGCGCAGCCTTTGGCAAAAATGACCAAAATGGATGTTGTGCCAGGAACCAATCGCGTTTTTGTCAATGATCAGCGGGTAGGGTTATATGAGTTGATCGGTCAAAAACCGCAAATGTATTTGCCAATATTGGATCACAAACCGGAATTAATCAGCAAGCCAGGCTGGGCTACAGGAATGGCAAGCTTTAGCTTTCACCCGGAATTTACTGAAAATGGTCTTTTCTATACGGCCCACACCGAGCCTGGTGGCACGCTAGAACCTGATTATGGCTACCCGGATAGCATTCGGGTATTTATGCAGTGGGTTTTGACGGAGTGGCAGGCAGAGGATCCCGCGGCAGCTAGTTTCAAAGGTTCATCCCGGGAACTGCTCAGAATTGATATTCCTTCCCAGGCCCATGGTATGCAGGAACTGACCTTTAACCCAAATTCCAAACCAGGAGATGAGGATTATGGCTTACTTTTCATAGGCTTTGGTGATGGAGGACTGGCGGAGCAAAGAGCTGCCTATGTATCTGACAGTAAAGGTACACGGATCTATAGCAGCATTCTCAGGATTGATCCTCTAGGCAATGATAGTCCCAATGGGCAATATGGCATTCCCAAGAGCAACCCATTTGCTGGGGAGGCCGGTAAAGCTGGCGAGGTCTACGCCAATGGTTTCCGGAATCCGAACAGGGTTTTTTGGGATAAGAAAGGGAACATGTACGCCACCGACATCGGACAACATAGCGTAGAGGAAATCAATAAAATTGAAAAAGGTAATTTCTACGGCTGGCCGATTCGCGAAGGTAGGTTTATCATAAACCCTTACGGAAAATTCAATGAAATCTTCCCGCTAAAAGAAGACGACGAAAAGTACGGGGTAACCTACCCAATAGTCCAACTCGATCACGATGAGCTAGCAGCTATTTTTGCAGGGTATGTTATGCCCTATGGCCCGCTGGAAGGCAAATTGATTTTTGGAGACATCTTATCTGGGCGCTTATTCTTCACTGATCTGGATGACCCCGAAGCTGCAGGCGTTCAAAGTTGGGGTGTGCTATATGAAGGCCAGGAAATCAGCTTGCTGGAACTCTGTGGAGGAAAACGTGTGGATTTAAAATTTGGCCAAGATGCAGACGGGCAGGTGTATATCATGAGCAAAACAGAAGGAAAGATTTATCGGATAAAGAGATAAAACTGACGGTAGAAAACTAAATCCTCTTCCCCCTCCCAATCAAAAACCAAAGCACCGTGCCCAGCAAGGGTACCAGCACCACTATGATCACCCAGATTAGCTTATCGTTATCATTGGCAAAATTACTGATGATTACATCATAAATCGTGTAGGCATAGATCGCCAAGCCTATAATTCCTAGTCCAAACATATCAAGTAAAATTTCTGGATTTTGTGCCTTTCCCGATGACCAAATATATAAGTGGCCCGATCAGCTGTGCAAAAAGGATAATGACTATCCAAATGAGTTTCATGTTAGAATCCTTGAATTCTGAGCGGACAATATCCACCAAACAATATATCCAAAGTGCAAAATATAGCCCAACTAAAAACAACATCAATAAGGATCCTCCTCCTATATTCTGAATAAATAATGTAGTCATATTTTGTGTTTAATTTTTCGAAAAATCCGGATTAAACCCTCTTCTTCTGCGACGAGGATTGCTTTTTATGAAATAGAGCATCATCCCAAAAACCGGGGTAATCAGCAATAGAAGGATCCAAACCAGCTTCTCATGGGAATGTCTAAAGTCCTGCCTCATCATGAGATTATAGAGCACATAGCCGATGACCAGCAAATACAGTAAGCCGCCAAACTGTCAATAGGTAATGCTGTTAAAGTACTGATTTATTTCCATCTCTTTTCTTCAATTATTTTAACCATTGAACCAAAATAGCTTTTTTTAAGGATCTAAAGTATGAATTTAGCTAAAAGTTAAACTACCAATCTCTATGAAAAAAAGTCTGCTTGCGCTGCTTTTGTCCCTTTTTACGCTTTCTACCTATGCTCAGGTAGACATAAGCTATTACTTACCCGAAGGATATACTTACGATGAATCCATCCCTACACCTAAAGAAATTTTGGGCTATGAAGTAGGGGAATGGCATGTCAGCCATGACCAGCTGGTCATGTACATGAAGGCTGTGGCTGAGGCATCAGACCGTGTCACGTTTGAAGAAACGGGCAGAACTTACGAAAAAAGACCACAGGTTCTCCTTACTATCACTTCTCCTTCTAACCTGGGCAAAATAGACCAGATTAAAGCTGAAAGAGCCAAACTCCGTACTCCCGGGGCATCAGCAGACCTGGAAAATATGCCGGTGGTGATGTTTATGGGTTATTCAGTACATGGCAATGAAGCCAGTGGAGCAAATGCTTCACTTTTGGCGGCTTACCACTTTGCCGCTGCCAATGAAATCGAGGCCGAACTGGAAGACATCGTACTCCTATTAGACCCAGCCATCAATCCGGACGGTCTAAACCGGTTTGCTTCCTGGGTGAACAGCCACAAATCCTACAACATGAACGGTGACCCTAATAATGTGGAATTTAACGAAGCTTGGCCACGGGGAAGAACCAACCATTATTGGTTTGATCTGAATAGAGACTGGCTACCGGTACAGCACCCAGAATCCAGAAACCGCGTCAAGGTATTTCAGGAATGGCTTCCAAATATCCACTTGGATTTCCATGAAATGGGAACCAACAGCACCTTCTTTTTTCAGCCAGGAGTTCCGGCCAGAATGCACCCACTCACCCCTGAGAAGAACTTTGAGTTGACTGCCAAAATTGGTACCTATCACGCCAAGGCCTTGGACAAAATCGGCTCCCTGTATTTCAATCAGGAAAATTACGATGACTATTACTACGGCAAAGGTTCCACCTACCCAGATGTGCAGGGATCCATTGGGATTCTATTTGAGCAGGCTAGCTCCAGAGGGCACCTACAGGAAAGCGTCAATGGCATGCTGAGCTTTCCTTTCACCATCAGAAATCAATTTACCGCTAACCTTTCCTCCTACGAAGCCGCAAAGGAAATGAGGCAAGAACTGAATACTTTTATGGCTGATTTCTATGATGAAATCAAAAATGAAGTCTCCTCCGATCCTAATAAAGCTTACATATTCGGAAATGAGCAAGACGATGCCAAAAGCTTTCACCTCGCAGATTTGATCTTGCAGCATGACATCAAGGTATTCAGTCTGAACGAGGATATCACAGTGAATGGCACGCAGTTTAAAAGTGAAAACTCATTCATAGTCCCGGCAGATCAGCCTCAATACCGCCTGATCAAAGCCATGTTTGAAACCAGAAATACTTTCAAAGACAGCCTGTTCTATGATGTATCTGCCTGGACATACCCTATGGCATTCAACCTGGACTACATGGCGCTCAACTCCCAGATCCTAAATCTGGCAAACACAGAAGAGGTCACCAAAGATAACCTGACACTACAGCCAGGTCAGGTGATCGGCAACCCAGGAGCCTATGCTTATGCCATGGAATGGACAGATTACTATGCCCCTAAAGCTGCTTACAAACTAATGGAAGCAGGATTCCTGGTTCGTGTAGCGACTATGGAATTTGGAATGGATGATAAGCAATTCGGACGAGGAACCTTACTGATTTCCAAAGGAGAAAGCGGTCTGGATGATCAGGCTTTTTATCAAAAAATCTCAGAAATCGCAGCTGCATCTACAGTAGATATTTATGCACTCACCAGTGGCAATACCACAGGGATAAACCTAGGCTCTCCAAACATCACCCCACTGGATAAACCAGAAATCGCACTTTTGGTAGAAGGAGGAGTAAGCAGCTACGAAGCAGGAGAAATCTGGCACCTGATGGATCAGCGCTACGAGATTCCGATTACCCTACTTGCTATGGACAGAGTGAGCAGCAGTACCCTGGATAGATATAATGTATTGCTGATGCCTGATGGAAGATATAGTGGACTGGGCAAATCCGGTGCTTCCTCTATTCAGTCTTGGGTCGCCAGAGGCGGCACCTTGCTGGCAAAAGGTGGGGCCATTGAGTTTTTGGCGCAGCATGATATCGGTGACTTCGAATTCAGGGAAATAGCAGCTTCGGATTCCGCACTTCAGAAAAACTATGCAGACTACGATAATGCCAGAGGCGCAAAAGTCACCGGTGGTGCTATTTTCAATGCTCACTTGGATTTGACCCATCCGATTGGCTATGGGTACACCAAGGCTGATATTCACACTTTCAGAAATGACAACCTCTTTTTAGAACCTTCCAAAAACCCCTACGCTAATCCTTTGGTTTACACTGATCAGCCACTGGCTTCGGGATACTTACACCCATCCAACGTACCTGGACTCCAAAATGGCTCTGTGATCCAGGTGGCCGGTGTAGGAAGAGGACGGATAGTTGCCTTTACGGATAACATGAACTTCAGAGCATTCTGGTTTGGTACAAATAAATTGTATACAAATGCAATATTCTTTGGGCAGGTAATCCAAAGTGGAACTACCCGGTAAAAAGCATGGGCCTGTTTCAAAAGTATAGGTTACCGCTATGAGCGAAGTCGAAATGCATCCTAATTTACAGGAATTGGACTTCGCCTCCGCTCAAGCAGACATCGAAAAGCCTTTTGAGACAGCCCCTTCCTTCTTCAAAAAAGCTCAAACTATTCCTGACTCTATTGCGTAACAGCCTAAAACTCACAAAGACCTAGCTATGCATACTTCTGCCAAATTTTTGATTGCCTCATTTTTCGCCTGCTCCTTTTCTATTACCATGGCCCAGGAGATGAGCTTTGAAGAGTACAACCCGCCCTCTACGCTAAAGGTACCAGAGCATCCTGTACAGCGCGCCAAATTTCCATTTGTGGACATCCACTCGCATCAGGGAGGGATAAACAAGGAGAAAATAGATCAATTGGTTGCAGAAATGGATGAGCTAAATATGGGCGTACTGGTGAACCTCAGTGGACGTGGATTCGGTAGAGGAGATAGCAATTCCCAGCAGGAATATATTAAATCCATGATCGGGGAGTTTAATACCCACGCACCGGGGAGGTTCATGGTATTTACCAATCTGAACTTTGCAGGCTTTGGGGATGAAAACTGGACGAGGATCGCAGTGAAGGAATTGGAAGAAGATGTGGCTGCAGGTGCAAGCGGCTTGAAAATCTACAAAAGCCTAGGTCTGAATGTAAACGATGTGAACGGGAACCGAGTGCCTGTAAACCATCCAGACCTTGATGCCGTTTGGGCAAAAGCCGGTGAACTGGGAATTCCTGTAATCATTCACTCCGCAGACCCCGCCCAGTTTTGGCAGCCCATGGATGCGAATAATGAACGCTGGCTAGAGCTCAAAACCCATCCTCGCCGACAGCGGGGAGCAGAAAATCCGGCTCCTTTTGAACAGATTATAGCAGAACAACACGATGTTTTTGCGAAGCATCCTGAGACCACTTTTATCAATGCCCACATGGGCTGGATGGCCAATGATCTGGATGCGGCTAGTGAACATTTGGAAAAGTACCCCAATGTCAATTTTGGGATAGGTGCGGTGATCGCTGAGTTTGGTAGACAACCCAGACGAGCAAAGGAGTTTTTCGAAAAATATCAGGACCGTGTGCTTTTTGGTAAAGACGCCTACAACAAAGAGGAATTTTACACCTATTTCAGGGTGCTGGAGACTGAGGATGAGTATTTTCCCTATTACAAAAAGTACCACGCTTTCTGGGCGATGTATGGTTTAGGGCTTTCTGAGGAGGTGTTGAAAAAGCTGTATTACAAAAATGCGTTGAGGATTGTGCCAGGCATGGATAAAAGTGTTTTTCCGGATTGATATTCTTGTTTTTCCGCAGCTTATCGCTGAAATTTTCAAACTGGCAAGCGGTGTAAATTTCGCTACTTCTTTGAGTTCGATTTAAAAAGCGGAGAAATGGAATAGCTAACGTCATCGGTAGGGGCTGTTCCAAAAGAGTTAGTCTTGACTAGAGCTTTAAAAGCCCCGAAGCAATCTCTAGGGAAGAGCAGCTGCAGGATTGGAAGACTGCTTCGCTCCGTTCCTGCGTTCGCCCGCCTCCCGGAGGGCTGGCAGTGACGAATCAACGTCATTGCGGATCCTTTTGGCGTCGGCATAGGGAAGGAAAAGTGTGTGCCAATCTCCCTTTTTTTGAGATTCCCACGGCTTTACTCCACTAATCCCCGATGAAGTTTTTGAAACTCGACTTGAGGTTACTTCATATTTTTTTAAAATCTAATGTAAAGATGCTTTACATAGCTGTCCGTATATGTAAAGAAAATCGAAAAATCTTTACAAAAGATGTGGAAGTTGATCCCTTTGCCATACGAAGATGAATTGGAGACAAGGACAATTCTCAAGCTATTGCCTGCCGCTCATGCGGCATTGGCAGAGTTAAAGGGGCTGGTATATTCCATTCCAAATCACGAAATTTTGCTGAATACCTTGGCGCTCCAGGAAGCCAAGGACAGTTCTGCCGTGGAAAATATCATCACCACCCATGATGAATTGTTCAAATCAGACTTGGAATTTGAATCCATGTCCCCGGCCATCAAGGAAGTGCAGAATTATGTAGCTGCGATGAAGCGTGGATTTGAACTGGTCCAGAGCCAGGGTATGCTGACCAATCAGACCATTATACAGATCCAGGAGACTTTGGAAGGAAAAAATGCCGGTTTCCGAAAACTCCCGGGCACGGCTTTGAAAAATGCCCAGACAGGAGAGACCGTCTATCTTCCGCCGCAGGATGCAAATGAGATTCTTGAGCTGATGGCCAATCTGGAGCAGTTTATCAACCGCCCCCAACTGAGCGATTACGATGAGTTGGTGAGAATGGCGATCATCCATTTACAATTTGAAAGCATCCACCCTTTCTATGATGGAAATGGCCGGACGGGAAGGATTTTGAACACTTTGTACCTGATTTTGTGTGGCTTGCAAAAACTTCCGATTCTGTACCTCAGCAGCCATATCATTCGGAATAAGACAGATTATTACAAACTGCTTCAGGGGGTGCGTGAAAATGGAGATTGGCAAAGTTGGCTGACGTATATGATCAAAGGAGTGGAAAATACCGCAAGGGATACCATCTCATTGATTGAGAACATGGAGAAGCTGATGGCTGAAATGAAAGTCCAACTTCGGGACCACTATAAATTTTACTCCCAGGAGCTGCTGAACAACCTCTTCAAACATCCCTACACCAAAATTGAATTTGTCGTCAGGGACTTGGGCGTATCTAGGATCACCGCTGCCAATTACCTCAATAAACTTGCAGAAGACGGTGTGCTGCGCAAGGAAAAGTTGGGGACGGGGAATTACTATGTGAACGAGAAGCTATATAATCTCTTGCCTGTAAACTCATAAGATCGGGCTGTTTTGCGCAGCCCACCTATTTTTTATTATGTAACTTAAAGCAACACCAATTGCTGTAAGTATGTCCCCTGTTTTCCAACAGAAGAAACTCCGGATCAAGGCCACACTGAAGTATCTTTTGGTGCTGATCCTGATTTTGCTGGTGGCGGTTTTTCAGGATTACCTGTACAGGCAGAATTTTGATCATTCTGTTTACGAAACGGAAAAACGCCTGATCAATTCACTTTGGATCCTGCTTTTCCCGGTTGCCCTGATATGGAATCTTATTTTCAAAAAAATAGGATTACTCGCCAACGTGCCCGTGCTTTTGCTCAAAAGAATCCTGTTTATTCTTTTGGCGACTGTTTCCCACATTTTGGTTTTTGCAGGCCTGGCAGCCTTCTTTTCAGGACACTTCTACGGGCATAATATCCCTTTCTCCACCAATATCAAGTTTATTATTTCAGTGGATTTGTATAAGTATTTGCTAATTTATTCGGTGATATCGCTGATATTGATAAAAAAGGAGAGGAATGTCAAACCTAACTGATCGAAAAGCAGAGAAGTATTTCAACTACAAAAGCAGAAATGATGGGACTAAGGGCCCCAGACTACTTGGCCAGATATTTCTTGCTTCTGGGGTGATTGTAATCCTTTTATCCTTTATTAATGATTTGGAAACAGAAAATACTAAAATTGCACTAGTTGCTGGAGGAGCACTAGTGATTGGAGCAATTTTGAGCACTCTTAATTCAGGAACTCTTTTTGATTTTCAAAACAGAAAATTCAAGGAATATCAGAGGTTCCTATGGTTTGAATCTGGCGAATGGGAAGGCCTACCGGAAATTGACCAAGTGGAATTGGTGTTCCACAGTTTTCGAACGTCTTTTATGCCAAATGGGATTACGCCTACAATTAACGGTCAGGTCACGATCTATAAATGTGTTTTACTATCCAATGGCACCAAGTTTCTCGCCTTGGATTTTGAAAAAGAAAAGGCAGCTGTAGATGCCCTGCAAAAGATCAAAGAAGGCCTAGGTATCCTTTGAATTTCCCTCCAAAAGCCTAAAATCCTTAATTTCTTTTCCTTCCAATTGCTTTTGCCAACGGTCCAATACCGGCTGCTCCAGATGCTCCTCACGGTACTCATCCGGGTTCATGATAGGAATCCCCTTGATGATTGGGTAAATACGTGTGCAGGATCCACAAGTCAACCAGCCTTCCAGGATATTATCCTGATCATCGGTCAGTATGGTTTTCAATTCCAGATCCTCTTTATCAAAAGGACAGCATAGTTTGGCTATTGTTTCTAGTTTCATGATTTAAGTATTGAAAGGGCTTGTTGATATTTCAAAATGGCTGCTTGAGGATCTTCGGCGCTCATCACACCTGAGACCACCGCGATTCCGTCAAACTTCAAGCTTCCTAGTTGTGCTAGATTTTCCGGGTTTATTCCTCCTGCCAAGAAAATCGGTATGCTGGTGATCTCCCTGGTTTTGATCACCGTATCAAAGTCCACCAGCTCACAACTGTTACTGGTGCCAGAGGGAAACATAGAGCAAAAAGAAAGGTAATCTATACCGGAATACACCGCTGCCTTGATCGCTTCAAAATCATTATTGGTGGTCAGCCCCACCGTTTTGCCCATACCCTTAAAGGCTCTCAGGCAGCTTTCCGAAAGCTGATTGACTTCGTCAAAGTGCACTCCGTCCAGATCGAAAAGCTCGACCCACTCTGGGTGATTATTGATCAAAAGCGGAACGGATGCCGCATTACAAAGCACCTTGATCCTACCGATCAAAGCAGGTACAGCAGAATGTTCGGCAAAGTTGTCCCAGATCTGAACGGCGCAGGGTCTTGCTTTTAAGGCCTGTTCCAATGTACCTAAAAGTTCAGCCTCATCTTTGCCCGGGTCTATGACCAGGTACAGTCCTCCAGCTATTTTATCTTGTTTTTTCATTTCCATCCTTGCTTTAATGCGTTGAAATAGGCCGCCCAGTAGGGATCAGTTTCTTGGTAAATGAGCGGGGATACCGATTCTTTCTCGCTCAGCATAATGCCAGATTCCGCAGATTTCACGGTGCCCACAGCTGCGCAGGCAATGTTTGCTTTTGCCAATCTGGAGATCAATTCATCCGATTTCTCAGAATTGCAGGAAATCACCATTGCCCCAGCTCCCACACAGTAGCGTGGGTCTAAATCAAATAACGTAGAAATTTGGGAAGCTATTTCTCCCACAGGAATCAAGTCATTTTCTATTCTTCCACCTTTTCCTGAAGCAGTCAACATTTCGTAAATCGCTCCTAATACTCCGCCTTCCGTCACATCGTGCATGGCTGTGATTTCCGGGAATTTCTCGCTTTGCCCGGCTGCGATCAAGCCATCTTTCAGCGAAGAAGTTTGATAGAATTGCGCGCAGGCAGACTCATAGATTTCTTTCCCCAGCTTATTCTTGATGGTTTCAGGGAAGCTCATTCCCAAAATCGCCGTGGCCGTCAAAGCACAGGACTTGGTCACCAAAATCACATCACCCTCTTTCGCACCAGTAGCACAGACCATTTCTGATTCTGGAGCAATGGTAATCAAGGTACCGCCACCGGCGAAAGTTGAATTTTGTCCTGGCACAAAACCGGTATGTCCCCCTGTAATAGCTACTCCGATTTCTTTACAATAGCGATCAATAAAACCCCAGTAGGTACTAAAGTCTTCATTGCTTAACGTATCCGGAAGGTTCAATACAAACTGCCCATATTGCGGGGCAAAACCAGTAGTCGCCATGTCATTTGCCATGAGGTGCACGCTGAGCCAGGCCGATTCCTGCAATCCCAGGGAAGGAATCAATGACAAAGGATCGCTGGTGGCCGCCATGGCCAAACCTCCCGGCAAAGCAGTAATCGAAACATCTACCCCAAAATCTGGCCCTTGTCTTACTTCTGGGCGCAGCGCACCCAGCCTGCCTGCAAGCAAGTTTTGATACCCTTCGTGATTGATTTTGCCCAGCTCTGCCATCAGTCTACATCTGTGAATTTCACATATAAGCCAAAGAAATCTCCGTACGGAACGCTCCATTGCTGCACCGGAAACCACTTGGGCAAACCTGTGCACGACCATTCTATGGTATATTCCCTTCCTTGCAATGCCTCTTCAATGATTTTGATCAGCATGGCAGGAGTATAAAATGTAGCTGTCACGTAGAACGGATTTTTGCCAAAAACCTGCTGTACCCTCCGCCTCAGTACTTTAGGGGAATTTCGGTTCATCATACCCATCGCGATACCGTATTTGGCCACACGGGCAGATTCACGAATCACTTTTACGGGATCTTTATAATATTCAAAAGTGGTAATGAAAGCCAGGGAATCAAAGGTATGATCCTTGAAAGGCATGTGATGAGAATCTGCCATGACCAGATCTCCCTCGAAGAGATTGATGGCTTGGGAAAGCATCAGAGGGGAAATGTCCCCTCCGGTTGCTTTGATCCCGATTTCCTTCCACCAGCGGGTGAATCTGGTGGTGCCACAGCCAAATTCAAGCAAGGTTTTGATCCGGGTATCTTTGGAAACCAGCTGCTCCATCACCTTCTTTTGCCAGATTTCCGCCCGCTTGTACCTGCCTTCATACCAAAGTTCATAGGTATCAGTATGCGCTCGGTTGAAAAACCATTCCGGCCTGTTTTGCCAGTTTTGCTGCGCTTTTGGAAGTATTTCAAAGTGTTTTTTCTCGAGTTGCATGGTTTGCTTCAGCTTAGATTTCTTAGAATTTCAAACTCAACCCCAGCATAAAATTAGTGCCGGCCATGGGGTAGTAATAGTTCTCTGTCACCAGTTCCTTTTCATTTTCTCCCGGCACGTAATAGCTAAAGGTGTAGCCATTAGGTTCGTACATCTCATTGAAAACATTATTGACCATGAGGTTCAGCTCTATGCTTTTGAAATACCTAGGCTGCACTGAATAACTCACCCTGAAATCATTGGTAAAAAACGCATCCAAGGTTCGTGCGTCATTGGAGGTATTATCTAAATATTGCTTGCCCACATACTTGCTCATCCAGTTGAGTGAAAGGTTCTGGACAGGCTTGAATTCAATCATCGCCGAGGAAACTATGTTTGGAGAAAAGGCGATATCCGTATCGGTATAGGTAAAGGATTCCTGTGTGAATTCATCTGTGCTATAGTCATCGATGTACTCGGTGAATTCCTTGATTTTATTTTGGCTTAAAGCCAAATTACCCCCGATGACCCAGGCATCAGAAAGCTGGTAAGCCCCATCCAGTTCTATACCGGCCCGGTATGAATCAGGGACATTTTCCCGGATATAAGCACCCACATCATTGATTTGCCCGGTTTGGATCAGCTGGTCTTTGTAGCCCATGTAGTAGAAATTGGCATTGTAACTGAACCTTCCACTTTGGGAGCGGATTCCTGCCTCCACATTATTGAGCCGCTCAGGTCTGGGCACTTCGGTGATCGGATTATCGGTGAAATCAGATCGGGTAGGCTCACGGTTTGCGACAGCAAAACTGGCATACCAGGTTCGGCCATTTTTCTCATAACTAGCGCCAAATTTGGGATTGAAGAAGGTGTATTTTTCTTCTCCATCTACTATTCTACCGTCGTCATTTACTCCTATGAAAGAGTAGTCAATCCCTCGCACCTGAAGATCTCCAAAGAGATTTAGGCCTGGAGAAACCTCATAAGTCCCTTTCAAATAGATATTCCGGTCATCTTTGACGGCATTGTTGTCATAATAACGATCCCGAATATCTGTATCCCCGGCGATTCTAGCCCAGATGATTTCTCCAAAGTGATCACCATCGTAGCGATTGGCTCCACCGCCTAGTACCACATCCCATTTGCCATTGTCAGAGACATAATTGATGGAGGCAACTGCACCGTAGAAGTCATTGTCCAGCCATCTTCTGCGAATAATGTCCGTGCTGCTGATGGTAGAGTCTCCGATCACCACATCAGGTAAATTATAGCTGGCAAAATCGTCATCTTCCCGATACTGCTCATAATATCCGCGACCATAAGTGTAGTGTAGTGCGGCATTGGTTTTCCAGTTATCGCCGATTTTACCTGCATAGATCAGCTGGTAGTGATCCTGCTGATAGTTATCCGTTTCATTGTCGTACGTGTAGTAATTGAACGTTCGGTCATCTTCCAGCTTAGACTCCGGCAGTCCGTACCAGCTTTGGTACGTCTTTTCCTTTCCTGAAAACACATTCAACTTCAATACATGGTCTTCCCCATAAAAGCCAGCCGACACAAAGTAGGAGCGCAAATCAGAAGTCGCCCGATCCACATATCCGTCAGAGGAAATCTTTGAAAGCCTGGCATCCACCGCAAAACGGTTATTGAGTAGCCCCGTTCCGGCTTTTACGGTATGTTTCCAGGAATTGAATGAGCCGGCAGAATTATCGATTTCTGCATAAGCCTCGTCATTTCGGGTGTCCGTTTGGATATTCAGGCTTGCGCCAAAAGTCGCGGCACCATTGGTAGATGTGCCGACTCCGCGCTGAATCTGCATGGTATTCACCGAGGAAGCAAAATCCGGCATATTTACCCAGAATACCCCATGGGACTCTGCGTCATTCATAGGAATACCATTTACTGTCACATTGATTCTGGTCTGATCCGATCCTCGAATTCTCATGCCAGTGTATCCTATTCCTGCACCAGCATCTGAGTTGGTCACTACAGAAGGCGTAAAATTCAAGAGCATAGGGATATCCTGACCTAGATTGCGCTTGGCAAGCTCTTCTTTACTGATCTCCTGAAACGTGGTAGGAGTACTTTGCGAGGCCCTCGTGGCAGACACGATGATCTCCTCAGTCATCAGTTCTGTAGGCTGGAGCCTGAAGATCAGCTCTCCTGAATAAGGAAAAGTTATGCCCTGCTTGACCGTGAGGTAGCCAATGTAAGAAACGCGCAGTTCCAGACTTCCTTCGTTCAATTTATTGATGGTGAACAGGCCATTTTCGTCAGTGACTCCACCTTTTCCCTGATTTTCTGCCCAGACTGAAGCGCCTACCAGAGGTTCACCAGTACTAGCATCGAGCACTTTTCCACTGAGGCTTTGCTGGGCCCAGCTAGAAATTGCGGCTAGGCAAAATGCCAAACCTATTAATACTTTTTTCATGTAATAAATGTCCCTTTCGGGATTTTGAGTGAAACATGGGAAAGCTTAGGGGAAGTTTTCCGTGATTGTTTACCCGCATGCACATCAAAACTGCAAAATGCTCAGAGGGTACCGCTCTGCTAAAGATTCCAGTATGATGTTGCTCGTTCATTTCCCTTCGCCGGCATTACCCGGATCAGGTCGTATGGGTATGATCTCAGCCCGTTTTATTAAGGCACCCCTTATGATCTATTGGCAAAGGTAAGATGGAAAAATTGCCATCCAAACCTATGGATTAGAAAATTAATTCAAGAGATTTCATCTATACGGCCCAGGAAATGTGCTATCTCTTGTATTGATCTTACTTTCTTCTTAAAAGTTTTTCATAAATTCCCAGCTAAACCCTATTAACCTATGAAAATCTATAAACTGCCCACGGGCACACTTTTACAGCAAGAAAACCAATTCCTTTTAGGACCGGAATTAGACTGGGACCAGCTCCTCGCTCAGGAGAATCTCAAGGATTATTTAAGCGCAGAATCACATTCCTGGACGCAGATTTCCGATGAAGAAGCTGAGGCCACTTTGGCCAGGGGAATTTTAGCTCCTATGGGCAATCAGGAAATCTGGGCTGCAGGTGTGACTTACTACCGAAGCCGAACCGCTAGAATGGAGGAATCACAAGATGCCGGAGGGGCGGATTTCTACGACAAGGTTTACCATGCAGATCGACCGGAACTTTTCTTCAAAGCTACTGCAAGCCGGGTTTCCCCTCCTGGAGCAGCTGTGAATATCCGAAAAGATTCCACCTGGGATGTACCAGAACCAGAACTGACTTTGGTGATTTCTCCTACAGGAAAAATCCAAGGCTATACCTGTGGAAATGACATGAGCAGCAGAAGTATAGAAGGTGAAAACCCGCTTTATTTGCCGCAGGCAAAGGTTTATGCAGGCTGTGCAGCCATAGGCCCATGCCTCTACCTCACAGATGAAGCCATAGAAGAGACAGCAAATATCCGTCTGGAGATCTTCAGAGATGATGTGCTGGCCTTTGTGGGAGAAACTCCACTCACCCAGCTGAAACGAAAGCCGAAGGAATTAGCCGGTTGGCTATTTCGGGCAAATACATTTCCTATAGGTTGCTTTCTGATGACCGGCACAGGCATAGTCCCGGATGATTTTACATTGGCAGAAGGAGACAAAGTCCGAATCGGAATTGATCAAGTAGGAGTTTTGGAAAACCACATAGAAAAGATCTGATCGGTAGCGAATTGCCTGAGTCCTGCGTCTGGTCTAGGAAAGTCTCTCAACAAAGCATCTTACCGCATGACCCGATTGTTGCTACTTTGCCTTCTTTCTATTTTCACATTTTCCTGTCAGGAGGATGAAAAACCCTACAATGAATACCCGCAGACCTGGAAAATAGCCGGTTGGCGGGTTTTCGGTTTTGGGGGAGATTCTGGTTTTCAGACTATCAGTGACTCCTCGTACACCTATTTGTTCAAAAAGGACGGAACCTACGTCAAAACAGTAGGCGAGGAAAGCACTTCTGGTACTTACAAGCAAGAGTTTAAAATCTATGAAGTCGGAGGAGAAAGGAAGGAATACATACTGAATTTCGAAGAGGACATTTTAAGACATAGCTGCTTTGCAAACCGGGAATATCTTTTCATTGATGAAAATGGGATGCTGGTGGGCGGAAGCGCTCCATGCGATGGTGCATCCTTGTATTTTACTTTGGTAGAGTGAATCAGCCCAGATTATTCCTGTAATGAAAATGTGTAGAAAAAGGGCATTTTGTACACGGAAGGCAAGCCCAGGTATCTGATATCAAGCGAATTAACAGTTGGCTTAATGGAAATTACTTTGCTAATCCTATAGGCGCTATAGGCTAGAATAACACTGAATTTCAAGTTAATAGCTGAAAAGAGTAAAGATTTTTGGGGAATATTCCATTATGGCAAAGTAATTGATTTTTGGGCAATAGAATTTCTACCAACCATTTAGTAATTGCCATGCAAAGATCACTAATTTTCTCCCTAATCGCTCTAATCGCATTCTCCTGTGACTTCAACGATCAGCCAGAGCCCAAAGACCAGGGACAGACCTGGAATCTAGTTGGCTATCAAGAAATGAAAGACGGAAAGCTGGAATATACCAGCGTATCTGACTCCACATTTTCCTATTCGCTGCGCACAGACGGGACATTTGTAAAAAAAGTAGGCAAATACACCGTAGATGGCACTTATGAAACAATGAATGCTGATAATCTTACGCACTACATCTTTCAGTTCAATACCAGCAACAGTGTGCTTATCCATAGTTGCGAAGAAGGAATGGAGGATTATTTCGTCAATAGCCAAGGAGAGCTGGCTGGTACTTGGGATTCCTGTAATGGTGTCAAGCTGTTTTTGGACAGGCAGTAAATGAGGGGCGAAAGTCCGATTTTTAATATCTCGGGATCTAGCCTTATTTTTGAAAATGAACAGTTTTTTCCAACACCAACTTCAATTAAACGCTTTTCCCGCAGGGTATCATCTGATCACCGATGAAATAGAAGAGGCAATACCGGAAATCAGGAAAATCCAAACCGGATTTCTTCAAGTCTTTATCCAGCATACTTCTGCTGCTTTGACTATCAATGAAAATGCTGATCCTACTGTCAGAAAGGACTTCCAGACCTTCGTAAATGAGTTAATTCCAGAATCTTATCCACGTTTTATCCACACTTATGAAGGGCCTGATGATATGCCTGCGCACATTAAAGCCAGTTTTTTTGATAGCCATCTTCAAATCCCGATTACTGGTGGAAAACTCAACCTTGGAACTTGGCAGGGAATTTATCTCTGCGAATTTCGCAAATACGGGGGAGGTAGAAGGTTGATTTTGACGGCATTTGGAGAATTACGATAGCTTATTTTTTACTAGCCTCAATCCTCACATGGTCTCCAGTCATCAATATCCTGCGGAAGCCATCTTTGGTATCGTTACTCACTTCCTTGCCCAGCACTTTTACCTGCATAAATGCTTCGGGCAATTCTATGGATAAGCCGGCTTTTTTCTGGCTCTGGGTGATTTCTACTGTTAGGTGATTTTCCTCCGAGGTAATGGCTATATCCAGTTGGTTATCGTCTATCCAGAGATTTTCTATGGATGCTTCATTCCATTCAGTAGGTAAATTGGGACGGACATAAGTCACTCTGTTTACTATATCACCCTGAATTCCCATCAAGCTCAAAACCAAAGGCTGCATATATTTAAAAGCAGGAGTCAGATGCCTAGGCTGATCTAAATCTGTGAAAAAAAGCGTTTGGTCAATCGAGGCAGTAAAGCCCTTATAGTTCATCTCATAAAAATGGAGAAGCTGATCAGGGTCGATTGCAGCAGTTTCCTTTTTCTCTGCTGGAAATTGGTAAACACCAGCCTTAAACTTACTCCATAGGTAAGCTTGCTGCAATTCGACCGAAGGTAGTGTTACTTTCGAAGTGGACAATAAAGAATCTACAAGTGCATAACTCTGGTCCCAATCTGAATACAAATCCGTTCGAAGCTCCGCCAGAGTCTCCATAGCCATAAGCTCACTCTGGTCAGAGCCTGCTAGATAAACCGGAACAACCTGCTCTTGACCCGGTGCAAGCATCAGATCAACCTGGAAACCGGATGTTTTGCTCAGCGTTGAATCTGCAGCATCACACGCTATTGAGGCCGGTTTCAGCACATAATCTGCAGAAGAGGCCCAAGTTGCATACCAGTCATTTAGTGCATCTTTGGCAGTAATAACGCCCGTTAACTCATCAAAAATCACCTGATCCGCTCCATCCACTCCATACGTGCTATCCATCAACATACTAGGTTTGAGCTCACTCGCTGCACCAAACTGAAAACTCAGGTTTAAGGGAGCGTTGCCCACATTTTTGATAAAATTCAGCATAGTCAGCCCCGGTTTGTCTTGACTTAAAACAAGCAAACGCAGCACTTCCATTTCCTCCAGCTCGAACTCCTGTTTGATGGCAAAAGGATACTTTTTCTCCGCAATTGGGTTTTCAAGGCAAAAGTTTTGATCATCGATCTTTATAACCGAAGAAAAACCCTGAAGCAGTTGGATGGATTTAAGCGATACAGATCCTTCAGAAATCAGAATTTGGTCATTGGCCAAAGAAAAAGTCTCCACTTCTGTAACATCCAAAGAGGGCAAGCGCTCCAAGCTTTCCAATAGTTTTGCCTCTTCAGGCTTTGACCCTTGACAGGCATATAAAATAACGCTAAGCAGCAGTATTGGTAATAATACTCTAGACATGAAATAGATTTTTCGCAAAACTACATGGTTTTGCCCACTTCGCGCCAGGTCACTAGCTGCACTTTATTTTGCTTCAGGAGATTCTTGGCTTTTTCACTGGTGAAAAAATCATAATCCTCCTGTCTCCAGGGAGCGTGATAGGTGTCATGATCCTTAGTCACTGCATTCATTTCCTCATCATCAAAAGCCAAATGAATCAAAATCACATTCAATCCCGCAGTCAAATTAGTGAGTGCTTTGGTATAATAAGCTTCCATTCCCGCTTGATAATCCTGCGGCTCGGCCATAAATAGCTGATCTACCACAGGGAAGTTATCCACATTGATCCCTGAAAACAACTGGGCATTTGGCTTCACCAGATTATCTATCATCATTTGATTGATCATAGCCGGAATCTGCAGTTCCTGGGCGATTCTGAGGTATGAGGCTAGATATTCAGGTCTTCCATAGAAAATACAGCCCATGTGAGAGTCCAGATGAGTAGGAATGATTCCCATCTGATTGGCAGCTTTGATTTGTGCTCGGATCTCTCTTTCCACCTCTTCGGGACTTGCGTTTGCGGCCACTTGTCCACAATCCGGATACATGTGACCTTTGGCATTGGCCAGACCGGGAACGGCCGTCTTCCCTGCTTCTGGTCCCCAGTTGAAATTCAACCATTCGTTGGTCAAGGTAATGTGAATTCCTATGTCTGCATTTGGCAGTTCCTTAGCCATCTCCCCTACCTCTGCCGACCAGCCCGTAGGAACCATCATGCTGGTGGAATTGACCACTCCATTTTTCATGGCATCAAAAGTTGCCTTGGTTTGGGAATGAGATACTCCCACGTCATCGCCATGAATTATCAGCAGCTTGGTATCGGCAGGATAACCGAGTTTTTCGGCCAGATTTTGAGCAATGGAACTAGCTGCTGAGAAAGCCAGCAAAAGGGTTAAGGTAAATAGTCTTTTCATTTTGGGTTATTGTTTGTCCAAGATAAAAACATTCATGGATTTTGTACTTTACAGGCAGTGGCTGTAAGCTGGGCATTAGCCGCAGACTTCTAGGGCAATGAGCAGTGTTACCTTCTAAGTGATGATACTCTCGGAGGCTAAAACAAAAAAACACAACTGTTCAATGCGCTTTATCCTTTAGTTTTTTAGCCTGTGGTCTATACACCCAAATGTAGGAGAAGAAGCTGACAAAAACCTGCAAAAGAAGCAAGTAAAACCACACATTCGGATCTTTTAAGGGTTCGAGGTTGATGGTATTGTTGTAATAAAGCTTAGAAAGGGTCAGGGCAATTAAAGTTGCAGGTAGGACCACCAACAGCCAGAAATTGAAAAAGGATCGGTAAATGAATGGAATACTTTTTTCGTTCATGCTTTCACTGGCAAAATTAAGACTCTCAGAATTGATAAAATCAATGATTATTTATTACTGAATATACGGATTGATGCCAATAGCCTAATTTCCTTTGTATCGCAGAAAGGGAGACAGAAAAGAGCCTCATAGAATGATTTGGTCGCTTTACTGGTAAAAAGCCTACAATCATATTTGTTTAGCTAATCTCCAGCATAATCAAATCGAAATTGACTCAAATCCGGGGAAATCATCCGCTTTCGTTTTAATTCTAGGTTATATAAATACTCCCCCAATTCGGTGAAAAACGGAGTTCCTATTTCTTCAAATTCATACTCGTTGTCATTGAGCGTCTCATTTTCATTGACATATATCACGGCGGAAACAAAGAACTCCACACCACTTTCAAAATCCACAAAGTAGCTGCCATCAATCAGATGCCCATAAGCCCAGCCGGTTTTATTGAAAATTCGAAACTGCTCAGGAATAGGTTTTTGATCGGATCCAAACTTGAAGAATTTGGAATAGCTGTCGTAGTATTCCGGAAGTTCATACTTAGGAAAATCGCTCTCTCCAGGATACATGCTCATGTACTTCAGGATCATGTCCCGGTGTTCCTCATTGAGTTGAAAGCGTTGGGATTCCATAAACGCTCCCGGAAAAACGATTCGCTGCACTACTCCATGAAGATCCGAAAGCGCAAATTTATTTTTGAAAGTAAAATCCATAGGAGCCTCGACCAGCTTCTCTCCGGCATAGTGCGCTATGCCCAAACTTGGCTGCGATTCCAGCGCATATTCCCTTTCAGCATGCCGCTCCGGAAGCTCCAAAAGTACATTCCCACTGCTGTCTACAAACTTTACCGGATTGAAATATCGATTTTCCTCTGCTGAGATAGGAAAGCTCAGCCTATGGTTGATCATGGTGTGCTGCAGCCCCTTTTCCTTTAGCTTCTCATTGATGTAATCCTGACCCAGCAATTCGTAAAGCCTGTTGTAAGCGTCATTGTCGGATACCAACAGAATTTTTTTGATGTATTGCGCGATGCTTGGAAGAGAATCCTCCGCTGTGAAATCGCTCAAAGCCGGCACCTGGGAAGGTCTCACAGAATCGATTAGCATAGTGGTTTCTTCAGTAAGTCCAGCCACACTTTGCTCCTCCAGCCATTCCAAACTCAGCAATGCCACCGGAAGCTTGACCGTGGACGCCGGATAGAAATAACGCTGGTCTTCGAGATTTACGGTGTAGTCTGTGAATAGGGGATTCCCATGCTCATTCCGGTCGATTTGCGTGTAGATGAGCTGCACCTTATACTTATCCGCACTGTCCAGAACTCTTTTCAGCGTGGGGTATTCATCCAGATTACCTTCAAATGGGATATCGCTCCGGTTTGAGCAAGAGAGGATAAAGACTGTGACAAACAAAAGGCAAAGTATAGATCTTATCATTGTGCTAGGTCATGTATAATATCATTCAAATACTGAATATCTCCCAGTTCATGGAAAGCAGAAATGACTATTCTATTTACAGAAGGGCTCTCCGGAGTGGGGTATGGAAAGGAAGAAGTGATAATACCTGCTTTTTCAAACTGCCTGGTCCAACTGTCATCTGTATACACAAAAGCAGGAAAATCCTGACTCCCGATCACTTGCAGGACATCGGCAGTTTCCTGGGCAAAAATACCGCAGGCATCGTTGAGCCAGAGTTTTTGCCCATCGTAGAGATGTTCCATCTGTAGAAATGTCTGGAGATGTGCTGGGGAACCTGGCGAGGCCCCACCAAATAAGGCCGTGCTTTTTATCTTCTGGATTTGTACCTCATCGCCTAGAATGATCCCGGCCGGTAAGCCCAGGCCTTTTCCCAGAGAACCCGCAACCAGCAAATTGATGGAAGGGTGGGACCACTGATCATAGGTACCATAAATGCTATCCCCGATTACCCCGAATGCATGACTGTCGTCGATCAGCAAACTAACCTCATGCTTTTTAGCGATTTCTCTGACCCAGTCGTACTGGTGAATCTGGCAGCGAAAAGGATCCACTGCATTGCCTATAATTAGGATTTTCTGAGGTGAAAGCTGCTCAGATTGCGCTAGGCAATCTTTTTTCCATTGTGTAAAATCTAATTGTGCATTAGGAAAAATACCATCCGGCAGAATCGCCGAATGCGCATCAGGAGCCACCCAGGTGTGCTTGTCCTTTTCAAAAAGAGCCTTCCAAGCTGCCATTCCTGCCAGATAGCCAGAACTCAGCACAGCCGCTGCGGGCGCTCCTGCGGATAGTGCAAACTCCTCCTCAAACTCATCAAACACCTGTAATCTTATATTATTGATCCTGCTTTGCCCGTGATTTGCCCCGAATTCAAACAAATTATTGGTCAGAATGTCCAAAAAATCAAGATGCTGAGCTATCCCCAAATAAGAAGTTCCGCTGAAATAGAGGTACTCTTTCCCCTCTAATTCTATCATTCGCCCAATGCCGGTATTTAGATAATGGTTTTTCAAATTGTTTCCTATTTGGCAAAAATCTGCGATTCATCGCGAAAGGACTTGAATTCCAGTGCATTTCCACAGGGATCCAGGAAAAACATAGTCGCTTGCTCGCCAACTTCTCCTTTGAATCGAATATAAGGCTCAACGACGAACTCTATCCCATGAGCTTTGAGTTTTTCAGCCAACTCATGCCATTCATCCCAGGGCAAAATGGCTCCAAAGTGTCGTACCGGTACATTTTTTCCGTCCACTTCATTGGTTTTAGCCTGTGCCAGTTCTTCCGGTTTGATGTGTGCAGATAGCTGATGCCCAAAGAAATTAAAATCAATCCACTTGTCCGTGCTTCTACCGATCTCACAGCCAAGTAGATCTCCATAGAATGTGCGTGTTTCTTCGATGTTCCTAATTGGGAAAGCCAGGTGAAAGGGTTTAAATTGGCTCATAATGTGTACTTTCGTTAAGAGTTTTTCGGCTTCAATTTAGTTGTTTAATCTCTAACAATTATGGAGAAAAGTAAAACAGTATCCTTGGTTTTGAGTAGCGGCGGTGCGCGGGGATTAGCGCATGTGGGGGTCATAGAAGAACTGGAAAACCGAGGTTATCATATTGCGGAAATTGCTGGTTGTTCTGCCGGAGCACTGGTAGGCGGGATGCATGCTGCCGGCAAACTAGGACAGTTTAAGGATTGGATCTGCCACCTGGACAGGTTGGACGTATTTTCATTGATGGATTTTACTTTTTCCAGCCGGGGATTTATCAAGGGCGAAAAAGTGTACAACGCCCTGAAAAATGTAGTCCCAGACTGCCAAATAGAGGACCTGGAAATTCCTTTCTCCTGCAATGCCGTCAATGCGATCACGGGCAAGGAAATAATTTTCAGAAAGGGAAGTCTATATGAAGCGATCCGTGCCTCAGGGAGTATTCCCTCTGTATTCGTACCTGCACTGGTAGGTAAGAACTCCCTGATCGACGGAGGTGTGCTCAATCCCATTCCTATATCCCTACTGAGAAACAGGAAAGACCATCTACTACTGGTGGTGGATGTGAATGGCTTGGATTCGGAATTCGTAGAGCCACCCAAAAAAGACCCTTCAGGCAATAGTTATCTCAAAATTCCTCAATGGCTGAAAGACTATAAAGCCAAAATGGGCCAATATTTTCCCGAAGAAAAAATAGTCGCCAAGGAGCCCTCTTACTCCTCCTTCAATCTCCTCAAGCGATCTTTTGATCTTTTACAGGACAGATTCTGTGAGCTGGTGCTCCAGCAATATCCGGTGGATGTACTGGTAAAACTATCCCGAAAACAGGCCGGAACCCTGGAATTTCACCGGGCAGCAGAATTAATAGAAATCGGCCGACAAAAAGCAATATTGGCCTTAGACGAATGGGAAAATGCAAATCTCAGAACTGAATAAGTTACTCGGAAATATAGATATCTACCTACTGGACCAGATCCTGAAAGGGAGATTTAACCAACAGATGAAAATCTTAGATGCAGGCTGTGGTGAGGGTAGAAATGCACAGTATTTCATCCATGCGGGCTATCAGGTTTTCGGAATCGACCAGCAGGAAATGGCCATACAGTACCTGCGTTATGCGGCAAAAAGCCTGGACCCAAGCTATGACATCTATAGATTCCAAGTGGGCAAAATGGAGGATATTCCTTTTCATTATGAGGCCTTTGATGCGGTCATCTGCTCCGCCGTTTTGCATTTTGCCATGGATGAGGCCAACTTCTGGCAGATGATGGACGAGATGCTTCGAGTGTTAAAACCCGGCGGAACGCTTTGGTTTCGGATGTGTACCGCTTTCGGAGGAATTCTGGAGCAAAGCAAGGAAGTCAGCGGAGGAAGATATACGCTTCCGGATGGCTCAGAGCGCTTTTTGCTGCAGCAGAGGCATTTGGATAAATTAGAGGATATGGGATTACTATTTCTGGAAGCTCCCAAGTCGGTTTTGGTGCATGGACAGCGGGCAATGGGGGTTTTTGTAATGGAGAAAAGCTGAGGTAGATAAGTTTGAAAGGTGGTAAGGTTGACAGCAGCGAAAAGACCCAAGCATAAATGAATTAAAGAAACTCTCCAAAGTACTACTTTGGCCTGGAGAAAATGGAGAGTACTCCCATTGGTCGAAATGAAACCTGATGAAAATACTGGATGTATTTCTAATTATTAAACTTTAAAGAGAGACCATGGATTTACAATATGCCTTAGAACTGGTAGGAACCATTGTATTCGCCATTTCAGGAGTATTAGCCGTCCGGGAGCGGGAGCACGATATGTTTGGAGCTGGATTTACTGGTTTCATTACAGCCATAGGCGGAGGTACACTTCGGGACATCTTGCTGGACAGCTATCCCCTGGTCTGGATCGGAGATGTGAAGTTTCTCTATGCGATTTTGGTTGGGATTCTGGCCGCCTTTATTTTTCCCAATTTTCTGAGCAGGCTGCGCAAAACCTTCTTTTTGTTTGATACCTTGGGAATTGCATTTTTCACAGTTTTGGGGGTAGAAAAAGCCTTGCATCTAGGCGTGAGGCCAGAAATAGCCGCCATCATGGGGATGTTTTCAGCTGTGATGGGCGGAGTGATCCGGGATACCTTGACCAATGAAATCCCCATACTTTTCCGCAAGGAAATCTATGCATCAGCCTGTCTTTCGGGTGCTATTTTCTATTTAGTACTCAACTATTTCGAGGTGCCCCGGGACATCAATTTGTTGGTTTCTGTGGCATTGATTATTGCCATTCGCCTGATCGCCATGCGGTTCAAACTGAGCTTACCGAGGTTAGACTAAAACCAAAAAGTCAGTCCAAGAGATATTTCTGACTTAGTTCAGGCTAAATTCAAAAACTAAAAACTCCAGTTCTTCAGTTTCCTGATTTCGAATCCAAAATTTACCCTCCCGTACAAAATAGCTATGAAGAGAAATCGGTAAATCAGACATATCTTCCTCATGTATTAGCTTG
The DNA here is from genome assembly GCF_027594545.1 of Algoriphagus sp. TR-M9. Lineage (NCBI taxonomy): Bacteria > Pseudomonadati > Bacteroidota > Cytophagia > Cytophagales > Cyclobacteriaceae > Algoriphagus > Algoriphagus halophytocola. Next base: position 4,488,906 of record NZ_CP115160.1, on the reverse strand, counting down.
AAATCTTCCGAAAACACAAGCAGGTATTGATTAGGCACAGTGCCTCTAGTCTGGTTTTCCCTCCTTTTCGATGCTATTCGATAATAGCGCTTATTCTTGGAATCATATACTAATCGGCGATAATTGATTTCCAGTTTCTCCATTTCAAGAATCTTTGGCAGATCCTCCATAGAACCCTTATTAGGGTAATTCCCTGCTTTTCTCTTCTCTATTAAGCCAGGAGAAAAGTCATGAAAAACCCAAGTCCTCGAAGCAGGGTCAAGTGTGTAAAAGTCAATTCCATCATCGTGATAAAGTACTATTCGGTTGTTTAAATACTCAGGTTCAAACATCCCACTGAGACTTAATCTTCCCAAGTCAACTTTTAAGTTTTCTCGGTACCTCATACTATCTGGAAGCACTTCATGGTACAAAGAATCTACTAAATCTATCCAACCCAGGTATTGCTCTTGCTTAATCGAAGAGGTCAAGCCAAACAGGAACCTTTGATCGCTGGAAATTTTAGCGTAACGAAAAAACTGCTTCTCTTTCTCTACATCAAAAATGGAACTCAAGACAGGCGAGGCATTGAGAAGGTTACCGCTCCCATCTATTTTTATTAATGCCTTTTCTGTTAGTAATTGAATAGTCCCATCATCTTTTGGGGCGAAATCAAACGAATTTCCGACTCCTTTGGGACCTTCTTTTTCCAACGGAACTGACAAATCGTACTTCATTGAAATCATATCTACTTTATCTAAAGCATAATTATAATCATCGAAGAAATAAAGGTAACGTCCATCTGGGGAAAGCTTCACCATGGGCAAATTATGAGCTAGGTTAAACAAATGGTTTTGACTATCGACCCTAAGGGTGTCTAGCTCATATGAAAACGAAAGCTTTCTCTCATCATGATTTTGTTCCCTATGTTGAGAACAAGATAAAAGTAATAGCAAACCTGCCAGATAAAGAATCCTATTCATGTTAAAACTCAGGTTTGATCCGAATAAAGGCCAGTTCATCATTTTCATTCAAGAAGGTGTAAATCATTCCTTTTCTAACCCAAGCTTTATAGGGAAATCGAAACCCTACTGGAAGCTCGGTTTCTCCGATCATTTCGTAATTTTTATCAATCCCGGTCAGAACTGTCTTGAAAATCACACTATCCTCAGCTAGTATCCGGTCCATCTCCTTGGAAAATCTCCATCGATTCCCGCTTTCCTGATCTAGAAACCACTGACCAAACACTACCTCCTTATCTTTTTCATCTCCCAGACGCCGAAATTCTTCCAAATCCTCCACGATCACCGGATCACTTGTTTCTACTGCATTGCTGGTAAGTGCGCTTTCATACTGCTTCTCCATCAGGCTATCTGCTGCTAGATCATAGCTCATAAAATCATTTCTAGAGCTACTGGACATGAAGATTTTGTCTTTCTCTGGATTGAAAAAAACGAGTGCAGTACTTCCTCCCCTGATCATGCCGTCCAGTCTGAGGAGAAGGCTACTGCCAGCTACATAATCAAATTCCTCCGTGGGGATGATTTCCCCTGTTTTCGACTCCAGATCGATATGGGCAATTCCCTCTGGCTTGGTCCCAATACCGGGATCTCCGTAGAAAGCGCTGAATAGCTTTCCGTCACTTGAAATCCCGCTGGACTGACCCAGAACACCCTTGCCCTCCGGGATCAACTCATTAAACCAGGTTTCCTGAACCAGGTTAATATTCATGGTTCTTTCGCCCGCTTCATTCAGCTGAACTACTGTATTTCCATTGTAAAACAAGAACCCCCCATGGTCCAGCACCTTAAGGGTGGAAATAAAATTTTGGAGGGCATTAGGCCCATCCTTTTCCAGCTGGATCAAGCTGTCCAGTTCTAAGGTTTCCATATTGATTTTCTCCAACCTAAACTGAGGCATATTGAAATTGTACAGGTAATCTCCTGAAGCGTCTAAAGAGGATACATTAAGAAAATAATTCAAAAACAGGAGTTCATCCTTGCTGTCCACCCGCACTGTATCGATCTCAATAGCTAAGCTTTTTTTCTGAACAAGCTTTTCAGAAGGGGAAGAGCATGCCGTAAAAACACAAAAGGCGAGTACTAAATAACTAATTCTTTTCATGATAGAAGGTGGGCTTAAGTCGGACAAAAGCCAACTGGCTTTTTAGATCCAAAAATGTATAAAGCATGCCCTGATGGACAAAGGTTTTGTTTGCATAGTATTCCCCGGGAATCGCGGCGGATAAAGCCAGTTTTTCCTCGTGAACTTGGTTGAGTTGATCATCAAAAACGGTCAAAACAAAACGGAAAAAGCTGCCTCCTCGATCGGGAACCTGCTGCACCTCCCGGCTATATCGATAGAAAAGCTGTTTTGTCGGATCCTTGACGATGGGACCAAAAACCACCTCCTGGTATTTCCGGTTTTTGGCCAAGGTATATTCCCGCATGGAGCGCACCCGCTTACGGAAGTTCCCGCGTTTGACATTTGCTGTGAGTTTACTTTTATATACCCTGTGATAGACCGAATCTGTCCCGGCATCATAGTACCAGAGTTCGTTTTTGTAGGTATTGGAAGCAATAAAATTATGCTTATCCAAGGTGAGAAACTTGAATTCGGGAATTACGGTGCTTTTCCCTTCGCGAAAATCCCAGCGTATGGTGAGCTTGGCAGACTGCTCCTTGAAATCCACCGGGATCAGTCGCAGGGATTTACTGGCGAAATCAACCTTAGCCAACCCCATGATGGGGCCATTGGAAGGATAATAGCCGTAATAGCTTGCGAAGAAAGTGCCATCCTGAGCCACTTCTCCCATGCCGTTGATCTCCTGACCATCTCTGAGATTGTCTCCGGCCAGGGTATGGTTACGCAGGCGATAGGAATCCTTGAGTTTTTTATCCGTTCCCATTCGCAGGATATCGTAGTAGTCCCGGATGATCAGATCGTCACCGCTGGTCTTTTTGATTCCAGTGGGAAAGTACCTACGGATACCATTGGGTCCATCTATTTCAAATTGGATTTGATCGGTGAGCTTTTGCGCAGCAATATCAATCACATCTACCCTTCCGGTACCCGGATCCAGATTGTACAGCAATCCTTCCGAGGCCACATAATCCGAGGATACCAACTTCATATCCAGGTAAGGCTTGGAGTCCCCGGAATCTATTATCACCGTATCCAAGGTGTAATCAAAGAGCAAAGCGCTACTTTCCTCAGCCAATACTTCTTCCTTTTCCAATTTGGCAGAGCAACTGAAAATCACTGGCACAAAAAGAAAAGCAAGAAGTCTGTTCATTTTTCAAAACTTGGGTTATATCTCACAAATGCTACCTCATCGTCTATATTCAAAAATGTATAGATCATGCCCTTTCTCACAAAGGCTTTATATGGAACCTCAAAATCCTCTGGCAGGAGCTCTTCATGCAGTTGATTGAATTGGGGATCAAAAGCTGTGAGTACATTTTTATAAACCAGTGTATCGCCTTTCATGCGGTCCATTTCCTTGCTGAACCTCCAGTAGACATCGTGCTGCCCGTCAAAAATCAGGGAGCCATAGTGTACATTTTTCCTGGTTTCCTGAATCAAGCTTCGGTATTCCGCTTCTGAGTCCACGCGCTCCGGAAAGGACTTAGTGATCTCAAAACTGGTGTATTGGCTGGAATAGGCTTTGGAGCTGACTGAGTCAGTCTTCAGATTATAAAAATACAGTTCATTGGATCCGCTATTGGATACAATCAATGAGTCTCCTTTGGTCAATAGGTAAAAGGATGAAAACATCGCTCCAACGGGATAATCATCTATGTAGTAATTGGTGCGGTACTTCTCCATTTCGCTTAAAAGAGGTACTGGTTTATAGAAAAACTGTTTGTTCTCAAGATCAAAAACAGCGATTCCTAAGGGAGCTTTCTCCAGTTTTTGATCGGAGTAAAAAGTAACCACCCGATTACCTGCTTCGTCAAATGCCTGATTGAGGTCTATCCGCAGCTCTTCAGGAAGCTTGTCTCCATCGAAATCATGATTAGCAAAGGTCAGCTCAGAGCGCTTATTCCCTTCCTGATCAAAAAGATATAAAACGTAGCTGTCAGAAAGATAAAAGGTGCCATCCGAAAGCAAATACACATCAGACATATAAGGCGAGCGGATAGCATTGGGCCCATCCAGCTCCATGGGAATGACGCGCTCCAAGTTCAGGTTTTCCAGGTCTATGATTTCCAACCCAGGCTTGTCTGCCCCTGTTTTGAAGTTGTAAAAATACTTTCCATCCTCCGAGAGATCCGAAGTGGTTAAGTTCCAGTTTACATGGATAAACTCCTCTCCTGCATCCACCATCACCGTATCCACCTCATAGGTGAACTCAACGGTGCTGGTGCCAGAATTATCAGTGCTTTCTTTGGAAGAGCAACTGGCCAAAACCGCCAGAAAAATCGGAGTGAGTAGTTTGATTTTATTCATGGTTTATAATAGGTTTTAAGCGGACAAAGGCTAGCTCATCATTAATATTTAGAAAACTGTACAAATTACCCATGTGAACAAAGGCCATCCCCCCTGGCAAATACTTTCCAGGAATAGCCACATCTTCTCTCAGCTTTTCCTCATGGAGTTGATTTAGTTCCTGATCAAAGATGGCAAGCACATAGGTATAGTTGTTAGAACTTTTGTCCAGCTCACGAGAGTATCTGTAAAATCTGCCTGAAGCCTCATCCTTCACTAGTGGACCAAATACCACCTCGTCAACTTTCTGCTGAATAAGCTCATCAAATTCTGTCTGGTTTTTGGCTATTTGTTGAAATTTACCGGGCTTTATATTTTCTGTGAATTGGCTGGAATATTGATGATTGATTATACTATCCACCTCATTGCTATATTGCCAGAGTTCATTTTTTGCTGTGGTAGAGACGATAAAATCTTCTCCATTCGCTACGAGAAATTTTGCTTCAGGTGCTGAAATGGCTCTTCCTCCTCCTGGATCCATGCTTACTTCATACTTATCCAAGTCCCCCCAAAAGTCCAGAGGAAAGAGCCGCAAGGAACTGTCAGCGAGACTGATTCTGGCGATTCCCTTCAGCCCGTCTTTTCTGCTATAATCCCCATAAAAGCTGACGAAGTACTTTCCGTCTTTATCGATCTTACCCATCCCATCAATTTCATCATTTGCCGCCAGTTCATCCCCGTTTAGAAATTCGTTGGTCAATTTGTAAGAAGCTATTTTTGTGTTACTGGAATCCAATTGAACCAGCGAAAAGTAATTCATAAAAAACAAATCGCCTGAATCTGCCTTTTTGATCCCGGTGATGGCCATTCCCTTTACATTGTTTGGGCCGTCCAGGTCATACTGAATGATTTCTTGCAATGCATTTTTATCCAAATCCATGACCTCCATTCTACCAGATTCTGGGTTAAGATTATAAAAAAATCCTTCATTGGTAGAATAATCTGAAAAGTATAGATCCATGTTTAAAAACAGAAACTCGCCGCCTGCATCAATCAGCACTGTATCCACTTCATAAGAGAAATCAATTGAGGAATTCAAGGCGCTTTCATTTGTTTTATCAACGTACTCTTTGGTCCCGCAACTGGCTAATACTGCTAAAATAATCGGAGTAAGTAGTTTGATTTTATTCATAAGTTGGTTTGATTCTGACGAAGCCCAACTCATCTTCTAGATTGATGAATGTATAGAGTGTGCCGTTTTTGAAGAAGGCTAGGCTTTGGGATAGGTTAAAATCTATTTGCTGCTCATGCAGCTGATTGAGGTCCTGGTCAAAAATGGTCAACACTTTTTTGTTCACTACGGAGTCGGCGATCATGCGGTCCATTTCAGTGCTTACTCTCCAGAATTTTTTGTTCTTATCATCATACACCAGATTGTTGAAATTCACCTCCCTGTTCTTTTCAGCCCAGGCATCACTCATTTCCTTGTCGCTATTGGTAGTTTTGGTATAAAGTCCCTTTTTCGAATCCGAAGTCAGTAAGGAATGAAAAGTCTTTTTCTGTAAGGAATCTGCTTGCAAATCATAGATAAAAGCCTCATTTCGTGATGTATTCGTCAAATAGACTTTGTCTCCTACCTGTAAAAGCCAAATTCGCTCTATGGTGCTCATGCGGGGATTTCCCTTCTCGTCAAACTGATTGATATTAAAATCTGTCAGGGATTCCAGTTCTGGGATGGGGATTTTTTGTAGCTCCTTGGTGCGCAAATCCACTATGGCCAGCCCCTTTGCCGCTCCTCCAAACTCCTGTACCGAATAGGTCGCAAAAAGGAAGTTTCCATCTAGAGAGGGGATGGACCCGAAATCCACGCCCTCCTTTTCGGCCAGGCTGTCTCCTTTCAGGTGCTGAGCATCAAACTTAAATATTTCGTACTGATCTAGCGCAGCATTAGCTTTCACAAAGGATCTATAGCCCTGAAAGATAAAGTCTCCACCCTCTGACACGGCAAAGTCTGAAACAAAGGTGCCAATACCCTCCGGGCCTTCTTTTTCCAAAGGGATAGATTCCTGATACGCCAATGTCTCCAGATCTATAATCTCTAGTTCGGGAGCTTTGGTGTTCAGGTTATACAAAGTTTTCTGATCCGGAGAAACCGCCGCGGAGCTCATGTAATTGCTGATGAACACCAAGTGGTCTCCAGGATCCACCTGGACGGTATCCCTGGTAAAAGAAAAAGGAAAATCAGTTAGTTCTTCCGAATCCGAAGAGCCTGCTCCGCAAGAAAAGAGGGCAGAAAGGAATAGTAGTGTGAGTAGTTTTTTCATCTGTTTGTTATTAATTTTTTAATGGTCAGATAGCCTGTCCCGATTTTTCTGCGGGAGAATCTCGCAGATGAATAATAATCTCTGATTTTGACGATATCCCTCATGCTCGATTTCATAATTTTTTAAAAATCAAAGCTGTAAACAACAAAAGCTGGGTTTTCGCCGACCACCCATCTAGTATAGAATTTGCCATCCTTCATAAATGCTGCATAGGGTTGATGGTCTAATTCTTCGACAAGCTTTTCTCCTGTTAGCTTCCAATCTTTATCATAAGAAAATAGATATACATCCGATCCTATTTCCCTGCCTTCATCATTGTATTGCGCGTTCATAACCGCAAACCTGAAATACATTTCTTTTTCTTTGTCCCAAAAGAACTCACTGAAAGTGATTTGCTTTCTGAGGGTTTTTCTTTGTTCAAACAAGGCCTCTCGAGAATCAATGTTAGCGGAAATCTCTTCGGTTTTGGAGCTAGGAACTAGCTGATGGGGAAAATTGAGGAGTTGGAGAGAGTCCGTTTTCCAATCATACCTGTATATATCTGAAGTGGCTCCACTGTGGATGATAAATTGATTATTCAGGAATTTAATTCTGTCAAAGTCCCCAATGGCAGTAGCTCCATTTCCTTCTCTAAACACAAGTTGGTATTTACTAGTCAGTTCCAATGCAGGTAGGTCCAGGATCTTGGCGCTCATGTCGGCAATGTTGATCACTGCCAGTCCTTCAATGGCTTCTCCAAAAATATTTGGCAGGGAAACCATCGTGGATTTATCCGGACTGATATGAAGCGAATTGGTCATGGAATAGGGGGCGTCATTAGGGATTCCTTCTAGATTTTCTGGTCTCACTTTAAAAGAAGCGACATTTTCTCCCGAGATTTTAAAAAGCCCAGTTTGAGCATATCCTCCCAAAAACACCTCATCGTCCGGTAAAATTTGAAAGGTATTTGGATATTGGGGTATTGCATCGGGTCCATCTTGTTGAAATACATAGCGATTCAGAAGCTTCATATGCTCTAGATCAATTTCATGGATTTCATTTTCCATATAGAGAAAATACGCCTTGGATTGATCAGGGCTTAGATCATTTACATAATAGGCTCCGGGATTAAAAATCTCCTCGCCCACATCTACCACCAAGGTGTCCACGGTGAAAGTCAGGTTTTCAAGGAGATTTAAAGATTCCTCATGTTCTGATTCTTTGGCTCCACAGGAAACAAATAGGACAAGAAGTGTAATGGAAAATAGTTTTTTCATAGTTTTTAAAAATCAAAAGTGAATACTGCCAAGCCGAGCTCGTCCTCGACGTTGACATAAGAGTAGAGCTTGCCGTCTTTGAAGAACTTGAATCCGAAAAAGGGTATTGGGATCTCTTCCTCATGAAGTTGATTGAGGTTTATATCAAATAGAGTCGTGACATGCTTGTACACTGATGAGTCTCCGATCTTTCGATCTAGGTCCCGTGAAAAGCGCATGAATATTTCCCGGCTGTCGTCATAATAGAACTTACTAAACTCTACTTGATCCCCTTGATCTTGAAATACCCCACGCATCTCACTGGGCGAATCGAATGTGGTTTTGGAAGGGATTTTTTTACTGTCTTGGGTGATAGTAGAATGAAAAACCTTATGGGAAATGGAATCTGTAGTTAAGTCCAAAATATAGACTTCGTTGAAATTGTGAGAGGAAAGAAGAACACGGTGGTCTATGGGATCGGCATATACAAATTCATTTGTCCAAGATACCGGCTCTCCGTCTTGAAGAAAAGTTCTTACGTATGCATGAGCACGTTCCCATAGATCCATAGGGATTTTTTTTAAAGACAGATCTTCTAGTTTTAAGATCACTAGTCCTGTGTTTGGTTTTAGGTAATCTTCAGGACCATATGGGACAAACAGATATTTGCCATCGGGAGAAATTTGGTAATCAGCACCCAAGGCTTCATTCAGATTCAATGCTTCAAATTTTTCTGTGCGGATTTTATAGGTCTCCATAGAATCCAACTGAGAATTGAATTCTCGGACATCTACGAAACTTGTAAAAAAGAACCTGCCATCAGTAGAAATCAAAACATTTCTTGGATTTCCTGTACCAAGTGGTCCTTCCTTTTCCATTTTGATTCTTCTCTGAAGTTTCAAATTATCCAAATCGATGACTTCAAACTCAGCGAGATCAGGATTGAAATTGAAAAGCTGTGTATTATCAGGAGAAAGTGCAGCAGTGTTTAGCCCTCTTTTCAAATAAATAATCTCATCTCCTGGATCTACCATCACGGTATCGATGGAATAAGAAAAGTCAAATTCGCCTTGCTCGGATTCATTAGATTGTTTACTGCAGGAGTGGCAAACTACCGTTATTAGGATAAGAATGAGTGGTCTTTTCATAGTTTTTTAAAAATCAAAAGTGAATACAGCGAAGCCGAGCTCGTCTTCTAGGTTGACGTAGGAATAGAGTTTGCCGTCTTTGAAGAAGCCTCCGAGAGGTAATTCCCTGAGAACTTCCAGCTTAGTTTCCCCTTTGAGAGTTAAGTCCTTGTCGTATGCAAACATGAAGTATTCGTAGTGCTTAGGAGCATCTACATTTGCAAGTGGAAGGCCTTTGTTAGCAAATCGATAATACCTCTGGGTCATCTCATCCCAGTAAAAATCATAATAGTTGATTTGGGTATGAAGCTTAGATGCTTCGGCATGGAATTCCATGCGGCTGAACACTTCATTTTTGACTTTTACGTTTTTCTCCAAAGGCACCAATTCATGGGCAAAATCCTGATACCAGAGGCTGTCCAGCTCTGGATCGTAGATATAGATGGAATTTCCGACTGTAGAAGATATTAATATCAGATCATTAAGTTGTTGTAGAAATACTTGTTCACTTCTCGCTTCTCCACCTTCTCTACCGCTATTATATCCAATTTTATAGTTGTCTATTTTTCGAAACTGGGGGAGCTGCAGAATTTTTCCTTTCTGCCCTAAAGAGTCCATTACTGCAAAAAACACCTCATTGACATTTATGTAAATTGGCAATGAATAAAGCTTTTTTCGATCCAAATCCACTTGAAGCTGATTAGCTAGGTTAAGACCAAGGGGGAAGTCATTTAAAAGTACTTCCTCATTAAACTCAAACTTCTTGATCTTTTTTCCTGTCTTGGAAAAAAACCAAGCAGCTCCAAATAAATCCCTTCCATAAAAATTTCCATTTGGTAGACTTTTGAATGTGTAAACGAACCTTCCTATTCCATCTGGTCCCTCTTCTTCGAATGGGTAAATCTTTACCAATTCTATCGAATTGAGATTAATTTCGTTGAGAAGAAGACTGTGTCGATCAAAGAAATATAGATAGTCGGAGTTTTGGGACACAGAGAAATAATTCCTTTTGCCAAAATCTGATAAATCCTTTAAGTTAAAAAGTTCATTACCAGGATCAACCACCACTGTATCGATGGAGTATGTCAGATCCTCAAGGATATTCTTAGGCTCCTCTATAATAGAAACTTCCACGGATTTAGGCTTTTCCGTACAAGCGGCAAATAATGCAATGGATATTATAGGAAGTAGTTTTTTCATGGTTTTTAAAAATCAAAAGTAAATACAGCAAAGCCCAGCTCGTCCTCGACGTTGACAAAGGAGTAAAGCTTGCCATCTTTGAAGAAGGGGGATTCAAGTCTATTATCAATTTGATCTAGTTGTTTCTCTCCGAGAAGATTTAAGTCTTTGTCATAGGCGAAGAGGAATACCTCAGATTTTTTTTCCAATTCGGGCGTTTCCTGTGGGATTAATTTATATCCCAATCGAAAATGTTGTTGTCGCTTCTTATCCCATAAGAATTTGTCAAAGCTTGTTTGATAGATGAATTTGGCCGTTTCAGCGTTGAATTCATTTCCATCAGATACCTCTTGTTTTATTTCCCCTAATTTCCTTGGAGATACTAACTGATGTGGAAACTCAAATAAGCTCAACGAGTCAGATTGATAATCATACACATAGGCATCTGAATTGGCACTGCTTGTTATAAAAAGTTTATTATTCAACACATTTAAATTGACGGCCTCCCCTCTTCCCCTAAAATTTTTTCCCGATTGGAGGCTTACTCTAAACTTTAATGTTGAAACCATAGCGGGCAGTGAAATTGATTTCCCGGTTTTTGTTTCAGGGTTTATTATAATTAGCCTTACATCCGAACTTGTTTTGTAAGGACTTGTCAATGCAAAGAGGTGTTTTTCATCAGGTGAGATATGGGCTTGGTAGGTAATAAGGCCTCCTTCATCTAGGTCAAGGCCATCTATTTCTTTAAAATTGAATTTTAGGTTTTTCTCCTGTTCTCCACTCTTGAAGTAGGTTCCGACATTTATACCAGAAGAAACAAATAAGAATCTATCACTACTCAAAGGTTGAATAGTGGGAGGATTGAAACCGATAGAGTTTGGACCTTCTTTGGAGAATTGATACCTATCTGTCAATTCTAATTTTTGTAAATCAATCTCGTTAATGGCTGTCATACGGTAGTCATAATGGTAGAATTTCTGCTCGTCTAACGAAACTGAAGAAAACCTTGACCCATGCGATAGGTCAATAATGTTCTCTCCCGGATTTACTACCACAGTATCCACAGAGTATGTCAGGTCTTCGAGTATGTTTTTTTGTTCTGTGGAATCGGATTCTTTACCGCCACAGGCGGCAAGTAAGGAGAGAAATGAAATCGTAAGTAGTTTTTTCATAATTTATTAAAAATCAAAAGTAAATACTGCGAAGCCGAGCTCGTCCTCGACGTTGACATAGGAGTAGAGCTTGCCGTTTTTGAAGAATTTTTTCGAAAAGGGATCTACAGACACTTCGGTCTCTGCAAGCTGATTCAGGTCTTTGTCAAAGACTGTAAGTACATTTCTGAAAATCAAGGAGTCAGCGATTTCCCGGTCAAGTTCCCGGGAAAATCTCCAAAACTTCTCGTTATTCTTATCAAAATAAATAGGGCCGAACTTGACACTTTTTGAAGTTTCCTTCCTGATAGTCTCCATTTCATTGATGGTTTCGGCGGAGGTTTTAGGAGGAATAGCCGTTTGGTCTTGGGTCAGTTCTGAATGGAAGGTTTTAGTAGTGACTGTTTCACTCGCCAGGTCAAAAATAATCGCCTCATTAAAATAGGCAGTGGAGACAATGAGTTGATTATTTGCCAGTTCCAAATGGATGGGTTCATAGGCTTTGTTGCTCAACCTTCCTTGTACATAAAGCGAAAAGGTGAAAGGAGTGATTTTTTCAGCCAAACTGAGTTCGAATTTTTTCACAGTTGCTTCTTCCAAAGAAATGATCGCAAGCCCTTGAGGTACTTGTTCCTGATTTTCATAAATGCTAAAAAGGAGGTTACCATCAGTGATCTTTGGGTTAAACATGGATAACATCTCAGGTTCTAGCCCTGACAAAGCCTCGGTAGTAAGTTGATAACGTTTCATGGAGCTCAAGTCAGAACTAAAAATTCTTACTTCCTCAACCCCATAAAAAACCATATTTCCAGTTTGATCCACCTGGATGGCGTAAGGCCAGCCTGTACCAAGTGGTCCTTCCTTATCAGTGGAAACCTTGTCAAGCAACTTCAAGCTTTCCAAGTCTATCACTTCCAGCTCACTTTTGGGAGAAAAATTGAAGAGTTTCTTTTGATCCATAGAAAGTGTGGAATGACTTAAGTCACTTTGTAGAAAAAGTATTTCTTCACCCGAATCCACTAGAACCGTATCGATGGAGTAAGTCAGGTTTTCGAGTATATTTTCGGATTCGGATTTTTCGGTGTTGCTTTTTTCTCCGCAGGAAAAAAATAAAACAGTCAGAATGGAAAAAATAATTAGTCTCTTCATTTACAGGAGGGTTAGCTATAAAACTAAAAAAACTGTAAGTGAAAACCGACCCTTAAATGTTAATTATTCAAAAAATTAGTGGAGAATTACACTAATGTGCGGTGTGATACTTTGGCTCTGAAAGCTAAACTAGCTTTTTAATCTCTACCGTGATTTGTAGCGGATTAGCTATGCAAAAAACCCGAAGGGTTGCGACTATTCATAACCCTCGGCAAAGCCGGGGGGCATTGTAGCAAGACCTGGACGGAAGCCCCGAATGGGGCGAAACGCCTAAGTTTCACCCTTTCAGGGCTCCTTTGTTTACTAGTTTCCTGTACCCTGCACTGCGTACAGGGTCATGAATGGTTTGGCTCCTTTGGAGCTGGTAAAAAAACGAAGCACTTCATTAAATCCTATTCTTGGGTAATTCATACCTGAAAATTAAATGCACAGGAGGAAAAACCCGAAGGGTTGCGACTATTCATAACCCTCGGCAAAGCTGGGGGGCATTGAGAAAAAACCTGAATGGAAGCCCCGAATGGGGCGAAACGCCTAAGTTTCACCCTTTCAGGGCTCCTTTGTTTACTAGTTTCCTGTATGTACCCTGCACTGCGTACAGGGTCATGAATGGTTAGGCTCCTTTGGAGCTGGTTAACAACTAAACTAGCTTTTTAATCTCTACAGTGATTTGTAGCGGATTAGCTATGCAAAAAACCCGAAGGGTTGCGACTATTCATAACCCTCGGCAAAGCCGGGGGGCATTGTAGCAAGACCTGCACGGAAGCCCCGAATGGGGCGAAACGCCTAAGTTTCACCCTTTCAGGGCTCCTTGGTTTACTGGTTTCCTGTGCCCTGCACTGCATACAGGGTCATGAATGGTTTGGCTCCTTTGGAGCTGGTAAAAAAACGAAGCACTTCATTAAATCCTATTCTTGGGTAATTCATACCTGAAAATTAAATGCACAGGAGGAAAAACCCGAAGGGTTGCGACTATTCATAACCCTCGGCAAAGCTGGGGGGCATTGGGACAAAACCTGGATGGCAGCCCCGAGTGGGGCGAAACGCCTAAGTTTCACCCTTTCAGGGCTCCTTTGTTTACTGGTTTCCTGTATGTACCCTGCACTGCGTACAGGCTCGTGAATGGTTAGGCTCCTTTGGAGCTGGTTAACAACTAAACTAGCTTTATAATCTCTACAGTGATTTGTAGCGGATTAGCTATGCAAAAAACCCGAAGGGTTGCGACTATTCATAACCCTCGGCAAAGCCGGGGGGTATTGGGACAAAACCTGCATGGAAGCCCCGAATGGGGCGAAACGCCTAAGTTTCACCCTTTCAGGGCTCCTTTGTTTACTAGTTTCCTGTATGTACCCTGCACTGCGTACAGGCTCGTGAATGGTTAGGCTCCTTTGGAGCTGGTTAACAACTAAACTAGCTTTTTAATCTCTACAGTGATTTGTAGCGGATTAGCTATGCAAAAAACCCGAAGGGTTGCGACTATTCATAACCCTCGGCAAAGCCGGGGGGCATTGTAGCAAAACCTGCACGGAAGCCCCGAATGGGGCGAAACTACTTTCTATTTCAAAAAATACCTTTCATCAATCTCAATTCCATTTTCAATTAAAATCCTTCGATACTCATCCTCAAAGGTTTCTGTTTTGTGATGTTCCTTTTGTCCCTTGATGTAATTTATTAATCTATCCTTTTCATGAATGGAACAGGTAAAGCATCCATATCCGTCTGCCCAACCTGTAAAATTTGGATGTGCTTTTGATTTTTTAATCCAAGCACTTGAATAGGCTTTTAAATCCTGCATGAAATCTGCAACAGCATTTGTGGGGTGGATATCCACCAGCAAATGAATATGGTTTTCAATCCCATTGATTTGATAAAGTTTTGATTTTTTGTTTTTAACTATTCCCCATAAATAGTTGTAAACGTCCTTGCAGTCTGAATTTAAGGAAGGCTTGTTCCTCTTAGTATGAAATATGACGTGATAATACATTTGTCGGTAAGAAGTCATTTTTTTAAAAAGTTTGCTTTAAGGAAGTTAAGTTTTTTTGGTAAAAGTTCCGCCCTTTCAGGGCTCATCCATTTCATTACTCTTGGTTCCCTGCACTGCGTACAGGGTCATGAATGGTTTGGCTCCTTTGGAGCTGGGTAACAACTAAACTAGCTTTTTAATCTCTACAGTGATTTGTAGCAGATTAGCTATGCAAAAAACCCGAAGGGTTGCGACTATTCATAACCCTCGGCAAAGCCGGGGGGTATTGGGACAAAACCTGCATGGAAGCCCCGAATGGGGCGAAACGCCTAAGTTTCACCCTTTCAGGGCTCCTTGGTTTACTGGTTTCCTGTGCCCTGCACTGCATACAGGGTCATGAATGGTTTGGCTCCTTTGGAGCTGGTTAACAACTAAACTAGCTTTTTAATCTCTACCGTGATTTGTAGCGGATTAGCTATGCGAAAAACCCGAAGGGTTGCGACTATTCATAACCCTCGGCAAAGCCGGGGGGCATTGTAGCAAGACCTGCACGGAAGCCCCGAGTGGGGCGCCTATTTTCACCTACTCCACCAATTCCATCAGGGTACGAAAGGGCATTGCCTTTTCACCATATCTGGCCTGCGTTTCGTAGCGCAACTCATGGGCAAATCTGCTTTCGTATTCGATCAGCTTCTTTGTGCTTGCCGCATAAAACTGCAGACTATAATTCGTAACACTGTCATCAGGGCTATTCAGCAAGCGGAAAAACTTGTGCTCCAGAAACATTCCCGTAGCAAAAATATCGGGTATATGGGTGCTTTTCATCCACTGCACAAAATCTTCTTCTACTTCATTGGCGACGGTGAATGTGACGTTGTATAGAATCATATCGGGGGATTTTAGCTGGAATTTCGTTTTTTTGCAAACAGATTTGAGGATTCAAAGTTAGGAATCCCAGAACGAATAATAGAATATACCCGTACCAAAGCTCCCAAAATTATGCATAAAATAGCCCAGCCTCCACCAAAGGCCCAGAATAAGCAATTGGTTATTGCTAAGATCGTGGTGGTAGCCCTGTACGGTGTAGGCGCAGTGGGGCTGAGTATACCGGAGTATAGGGAGTATTTTCTGCTGTTAACTCCTGCTCAGCTGCTGCTTTCTTTGGCACTGCTCTTGGGCTTTCACCGGGGCTGGAATGAGGCATTTCCCATCTTTGCCACGGCAGCATTTTGGCTGGGGTTTGGTGCAGAGCTGATTGGAATCCATACCGGCTATATCTTTGGTGACTATGTATATGGAGAGACTTTGGGGCCAAAGCTTTGGGAGGTTCCCATCGTGATCGGAGTCAACTGGTTCATTCTGGTTTACCTTACCGGTTCGGTTTTTTATAAGGTCACTGATAATGATCTCTACGCTGCATTTCTGGGAGCTGCGGCCATGACGGCCTTGGATTACATCATGGAACCCGTGGCCGTGGCATTGGATTTCTGGTACTGGAAGTTTGACATTATTCCTGCCGAAAACTACCTAACTTGGTTTGCGGTGGCTTTTCTGATACATTATATCTTCAGAAAGGGTAATTTTGAGAAGAGTAACCCGCTGGCAGCCTTCATGTTGGTAGCCATGACACTCTTTTTTACGGTGCTGAATTTTACCCTGGAGCTATAATTTGCTCCTGAAAATCAGCCGCTCTTTAATTATTGAAAAACAAATTGGAAACCCTAAGGTTGTATGTGTGATGATTGAAGCAATTGGTTTTTTCTTGCTCGGGTTTGTTTTGATGGAAGTCTCCGGTTGGGCCATACATAAGTATTTAATGCACGGGCCACTTTGGATGATTCACAGAACACACCATGAGCACTCCAATTCTTTTTTCGAGTTGAACGATCTCTTTTCACTATTATTTGGAGGTATTGCTGTACTTCTGATAGTGCTGGGAGTAGGAGAATTGGATTATAGATTTTGGATGGGAACGGGGATCAGCACCTACGGAATGCTGTATTTCTTCCTACACGATGTCTTGATCCATAGGAGGGTGAAGTGGCTGGACAGACCCAAAAGTGGCTTTTTGAAAGGAATATTGAAGGCACACCAAGCGCATCATCAAAGTAGAAAAAGAGACGGAGCGGTATCATTTGGACTATTCCTGGTACCTAGGAAATATTTTAAGCAGAAAGAAAGGTGAGCAATTATTCTATCAAAGATCTAGAACAACTATCCGGAATCAAGGCGCATACCCTGAGAATCTGGGAGCAGCGGTATAAGCTACTTTGCCCAAAAAGGACAGAGACCAAT
Organism: Algoriphagus sp. TR-M9; assembly: GCF_027594545.1. Taxonomy (NCBI): domain Bacteria; kingdom Pseudomonadati; phylum Bacteroidota; class Cytophagia; order Cytophagales; family Cyclobacteriaceae; genus Algoriphagus; species Algoriphagus halophytocola. Next base: position 4,472,076 of record NZ_CP115160.1, on the reverse strand, counting down.
ATCCGCTATTATGACGATGCAGATCTCAAACTCATCCTCAACGTAGCCATGCTCAATGCCCATGGCATAAAGATCAGTAAGATAGCTGCCATGTCCAAAACGGACATTTCCCAAGAAATCATCAAGCTCACAGACCAGTCTACCGATCATAATGACCAAATCCAGGCACTGACTATCTGTATGGTAGAGATGGACGAGGAAAGATTTGAAAAAGTACTCTCCACCAATATCCTGAAACTGGGCTTTGAGGATACTGTACTCAATATCATCTATCCTTTTCTTTCGAAAATCGGGATTCTCTGGCAAACAGGTGCTATCAATCCCGCACAGGAACATTTCATCTCCAACTTGATCCGGCAGAAACTTATAGTAGCGATAGACGGACAGGTAAATGGATACTCAGGCAAAACTTTTATGCTTTTCCTTCCTGAAGGTGAGCTGCACGAGCTCTCCTTGCTTTTCAGCTCTTACTTGATCAAAAAGCACGGGCATAAAGTCATCTACCTAGGTCAAAGCACCCCACAGGAAGACCTGCTCTCAGTGTACAAACTTCAGAAACCTGACTTCTTGCTGACTATCATTACCTCAGCGCCTGCAGGTGATGGAGTACAGGAATACGTCAACTGGCTAAGTCATGAATTTTCGCAAAGTGAAATCTTTGTAACAGGACTTCAAACTTTAGAGCAACCCGTGCAAATCCCTACGAATATCCGACTGCTCACCTACGCCAAGGAGATTAAACAGGTCCTTTTGGAAATGGAACAAGAGATTGTTTAGAATTTTTCAAAAAAAATTAAACAAAAGCATTCTTAGCCAGAATGCTTTTTTTGTGCCCAAAAATCATTTAAACCAGCTTTATGGCGTAATATCATAAGATACAGAAACTTTTTTGTTTAATCTTTTTACAGTTTCGCTAAACATTTTCTTGTAATTCCGTTTAACTATCTGTACGTTTGATTAAACAAAACCACAAAGCCATGACATCAGTAGAATTCAGTTACTCACTCAATCAACTATCAGGTGTTCTAAAGCCTTTTGCATTAAAGCTGACCAGAGATTTGGATGACGCCAATGACCTGCTCCAGGACACCATGGTCAAAGCCTACACCAACCAGGATAAGTTTGCCGAAGGCACTAATCTGAAAGCATGGCTTTACACCATCATGAAGAATACCTTCATCACCAACTATCAGAAAATGGTGCGTCGCAACACCTTTGTGGATACCACGGACAATCTTCACTATATCAACTCCAGCGATTCTCTGATTGAAAATAATGTCTATGGAGACTTTGCGATTGAGGATATTTATGAAGCCATAGACAGACTAGACGATATGTTCAGCACCCCGTTTTTACTCTATTACAGGGGCTTCAAGTATCATGAGATCGCAGATCGCCTTTCTATCCCGATTGGAACTGTGAAAAATAGAATTCATATTGCCCGTAAATACCTCAAGCAAGATTTGAAGGTTTACAAGCATATCAATTAAGCAAATGAAGCAAAAACACGCGGTGGTCATAGGAGCCGGCTTTGCAGGAATCTCCGCAGCCACCCACTTGGCAAAAAACGGCTTTTCAGTGACCCTCCTGGAAAAAAACGAATCTCCAGGAGGCCGAGCCAGAAAGTTTGAATCCAATGGTTTTACTTTTGACATGGGGCCGAGCTGGTACTGGATGCCGGACGTTTTTGAAGACTATTTTTCCCACTTTGGCAAAAAGCCCGAAGACTACTACGAATTAATACGGCTGGATCCTTCCTATTCGGTGGTTTATGGTCAGGATGACATTTTGGACATACCAGCCAATCTCTCTGAATTCAAAGCCAAACTGGAGGAAATAGAGCCTGGAGCTGCCGCTCAATTGGATCTTTTTTTGGCCCAAGCCAAATACAAATACCAAGTAGGAATCCACGATCTGGTCAAAAAACCCAGTCGCTCCCTGAAGGAATTTGCCTCCATTTCGCTCTTTAAAGATGTCATGCGCATGGATATTTCCCAGTCCATGTCCGCTCATGTTCGGAAATTTTTCAAATCTGAAAAAATCATCCGTCTGATGGAGTTTCCCGTGCTGTTCCTTGGAGAAACGGCCGAAAATATTCCTGCGCTCTACAGCTTAATGAACTATGCAGATATCGCCTTGGGCACCTGGTACCCTAAAGGCGGCATGCATGAAATCATCAAAGGGATGGTGACTCTGGCCGAGGAAAAAGGAGTGGAATTCCGGTATAACACCGAAGTAGAAGAAATCGAAATCGAAAATGCAGTAGCCCGTAGAATACGCTTGGTATCTGGAGAGCGAATCGATGCAGATGTGGTGATAGCCGGTGCAGATTACCATCATGTAGATCAACACCTGATCAACCCAAAATACAGCAATTACACGGAGGAATATTGGAATAAGCGCGTACTGGCACCCTCTAGTTTGCTTTTTTACCTAGGAGTTGACAAAAAACTAAAGAACCTGCGCCACCACAATCTTTTCTTTGATGAGCCGCTGGGGCCTCATGCAGACGCCATCTACACCCATCCCAGATGGCCAGAAGCGCCCTTATTCTATGCCTGCGTTCCTTCCATTACGGACAGTACAGTGGCTCCTGAGAATATGGAGAATTTGTTTTTGCTGATCCCTTTGGCTCCGGATCTGGAAGACTCCGAGGAGATGCGGGAAAAATACTACAATCTCATCATGGAAAGGCTGGAAAAAATCACAGGGCAGGAGATTAGGTCTCATGTGATTTACAAAAGATCTTATGCCCACTCAGATTTCAAAACCGACTATCATGCCTACAAGGGAAATGCCTACGGACTGGCCAATACCTTAAAGCAAACAGCCCTTTTAAAACCATCGTTGAAAAACAAAAAGACGAAAAACCTGTTCTATACGGGGCAGTTGACCGTACCAGGGCCGGGAGTGCCCCCCTCCTTGATATCAGGACAGGTAGTGGCTGGTGAGGTGACCAAAGAATTTTCTTAACTTAAAGCAAGAATCAGTACTATGGATGCAAGAGAATTATTCAATCAGACCAGTTTAGAGTGTGGGAAATTAATCACACAGCGGTACAGCACTAGTTTTACGCTGGGCATTCAGACTCTTGATAAGAAATTTCACGAACCTATTTATTCTATTTATGGGTTTGTACGCTTTGCAGATGAAATAGTCGATACCTTCCATGATCATGACAAGGCGGAGCTTTTGGCCACCTTCCGCAAAGAAACCTATGAATCCATAGAAAGAGGTTTGTCTTTGAACCCGGTACTGCACGGCTTTCAGCTTATAGTGAACAAGTACCACATCGATTTGGACCTCATCGAAGCCTTCTTCAAAAGTATGGCCATGGATCTGGATTTTCGCACTTACCAGGACAGCAATTATCAGGAGTACATTTATGGATCGGCAGAGGTAGTAGGTTTGATGTGTTTGAAGGTCTTTGTGGAAGGGAATCTAGAAATGTACGATAAGCTGAAAAGCCCTGCCAGAAAGTTAGGTTCGGCTTTTCAGAAGGTAAATTTCCTTAGAGATATCAAAAGCGATTACGAAGAGAGAGGGAGGGTTTATTTTCCCGGGGTTTCTTTCGAGCTGTTTGACAAAATCTCCAAAGTGGCCATAGAAAAAGATATTCAGAGTGACTTTGACGAGGCGCTGATCGGGATTGCACAGCTTCCTGAAGGAGCCAAACTCGGCGTCAAAGTAGCTTACCTCTATTATCAAAAACTGTTTGATAAAATCAAGGGTGTATCTGCTGACACTATTACCCATGAGCGGGTGCGCATACCCAATTCCCAAAAATTCACTTTACTTCTAGGGACTTATTTTGGGAGTAAACTCGGGCTCAGCTGACTATGGAAAAAGCGCTCTACCTAGCCCTCAATCTATTCGCTATTTCTTTTCCACTGATTCGCTCATTTGAGCCAAAAATCCGCTTTGCTTCGAAGTGGTATGCCTTATTTCCTGCCATTGTACTTACAGCAGCATTTTTTACCATTTGGGATCACTGGTTTACAGTGATGGGAATCTGGGAATTCAATCCCAGGTATATTTTAGGGCTCTATCTCTTTGAGCTTCCGCTGGAAGAATGGCTGTTTTTCTTCACCATTCCTTTTGCCTGCGTATTCATTTACGAAGTGTTGATTTACTTTTTCCCTAAAGATCACTTCAAGCCTTATGCTAAACCCTTCGTGTTCATTTTGATTCCGGTTTTGTTGCTTTTAGCAATTATTCATTGGGACAAAATGTACACTGCCGTCAATTTCCTAATAGGGGCTATAGCGTTGGCTGTGCACTGGGCGATTTTCAAAGATCGGTTTATGGGGCGCTTTATTTTTGCCTATTTGGTTCATCTGATCCCATTTTTCATCTGTAATGGCATACTGACAGGCGGAGTCACCCAAGAGCCTGTGGTAATCTATAACAACGCTGAAAACCTGGGAATCCGGATTTGGACAGTGCCCATAGAAGACAGCATTTACTCCATGACCCTGCTATTAATGAATATTACCCTATTTGAAATTTTCAGAAAACGTGAAACAATTCAAATCTCTTAATGTTATTAAGTTATGAGAAATCTGCAGGTACATATCGATGATCATTCCGGGTTTTGCTTCGGGGTAGTCTATGCCATTGAGATGGCAGAGGATATTCTGGATGAAACTGGACATTTGTATTGCCTGGGGGATATCGTACACAATGATGAGGAAGTAAACCGCCTCAAGCGAAAAGGTCTCAAAATCATTGATCATAATGATCTCAAACAGCTCAAAAATGAAAAAGTCCTCATCAGAGCGCATGGAGAACCTGCCGCTACCTACGAGCTCGCTATCCAAAACAACCTTACCCTGATCGATGCCAGCTGTCCCGTGGTGCTCAAACTGCAGCACAGAATCAAAAACTCCTATGACAAGGGAGACCCAATTTATATCTATGGAAAGCATGCCCACGCGGAAGTAATAGGTCTGCTGGGTCAAACGAATAATGAGGCGATTGTCTTTCAGGATTTGGCAGAATTGGAGATAGACAAGCTTCCCAAAAATCTCACGCTGTACTCCCAGACTACGAAGAGCACAGATAAATTCTATGAAATCAACGAAGTGCTGAAATCCAATGGAATCAGCGTCAATACCAACGATACCATCTGCCGTCAAGTCTCCAATCGGGACAAAGAATTAAGGGCATTTGTAGAAAACTATGACAAGATCATCTTTGTAAGTGGTACCAAATCATCCAATGGAAAAGTGCTCTATAATGTCTGCAAGGATAAAAACCCACATACCTACTTTGTATCAAACCCAGAACAACTAGACTCCGGATGGTTTGAAGAAAATGACCGCATAGGAATATGTGGGGCTACTTCTACCCCCAGGTGGCTCATGGAGCAAGTGAAGGAAAAGATCCTTACTTTTTGAAAAAACATACGCAACTTGCCGGAATGAAGCGAGCAATTTCTCAATCTTCAGTCGATCCGAAAGGAGTACTCATAGCCGCAAGCATTATGGCACTGTGGTTTATCAACCTTTACTTTCTGGTCACTTACCCCGTTTCATGGACTGATCCTCTGATCTATTTGGGGATTTTGGTTCAGATGCATCTATATACGGGCCTTTTCATCACTGCCCATGATGCAATGCATGGATTAGTCTCTGCCAATAAAAAACTGAATACAGCAATAGGCTGGTTGGCTGCATTACTTTTTTCATACAATTTTTATGGCAAACTCTACCCCAAACATCACGAGCATCACCGGTTTGTAGCTACGGACAAAGATCCAGATTATCATCATTCCGATGGATTTTTCACTTGGTACCTTTCCTTTATCAGGCAGTACCTGAGCATCTGGCAGATCTTGCTGATGGCCATCACTTTCAATGTGTTGAAGCTCTTTCTACCTGTAGAAAACCTGATTATTTTCTGGATGTTGCCGGCAGTACTAGCTACTTTTCAGCTGTTCTACTTTGGTACTTATCTGCCACATAAGGGAGAAAGTGACAACAAACATCATTCGACTACCCAGCCCAAAAACCATCTTTGGGCCTTCCTTTCCTGTTACTTCTTCGGCTATCATTATGAGCACCACGACTCTCCGGGCACGCCCTGGTGGAGACTATGGAAAGTAAAAGAAAATCAATCAGTAAATATCAATTCTTAATCAGCTGGCACATTCATGCGGTTCACTCTACTTTTGTTCTTGTTTCATCTATTGGCTTTCTCAGGTTTTGCGCAAGGAATCATCCGTGGAAAAATCACCAACCCTACGAATAATGAGCCTGTGGCATTTGCAAATGTTTTGGTTCAGGATACAGAGCTAGGGGCGATTTCTGATGAAAATGGAGTTTACGAAATCACAGGTGTTCCTCCGGGTCTCTACAATGTGCGGGCTAGCTTTGTGGGATTTAAAACCAAAACTATTTTCGAAGTTCAGGTGACTAGGGCAAGGCCGGTTCAACTGGATATTGAGCTGATAGAAGATGCATCCGAACTATCTGAGGTCGTGGTCAATTCGGAATTTACCAGATCGGAAGAAACACCACTTTCGGTAAGAAAGCTAAATGCCAATGAAATCGAGCGCTATCCCGGTGGCAACAGGGATATTTCTAGAGTGATTCAGGCTTTGCCTGGTGTAGCTAGTACACCTAGTTTTAGAAATGACATCCTGATTCGTGGAGGCGCACCCAATGAGAACAAGTTTTTCATAGATGAAATAGAGGTACCTGTCATCAACCACTTTGCTACGCAGGGTTCCTCAGGCGGGCCAGTAGGCATATTGAATGTAAACCTGATCAAGAATGTAGATTTGATCGCCGGTGGCTTTCCAGCCAATCGGATGGATGCCATGAGCTCATTTTTTGAGTTTCAGCTGAAAGAAGGGCAGCGGGATAAGATGGCTACTCAGGTTACCTTAGGTGCTTCGGAGTTAACCCTCTCAAACGAAGGCCCAATAGGAGAAAAAACCACCTATTTGCTATCTGCGAGGAGATCCTACTTGCAGGGTCTTTTCAAGCTTCTAGGGCTGCCTTTTTTACCTACTTTTAATGACTTCCAGTTTAAAACCACTACCAAAATCAATGACAAGACAGAGCTAACTTTCTTAGGCGTGGGTGCCATAGATAAATTTGTGCTCAATCAAGATGTGCCAGACGATGAAACGGAAGAAGAGCGGGAAAACAGGCTTTACCTCCTGGATGTATTGCCCGTGCAGGATCAGTGGAATTATGCCACTGGCGTGAAATTGAAGCGGTTTCGGGAAAATGGATTTTGGACCTTTGTGCTCAGCAGAAATATGCTGAACAACTACTCTGAAAAATACGCTAAAAATGACGAAAGCTCTCCCGACAATCTGCTGTTCAACTACCTGTCCCAAGAATCTGAAAATAAATTCCGGGCCGAAAACAGCGTGTTCAAAAATGGCTTCACCTATAAATATGGGGTAAACTATGAGTATTCCAGATATTATATCAGGAATTTTGACCGTGCAACTCTGGCCAACACAGGCCAAATCATTAATGTAGAGTCCACCACGAATTATAACCTTTACGGTGCCTTTATTTCTGCCAGTAAGAATTTCTATGAGGAGCGATTACTGATCAGCGGTGGAGTCAGGATGGACGGAGGTGACTTTGCCGAAACGGCCAAAAATCCTCTAAATCAACTGAGCCCACGGGTTTCTTTTTCCTACCAACTCAAACCAAACCTTTTCGCCACAGCCAATGCTGGTATTTATTATCAAAAACCGTCCTACACCGTGCTCGGGTACCAGGATGAAAACGGAGGCCTGATCAATCAACTTAATGATGTGCGCTTTATCCGAAATTCTCAGCTCATCGCGGGAGTAGAATGGCTGGTTCCTGATAAAAACCGTCGCTTTACAGCTGAGGCATTTTATAAGAAATACAGCAATTACCCCTCTTCCGTTAGAAATGGCATTTCTTTGGCAAACCTGGGTGCTGATTTTGGGGTGATAGGCAATGAACCGGTGGAGTCAAACTCAGCGGGTAGAGCCTATGGGGTCGAGCTACTGGCTCAGCAGAGATTATTCAACGATTTCTACGGAATCGCCTCTTTGACTTTGGTGAGAAGCGAGTTTACCAACCCAAATACAGCAGGTTTTATCCCATCTTCCTGGGACAATAGATTTATAGTGAGCTTGACCGCTGGCAAGCGATTTGGGAACAATTGGGAGGTAGGCGCACGGTGGAGGTTTTTGGGCGGTACGCCCTATACACCGTATGACTACGAGCAATCCAGCCTGATCAGCAACTGGGATCTGAGAAACCAACCCATCCTAGACTATACTCAAATCAATGCGATCAGACTAAAGGGCTTTCATCAACTGGACTTAAGGTTGGACAAGAAATATTATTACAAGAAGTGGAATCTAAACTGGTACGTAGACATCCAAAATGCCTACAACTTTAAGGCTGAGCAGCCTCCACTCTTAGTGCCTGTACGTGATGGGGACGGAAATATCCAGGTAGATCCCACTGATCCCACTCGCTATGAGCTGAAATATCTGGATAATCCAGCTGGCTCCATTTTGCCAACGGTAGGAATCATCGTAGAATTCTAGCCTTCGGCCAAAGCCTGAAGCAACTTGATGATTCGCTCGGCTCTTACTTCTATTTTGTCACTGTAGTAGATGTATTCTACCCAATGCCTTTGTTCTGAATTGCTAAGGTTTTGGAAAAGAGTCCATTTCCCTGGATCATCTTTCAGGCAGGCGATTAATTCCTCAGGGATCTGATCTGGAATAGCTTCTTTAAAAAGTCGAATAGAGACGCTATCGCCCGCTTCTTTTTTGATTTTGCTACGAATAGCTTTGGGCACAGGCAGAAAAACAAAGCCATTTCCCATGGGCATCAGATGCTTTCCCTCAAAGGAAAAATCATCTATGCTTCCTGAGACTTTCATCATCCCAAAAGCTTTTGAAGTCTGGATGAGATCCTTGGGAAATTTCACAAACGTCCAGCCCCCTTTACCCGGCATCCGCTCCAATAGATAGCTACCTTCAGCTAAAACAAGCATAAAAAAAGAGCAGGCCACTTGACCTGCTCTTTGAAATTAATTTATCGAACTACTTCCGTCATTCCCGAATCTCCAGCGAATGTTCAGCCCAAACACATCGGCAAAAAAGTCAGTGTTTTCGACAATTCTGAAGGTTGGTCTCCAATCGGCTCCTATCACAATAGGAACTTCTTCAAAAGCATATTCAATCCCAACTTCACCTGCTGCAGCTAAGGAGAATGGATCATCAATATACAAAGACGGACCTGCACCTACATACCATTTGAAGTCACTAGATCCTACTGGTCTGTAGATAAAATCCCAAAGCGCATCAATTCCGACTCCTGAGCCAAAACTCACATCAGCATGGATACGACTAAACTGGCCTAGTGAAAAAACCCCATCAATCGCCACATTGTTTCCGCCAAACTGGCCAAATCGGACACCTACCTCCTGTGCATTACTCTCCAGGGAAGCAGCGCAGGCAAAAAACATGACTAGGAATAAAATCTTAAAATATTTCATTTTAATAAGAGTTATGTGATATTGAAATAATTCTATACACAAAGATTTAACTTTTTTTGATAAATTATTCAGAAGAAGACAAATTTTTATACACTATCCCAGCTAATACAGCTCCTACTAGGGGTGCAAGCCAAAACAGCCACAACTGCTGCAAATAAATACCCCCGGCAAAGATGGCTTGAGAGGTACTTCTAGCGGGGTTCACCGAAGTATTAGTCACAGGAATACTGATCAAATGTATCAGTACCAAACCCAATCCTATCGCAATACCTGCAAATCCTGCCGGTGCTTCAGGGTAAGTAGATCCCAAGATTATCATCAAAAACATGAAGGTCATCACCACTTCAGTAACCAAGGCCGAGGTAAGGTTATATCCTCCGGGAGAGGCTTCTCCATATCCATTTGCTGCAAATCCTCCCAGCTCTACTCCGGCTTTGCCCGTAGCGATTACATACAGTACAGCCGCCCCGGCAAGACCACCAAGTACTTGGGCGATGATGTACCCTACTACATCCTTGCTTTCAAATCGCCCTCCTATCCATAGCCCTACCGTCACTGCAGGGTTCAAATGGCATCCTGAAATATGACCTATTGCATAGGCCATAGTCAAAACAGTAAGACCAAATGCAAAAGAGACGCCTACAAAACCAATTCCCAGTTCTGGGAAACCTGCCGCCAAAACGGCACTTCCGCAACCTCCCAGCACCAGCCAGAAGGTTCCAATAAATTCTGCTACAAGCTTTTTCATAAAAATTTGAGGTTTTTGTTTACAGGGAATTTAAAAATAAAATTTTATATAATACAGTTAGTGTAAATTATAGTTCTGTTATTTTCCAATAAACAAATAATGTTTTGATCCTTCCTTAGCCTTTTGGTACGGGAGCGAATCCTCAGACATATGGTCATGGATAAAAAGTTTTTGGCAGCTTTTCTGTAGCTGCTGTATCTTCTATTTATCTTTTCCTTTCTAAACGACTAGCAACCTATGAAAATTTTTGAATGTGGTAATTGTGGAAATCCCTTGTTTTTTGAAAATGATACCTGTGAAAACTGTGGTCATTTAGTAGGTTATAATCCCACAGAAATCAATTTAATGACTTTTGATCCGGCCAAGCCTGAACTGGTTTCTGACCATAGCAATTTAACCTTCAAGCATTGCTCAAATCACCAATACGGGGTTTGCAATTGGGTGGTGCCTGCCCAAGAAAGCAATGAATTTTGTGAGGCTTGCGCACTTAATAATACTATACCAGACCTTTCAGATGCAGAGAATTTCCCAAAATGGCAAAAATTAGAGGTGGCAAAACATCGCTTGGTTTACCAGCTCAACCGCTTCAAATTATCCGCTTCGCCTAAAGAAGAGATGTCTGAAGGCGGGCTATGCTTTGACTTTCTTTCCAGACAGGGTGATGACAAGATCATGACCGGCCATGCCAACGGGGTGATAACCATCCTGCTTGCTGAAGCAGATTCTGTCCACCGTGAACAGATGAGAAAGCAAATGTCCGAGCCGTATCGTACACTTATTGGGCATTTTAGGCACGAAGTTGGGCATTACTACTGGGATCAATTGATTGCACAAAATCAGCGTGCTTTGAATGATTATAGGGAAATTTTCGGAAATGAGCAGGCTGATTATTCCCAAGCTCTCCAGACCTACTACCAGCATGGACCAAAGCAAAATTGGCAAAACCAATATATCAGTCAATATGCTACTGCGCACCCCTGGGAAGACTGGGCTGAAACCTGGGCACATTACCTCCACATCATGGATATGGCCGAGACTGCCTATTATTATGGCATCGGGGTAAGTCCAAAAATAAATGAAAAATCTCTGCAAGGAACTTTTTCATTTGACCCTTACACCGAGCAGAATTTCAATAAAATATATGAAAGCTGGGCACCGATCTCTTTTGCCATCAATAGCCTAAACAGGAGCATGGGCGTACCGGATGCTTATCCATTTGTAGTCAGCAGAACGGTGATTTCTAAAATGAAATTTATTCATCAGCTTATTTATGAATTATAGCAAAGCCCATCAAGATGAAACCTTAGTTTTAAATCTCAATCCAACTTTTTACCATTCACCTCCACATTTTTCACCTCAAACCCCTCCACAAAATCAGGCTTAAAATCCGCATTGTTTGCCTGGATAATCAAGTTTTCAAAGGTGAAATCCGAAAGTCTATCGTGTTCCGTTATCGCCACGTCAAAAAAGATCTCGCACTCCACGTCCATGTTTCTCATGGTGATATGTTCAGAGGTAGAGATAGGCACTTCCTCTTTCCCCTTCAGATCAAAAAACTGAGTCCAAGGCTTGACATAGATAAAACTGCGAACCTTCCCGCTGATATTTTCCAAGGTAATGTATTCATAATGCTGTGGAGTATCGGGACGCATTTTCAGCCAGAGTAGCCGGACTGCATCCTGAACTTTGATATTCCGCATGATTACATTCTTATTGTGGATAGACTCGCTGCCATTGGTAAGCGCACCGTGACAAAACCCAAATTCACTGTCTTCGATCAGGATATTGGTATTTTCTCCATTGTTGGGATCTTCATCAGCCCAAGGTCCCTTACCGCCTTTTAGCGCGATGGCGTCATCATTTACAGCGAGGTAACAGCCCTTGATCAGCACATTGGATACCACATCCAAATCGATCGCATCAGTGCTAGGTGCCTTCACCGGTTCATGAGGTGAAGTAATGGTCAAATCCAGAATTTTAATGTTTTGACACTGGTAATAATGGCTACTCCAAAAACCCGCATTGATCAGGTTTACATCTTGAAGCTGTACATCATTACTTTTCCAAATAAAAACCAGTCTGGGTCTGGAAACTTCCAGATTGGTACAGTTTGGGTCTTCTGCTCTTCGCTGCCAAAATGCCTCCCAAAACTTCAGTCCATTGCCATTGATGGTTCCATGGCCGGAAATGGTAAAGCCATCCACTCCATAGGCATTGACCAGTGCTGCAAAATAATCCAGATTTTGGCCTTCCATTCGGGATGGGATCAAGGGATAATTTTCAATCTCATCAGAACCTTTGAGCACTGCTCCTGCTGAGAGATGAAGGTGAGTTTTTGGCTTAAAGAATAGCGCCCCGCTGAGAAAAGTCCCCTTGGGAATGACGATCACCCCACCTCCATTTTCACTCGCCTGATCTATTATCTGCTGAATTTTTTCCGTTTGGAGCTTGGTACTATCTTCAATGACTCCATGCGCTGTGATCAGATATTGCTTACCGAGGTCTTCTAGTTTCACTTTGGTATAGTCATGAAACCAAGGAGAAATAGGCGATCCATCCGGCCAGAATTCCTGCTTTATCTCTTGGGCCTGAGCAAATGAAACGGCAAAAAAACCGATTAGAAATAAGGATAAGATTTTAAGGTGATGAAAAAGCATGGAAATAGGGTTTCTATAGGTTTATTCAATTCTAAGGTTTAAGATAAGGCAAAACAGCGTGGGATACCGTCAGGTGCTGTCCTGCTTAGCCAGTCAAAACTGTACCCTCGCCACTGCTAATTAATACTTTTGGCCGCCTTTTTATAAGATTTCACCCACAGCATAATCGCCGGTGTGTACAATCCATAAACCATCCCTCCCAAGAAAGACGCCCAGGTAATAGAGTATGAACGGATCAGCCAAACTAACAGGATTGAAATTAAGGGAACTGTGAACATGATTACAATTCTCAAGCGCTGATATTTGGTATGAAAGACTTCGTAGTTACTTAAGCCTAAAGATTCCCGATTGTTTAAGGCAAAATAATAGAACCAAAAAACCACGAAATATAAAGCAAAGGCTACCCCACCATAGTAAATCATCAAATCGGGAATTTCAATTGGCGAAATCTGCAAAGAAAGCTCAGCCCCAAAGATCAGATTGGTCAAAAAAAGTGTCAAAAATCGCAATGGGTACACATAGAAAATAATCAGAGCGATAAAGAGTGAGTTCAGGAAAATCAACCAAGAACCCCTGAGTGTATAAATTTCAGAAAACCGTACATGCTCCTGCCAGATTACGATCAAAAACCCAATACTGATCAAAAAAGCAGGAAGGGTTTTGGTGAAAACTATAAGATCCTGCAAAGAGTCCGGGCTGGAGACATTGAATATCAAAAGCGTTACCGCAATTCCAAATACAGCATCGGTGAGATTGTCCAATCTAGAAGGACTTAACCCTCTGTACGTAATATTAGGATCTTTATAACTGGACTTAAAAAGTTGGTTGCGCATTGCCTATCATTTGATTTTGCTATTCAAGATAATCTTTTTGGATTCATTAAGGCAAAATCAACCCTGGATACCAATCATTTAGAAAACATTTCACCTAATCATCATCAATATAAATGCGTTTTCTAAAAGCGATAGTGCTTTTTATTTAGTACCTTATTTGGGAGAAAGAAAAACAAATAAAACTATGAATATCAAGCTCTTACTTCTCCTGTTTTCTCTGGCAGCACTTTCATCATGCATGAAAAATGAAGACATGGATCTCCCTATGGACATGGATGATATGGAAATGTCTTCAGAAATGCAGGAAGAAAATACCAGCATGTACATGGGGGAGTTTATAGCAGATGCTCATCCCACCTCTGGTAAAGCCAAAGCCGACACCAGCACCAAAATCCTTTCCTTCACGGATTTCAAATCAGATGACGGCCCGCTCTTGGAAGTATATTTGGCCACTGATACCCAAGCCACTGAATTTATTTCCCTAGGCGCTTTGAAAGGCCTGGAAGGAGATTACGAATATGATCTTCCAGAGAATGTGGATTTAGTCAAATACCAGTATGTATTAATTTGGTGTGTTGATTTTTCGGTGAATTTCGGCTACGCCAAAATCGAAATGTAAGCTATCCCTTTCTCAAAAAATCTTAGCATACATTTCATCTAATTTACTGAAAGCCAAGACCTCAATTTGAAATTTCTTCAGGTCTAGCCCTTTGACCGCATATTTGGAAACTACGATTTTTTTAAAGCCCAATTTAGCAGCTTCTGCTATTCGGTTTTCGATACGATGTACGGCCCGGATTTCTCCGCCCAGGCCCACCTCTCCAGCGAAGCAAATCTCCTCCGAAACCGGCGTATCCTCGTAGCTGGAGATCAAGCTGGCGCAAACTGCCAAATCCAAGCCCGGATCATCCACCCGCAGTCCGCCGGCTACATTTAAAAACACATCCTGCTGCCCCAGCCGCATTCCGCCACGCTTTTCTAAAACAGCCAACAACATATTAAGACGCTTGGCATCATGTCCGGTGCTGCTCCGCTGCGGAGTCCCATAGGTGGCCGGGCTTACCAATGACTGTATTTCTATCAGCAGAGGGCGATTGCCTTCCACCATAGCGCCAATCGCTACGCCGTTTAATACTTCTTCCCGCTGGGTAAGTAGTATTTCAGAGGGGTTGGAAACCGGCCGCAGCCCTTCTGTTCGCATTTCATAGATTCCCAGCTCGTGCGTAGATCCAAACCGGTTTTTGGAGGTTCTTAAAATCCTATAAGTCAAATGCCTATCTCCCTCAAACTGCAATACAGTATCTACCATGTGTTCCAAAACCTTAGGTCCGGCGATGGAACCGTCTTTGGTGATATGACCGATCAGGAAAACAGGGGTTCCGGTTTCTTTGGCAAATTTCATTAACTCGGCCGTGCACTCCCGAACCTGCGACACCGAACCAGCAGCAGATTCTACATGCTGAGAGTGCAAGGTCTGAATGGAGTCAATCACCAGCAAATCAGGCTTCAGAACTTCTATTTGCTGAAAAATATGCTGAGTATTTGTTTCAGAGAGTACATAGCAGTCCGGATTTTTAGCATCCATCCGGTCTGCCCTCATCTTGATTTGCGCTTCGCTTTCTTCACCTGAGACATAGAGTATCTTTTTGCCTTTTAGGATCAGGGCTATCTGAAGCATCAAAGTTGATTTGCCTATTCCCGGTTCACCTCCGATTAGTACCAGAGACCCAGGCACTATTCCTCCGCCCAAAACCCGGTCGAGCTCTACGTCTGCGGTGATATAGCGTGGCATTTCCTCGTAATTGACCTCTTGGATTTTCTTTGGAGTGCTGGTTTTTTTGGTTCCAGATGAAGCCGTCTTCCAAGATCCTTTACCGGATTCCTCCTTTTGAACTACTTCTTCCACATAGGTATTCCATTCTCCACAGGCGGGGCATTTGCCTATCCATTTTGGACTTTGAGCTCCGCAGTTCTGACAAAAGAAGGTGGTTTTTATTTTGGCCATTTAGAAGTATGAATTAAGCTTTTTGATTTACGAGCCTTGCTGATCCTCGGAGGTTGAATCAAGTTGTGAAGTTCAGGTTTTGCAACTCCCCCTTTAATTAGTGGACTAGGAGGATTTATTTCTTTCAAATTTTTTCAATCTTACAATTTCAAATGATGAACACCGAACGCCGAGTACTGAAGTACTTGATATTATGTCTAACGTCTAGATACCACCTAGTGCGCCTGCAACCAATCCGTTCCAGTCCCCACTTCTACCTCTACCGGAACAGCCATTTTGATGGCGTTGGACATCAGGCCAGGGACATTGGCTTTTAGAATTTCCACTTCGTCCTTGTGCGCATCAAAAACCAATTCATCATGAACCTGTAGGATCATTTTGGACTTGAGGTTTTCCTTTTTCATCCATTGATACACGTCGATCATAGCTACTTTGATCAGATCAGCAGCTGATCCCTGAATGGGTGCATTGATGGCATTTCGCTCAGCAAAGCCCCGCATGGTGGCATTTCGGCTGTTGATATCACGCAGATACCTTCTTCTACCAAGAATAGTCTCCACGAACTCATCTGTTTTGGCCTTTTCTATGGCACCATCCATGTATTCTTTTACCGCAGGAAATTCCTTGAAATATGCATCGATAATTTCTTTCGCTTCTCCCCTTGGTATGGATAGCCTCTGAGATAGCCCAAAGGCGGAAATCCCGTAAATAATTCCGAAATTCGCTGTTTTGGCTTTTCTACGCATATCTGAAGTGACTTCTTCTAGCGGCACCTGGAAAATCTTTGCCGCTGTGGTGGCATGGATATCCCGTCCGTTTTTGAATGCCTCGATCATGGACTCATCTCCTGAAAAAGAAGCCATAATCCTTAACTCGACCTGAGAATAATCTGCCGCCAAAAGAATGTGGTTTTCATCCCTAGGTACAAAGGCCTTACGGATCTCACGCCCTCTATCGGTACGAATAGGAATGTTTTGAAGGTTTGGATTGATCGAGGAAAGCCGTCCTGTAGCCGCCACAAACTGATTATAGGTGGTGTGAATTCTTCCGGTTTTGGAATTGATCATGGTAGGCAGCGCATCTACATAGGTAGATTTCAACTTGACCATCTGCCTATAATCCAGGATATTTTGGATGATCTCATGCTCTGCGGCGAGTTTGCTCAGCACTTCCTCGCCCGTGGCATACTGACCGGTTTTTGTTTTTTTGGCCTTGGGGTCTAGCTTTAATTTATCAAAAAGCACCTCACCCAATTGCTTTGGCGAAGCCAGATTGAAGCGCACACCAGCCATTTCATAGACTTTGTTTTCGATTTCCTTACTTTCTTTTTCCAGAGAAACCGACATGTCCGCAAGGCTGTCCATATCGATGCGCACCCCTTCAAACTCCATCTGGGCCAGTACTTCTATCAAAGGGTTTTCTACCTCATGAAAAAGCTTCTCCAGCTTGTTTTCTTTCAAAAGCGGATCAAATTCGGCCTTCAATCTTAAGGTAATATCCGCATCTTCAGAGGCATAAGCGGTAACTTTATCCTCATCCACATCACGCATATTCCCCTGATTCTTGCCTTTTTTCCCAATCAGCTCTGTGATAGAAACAGGCTCATAATTCAGGTATTGCTTGGCCAGCCAGTCCATGGAGTGCTTCCCATCCGCATCGATCAGGTAATGGGCCAGCATGGTGTCATACAAAATGCCTGTTACTTCCACCCCATAATTTTTCAAAACCAGAATATCATACTTAATATTCTGCCCGATTTTCACTATTCCTTCACTTGCAAACACCGGTTTCAGCAAGTCTAAAATCCTCATGGTCTCCTTGCGGTCTTCAGGGCAAGGTATGTAATATGCCTCCCCAGAGACATAGGCAAAGGAAATCCCAACCAATTCCGCTTCCATGGCATTCACAGAGGTGGTTTCGGTATCGAAGCAAAGTTCCTTTTGGAGCATGAGGTATCCTACCAACTCCTTGATCTCAGCGTCACTTTTGATTTTGTGATAATGGTGTGCATTGCTATGTATGGTCTCTGGAGCTTTAGGTATCTCCACATTTACAGTCTCTTCCTCAAAATCCAATTCCCCTGCCTTCGCTGCAGTTGGTGCTTGAGCCTCTCCAAATAGGCCTAATTGTTCATTTTTCTGAATTGCACCCTTTTGATCAGACCCCTTGAAAACCCGGGCTGCCAGTGTTCTGAATTCCAATTCACTAAAAATCGCACGGACCTTTTCCTCATCTATTCCCTCGTACTTCAGGTCTTCTTTGACATAAACTATGGGCACATCGCACTTGATCGTCGCAAGTTCCTTCGAAAGGATTCCCTGTGCCCCAAAGTTTTCTACATTCTCCTTTTGCTTTCCTTTCAGATCGGCAGTATTCTTCACCAATTCCTCCACTGTACCATAAATCTTAAGCAGTTTCACAGCTGTTTTTTGCCCTATGCCAGGTATTCCCGGAATATTATCCACTGCGTCTCCCATCAGTCCTAAAATATCCCGGACCTGATCCACCTGCTCAATATCCCACTTGGCGCAGATCTCATTTGGCCCCATGATATCTACTCCATTGCCCATAAAGGCCGGTTTATAAAGGAAAATATGATCGTCTACCAACTGGCCATAATCCTTGTCCGGTGTCATCATGTAGACGGTGAAGTTTTCCTTCTCCGCTTGTTTCGCCAAAGTACCAATGATATCATCTGCCTCGTAGCCGTCCAGTTCCAAAATCGGAATATTGAAAGCTTTGACTATTTCTTTCACCCAAGGTATGGCGATCCCTATATCTTCGGGTTGCTCTTGACGATTGGCCTTGTATGCCTCAAACTGCTCATGTCTGAAAGTGGGGGCGTGGGTATCAAAAGCCACCCCAATATGGGTAGGTTTTTCCTTATCTATGACCTCAAGCAGGGTGTTGGTAAAGCCCAACATGACGCCTGTATTCAAGCCTTTGGAATTTATTCTGGGGTTTTTGCTGAAAGCAAAATGGGCTCTGTAGATAAGCGCCATAGCATCAAGTAAAAATAGCTTGCAGGGCTGTTTTTGGGACATTTCAGGATGATTTTCAGTAAAAGATCTTTGGTAAATTAGTCGGGTAAGTTACGAATTTTTGGCTAGGAGAGAGCCAAAATTCCTCCAATTCCCCACAGGGAGCGACAGGCTTTGGCGGCAATTTTGGACAAGGTGCTTACCGGACCATAACCCATTAATCCATGAAAAAATTATTAGCTGTTTTTGCACTATTTATTTCCACCCAAGTATTGGTCGCTGCACCTGCCAATGATACTAAGGGTAAAAATGAGAAAACTGAACTTACGGAAGCCCAAACGGAACAGCTCGCCGAAATCGAGGCGAGAATAGATGAAATCAAAGCAATGGATTTCAGCACTATGAGCAAGGAGGAAATCAAAGATGTGAGAATGGAACTAAAGGAAATGAAAAAGGAAGCTAAGCGAGCCGGAGGTGGAGTTTACATCTCTGTAGGTGCCATCATCATTATTTTGTTAATCTTGATTTTGGTGACCTGATTAGGCCATTTTTGTCACCCTACTAAAGGAAAGCCCACCATAGCTTTCCTTTTTTATTGTTCCGGGTTTTTCGCCAGATAATTTTTTACCTGACAGCCCCTGAGAAAAACGGTGATCAGTGGAATGATCCAGAGCACTTCATTAAAAATCAATTGAAAGCCGGTGCGCTTGTTCCAGCCTAACTCAGGAATGTATCCAAGCGCAAACCAGATTGCCAAAATGATTTTGCCTGTGATTCCAGCTAAAATCAAGTAGACCCAGCTAATCGGATAAAATGCGCTGAAAAATATCAACAGCCCTACCAACACCCCAAATCCCCCATAGTAGCGCAGGCTTAACTCCGCCACTTGCTCGTTTCCATCGGCCAGCCATAGTAAAATGGACTGATCCATCAGATTAAATATCGCAGACCAAGCTAAGGTGTACATCCCCGCAAGAAGGAGAATTCCACGAAAATGCATAGGAAAAACTGGAAAAGGAGACTTTGGGTCCATAAGGTTATTTATCTTAGGTAGTAGAAATTACAAGATCAATTTCAAGCTACCACCAACACAAAACTATTCAATGGAATCAAAAAACACAGTTAGTCCTCGCCTTTTTATGCTTTTAGGCGCAGCCACCTGTCTGGCACTAGGCTTCACCTTCGGCAAAAAAATGGGAGAAATCACCCCTTCTGCCGTTGATCATGCCGCAGACCTGATCGGGCTCTCTTTTTCTCCAGCGGAAAAAGACAGCATGATAGGCACACTAAACAATCAACGCAATCGCTATGAGTCGCTGAGGGAGTATACCCTTGATAACTCCGTCTCCCCGGCACTTGTTTTCAACCCCTTACCTAAAGGGTTCACACCTGACCAAACCCAAAACCCACTTGAATGGGGTATGGATGAGCAGGTGGCCCTACCAGAAAGAGAAGCCGATATCGCCTACTTGCCTATTCATCAACTAGCCAGCCTCATAAAATCCAAAAAACTGAGCAGTGAACGGCTAACCAAAATTTATCTGGATAGAATAAAAACCCACTCAGACACCCTTCAGTGTCTCATCACCCTGATGGAAGCAACTGCTATAGCGAAGGCAAAAGCTATGGATGCAGAGCTTGCCCAGGGGGAATACAGAGGGCCCCTTCACGGAATACCTTATGGAATCAAGGATCTGCTCGCTGTCAAAGGTACCAAAACCACCTGGGGAGCTATGCCATTCAAGGATCAGGAAATTGATCAAACGGCTACCGTGGTACAAAAACTAGATGAGGCTGGAGGAGTGCTGGTCGGAAAATTCACGCTAGGAGCTCTGGCGATGGGTGATGTATGGTATGGTGGAGTCACCAAAAACCCTTGGAACCTTACACAAGGGTCTAGTGGTTCTTCAGCCGGCTCTGCTTCGGCAGTCAGTGCAGGATTAGTTCCTTTTGCCATAGGCACTGAAACGCTAGGGTCCATCGTATCTCCCTCCACCAGAAATGGAGTGACTGGGCTTCGCCCTACCTACGGCCGGGTAAGCAAAAATGGAGCAATGGCATTGAGCTGGTCTATGGATAAAATCGGGCCGATTTCCAGATCAGCACTAGACAATGGGATCATACTTTCGGTATTGAATGGGGCAGATCCCATGGATGCCAGCTCGATCCAGGCAGCATTCAACTATTCTGCAAAATCAGACCCGAAAAAGCTCAAAGTGGGCTATTTCCAGGAATTTTTCAAAGGAGATGATGCAGGCTCCAAAAACAATGAAGAAATACTCGATCTATTGAGAAATCAGGGAATTGAGCTGCATCCGGTAACCTTAAAAACCTCCGTAAATCCAAGCGCCATTCAGCTCATGCTGATGGTAGAGGGTGCGGCAGCTTTTGATGAGCTCACCCGCTTAGGATGGGATGACCAGCTAGTCGCACAGCATAAAAATGCCTGGCCTAACTTGTTCCGGGCAGCACGCTTCATTCCGGCTGTAGAATATGTGCAAGCAGCCCGTCAGCGTACCGTTCTGATCGAGGAAATGCACGCACTGATGAAGGACTTTGACATCATCGTCACGCCAAGCTATGGTGGACAACAGCTGCAGATCACCAACCTTACTGGACATCCGGCACTATGCCTGCCTAATGGATTTAATGAAAATGGTAGCCCCACTTCCATCACTTTACTTGCAAATCTTTTCGATGAAGAAAAACTGGTACTGATGGGAGACTATATCCAGAAAAACAGCGATTGGCAGGACAAAAGGCCACCGCTATTTGATAGATAAAAAAATAGGCATCCGTAATGGATGCCTATTTTATTTAGATTTTATTGCTCTATATCTCCTTTTATGCTCATATTATTCGGATCCAGAAACCAGATCTTCTGGGTGGTTTCTATAGAATAATGATCGATGAGATTGGTAGAGGTATTCATCACTAGCTCCCCCAGGGTTTCCGAAGCGTAGAAGAGATTATCCTCTGCTATCCTCAGTTCTATCCGCTCCACCTTATCCCCTGCAAAGTAAACTTTTATATACTTCACTTTAGACTTGGCTTTGGGCTTGAGTTCATGACTGAGACTAGATGCTGATTCGCTAGTCTGATAGGAATCTACGGAAGATGGATTATTGATATCCGCTTGGGTAAACACTTCAAACTCTTCCTCCCAGTCCTCCCGATCATAGGATACATTTACTGTTTCCTCCTGATCCTGAATTTTGGACAGCTTACGCACTTCTGTACCGTCCAAAGCATCAATCTGGATCTCCAAAAATCCTTTTAGGTCAAAATATGGCTTTTCCTCCAAGGTAGTTTTGGGTGGCTCGGCACAGGATGAAAGCCCCAATGCGAAACCCCATATCACCCACATAAAAGAGGAACAAAGGCGTAGCATCATTCAGTCAATAGGATATCTCCTGTCATGTCCTCCGGCTGTGCTATGCCCATCAGCTTCAGTATAGTCGGAGCTAGATCACCCAATTTACCGTCTTTAACTTTAAGCACATCAGTTTTGTCTACCATGATACAGGGTACCAAATTGGTAGTGTGGGCAGTATTCGGTGTGCCGTCTTCATTGATCATCATGTCACTGTTGCCATGATCTGCTATTACAATTACGGTGTACTCGTTTGCCAGCGCAGTGGTGATCACACTATCTGCACAAGCATCTACAGCTTCACAGGCTTTGACCGCTGCATCGAAATCTCCGGTATGGCCCACCATATCGGCATTGGCAAAATTTAGACAGATGAATTCTGCACTTTTCTTTTTGAGCTCTCCATTGATTTTAGAGGCAATTTCGAATGCGCTCATCTCTGGTTTCAGGTCATAGGTAGCCACTTTAGGAGATGGGCAAAGCAACCTGCTTTCTCCCTCGAACTCAGTCTCTCTACCTCCTGAAAAGAAGAAAGTCACATGCGGGTACTTTTCCGTCTCCGCGATTCGAATCTGCTTTTTACCTGCTCGCTCCAGTACCTCTCCAAGGGTATTGTTCAGGTTATCCTTTTCAAAAAGCACCTTTACCCCTTTAAAAGTCGCATCATAATTCGTGAATGTGATGTAATCCACATCCAGCTTTTTCATGTTAAAGTCCTCAAAATCCTTCTGCGTGAGTGCCTGGGTGATTTCTCTGCCCCGGTCAGTCCGGAAATTGAAGCAAATCACCAAATCTCCTTCTGCAATGGTGGCTATAGGTTTATTATCCGCACCCACATGGATGATAGGCCTGATAAACTCATCTGTAACGTTATTTTCATAAGACTTTCGCATGGCTGCGATGATGTCCTTTGACTTTTCTCCTTCTCCTCTTACCATCGCGTCATAGGCTAGCTTCACTCGCTCCCAGCGATTGTCACGGTCCATGGCATAGTATCTCCCCACCACCGAGGCTACCTGACCAGAGGAATTTTTCAAGTGCTCATTGAGGTCTTCAAGATAGCCTATTCCGCCTTTGGGATCAGTATCTCTTCCATCGGTAAATGCATGGATAAAGACATCTTCCAGTCCATTCGCTTTAGCCGCATCACAAAGTCCCTTCAGGTGCGTGATATGGGCATGAACTCCTCCATCGGAAAGCAATCCCATGAAATGAACTTTCTTTCCCCCAGCTTTGGCTTTGGCAAAAGCTTCTACTAGCACAGGGTGCGAATTCAATTCTCCTTTTTCTACGGCCAGATTGATTTTTACTAAATCCTGATAGACCACCCTTCCTGCACCTATGTTCATGTGCCCTACTTCAGAATTTCCCATTTGTCCGGCAGGAAGCCCCACAGCAAGTCCTGACGCCTCCAGTTTGGAGTGAGGATACTTGGTAAAAAGGCCGTCGACAAAAGGAGTTTTAGCCTTATCTATAGCAGAAACATTCGGGTTGGTAGCGATTCCCCAACCATCCAAAATCATTAAAAGTACTTTCTTATCCATTCCGCAAATATATTATTTTCTTGAGCAAAGTAGCCCCTAAATCCTGATAAGACAAAACTTGGAAGCGTGCAATTCATAAACTTTAAAATGCATCCTATAATTCCTTTTTTGGCTTAGTATTTGCCTAGCAAGGGCGATGAACGCGGCATTAGGCATAATACTTTCAATCTTTTTACTCAGCCATTCTCCCTCGGTTGATTGGGTGGCTCCGCAGTCTATTGACTCCATCATTACGGCCATAGAAAGCAGTTCCAGCAGTGATCTGGCCAGTTATTTTGATTCCAGCATATCTTTAAATGTAAACGGGCAGCAGGGGGATTATTCTAAAAGCCAAGCAGAGGTAGTCTTGAGGGATTTTTTCAGAAAAAATCCTTCGCGGGGATTTCAAATCCTGTTCAGAAGTGATTCTAATCCAGCCATGAGCTCTTATATAGGTGAATATCAAAGTGATGCCGGCCCATATAAAGTCATTATCAAAGTCTCCACTCAGCATTCCGAATCCAGAGTTTATAGTCTGGAGTTTGTTAAAGGCTAAAGCATTTCCTTAAAAAAGGAAATTTACCTGCTGGGATTGCCTATTTTTGGGCATGAAACCTTCCTACCTCAGCGAAGAAGCCATTTCTTCCTTCATAGCTGCTGCTCTTGCCGAAGATATCGGGCCCGGTGATTTCTCATCACTATCCTCTATTCCCAAAGGAAAAACCGGCCAGGCCAAACTGCTCATCAAAGACAATGGAATCATCGCCGGTGTGGAGCTGGCGGAGCAGATTTTCCGAACTTTTGATCCTGATCTTCAGGTAGATCTCCTGGTAAAAGACGGTGATCGGGTAAGCTACGGAGATATAGGTCTAATCGTCAAAGGAGCCTCTGCATCCATACTTTCTTCGGAAAGGCTAGTGCTGAACTGCATGCAGCGCATGAGCGGAATCGCCACTCTAACACATCAATACACGCAGAAAATCCTCCATACCAAAGCCAGACTCATGGACACACGGAAGACTACTCCTAATTTCCGGATGATGGAAAAATGGGCGGTACTCATCGGAGGAGGTGTAAATCACCGCTTTGCACTATATGATATGGTGATGCTGAAGGACAATCACGTGGATTTTGCCGGTGGCATACGACCGGCTATAGAAAACTGCAAGGCCTATCTGGCAGCCAATAAGCTGGATCTGAAGATAGAAGTGGAAACCAGAAATCTGGATGAAGTAGCAGAAGTGCTAGCAGTAGGAGGAATAGATTTTATCATGCTGGACAATATGGACTATGATACCATGCGAAAAGCAGTAGAAATGATCGGCACCAAATTCAAAACTGAAGCATCCGGGGGAATAACTGAGGAAACGCTGGTAGATGTAGCCGAATGCGGCATGGATTTTATTTCAATGGGCGCTTTGACACACTCTGTGAAAAGTCTGGACATCAGCCTGAAAGCATTTGGGTAAACTTTCTAGCAGGGTCTTTGTACTGGATTTGGCAGTTTACTGCTGGAACAAAAGCAGGAACGCAAAACCAAGCAACTATGAGAAAATTACTGATCATCCTTTCTATTTTCACTTTGGCCAGCTGTAGCTCAGATACTTTTCCGAATAAAAACTGGTATGGAAAACACCTTACGCTGGTCGAAATGATGGGCACACCAGTCCAGACTTCAGGATCACCCAATGATGCACATTTGATATTCAATTCAGAAAATAGCTTAATCAATGGCAGTGGTGGCTGTAATCGTATTACCGGAGAATACGAGATTGATAAGGATAAAGCAATTCGCTTTTCTAAAGTCAGTGCAACACGAATGGCCTGTCAAAACATGAACTTTGAATCCAGATTTTTAGATCTTCTGGATCAAGTGAGATATTACGACTTTGATGAAGAAACAATGCTGCTTCAAAATGGAAGAAAGGAAACGATTTTAAAGTTAAAATAAATTTAGATCCAGTCCTTTCTCCTGAAAAAATAGAGCATTCCCAGCACTGCTAGAGCCATTCCCCCGATCACATAAAAATACCCATACCTAAAATGCAGTTCGGGCATATGGTCAAAGTTCATCCCATACACCCCCGCCACAAAACTCAGTGGAATAAAGATTGTGGAGATGATGGTCAGCACCTTCATGATGTTATTCATGCGGTTCGATAGGCTATTCATATATAGATCCAGCACACCCGATGACATATCACGGAAGACTTCCATAGTTTCAATTACCTGGATAGTATTTTCATACAAATCCCGGATAAAAGGCCTGGTTTCCGCGCTGATTTTGTCATCCGCGTATTTGTCAAAAGATCCGATTACTTCACGAAGTGGATAGACTGTCCGGCGGAGATCCATCATCTCTCTTCTTTGTACATAAAGCGCATTCAGTGTTTGGTTATCCGGTGCGAGCATGGCTTGGGATTCCAGATTCTCTATGCGCTCACCTACGTTTTCCATGACGATAAAGTAATTATCGATCACCGCATCCAGCAGAGCGTAAAGCAAATAATCCGCCTTGCGCTGCCTGATTGCACGTTTTTGATCTGCCAGTCGATTTCGAACGGACTGAAATACATCTCCCTTTTTCTCCTGAAAGGTCAGCAGAATCCCATCTTTTAAGACAAAGCTGATCTGCTCATCATC
Organism: Algoriphagus sp. TR-M9; assembly: GCF_027594545.1. Classification (NCBI taxonomy): domain Bacteria; kingdom Pseudomonadati; phylum Bacteroidota; class Cytophagia; order Cytophagales; family Cyclobacteriaceae; genus Algoriphagus; species Algoriphagus halophytocola. The sequence goes on along the minus strand of NZ_CP115160.1, from coordinate 4,445,797 downwards.
TATAGGGGATTCTGGGCTTTGGCACTGGATCATCTTGAGAGCAGCAAAAATATAGTCATCAAATGCCTCTAATTTCGGTCGCTGATCCACATTCAGAATGTCCTCCATCGTCAATTTATGGATATTAAACAGCAAACCTATCTTCTCCAGTATATCCACATCATGTAGCCCCACTACATCTATCCAAAGCACCCTTTTCTTCTCACTCACTCGTTGCTCCAACTCACTAAGCTGAATGGATTCTTCCAGCAACTCAAAATCATCATAGGTGATGAGGTTGATATTCACTTGCTGCAGCTCCTTTTCGCCCGTATAAACAAGTGTCCCAGGAGCCAAACCCACCTTGATATTCTTTCTTTTCTTTCTCTTGGGCTTGAAAAGCCGCTGTACTGATTTAAGATTTGGAGCTTTAGGACTCATAAGATCTCTGATGTGGTTATTCTGATTTCAGAAAATCGACATTTCTTTTCAGTCCAGCAAGTTTAGTGCGCTTTACTGCTGATTTTTTGAAAACCTTTCGGAAAGTTTCCTCGGTGATTTCCTCCCAGTCCCTATTGGAAAATCCCGCTAGTTCAGGATGTGGTTGAAACCTGGGTTCTTGGTGGGGTTTGGAAAATCTATTCCAAGGGCAGACGTCCTGACAGATATCACATCCAAAAGCCCAGTTTTCCATTTTGCCTTTAAACTCACTAGGGATGGCATCTTTCAGCTCAATCGTCAGATAAGAAATGCAGCGGGACCCGTCGATCACACCATTATCCACAATGGCATCCGTAGGACAAGCATCGATGCAGGCTGTGCAAGTGCCACAGTAATCTTTTGCCAATGGAATGTCCGGTGTCACTTCCAAGTTAATGATCAATTCTGCCAGAAAAAAGAAACTTCCCATTTCCCTATTCAGCAGCAGACTATTTTTCCCAAGCCAACCCAAACCTGCTTTTTGTGCCCACTGCCGCTCCATGACAGGTGCGGAATCGACAAAGCCTCGACCGTCAATTTCTCCAATTTCTTCTCTGAGGATTTCAAGAAACTCATTAAGCTTCTCCCGGATCACAAAATGATAATCCTCTCCATAGGCGTATTTGGCGAGTTTAATGGAATCTGGGGCTTCGGGAAGTTTCTGTTCGGGGTAATAATTGTAAATTAACGACACCACTGTTTTGGCACCTTCCACGAGTTTGGTAGGATCAAGGCGCTTGTCAAAATGATTGGCCAAATAGCCCATTTGCCCGTTGTAATTCCGGTTCAGCCATTCTTCTAATTTGGGAGCTTCCTCTTCCAGAAATCCTGCTTTCGCTATCCCACAAAAGTCAAATCCCAGCCGCTTGGCCGTGGATTTGAGGATGGATGCATTTTTCTCGGCAGGATTCATGGGGTAAAGATACAGGACTTATAATTATCAGTTTTTTTTAAAGTGGATTATGGAAAATTACAATTTCAGATTTTGATTTATCCCTGGAAATCAATAAACTAAAGAAGTTTTAGACAATTAACCAATCAAATTTTATGAAAAACAATTTTACTCCCCCAAATGCATTTATCTGAATAAATCGCTTGGTCGATTATTTTCGCCCTTGCTATTTACCACGATAGTTTTTTCCTGTACGAAGGAACAGGATCTGAAGATCTCCCAAGATGAGCTTCAGCTGATCCGGACTTTCATGGAAGGGGAATTGGCAGAGAAAACCACCTTTGATAATCAGCCTCTGGAGATGGATTGGGAAAATGCTGTGGTTACAAAAGAACATTATGAAATACCTCTCCATTACCCATTGAACGGCTTTGTATCGAAATACCAAGAGGTGGAAACCCGGCTCTTGGTACCCCGTTCAAAAATCGGGGAATATTCCTTTATGACTTTGGATACGGAAGAGATCAGAGAGGAATTCAGCTTTACTGAATTGACTTCCGTACCGGATAAAACATCTTTGGAGGCTTATCTGTATATGAGTTTTAATAAGGAGTTCCAGCCCGGGGATTTGCATTTTAAAAGACTGGCATTATCTGATCCAAAAGCTTATATGCCAGTGGAATGTGAAACTGTAACCATTAGGTATCTAGAAAAAGATTGTTATTGGATAGGTGGGACATTATATACTTGTTCTGATTGGAGAGAGGTTAGCAGGCAGGAGGTAAAGGTTTGTGGAAATGAAGGGATAATTGGGGGTAGAAATTACCACAAAGTTTTTGAAATTGAAAGCAAACAATTAGATTCTTGCATTAATAATATTTTGATTGAATTAACAACTCTTGATAGTGGACCGGGAACAATTGTATCAAGCTTTTCACAACAAAGTGGAGGGTTCAATTGGACATTAAAAAGTGGAAATACCGGATTATCAAACGCATCTACAAGTCCGTTTTATAATAACGGAGTAACAACTACAATAAGCAATACAAATCTGTCAAATGCCACAAACTTATCTATAGTTCGAACTATATTGCATGAAGCAGTTCATGCCTACTTTGTAACAGTACAAAATTTAACTTTAACAGTTGAGGAAAAATCTAAACTTATGGGTAATAATTGGTTTAGTATAGTACAAGAATTAGTTCCGAACCAAGGGCATGCATTAATAGCATCAAATTTTGCAGATCAGATCGCCAAAGGCTTATACGACTATAGTCAACTAAAAGGGTTAAATATCTCAATGCAATATTGCAAAGATCTTTCTTGGGGCGGACTTACTCATTATGATTCAAATGGAAGCGGAAACTATACAATAAGTCCATGGTTTGTTGAAAACTTTCTAAATTCCTCAGATAGGTCTAGAATATTAAACGTTATTAATGTTGAACAAATTGGCGGATCAAATAAAAAAGGGGATGATGCAGGCTGTTAAAACAATTATTATTTTCATATTAATCACAAATATACTTTCCTGTAGTTCTAAATATTATAATGGTACTTTATCAGGGAGTATTGTTGATGCAAAGAATAATAACTCAATTGATCAGGTAACGTTATTATTAAAGCATAAAGATTCTCTACTTTATAAAGATCATTATGTATCAGGAAAAATATCTGATGCTAAAGGAAAATTTTCTATTAATTATAAGGGAGATATAAATGACTATGCTTTATACATCGCTAAGCTAGGCTATTTTCCTCAGACACTCAAGAATCTTTCCTCAATCGACTACCCTCTGGAAATCAAATTAGATCAAGACACTACAATTCATGTAGATTTTGTACCAGCTAAATTTTTATAATAGGTTTATAGAGGTGACCGTTTAATTTCATATATTTATGCTTTCAAACAAGCAGATAATGGATATTTTTAAAGGGCAAGGACTTATAGAGTTTAGTAAAAGGTTCCAAAGCGAACTAGACTGTAAAAAGTATTTGGCGGAACTCAAGTGGAAAGACGGGTTTACGTGCCGGAAGTGTGGCCACCTTGGCAGTCAAACCCGGAAAGATTACGCTCGTACCTGCAATAAATGTAGCGATACAGAAAGTGCTGGCGCAGGCACCCTTTTCCATAAAGTCAAATTTGGTCTTGTAAAGGCCTTTTATATCTGCTTTGAGATGAGCACAAGTACCAAAAGTCTCTCTGCGATGTATATGGCCAAGCGGTATGAGATTAATCGTAAAACAGCCATGAGTTTCATGCACAAGGTGCGTGAGGCCATGAAATCGAGCGGAAATCATCCCATGAAGGGAGAAGTTCATGTGGATGAATTCGTCGTAGGGGGCCAGGAGGCTGGACATACAGGTAGAAGCTATGGGGGCAAGAAAAAGAAGGTGGTATGCGCGGTAGAACTTACTGGGGATGGAAAAGTCAAACGGTTTTATGCATTACAGATCAAGGATTTTTCGGCCAAATCGCTGCGTCCCATCTTTGAGAGCCACATCGACAGAAATGCCCAAGTTCAGACAGACGAGTGGAAAGGATATCGTACTATCAAAAAGGACTTTGCCATCAAACAAGTCCCCAGTGAATTGGGGTTAAATTTTAAAACTATTCATACCATGATCCATCAGCTGAAATCGTGGTTAAGGACAACGTTTTCCTGGGTAAGCAAAAGGCACATTGACCGCTACCTATGTGAGTTTTCCTACAGAATCAACCGCTCACAGAACAAGGAGACGATCTTCCATAATTTGATCACCAGAATGGTCAGTAAGGAGAAAATCTACATTGCTGACTTGATATGATATTAACTGGTCACCTCTATAGGTTTAATAATAATTTAAGAAACACTTTATGAACAGGAATAAAGGAAGGGGTTAAAGATGAGTAATAGAAAAGAGCTTTTTACTGTGGTTGTAGTTTGTATTATTGGTATCATCTTTTGGAACATCTACTATAATTGTTATGAGAAATTATATACTATTGGAACTGTAGAGAGGATGAAAACTGGGCTAAAATCAGGAACTGTTGCCAAATTTACCTTCAAATATAAAGGGCATGTATATGAAGGGGGAACCGGAATTGGAGATTATAAAATTAAAAGAGGTGATAGGTATATTGTCGAATTTGCAAAGGATAAAGTGGAATTGTCAAAAGCATTATTTTATTACCCAATTCCAGATTCTATAAGAATTGTGGTCCCTTTGGACGGGTGGAAAGAACCTCCTCCAAAACTTACACAGTTCAAAAGAAAGAGGATGGAATTATTTGGGCTATATGATAATATATTTAAGAATTAGAACTTTAAGAATCTGCGCATTTAAGGTGAAATCCTTCCTATAATTTCATTCTTAGATGAATATTATGAGAAACACCGTAATACAGGGATTAAGAATGAGGCAGAATATGAGTGATAAGCAAAAATTAATTTTAGGGTTTGTATTGAGGTTATTATGTTTGGTTTTGTGCAACCTTTATTATGATTCTTATGAAAAGTTATATACTGTTGGAGAAGTTACAGGTTCAAGTGTAGGGCTAAAGTCAGACTCTTCGGTTCAGTTTGTTTTTTTACAAAGATGGAGAAAAAATGGAGGGATCGAGTTGGAAAGGCTTATATTCGGCGAAAAATGGAGAAAAATTTATTGTTGAGTTTGGAAAAACTGACCATACTATTTCATCTATACTGCTTTATTATCCCGTTCCGGATTCTCTAGTATTAGATATCCAGAAAGTAGGTTGGATTGAGGGAATATTTTTATATAGAATAAGTATGTTTTATTATTTTTCGTGTTTTTTTCTAAAAAAAAGGATTTTGTTATTCATGTATAGCGAAAATAGTTCTCGAATTATTAAATAAGGGAATTTCTTTTTGGTTAGATAAAATAGTTATGCGCAAAGGATTAATTTTTATTAATTATAAGGGAGGTATAAATGATTATGCTTTATCCATCGCTAAGCTAGGCTATTTTCCTCAGACACTCAAGAATCTTTCCTCAATCGACTACCCTCTGAAAATCAAATTAGATCAAGACACTGCAATTCATGTAGATTTTGTACCAGCTAAATAAGGTAAGGTCTGACCATTAATATTTGGCTTGAGGAACATTCAGTCTAAAAATTTTGGGGATGTTCGCTAGCTTGGGCTATCCATCGTTTTGGCACCCCCCATGGCTTTGTTAGACTTCAGCCGCTTAGCGGTGGATTTGATCAGAAAAGCGTTTTTCTCAGCGGGAGTGATGGGGTAAAGATACAGGACTTATAATTATCAGTTTTTTTTAAAGTGGATTATTGAAAATTACAATTTCAGATTTTGATTTATCCCTGCAAATCAATAAACTAAAGAAGTTTTTAGACATTTAGCCAATCAAATTCTATGAAAACCAATTTTACTCCCCCAAATGCATTTATCTGAATAAATCGCTTGGTCGATTATTTTCGGCCTTGCTATTTACCACGATAGTTTTTTCCTGTACGAAGGAACAGGATCTGAAGATCTCCCAAGATGAGCTTCAGCTGATCCGGACTTTCATGGAAGGGGAATTGGCAGAGAAAACCACCTTTGATAATCAGCCTCTGGAGATGGATTGGGAAAATGCTGTGGTTACAAAAGAACATTATGAATATCTGGATAGACTATCCGAATCTTTGACTGAGAGATATAATATAAGTGAAGCTGACGCCTTGGACCTATCTTGGGGTGGACTCCACAAAACAAGCTCTTGGGATAGCCTGTCGATTACTGAACAACAGGAAATAATAAATACAAACTTGCAACACAGATCGGGGCTAAAGGGAACAAAATGTAATTGAAATACCTATGAAAAAAGATGATTTTAGTATTCCTTGTTTTGTTTGCTGTTCCAATTGTTACGACTGCACAATCAACTTCTAATAAACAGGAGAACGATTTTATGCAGTTGCGAAAAAGTTTACAACCTATTGTATTACATCACCCGAAGGATCTTGATGAGAAAAAATATATAGCATTTTCATTCGAAGTCTATTATGGTGAAAAAGTGAGGGTTTCCTTTTCGGAAAATACGCCGGAAAATATTAAAAGACGAAAGAAGCTATCAGAAGAACGAATAGAGGCAATTTTAGTTGAAAAGGGGATAGAGTTTAATGAGCCTTGGCGCATTGTTTATCCGGTGTTTCTAATTTGGAATGATAAAAATGAAAGAACTGACAACTTAGATGAAGAGCTTGGTTTTTTGATTGGCGGACGTAAATATATCGGTCAAGAAAAAATTAGGATAGAAAGACCGATTGTGAATGAACTACTTGGTTCAGCCCATTAGCTGAGAGGGTATAACAATGATCAGGAAGCCCCAAAACTATTTGTCGATGGAATTAAACTCGCAATCTACTGATTTGGATGATTTATCTTCTACTCAAATAATCAACAATACAGATCAGGTTCAAAAGGGACTAAATGCAACTAAATATTATGAAATCAAGCATGACCCGAAGCGACACACAGAGGGATGATTATAATTCATGCGAAGATTCCATGTGACCATAAAAAAATTATAAACCCATGAAAAAGATAAAATCATTCTTCCTTATTATTTGCCTGATGCTGTTTTCAAACATATATGCGCAAGATCAAAAGAGTGAAACTGATTTTAGAAGTCTTGTCCAGAGACATGTCAGTTGGTATCCGCTAATCTTTGATGACTGGGAAAAGAATACTAATCAATATTTGGGTTACTACTTAAAATTGACCTTAAAAGAGAACAAGGTCATTGAAGCTGAATTTTCTAAAGAAACACCGCTTATAGTAGTTCAACGTAATGAGGAGCTCAATCAAAAATTAAGTAGTTACATTTTAGAAGCTAAGTTGAGTAATATTCCAGATGGAATGCATGTTTTTCCAGTCATCTGCGAGATGATCACTATACCTAAAAAAGAGCTACAAAACAATCTGGAAAGTGAATTGGAAAACATGATTCCCGAGCCAGAGATGATTCATAATAATGAAGTTTTGTTCAATAAACCAATTCTTGTTAAGATTTATCCTCCAAAGCGATAGTTAATGGATTGAATATTTGGAGGGTTTTCACTCGCCCATTGGCGCTTAGATTATTTTCTATTTTGAATCCATCGTTTTGGCGCCCCCCGTGGTTTTGTTAGACTTCAGCCGCTTGGCAGTGGATTTGATGATGGAGGCATTATTCTCTGCGGGAGTCATGGGGTAAAGATAGGGGAGTTTGGTTTTAAGGAAGAATCTTAAACCATTGTGGAACTTATTTCCATAAAACACACGTATATTTAACCATAACACGTGTAATCATGAAAACCAAACTCACGCTCACTGTAGAAAAGGAAATTGTAGAGAAAGCCAAGCTTAAAGCTGCCAGTAGGGGTATATCGCTTTCAAAAATGTTTGAGTAGATTTTTGAAAAGGAAAATCCGGAAGTAGAGAAAACCCCGGAACAGTTTGCTGCTGCACGATTTTTAGAAAGATTAAAAAGAGAGGCTCCAATCAAAGCCCTTGAAAAGTCTGACAAAGAATTAATCCGGGAACACCGAAATAAAAAGTATGTATAGGATATTTTTGGATTCGAATGTTGCACTCGATTTGGTGGCAAACCGGGAGCCATTTGTTGAGGACTCTAAGCCATTTCTTTCTCTGTTAGCTGAAGGAGAAGCCCAACTTTTTATTTCTGAAGTTTCTTTAGGTCTGCTGATTTACATGTCAATTGACCGGTACAAACTAGTTGATGCGAAGGAAAAATTGCTGCAGTTTATGGAGTTTTGTCGAGTGATTTCAGGGGGGAAAGAAGCATTTTTAAATGCTATGAATTCAGATTTTAAAGACAAAGAGGATGGGCTTCAATATTTTACCGCTGTCGACAATAAAATGGATTTTTTAATCACACGGGTTAAAAAAGACTTTAACTATGCAAACGGCGAAATTCCAGTTATGACGCCAAAAGAATTTTTCAAACCCTGAGATTATTTTTCTGCTTTTCAAGCTCGATTTCATCTTTTTTGCCTTTTTCCCCCGATTATTAAACTACCACACCTGTCTTCTTGTTATGTCCCTGGTTGGAGCGTAAAGGATGACTATAAGTTGAACCAGGCCTTTTCTCTATGTACTTTACTTCACCAAGATCGTTGACAAAGTCTTGTGTCTTGAATCTTGCTTCTAATATCTACAAAATGAAAGGATTTCGATTTACTCAGTTCGTACCCACTCAGGATCCTGAGAAGAATTCGTTCGAGAATCTGCTGAATATATTTTTGCAACTCGTCACCATGACCGGCGGTGATGTAGCTGAAGCATTGAGTTGGCTGACCAATCTGGACAATCGCTATGGAATGACCGATCCCAACTATGGCATCGGGGACTTTATCGAGGATTTGAAATCAAAAGGATATCTGACCGAGGAAAACCAAAAAGGAGAATTTAAAATCACCGGTAAAGCGGAACAGACTATCAGAAAATCAGCTTTAGAAGAGATTTTCGGCAAACTGAAAAGAGGAAAATCGGGCCAGCATAAAACCACTCATTCCGGACAGGGAGAAGAGCGGGGAACCGACCGACGGGCTTATGAATTTGGAGATAATCTGGATCAGATTGCTTTGACAGATTCCTTGCGTAATGCCCAGGCAAATCATGGATTTGGAGGAGATTACCTATTGACTGAAGATGATCTGGAAGTGGTGGAAAATGAGTTCAGATCCCAAACTTCCACTGTGCTGATGATTGATATTTCGCATTCCATGATTCTCTATGGAGAAGATAGAATTACACCCGCGAAGAAAGTTGCCATGGCTTTGGCAGAACTCATCAAAACCCGCTACCCTAAGGACACACTCGATATTATAGTATTCGGAAATGATGCCTGGCAGATAGAAATCAAAGATTTGCCTTACCTGCAAGTTGGGCCTTATCATACGAATACAGTTGCTGGGCTTGAACTGGCGATGGATTTACTGCGAAGAAGGAAGAATCCAAACAAACAGATTTTCATGATCACGGATGGGAAACCGACTTGCCTGAAAGTGGGAATCAAGTACTACAAAAATGCTTTTGGGATAGACAGCAAGATCCTCAGCGAAACGCTGAAGCTGGCTGCACAATGCCGAAAATTGAAAATACCGGTGACTACCTTTATGATCGCTTCAGATCCGTATTTGAAGGAATTTGTAAAGGAATTTACCAAAGTAAATAACGGGAATGCCTACTACAGCAGCCTGAAAGGGCTCGGCGACCTGATTTTTGAAGATTATAGACGAAACAGAACGAAACGCTTTTAAGCCATATGGACTACCAAAAACTGACACCACAGGAACTCACACAGATAAAAACCCTCGGCCAACTCAAAGCTGCTGGCTACCAATCCAAATCCATCAAAGAGGAACTTCGCGACAATTTGATCTTGAAGATCAAGCGAAAGGAGAATGTTTTTGAAGGAATTTGGGGTTACGAGGATACCGTAATTCCTGATATTGAACGGGCGATCCTTTCCCGGCACAACATTAACTTACTTGGTCTGAGAGGACAGGCCAAAACGAGGATTGCCAGAATGATGACTCAATTGCTGGATGAATATGTTCCGGTGGTTTTCGGTTCAGAGCTGAATGATGATCCGCTAGCTCCCTTGAGCACTTATGCCAAAGACAAAATCGAGGAAAAAGGGGACGATACCCCAATCATTTGGTGGCATAGAAATGATCGCTACACGGAGAAGTTGGCAACGCCTGATGTATCTGTGGCCGATTTGATTGGTGATGTTGACCCGATCAAGGCAGCCACAATGAAATTGAGTTATAATGATGAGCGAGTAATCCACTACGGATTGGTGCCAAGGTCTCACCGCTCTATTTTCGTGATCAATGAATTACCGGATTTACAAGCCAGAATTCAGGTTGCCTTGTTCAATATCCTGCAGGAAGGCGACATTCAAATTCGTGGTTTCAAATTGAGATTGCCATTGGATATCCAATTTGTTTTTACAGCAAACCCAGAAGATTATACCAATCGTGGTAGCATTGTTACGCCGCTAAAGGATAGGATCGAAAGTCAGATCATCACGCATTATCCTAAGTCAATTGAAATAGGTAGGAGAATTACTGCTCAGGAAGCCAATCTGAAAGGCAAGCCTGTGGATAATATCTATGTGCCGGAACTGATGAAGGACTTGATCGAGCAGATTGCTATCGAGGCCAGAGGTTCAGAGTTTGTAGATGAGAAAAGTGGTGTGTCGGCGAGGTTGACGATTTCGGCTTACGAAAACTTGATTTCCGCAGCTGAGCGTAGAATGTATAGGAATGGAGAAGGCAATACTACTATTCGGATTGCTGATCTGATCGGAGTCATCCCTGCGATAACTGGAAAGGTAGAACTGGTCTATGAAGGCGAGCAGGAAGGTGCAGGATTAGTTGCATATAATTTGATAGGAAAAGCTATTCGTACACAGTTTGTAAATTATTTCCCATCACCGGAGCAGAAGAAAAAAGACAAAAACGGGAATCCATACGTCATCCCTTTGGCATGGTTTGGAGAAGGAAATGAGTTGGATATTCTAGCCTCTCAAGCAGATAAGGAATATAAAACGGCACTTCATTCAGTACCTGGATTAGAGGAAGTGGTTACGCAGTTGGTGAAGGATTTACCGGAAAAAGAGAAGGAATTCTTTATGGAATTTGCACTTCACGGATTGGCAGAATTCTCTCAACTCAGCAAAAAAGTACTGGACACCGGATTGCAATTCAAGGATTTGTTTAGCTCCATGTTTGATATGGGGCCTGGAGATGAGGATGATTTCGAGGAGGATGATTTGTAATTGAATTCCCGCAGATCAGCGCAGATAAAAGTCGCAGATAATCGCTGATTTGAAACAGTCAGCGATTATCTGCGAAATGATTAGCGTAAATCTGCGGGAAAAGCATTCCTTATTTTTATATCAAATGAAGTAAAATGAGTGCAATTAAAGCTGGTAACCCCTGAACCCAGAAGATTTTTTTACTGGCCGTGAGAGCTCCGAAAACTCCTGCGACCAATACACAACTCAGGAAAAATACAGCCACATAAAAGGCCCATTTCGGATCATCAATCAGTAAAGACCAAACTAAACCCGCTACCAAAAAACCATTGTAAAGCCCCTGATTGGCAGCTAATCCCTTGGTTTTTGGAAATAATTCAGGAGGTAATGATTTGAATGTTTTTCGCCCTATAGTCTCCCAGGCGAACATTTCGAAGTAAAGAAAATAGAGGTGCAGAGCGGCTATAGCTCCGATAAGAATTTTAGCAAAGATTTCCATAAAGTAAAGTTTACGGAATTTAGTAATTAAAGCGCTTCCCCGTCTAAGAATAAAGAGATATCCATTCAGTTCCTTACGGTGGTACTGTCCGGCTTTGTTTTAGCATCAGTTTTTGGGAAAAAACCCTTTAGTAACTTTTTGGCTTCCTCCACCGCTTTTTCTTTGGCCACATCCACCTGCTTTTCTAATTCCATTTTTGCGCTATCTTGAGCCGCTTCGGACCTGACTTTTAGCACTTGCTTCATGCTATCCTGTGCTGCGTTAAACTGCTCATTGGCTTGGTTTTGAAGCCCCTGGGCCTCTCCTGTCACCCTGGATTTAAGCGCATCTGCCACCAAAGATTCTATGCTATTTCCTCCTGCCAAACTCACTTTGGGGGAATTGTAAGTTCCGGAGAGATTCAGCGCCAGCGGAATCGCGGTGTTTTCATCCACAGTGGCGCCAGAAAGGGTTGCCAACAAGGAGTTGGCCTGAGCGCCAAATTTTCCAGCAGGGATCTGCATATTGACCAAATAATTAATCGATCCATCAAAGCCAGCTGTACCCTGCACTTTAGCTTGATAGTCCCAAAGTTTCACATCAAAAGGCTGCACATCCATGACCCCGTTATCTATAGAAATAGGGATCGTGATATTTTTCAACTGCAGGGTATTCACGTCTTTCAATCGGGTGAGACTGGTGATTCCTTCCAGTATTTTGCTGTCTTTCAAGGCTGTTTCGGCCACTTTTAGTAATCCCTCTCCATCTAGGCTAGCTAGGATTGGCATCATATCCTGACCTAGTTTTCCGGAGAAATTGAGGTCGGAATTGAATGTTCCGGTCAGGTTTTGAGCAATCGGCGCAAAGGCTTTTACAGCATTAAAAGATCTAAAAGCTTCGCCTATGCTGAGATCAGCTATGTTCAGTTTGAAATCAAAAAGAGGGGAGGTAAGGTCTCTCGGATCATAGTTACCCTCCAGCGCAATAGTACCTCCCAATGTATTCATGGAAGCATCAGAAAAGCTCAAGATTCCTTCTTTTAAATACATATTGCCCTTTACCTGCTTGAGGTTCATGTTATCATAAATCACCTCATTGGCGACCACCTTCATGGTGAAATCTATGTTTTTGGGCAATTCTATAACTGTAAGCGCTGTATCCGTCGTGTCAGCGCTTACTTTATCGCTCATCCACTCATTGACATTGAATCTTGTGCTGTTAATGGCTAATTGTCCACTTAGCGTACCCTCTTCTCCCAAAAAGTAATTCATATAATTCGATAGGTAGCCCGTAGCCAAAACTGGACTTTCTCCCACTTTAGAATCAAACTCTGTCAAATTAATACGATCGGGAGTGAATACAGCTTTTGCACTAGCGATTTGAACCACTTGTGGCAAATCAATGGAGGAATACATAAAATCCCTGATGTCCATGCTACCACGGGTTTCCAGCTGATTATAGCGCTCAGCTTGCACCGCTGCGTAAGAGCCTTTGGTGCTGAGGTCAGCTTGGATTTTACCTTCCATTACCATGTCTTCCACCGGAAAAATAGCCAGAACTTTCTTCAGGTCCACTCCACCTCTGACCTGACCATCCCAGATTAACTTGTCAAAATCACGGATTTTCATGTTTCCGTTGATGGCCTCACCTTCGAGTTCGAAACCAAATTGGCTTAGGTCCACCAGGAAGTCCTTCAAATCACCACTAGCGTTTTGGATAGAGGCTCTGACATTCAGTTGTTCTATAGGAGCAGGGTAATCCGAGCTCTTTACATACCCATTTGCCAAATGAAGCTTGGCATTAATCGCCGGAATCACACCAGCCACAGAATCATAACGGCCTTTTGCGGTAGCATCCAGATCCAAATTTCCTTTCAAATCCATTCCTTCGATTGGGAATATTGAAGTTAATTCTTCCAGGTTTAGCTTACCTTTCAATGCGGCGTCTATGTCATAGCTCAGCAAATCGGAAAGGAAAAGTTTCCCTGAAATCGGATTGCTTCCAAAATCCAAATTGAAAGACGGGATAGCCACAGCAGTATAAACCAGGTTATCTGTTTCATTTTTGACCTGAAGGTCCAGGTTCACATTTTTTACTGGCTGTGGAAGGTCCGGGTACTGTAACATTCCATCGACTATTTTAAGAGAAATATCGAAGGAAGGGATTTTCTCCTCATTGTAAATTCCCTTGATCCTGCCATGAAAGTCCATCGTACCGGAGGTATTTAAACTGGAGAAACTTTCTGTATAAATCCCCGGAACCAGGGAGAGTATGCTTTTGAAATCATTATCCTTCCCTTCCATTTCAACATCCACTTCCATGTCATCTCCGGGCATCGCCAGATATCCATCCAGTCCAAATAGAAAATCATTCAGCTGAAAACCCCCATCTCCCAGGGTAAACTTCATGTTTTCCAAATCTATGTTCAGTAGCGTTTCTCCCCTGAAGGTCTTGTTGCTGATGTAGCTTACATCTTCGTAAGTAATGTCTGCTATCAGGGCTTCCAGCTGTATAGGCAGGTCATACACTTCAGCCGTAAACTCCCCAGCTCCAGTAACATTGATTCCTCCCAGTGCCATGAAATAATCCAGTTGCCTATCGTCATATACCACATTTACCTCGGCTATTTCGATCCGGTCCACACCGATTTGAAAATTGCTTGCTGTGGTATCTTGACCCGCATCCTCTGAAGGAAAAGTAATGTCATAGTTAGCGGTACCATCCTCCAGGACCTTGATGTATAGATCTCCGCCCCTGAGTTTTACGCCGGTAAGTGTAGGATATTCGTCAAAAAGCACTGACCTAAGATCGAAATCAATCCCTAACTCTTGAAGCGAAACTAAGGTGTCATTTTCGAAAGGCGCATTTCCTACTATGTCAAAATCCTGAATGGTTGCGGAGATATTGGGAAACCTCCTAAAAATGCTCAAGCTCACCTTATCCACATCGTAGATCACTTTGGCATTGATGGATTGTGCGATCTCATTGTCTATCCTCGCGGCGATTTTGTCTTTAAACAACAATGGAATTGAACCAGCCACTGCAATTAGAAATATAAATACACCAAGGATAATAAGAAGTGTCTTTTTCATAGTAAGCTCATCAGTCTTTTAATAGCGAAATTCCGCTAAATTCAAATTCGGGCAATGCTAGCGTAAGTACGTAGCTCATGCCTTTAGGGGGTGAAATAGTAACAAGATTTAAGCCTGATCTATGAAAATAAAACAGCTATTGCTCAGCTTCCCGGAAAAGAGATTCCTTTGACCCTCCTGTACAGGTTGAGCGCATATTTGTCTGTCATTCCAGAAATAAAATCCACGAGTGCACGCAGCAGGGGATAGGGATTGACCTCTGCACCCCAGCCTTTGAGCGGAAAATCTTCCGGAAGTAGCCTTAAGATGCTTTTATCCTGTCCGGAGAATTGGGCAGGGTCATAAAATTGATGATAAAGGGCTTTAGAAAAGACTTCCAAAAGTCCCTCTATAACCTGGAATCCTGCGGCTTCTTTTTCCAAGACTACCTGCGAACGGTAGATTTTCTGGACAGAAAGATCCGTGATCGCTTTTAATGCTTTGGCAGATGGAATGATATCGGTGAGAGCTTTATCAAAATTCCCCTTACACATGCTTTCCTCATATTGGGCAAAGACATCAACACATTCCTTGATCAGCTCACCTATAGCCAATGCCCGAAGAGCACCCAGGTTTTGAGCAACAGTGCGAGGCTCCTTGAGTTTTTTGGGATCAAACTTGTCCTTCAGAATAGGCGCCAGAAGCTTCACCGTATCTTCAAAACTCACCAGTCCCATGGTACAGCCATCCTCCAGATCAATAATGCTATAGCAAATATCATCTGCTGCTTCTACCAAAAATGCGAGTGGGTGCCTATACCAGCATTCAGGGCTGGACTTTTCCATTCCCAGGACGGCTCCCATTTGCTCAAAATCCGCCAGTTGATTGATGAAAAAACCAAATTTCTTTTGGCTTCTACGCGCTATATCCCGCTGCGCAATCATACTAGGCCTAGGATACTTGGTAAAAGCCGCCAAAGTGGCGTAGGTAAGCTTCAGCCCAAATTGCTTTGAAACCAGCATGCGAAACCCTTGAGCATTTCCTTCGAAATTATGCAAATCGGCCAGTTGTTCGGTCCGTACATGGGGTTCCCAGCATTTGCCTGCGGGATGAAACTTGAAAAAATCTGAAATTGCTTCTTCTCCTGCGTGCCCAAAAGGTGGGTTTCCTATATCATGGGTCAAAGCAGCTGCAGCCACTATAGCCCCTATTTCAAATGCTGTAATTCCATTTGTGGAAAGTTGTGGATATTTTCCAAGGAGAAATTCACCAGCGGCTTTGCCCAGAGAGCGTCCTACACTGGATACTTCCAGACTATGGGTAAGCCGAGTATGCACAAATGCTTGTTCCGGCAGTGGAAAAACCTGGGTTTTGTCCTGGAGATTCCGAAAAGGTGCCGAAAAAATAATCCGATCGTAATCGACTTCAAATTCACTTCTAACCACCTGAGTAGGTATAAATCCCGGTTTGTCTCCAAATCTGCCCCGGGATAAAAGGCGCTCCCATTTCATCATGCCCAAAAATAAGAAGGATTCCCACAAGGAATAAGTTTTTTGGCCCCAAGTCTTGGCATAGTCCTTGGATTTCTTTGGCATCTTTAATTATTCCCCTTATGAAATCAAGCATGACCCGAAGCGACACACAGAGGGATGATTATAATTCATGCGAAGATTCCATGTGACCTTAAAAAAAAATTATAAACACATGAAAAACATCATTTCTTACTTCTTGATATCTCTTTTAATATTAGCAGGAATGTCATGCTCCTCAGACGATGAGAATCCTACAGCTGGCTCAGCTAAAGTGAATTTCTACCTGGTGGATGCGCCTGCAAGCTATGATGAAGTCTGGGTAGAAGTTTTGGCATTGCGAATAAAAATAGATGAAGAAGGGATAGATGAGGATGAAGATGAGGAGGACGATGAATCAGAATGGATAGAAATCGCCTATGATGAAAGTAAACCTATTAACCTACTTGACCTGACCGGTGGAAATAGTGAATTATTGGGAACAGCCGATTTTCCCGAGGGAGATATAGATCAATTGAGATTGATTCTCGGAGAAAACAATTATGTCATCAAAAATGGAGAGCGATTTGATCTGAAAACTCCTAGTGCCCAGCAAAGTGGATTGAAAATCAAAATTGACGAAGAAATCGAAGGGGGAATGACCTATGATTTAGTCATTGATTTTGATGTGGCAAAATCAATAGTGGAAGCCGGGAATTCAGGTAATATCATCCTAAAACCTGTGCTCCGTGCTTTTTTGGATGAGATCTCCCAAGGCATAATGGGTCAGGTAAACCCAGTGGATGCGCAAGCTATACAAGTCACTGCCAATGATGGAGAAGATCAGTATAACACCTTCGTAAATGAAAATGGTAACTATAAAATCACAGGAATGGACGACGGAATCTACTCCATCACCATCACCCCAAATGAATTTTATCTGCCCATTGTCTTAGAAGGAGTAGTAGTGGAAGATGAAAAAATTACTACTGTAGAACCTGTCACATTAGTTCTAAAATAACAATGCACAATAACCGGCTTCGCCCGGTTTTTTTATGCCGCTTCTTTAGAGATTCAGGAATTGCAAAGTTTTGGACTAAATTTACCATGTGAAAAAACTAACATTTTACTTACTCCCATTCCTAATAGTACTGGGCCTCAGTGCTTGCAGAGACTCCGATTCCAGTCCAAGAGCTTTGGTCAATATGATTTTGGTGGATAGTCCTGCTCAGTGGGATTCTGTTTTTGTAGAAATCAACGGAGTAGATGTGGAAATGATAGTGGAAGGCCGTGAAAGTGATTTTGAGACTTTCTTTCTAGAATATAAATCTGGTAACAAGCGAATCAAAATCAGTGAATTAGTGGGGGGAAATGCCCTGCTGCTAGGAAGGGACGAACTGCCCATAGGAAGGATCACCAAAACTACTGTGCTACTTGGAGAGAATCATACCATGTTTATTGGCTCTAAAAAGTACGTGCTGGATCTAGCTCCTGACGCCGAAAATGAGGTAGAACTCGAAACTTCCATAGACATAGAGTCAGGAGTTGCTTACGATTTATTGCTAGATATGGACTTAGAAAAATCCATAATCCAAAACGCTGAAACCAGTTATTCTCTTATGCCCACTTTCAGCTTGGTTCCTGGCATTGGTAGTATTGAGTTAAGCGGAAGCTTAAAGCCTACTACGCTTTATCCGGCGATTTTCTTACGCACCGAAAACGATACCTTCTCCACCCATATCAATACTACCGGCAGATATACCTTCCGCGTCCCTATGGATCAATATGAGGTATATATGGATCCTAAGAACGAGGCTTATCAGGACACCACTTTTACCCTGGATCTCAGTGCCGATATGGATTCGGTCTTGAATGAAATCACCTTTAAACCAAAGCCCTAATGGAATCAGGTACTTTGTACATGCAAAGAGCACTTGAGCTGGCAGAACTGGGCCGTGGCAAGGTAAGTCCAAACCCCATGGTAGGTTGCGTGATCGTTCACCGCGACCAGATTATCGGAGAGGGCTACCATCAAGAATACGGCAAGGCCCACGCAGAAGTCAACGCAATCCATTCAGTTAAGAATCAAAGCTTACTGGCTGGAGCTACGGTATATGTGACATTGGAGCCTTGCGCTCATTTTGGAAAAACCCCTCCCTGTGCCAATCTACTGGTAGAAAAACAGGTGAAAAAAGTGGTCATTGCAGCATTTGATACCAACCCTCTGGTAGGCGGTAAAGGCATACAAATCCTCAGAGATGCCGGAATAGAAGTAATTACCGGTGTGCTGGAACAAGAAGCTAGGTGGCAGAATAAACGGTTTTTCACCCAGATAGAGAAAAAACGGCCTTATGTGATTTTGAAATGGGCACAGACTCAGGATGGATTTGTGGCTAGGGAAGATTTCTCTTCTAAATGGATCACCAATGCCTCCAGCCGACAGCTGGTTCACAAATGGCGGGCTGAAGAGGATGCTATAATGGTGGGTAAAAATACAGCAAAATATGACGACCCGGCTTTGAATGTCAGAGATTGGGTAGGAAAGAACCCGCTACGAATTGTAATAGACAGTAATCTGGAGCTTCAGAACTCTTTGAAGCTTTTTGATGAGGCAGTCCCTACGATTTGCTACAACGTCAAAAAGCAAGAAGTCCGGGGCACATTGGAGTTTGTGAAATTACCTGCAGGGTTTACAATAGCTGATATTCTGAGTGATCTACACGCTAGAAAGGTCCAAAGTGTGCTGATCGAAGGAGGTAGCTATTTATTGAAAAGGATTCTGGAATCCGAACTTTGGGATGAAGCTCGCGTGTTCACCAGTAGAAATAAATTTGGAAGTGGTATCCCTGCTCCACTTCCTCCATCACCAGTTTCTGAGAGCATTGAAATCTTGGAAGATACCTTAAGAATTTACCATCATGTCTGAAAGTTTATATATTCCTGAGAAAGCTACAAAAGCTGAAAAATACGAAGCCATTTTTCCTCAGATCGAAGCCTTGATTTCCGGAGAACCCGATCTCTATGCAAATCTGGCCAATATCTCAGCAGCATTAAAAGAAGCCTTTGACTTCTTTTGGGTAGGATTTTATCTGGCTAAAGAAAATCAGCTTGTCCTAGGTCCTTTTCAGGGACCCATTGCCTGTACCAGGATTTCTATGGGAAAAGGAGTGTGTGGAACGGCCTGGAAGGAAGGAAAAACAGTTTTGGTTTCTGATGTGGATGCCTTTCCAGGACATATAGCATGCAGCTCGGCATCAAAGTCTGAGATCGTGGTCCCCGTATTCAAAGGAGGCCTGGTGGCCATGGTTTTGGATGTGGATTCAGATCAGTTGGATGATTTTGATGAAGTCGATCAGAAATACCTGGAAAAGTTAATGGGAATGTTGGGTCAGAAGATCTAGCGAAATCAGATCCAGATTCTGAATTGTGCCTTTTCGGCTCGTAGGCAGATGATTTGCCAAGAGAATTAGCTGTAGTTCATTTCCGAAGTTGAGAAACTATCCATTGGCTTTTTCACAAAACCCCTTCAAAATCTCAATACAGGCGCTTTTTTGCTCGATCATACCGAGATGCCCCACGCCTTCCAATTCGAAATAATCGGAAACTGTTGGCTTGTGAGCTCTGCTGGCTTGGATTTTAACAGCACCGTCCTCAGTACCTGCAATCATTAATTTGGGGCCTGCAAAACTTTTTAACACCTCAATACGGTCCTTTCGGTCACGCATTGCTTTAGTATAATAGATTAATCCTTCTAGCGTGGATTGTTTAGCCTGATGGATCGCATCATTAATCTCAGACTGTAATTCCTCCCGTCTGTGTTCCGGTATCAAAGGTGGGACAAATGAAGTCACAAAGGTGTCCACGCCATGTTTTTTCAAAAAAGTGATAGTTCGGTTTCGCATCCCGACCTTTTCCTCATCATCTGCAAATGCGGTAGAGTGAAACAATCCCACAGCTTTAAGTTTAGACCCCATCAACTCCAGTAATGCCAAGGTGACGTAACCACCCAAAGAATGGCCAATGATGATAGGGTTTTGGATGTTTTGGGATTCCATCCATTCTTCCAGCTGTACGGCCACTTCTTCTAGCTTGTTTTGGGAAAGGTTTAATACTGTCTTTCCACAGCCGGGCAGATCTGGACAGATCACCCTAAATTGGTCAGAAAGTTCATCCGCAATATCCTCCCACATTTGGGATACTTCGCAAAAGCCATGAATAAGAATTACTGGCTGCCCTGAGCCTTTTTCAAAAAAATTGATACTGGACATACTTATTAGATTTTAGTGACAGCAGTCATGCTTCTCACCGCGGCAGCTATGCCCTCTGGATCAAACCCGCATTCTCTGTGCAGCTCGATCTGCTCTCCATGCTCTATGACTTCATCAGGAATCCCGAGACGCTTCACTTGAGCTTGATACTCATGATCCATCATCCACTCGATCACAGCCGATCCAAAGCCTCCCATCAGACAGCCGTCCTCTACTGTGATCACTTTTTTGAACTTGCTAAAAATCTCATGAAGCAACTCTTCGTCTAGTGGCTTCACAAAACGCATATCATAGTGAGCAGGATTTAAGCCTTCCTTGGTCAGCTTTTCACAGGCCTCCACCGCATAGTTTCCTATATGACCAATGGATAAAATGGCTATTTCTTCGCCTTCTTTGATGATTCTTCCTTGACCCACAGGGATCTGCTCAAATGCTGTCCTCCACTCTGGCATCACACCCTTACCACGTGGATATCGGATGGAGTATGGCCCATTGTGCGTAGAAGCCGAATACATCATGTTGCGGAGCTCCTCTTCGTTCATTGGTGCAGAAACCACCAGATTTGGTATGCAGCGGAAAAACGCGATATCGTAAGCCCCATGGTGAGTAGGACCATCTGCACCTGCAAAACCTGCTCTATCCAAGCAAAGTACTACAGGTAAGTTTTGTAAACATACATCGTGTAAAACCTGATCGTAAGCACGCTGCATGAAGGTAGAATAAATGTTACAGAAAGGCACCAAACCTTGGGTAGCCAATCCAGCAGAGAAAGTCACTGCATGCTGTTCGGCTATTCCCACATCAAATGCACGATCTGGCATGGCCTTCATCATGATATTCATGGACGAACCCGATGGCATCGCAGGGGTCACTCCCATGATTTTATCATTCTGCTCAGCCAGCTCTACCAGTGTATGACCAAAAACCTCCTGGTATTTTGGTGCTTGGGGGGTGCTAGGTGTCTTTTTATATATTTCACCGGTGACTTTATCAAAAGTCCCTGGGGCATGCCAGGTAGTCTGGTTTCCATTTTCTGCCGGAGCATAGCCCTTGCCTTTCACTGTCACACAGTGTAGGATTTTAGGCCCTGGAATATCTTTGAGATCATTGAGTACTTCTGCCAAATGATTGACATCATGGCCGTCCACTGGACCAAAGTACCGAAGATTTAAGGATTCAAAAAGGTTACTTTGATTGAGCAAAGCTGACTTTATTCCTCCTTCTACTTTTGAGATCACTTCTTGGGCGCTTGACCCGAATTTGCTCAGCTTACCCAGTATTTTCCAGACCTCATCTTTCGCTTTATTGTACGTACGCGATGTAGTGATATCTGTCAGGTAATCCTTCAGTGCACCCACATTTGGATCTATGGACATGCAGTTATCATTCAAGATTATGATGAGATTAGTATCACTGACACCGGCATGATTCATGGCTTCAAAAGCCATTCCGCCAGTCATTGACCCATCTCCGATCACGGCTACATGTTGTTTTTTGGGAAGGTCTCTGTATTTAGAAGCTACAGCCATCCCCAAAGCCGCCGAAATCGAGGTACTAGAATGGCCTACGCCAAAGGTATCGTATTCGCTTTCTTTTCGTTTTGGGAAACCGGATAATCCTCCATAAATACGGTTGGTATGAAACCTATCTCTTCTACCGGTAAGGATTTTATGTCCATAAGCCTGATGGCCTACATCCCACACCAATTGATCTTCAGGTGTATTCAGCACGTAGTGCAAGGCAACGGTAAGCTCCACCACACCTAGGCTAGCTCCAAAATGCCCACCGTAAACGGATACATTATCCACTATATACTGGCGCAGTTCATCGCAGATCTGTACCAGTTTTTCCTTGGGAAATTTCTTCAGGTCAGCGGGACTATTTATTTGAGCTAATAATTCTCCTGGTTGAATGAGCATTTTTCAGCGGTCATGTGATCAAAGAAGTATAACAACAACTATGCTTCTTTGTTTTTTTAATCTAACATTTTGTGAGCAAAAGCTATACGCTCTTTCTCCTGCCGGTTCCAATTAATTTAGCTTAATTGAATATCTTTGGCTAGTACAAGGTTGCAAAATTAACCAATAATTTAAATATCCTTTGAGTTTCGAAATCAAATTACCACTCTTCGAAGGTCCGTTCGACCTGATGCTCTTTTTCATCGAGCGGGATGAGCTGGATATTTATGACATTCCTATCTCTAAGATTACCAATGACTTCCTAGACTATATCCATCAAATGGAACGCATGGAAATGGAAGTGGCCAGTGATTTTATACTTTTTGCAGCCACCCTGATGAAGATTAAATCCAGAATGCTCCTGCCCAGACCGGAGCTGAACGAGGAGGGCGAAGAAATCGACCCACGTGAGGAATTGATCAAAAATCTACTGGAATATAAAAAATATAAATCCGTCATCGAAGAGCTCGCGACCATGGAGGGAGAGGAACTTTCGAAGGAAAAGCGGGGAAATATAGCCAAGGAACTGCAGGCATTGAGCAAGGTAGACGATGTGGATGCAGAAATGCAGCACGTAGACCTCTACAAACTGCTCAAGGTGTTCCAGCGATCCATGGCCAAAATGGCTGCTCGTGTCGATGAAACAAAACACACTGTAATCCAGTATCCCTATACTATTACCCAACAAAAAGACTTTGTCTTGGAAAAAATCAGTTTCAAAAAACAAGTACCTTTTGAAGAATTTATCAACTATAAGCCTGATAAGATTTTTGTGATTTACACCTTTTTGGCCATTCTGGAACTACTTCAACTGGAAATGGTTACCATTATCATCGGAGAAGGATTCAATAATTTTTGGGTAGAAAAGACTGAGCCAATCGCTACAGCCTAGGGCTATGAAACTGGACAATAAAAAAATTTTCCAAACACTTAATCCCAACAAAGTCTGGGTACCTGTCATCATTGGCCTGGCGATAGTTTTTGCCATGTTCTATTTTGATCCCTCAGTGAATAAAGATTCCCTGCGTGCGGTATTCGATGCATCTATGCCTTGGATCTTGGTGGCGATTTTGGTCATTATCTTCCGCGATGCCGGTTATGTGTATAGAATCCGGGAAATCACCAACCGGGAACTCAGCTGGTTAAGAGCTGTCTATGTGATTATTCTCTGGGAATTTGCATCCGCAGTGACTCCCTCCGTAGTAGGAGGTACAGCAGTGGCGATTTTTATCCTAAACAAGGAAGGAATCAAGCTGGGTAGAGCCATTGCCTATGTAATGGTAACTGCCATTTTGGACAATTTATTCTTTGTCATAGGGGCTCCGATTATTCTGTTTTTTGCCAAGGGAAATATTTTCCCAGAAAGCCAGGTCCTAGAATCCCAACTAGGAAAAAGCCTGGAAGCTATTTTCTGGGTGAGTTATGGGCTTTACGCAGCTTATAGTTTGGTCATGGCACTGGCTTTATTTTATAGGCCTAGAGTATTCAAGTGGGTGTTGATCAAATTATTTTCCATCAAATGGCTCAGAAAGTGGAAGCACGATGCCCAGGAATATGGCAATCAAATTATCGATGCCTCTAAAGAAATGACCGGCAAAAAAGCCAGCTACTGGATACCCATCATTTTGGCCACCATCTTTATCTGGAGCTCCAGATACCTGATGCTCAATGCCTTGATTTCTGCATTTGTACCACTGGAAATTTATGAGCATGTCATTGTATTTGCCAGACAAGTGATCATGTGGATCGTCATGATGATCTCACCTACACCCGGAAGCAGTGGTACTGCTGAGTTCTTTTTTGGTCAGTTCTTCACTGAATTTTTGGGTAATTACACCTTCGTGACCAGCATACTATGGAGGCTTTTGAGCTATTATCCTTATCTGATTTTTGGCGCGATTTTTCTGCCTAGATGGATCAGACAGGTGTTTTTCCAAAAAAAGAAATCCAATTTAGATCAAAATGCTTCAGAAGCTTAGCCTTTCCCAAATCTTAGAAATCACCAAAGGCTCATGTGAGAATAGTTGCCCGGAAGTCTTGATTTCTCAGATTGCCATTGATTCTAGGCAGGTCTTGAATCCAAGCTCTACACTATTTATTGCGCTTAGGGGTGCCAAAGCTGACGGTGCGGCATTTATTCCCGAGCTGATCGCTTCAGGCGTAAAGGTTTTTGTGGTTCCTGCAGACTTTTCTTCCGAAATAGCCCCCGGAACCTGGATGATCAAAGTACCCGATACCAGAAAAGCCCTTCAAGATTTGGCAAGATTTGAGAGAAATCAATTCCAAAAACCAGTGGTGAGTGTGACCGGAAGCAATGGAAAAACCATAGTCAAGGAGTGGCTAGGGCAGATTCTGACCCAAACTTATGCTGTGGCCAAAAGCCCTAAAAGCTACAATTCTCAGGTGGGTGTGCCACTTTCTATTTTTGGTATAGAAGAGTATCACCAGGTGGCGATCCTGGAAGCCGGAATTTCCAAAAGAGGAGAAATGGACGCTTTGAAAGAAATGATTCAGCCTAGTTTGGGGGTTTTCACCAATATTGGTACCGCTCACCAAGAAGGATTTGCAAGCCTGGAAGAAAAGCTGAACGAAAAAGTTTCGCTTTTCAAAGATTCAGAACTAGTGATATACTGCAAGGATCAGGAGTACGTTGCAGGGGCGATGGAGCGGGAATATCCAGCAGATAAACTGATCGCTTGGTCTGACCTACCAGGATCTGACTATTGCAGGTCAATCAAAAAAGAGCTGGATTCTAGCAGGATCATTCTATTGAAAAATGACCTCAGCACCTATACTTTTCAGGTTCCATTTACAGATCTGGCTTCTTTAGAAAACATCACACATGTGATCATAGCGGCCATTACACTGGGTCAACCCACGGAGGCGATTCAAGCGGGCATCCAGAACTTAAAGCCTGTGGAGATGAGGCTTACACTGAAGGCTGGTGTAAATGATTCCCTACTCATCGATGACACGTATAACAATGATCTGGCTGGACTGAAAGTCGCTTTGGACTTCATGCAGCAGCAGCGCCCAAAGAAAAGAAGGGTCCTGATTCTGTCTGATTTCTTGCAGCAAGGTGACCCCAATCCGCTCTACAGAGAAGTAGCAGAGCTAGCTGATCGCTATGCCATTGACTTAGTCATAGGAGTGGGGACACAAATATCCTTGTTAGAAAAGCAACTGAATGCAAAGTTTCTGCAATTCGAGACTACTGCGCAATTGATGAATCAACTGAATCCTGATTCCTTTCAAAATGATCTGATCTTGATTACTGGAGCTAGGGTTTTTGGTTTTGAAGAAGTAGTGAACCGCCTACAGCAAATGGTTCATGGCACCACCCTGGAAATTAACCTCAATTCCCTGACGCATAACTACAATTTTTTCAAAAAGCTCATATCTCCGCAGACTAAGGTCATGATCATGGTGAAGGCCTTTGCCTATGGAGGAGGGGCAGTAGAAATCGCAAATCTGGTACAAACCATGGGGGCAGATTATCTGGGAGTGGCCTTTTCAGATGAAGGAATAGCTTTGCGCAAGCAAGGGATTACGCTGCCGATTATGGTCTTAAACCCGATGATGGAGTCATTTGCGCTGTGTAGCGAATATGATCTTGAGCCTGTGGTCTTTAGTTTGGAATTTTTCCAAAATCTAGCCACCTGGTGCAGTACACATCAGAAACAGATGAAAATCCATTTGGATTTGGATACCGGCATGCACCGCCTGGGCTTTGAACCCAAGCATATTTCAGCTTTGAATCTGCTGATAGCAGAAAATCCCCAGTTAGAAATTGCATCCATCTATACCCATCTGGTAGGTGCAGATGAGCAAGTCCACCGGGAGTTTACGCTTCATCAGCTGCACACTTTCGAGCGGATGAAGGACCAGATCCTAGGGAATCTCTCCTATCGTCCCCTTATTCATGCACTCAATTCTGCCGGAATAGTCGCTTTTCCTGAATGGCAATTTGATATGGTGAGAATGGGGATAGGCTTGTACGGGGTAGACCTAACCGGAAATTACAATTCCAATCTCAGAACGATCAGCACTTTAAAAACCACGGTATCACAGGTCAAGGAGATCAAAGCTGGGGAAACGGTGGGCTATTCACGCATGGGAAAACTAGAAGCCGGAGGGAAAATCGCCACTCTGGCTATAGGCTACGCCGATGGATACGACCGGCGCTTCGGTAACGGCAAAGGATATGTGCTGATCCACGGTCAAAAAGCGCCCCTTGTAGGTAATGTATGCATGGATATGTGTATGGTGGATGTCACTGGACTGGATGTCAAAACCGGTGATGTCGCGGTTATTTATGGAGAAAAAATCCCTTTGATAGAATTGGCAAAACTGATAGGGACCATTCCCTATGAACTGCACACTAATATCAGTACTAGGGTGAAGCGTGTCTATTACTTAGATTAGCTTGGTATTGAAAGCCTATTTTATCTAAATTCGATCATGAGAATCACCAAAGCAAGATTAGCACATATCGTATTTGAGTCAGATGACTGGGCATCAAAAACCTTCGATATCGTTCTCCTTTTCTTGATTTTTGGAAGTATTCTGGTGGCGATTTTGGACTCAGTCGCTAGCCTGAGAGTAAAGTACGGAGAGATTTTCCTGATTTTAGAATGGATGTTTACCATTCTATTCTCCATAGAATACGGCCTGCGGGTATGGCTCTCCAGAAAACCCTCCAATTACATTTTCAGTTTTTTTGGAATGGTGGATTTATTGGCTATTCTACCGACATACGTGAGTTTTTTCGTGGTCAATTCCCAGTTTCTCACCGTAGTAAGGGCGCTTAGATTACTTCGGGTAATTCGTATTTTGAAGCTGGGAAGGTACGTGGCCGAGGCGGAATACCTGACTCGATCCTTGAAAGCTAGCTCACACAAAATCATGATATTCATTGGCTTCGTGGTCACCATTGTATTGATTATGGGCACCTTGATGTTTATCATAGAAGGCCCCCAGCATGGCTTTACCAGCATTCCTGTGGGCATGTACTGGGCCATCGTGACCCTGACTACCGTAGGCTTTGGTGACATCACCCCAGTTACGGCTCTGGGACAGTTTGTCTCCTCTATTATTATGCTTTTGGGCTATGCCATCATTGCCGTCCCCACTGGCATAGTTTCTTCAGAAATGGCTTCGCAAAAGAAAAAAATGGACAATGAGGCCTCTACTTATTGTCCCAGCTGCGAACGAACAGGATTGAGCAAAGCAGATTATTACTGCAGGTATTGTGGGGAAAGAATGCCTTAATCCCCAAGTTCGAGAAATTGCTGTATGTTTTTCATTTTCCCGAAAATCAACAGAATATCTTCCTCCTCAAATTTATGGTCAGGAGTCACTACTCCGATCACGTTTTTGTAAGGCGTATTGATCCCCAATAAGTTTTTCTTCTGCTCTATTTTGATGATTGTAAGAATATTCAAATAGAATTCCTGACGGATATTGGCCTCTGCTACAGACATCTCTACGTAGCGTTTAGGCACCTTCACTTCCACGATGTTATATTCATCAGAGATTTCCAGTGAGTCCAAGACTCCTTTCATCTGTAGCCTTTTGGATAGCCTATCCGCAGTCTCTTCCTCCGGATGAATTATTTCATCCACACCTATGGCCTGTATCACGGTTTCATGCAGTTTATTGATAGCCCTGGCGATGATTCGCTTAGACTTCAACTGCTTGAAGATGGCTGTACTCATGATAGAAGCACCCACATCTTCACCTATGGCTATGATGACTACGTCAAAATCCTTCAGCGGCAAGTTTTTAACTGCCGACAGGTCCGTAGCATCCATGACTATGGAATGGGTGATTTCATCCTTGATCAGGTCAATTCTGCTTTCGCTAGAGTCCACGCCGATGACCTCATGTCCCATATTGGTCAGGCGCTTTGCCAGGTATCCCCCAAAGTTCCCTATTCCTACAATTATATATTTCATCTCCTTACTGATTACGTGATAAAGACTGTTTCTTCCGGATACTTAAATTTTTGTTCGCCGATTTTCCTCACTACTGCTACCAGCACGGTAAGGGTACCCACACGTCCCATAAACATGATCAGCATCAGCACCAGTTTACTGCCTGTACTCAGGGTGGATGTGATCCCCAGCGAAAGCCCAACTGTGGAAAATGCACTGATAACCTCAAAGGAAACATTGATCAATTCCTGATTGGGATCCATCACCATTATGGAAAAAATTCCTGCTCCAATCACCAAAATGGACAGGAAAATTACGGCAAAAGCCTTTTTCAATGTCAAAGTGGAAATTTGCCTACGAAAGACATTCAGGCGATTTTTGCCTGTGGCTATACTGAAAGTATTCAAAAAAGCCACGGCAAAAGTACTGGTCTTCAATCCCCCGCCCGTGGATCCAGGCGATGCCCCTATCCACATCAACAAGAAATACGCAAGTATGGTTGGCACTGCCAGCTGGCTCATATCCACGGTATTGAAGCCTGCTGTACGCGGCGTGACTGCACCGAAAATCACGGTCGCAAACTTACCATAAGGACTTAGTCCTTTGAGGGTATAGGCTTGCTCGGCTATAGCATAAACAATCACTCCAAACACCAGAAGTATGCCGGTGGTATAGAGTACCAAGCGCGAATTGATGCTGGACACCCTAGGAGCATGCCTATACTTTTCAATCCCCAGCGCACTCTTAATTCCGCCTACTATTAAATGCTTGAGGTAGGAGTAATAATTGATCACCACTGGAAAACCAATTCCACCTAAAATAATAGCTCCGGCTATAACCAGATGCATGGAATAGGCCTCCCGGAAACCTGGCTGATAGAGTCCAGCGCTGAGGTTGGAAAATCCGGCGTTGCAAAAGGCTGAAATCGCATGGAAAAGGGAGAAAAACAAATGTTCTCCACGTGCCTCAAACAAGGAATCCGCTGTAAAATGGTAGATCAAAACCGCAGCGATACCCTCCACCAAAATGGTGAAAGTAACGATCTTGATCAGGGTAGAATAGATCTCACCTACATTGTTTTCATTGATATAATCCCGCAGAAAAAGTCGGTTTTCTATCGAAAAACTACCTTTAAAAAAAAAGCCAAAAAAGCTGGTAAAAACCATGATGCCCAATCCACCAATCTGAAATAGCACCATAATAATCACCTGTCCAAAAAAGGTGAAATCATGTGCCGTATCCAGCACAATCAACCCCGTCACACATACTGCAGAGGTAGAGGTAAAAAGTGCATCGATCAGACTTATCCCATGGGTGGTGGCCTCCGGGAGACTCAAAAGGCCTGCCCCGATGAGAATCAATACCAGAAATGACAAAATAAACACCAGTGTAGGACTTAGCTTGAGCTTGTTGACAGCCAGACTGTACTTGCTGAGTTCTATGAAAAAAAGCACAACTACCAAAATGTTTATCAGATGGTAATGGGCTGAAATTTCAAGAATTTTAGTGGTGAAATCATTTCCAAACACATTCCACCTGAGAAGCGCCGTAAAGGTCAGCAAAACTGAAAGCATCAGCTCTAAAATGACCCTGGCCTGGAAGATGGAATTCTCGACCAAGAGCACCCTCACCAGATAGCCCACTCCGATCAAAATCAAACATAAGTTGAACAAAAAGGAGGCGGCTACCTCATCCTGGGGTTCCATGGAATATCCCCAGTGGTACATAAGAATCCCAAAAGCCAAAAATCCACTGATCCGAACAATTATCTCCTGAAGCAGAACCGTCTTCCTCAGAAAATAAATATTTCGATCTGGGTTGGAAAAAATCTTTAACTTCATAGTTGCCCAATATTCAA
This sequence comes from Algoriphagus sp. TR-M9, assembly GCF_027594545.1. NCBI lineage: Bacteria > Pseudomonadati > Bacteroidota > Cytophagia > Cytophagales > Cyclobacteriaceae > Algoriphagus > Algoriphagus halophytocola. Next base: position 4,415,592 of record NZ_CP115160.1, on the reverse strand, counting down.
TTAGCCTTTATTACCCCCATTTTGCTTCCTTCTGAATTCCATTAACCAATCTAAGGGGTTTAAATGAAATTTATGCTCTAAATGCTGAGAGGTATAAATACTAGATTTACCACTGAAAAGGTAGGCGATCACACAGGCAATTCCCAAAAATAGGCCCGATTCGTAACCAAATAGTTCCATCCCCATCACGGTGCAGGCCAGAGGGGTATTGGTAGCTCCTGAGAAAACTCCCACAAAACCCATCCCCGCTAACAAGGCAAGGGGCAAAGGGACCCAAGCCGAAAGCGCATTGCCAAGTGTAGCTCCGGTGAAGAACAAGGGCGTAACTTCTCCGCCCTTAAACCCAGCGCCTAAGGTAAAGCTGGTCAAGCCGGTTTTGACCAACCAATCGTACCAGGGCAAGGGTGTTTCGAAAGCCTCCAGAATCCGGGGAACACCCAGACCTATATAAGTGGTACTGTCCGAAATGAATACAAATACTGCTATAAATAGTCCACCTATGACCGGACGAAGCGGGGGATAAGAAATGTGTTTCGAAAATTGATGGGAAAAAAAATGATTGCATTGGGCAAATAATCTCCCAGAAAAACCAAAGGCTATTCCAGCAGGAATAATCCACAGCAGGTTCATGAAAGTATGAGGAGGTACCATTTCTACCAGGTAATGCGTATGCCCCACACCAAATAGATCTTTGCAGACATAATCTGCCACAAATGCCGTCCAAAAGGCTGGAAAGAATGATTTCCAACGTACTTTCCGATGAAGCATCCATTCCAAGGCGAAAATGGCGCCAGCCAGCGGAGTTCCAAAAACCGATGCAAATCCTCCGGAAACCCCTGCAATCAAAATAATTCTCCGATCAGATTTTTCCAAGTAAAACCATTTGGTCAGCTGGTCCGCTAGGGATCCACCCATTTGCACCGCAGTGCCTTCCCGTCCCGCAGATCCTCCAAATAAATGCGTAAAAACCGTCCCCAGAAGTACCAAGGGCGTCATTCTGAGGGGTATTGGCTTTTCACTTTGGTAGAGCTCATCCAGGAGCAGGTTGTTTCCCTTCACCGAATTTTCCCCATATTTATAGTACGTCCACCCAATAATTAGCCCTGCGATCGGAAGCAAAGCGATGATCCAAAGGTGATTTTCTCTGAAAGTAGTGGCCCAGCTGAGCGCAATAAGAAAGATCGCTGAGGCAGAGCCAGATAACAATCCGACTAATAGACCTAAAACTATCCAGAGGAGGAGATATCGAAAAATGGTTTGCTTGTTCAAATCTGCTTTTTGAAATAGATAGCACAAATTAGGAATAGAAATTGAATTTTGTAAAGCATGATTAAATCAATAAGTTAGTTCAATGGTCAACATTTGGATGACTTATCTTGTTGATGGATCGAAATACCTTCCTTATGAAAAATATTCTGATTTCCGGGGGCTCAGGCATGATTGGGCAAAAAATCACTGAACTATTGGAGCTTAAAGGCTACCAGGTGGCATGGCTAAGTAGATCCGATAAAAACCAAAAAACATTCATTTGGAATGTAGAGAAAAATGAAATTGACCCAAATGCCATAGCATGGGCAGACGCTATCATTCACCTGGCCGGAGCAGGGGTAGCAGATAAGCGATGGACCGAAGAGCGAAAAAAGATAATCCTCGAGTCCAGAACCCGCAGCACCCAGTTGCTGTACCAAGCCATCAACGATGCGGAAGAAAAACCAAATGCTTTCATTTCAGCCTCAGCTGTGGGATTTTACGGTTTTGACACCTGCGCCACTTTAGTAGATGAAAATCAGGATGCGGGAAAAGACTTTCTCGCACATGTGGTGAAAGAATGGGAAGGTGAAGTCAAAAAAATAAAGGAACTGCATCTTCGTACGGTCATTTTGAGAATCGGAATAGTACTGGACCCAAATGGGGGTGCACTGGCAGAAATGATGAAACCGCCGGTAGCAGCGCCTCTCGGCAAAGGGGACCAATGGATGAGCTGGATTACTAAGGGTGATCTGGCTAGAATGTTTGTCTTTGCTCTAGAAAAAACTACACTACAGGGCATTTTCAATGCTGTGGGTCCAAACCCTGCCACCAACCAACAGTTGACCCAAGCTGCCGCTCAGGTGAAAGGAAAACCTTATATAGGCATAGGAGTACCGGGTTTTGCACTGCGTTTATTCCTCGGAGAAATGGCAGCCATGGTCCTTGGTGGAAACCGGGTCTCTTCCCAAAAGATCCAAAAGGCCGGTTTTGAATATGAATGTCCAGACTTAAAACCAGCCCTAAAAGCTATTTTCAACAAGAATTAATTACCGGATATATTCAGGGAACCCGCATAGTAATTTTCATCCACGCGTACCTGTGGGTTTTTCTTCGATACAGCTATAGTCTGCCAGCGTTGCGTGGGTTTTAAGGTCATTTCTTCGCCCTCCACATAGATTTTCACAGGCATATCAAAGCCGTCAACTACATTCTCCCAGCGGTAGTGAAGCTCACCAGCTTTGATGTTATAACTGAAAATCGGGATTCGTACATCTCTCAGATATTGGTCAAAGACAGGCCTCAGGTTAATGCCTGCCTTTTGGCTGAGGTAGTTTTCGACCTGCCGGGTAGAGACTGTTTGGTGGTAAAACTCCGTGTTCAATCCTCGCAAAATTGCTCTCCATTTCTCATCGTCATTTACAATTTGACGAATGGTATGGAGCATATTGGCACCTTTGTAATACATATCGCCAGAGCCTTCTGAATTGACATGGTAAGTGCCTATGATGGGAATGTCGTTGTTGATTGCCATCCTAGTGCCCAAAACATATTCTTTGCTGGCCTCATTTCCATAGTGATAATCCAGAAATAGATTTTCGGAATAAGCCGTAAAACTCTCATGAATCCACATATCAGCTACATCCCGGTAGCTGATGTTATTGGCAAACCACTCATGCCCAGATTCGTGAATGATGATAAAATCAAACTTCATCCCCCAGCCTGTACCACTCAGGTCACGCCCCAAGTAGCCATTTTCGTATTCATTGCCATAGGTAACCGAACTCTGATGCTCCATGCCCAGATAGGGTGCTTCTACTAGCTTGTAACTGTCTTCATAGAAGGGGTACGGCCCAAACCAATACTCAAAAGCCTCCATCATTTTTGGTGCATCAGCAAACTGCTTTTTCGCCTTTTTCAGATTTTCCCGAAGTACATAATAATCCATGTCCAGGTTACCTTTCTCTCCAGCGTATTTTTCACTGAAGTGCACATAATCACCTATGTTGATATTGACTCCGTAGTTGTTAATCGGGTTTATTACCTCCCAGTGGTACGTTTTAGTCTTGGCTGCAGGGTCATGGTCTGTTCCGATCAGTCTCCCGTTTGAGATATCCATCAGGTTTTCCGGTACGGTCACAGACATCAATATCCCCTGATCCGGTTCATCGTAGCCATGGTCCTTATTTGGCCACCAGATACTCGCCCCGATTCCCTGATTGGCATTTGCGATAAAAGGTAAGCCATTACTGTCCTTTTGCCAGGTCAAACCTCCATCCCAAGGGGGACGAACCGCCTCCACTGGAGTTCCTGAAAAAGTCAAAATCACTTCTTTTTCATCCCCGACATTTTGCGGAGCTGTAAGCGTAATAAAATGCGCATTTCCCTCATGTTCTATTTCTAGCTCAGTTCCATCTTGCACCGCTTTGGTCAGCCTCATAGGGGCTTGTAGGTCGATTTGCATGCGTTTTGGGGATTCCAAAACCTTGTATCTGACGGTATTTTTTCCAGAGAGAGATTTAGTGTCAGGATCTACCTTTACTTCCAAATGATAATACTGCAAATCCCACCAGGCCCGCTCAGGTGTAATGCTGCCACGTAGCGTATCCTGACGGGTAAATTTTTCGCCATGCGGAAACATCTGCGCTTGAGCGCTGAGGCACACGAAAAGATAAATAGAAAGTAATAAAGATCTCATAACTCAGTCAATATTTGGGATTTGATTTCCTAAGATACTGGGAAGGATTAATTGAAAAGCCATAGATTTCCATGAAAGGGATTAATTTTAGCGAAAGAAGCTATTCCATTCATGAATAAAGAAGAAGATTCAACTTTGATCAACTATAACAATCGCAAATTCCGTGCAGTACAAAACTCAGCAAACGGGGAGACTTCTTCCGAAACGGTCTTTCACTATCGACAAAAAGGTAAAATTGTAACAGCAGATTATTCGGGAGGGAAAATCACCCTCGGGCACCTGATAGGTTTAGTGGATGAAAATGGCAACATTACTATGCGCTATCATCAGGTGAATACAGCAGGGGAACTCATGACCGGAATCTGTCATTCCAAACCCGAAATTCAGGAAAACGGTAAAATCCGCCTCCACGAAACCTGGGAATGGACTTCTGGAGATCGATCCAGTGGGGAAAGCCTGATTGAAGAAATTTGATTATATGATTATCTGCAATGATACCAGTCACCTTAAATCCTTCGCTTATCTGGTCGGAAGACCGAAGTGTCCTCAATTCTAAAGTTTAACATGTGCTCTATTACTTTAGCCTCCTTACTGGTAGAAAAGTGGATATACATATTTGATTAAATGGTAGGTAAAGGATCCCCATAGACCGGTTTTTTGACAGAATTCTTGCTGCGCCATTTGTCATAATTCTGACCTGATATTTTAAACTTTATATCCTAATTCTCCATTCCTTAGGGTAATAGTTATTGACCCGGTTGCCTATATTTTTGACCCAGCCTAGCGGAAGATTATGATAGGTGATCAACACCCAGCCCTTCGGCAGGTCTGCGATTTTTAGCTCGTTTTTCCTCAGATATGCTATGGCTTGATTTTCAGGCAGATCCAGGGAAGGAAACTTATTATTGGGCAAAATAGAAAGAGCCCATTCATGCGTAGGGATCCATTTATTTTGTTGCTTTTTTCCTATCTCTACTCCGAAATATTTCAAATTCAGGTGTTGGGAAACCTTTTGGAAATGTAAGTTCCAATTCTTATTCATACGGAAATAAGAGTCCTTTAGTAAGTAATATTTACCGTTTCCGTTGAAATCTAACTCCACATCCAAAGCCTTGGAGTCCTGTTTTGAAACTTCTTTCAAGTATGGGTGCTTGAAGTCTTTAATCCGCTTGGGTACTTGTGTATTGGCACCCGCAGTACGCTTTAATACCGAGACAAAAAAGCCTTCTCCCTGCACCATGTGCGGCAAAAACCTATAGCCATAGTAGGTTTTGCCATCTGCTTCTACCTCGGTCTCCTTGATGTTCCAACTTTCTTCTAGCGGAATCCGAACTGGCTCATACGAAAATTCGGATGTCAAAAAGCGGATCATCTCCTCATTTTCCTGCACATTAAAAGTACAGGTGCTATACAGCAAATAGCCTTCGGCTTTCACCAAAGCCCCAGCCTGATCCATGATCCTTTTCTGTCTGGCAGCACAAAACTGGACATGATCTGGAGACCATTCTTCCCTTGCCTGCATATCCTTCCTAAACATCCCTTCCCCAGAACAGGGCGCATCCACCAATACCAGGTCAAAAAAGCCTTCCAAGGGTGTAAAATGCTCCGGGTCATTATTGGTCACTAGGGTATTGCCCCATCCCCATTTGATGATATTTTCCTTCAAGACCTGGGCTCTGGTCTGGATCACTTCATTGGCAAGCAGCATACCTTCATCCGCTAAATAAGATGAAAGTAAAGTGGATTTTCCTCCTGGCGCTGCAGCCAAATCCAGGTAAATCCCCTTAGGGATTTGCAGGGAATCTAAGATATGCTCTATAAACTGAGAGGAGGCTTCCTGCACATAATACGCTCCGGCATGAAAGGCTGGATCCAGCGTGAAAGTAGGCCGCTGCTCTAAAAAATATCCTTGCTTCGCCCAGGGAATGGGAGCCTTAAGTGGGTAGGGGGTGAAGCACTTGGCCGGATTTAATCTAATTGAAGTCCGGGAAGATTTATTGATTGCTTTTTCAAAATGCTCAAATTCGGCATGACCGAGTAGTTCGAGCATCTGAGACTCGAAGTCCTTAGGAAGTTTAGTTTCTGGCATGGACGCAAAGATATGTTTTTTGAGAAAAAGATGCTTTATCTTACCATTAGGTCCGTTTTTTGGTTTTGAAACTTACTGTATATGAAGTGGTGGTGAGCAATTATAGTCCCTGCCTAGTTAGCCCCACTCTAAAGAAATGCCTCTCCAACCTAGTCTATAAAAGCTGAAGGTAGATAAGCATAGGCTCAACTAGATTAAAAAAAAAACAGGAGCTTTTGGCTCCTGCTTGATGGTTAATCTCTTTTTTTACTTTCCTTTTTTGCGGCTTTGGCGGCTCGCTTTTCCTTCAGCGTTTTGGTCGGCTGAGACTTGTCATTTTTAGGTTTTCCTTCTGGTTGCTTAGCCATGATTCGAAATGGGAAAAGGTGAAACTGAATACCGTCAATGTAGCTGGATTTCCTTTGGTCTCAACCGAATCAAGGCTATTTATTTTTGATGACTGAGCGAAGATGTTGCAATCGATCAGCTATAAATCAGAATGGATATTTTCCCTGATCAATCATATAATCAGCGATTTGCCTTCTCAATTCCTTGGTGTTATAAAGCTCCGATTTGGTAAATCGCTTTAGGCCCATAAGCATTACCTTCTGCTCATCACCTTTGGTGAAACTACCTATCGCCTCTTTAGCTGCGACATTGATTTTGTCCACTGCTTCAGAGAGGTAAATCTGAGCCATTGCTATTTGATTTTTGCAGGCATCTTCCCCTTTCATGGACACCAGTTTTTCTGTACGGAGAATCGCAGATTCGCTCGCGTAGATTTCTATCATCACATCAGCGAGGTTCATCATGATTTCCTGCTCATCCTCGATTTTATCCTGAAGTGCCATCGCAGCTTTTCCACCTACCATCAGGAATACTTTCTTCAGTTTTTTCAGCACCTCTTTTTCCGCTGCAAAGAGCTCAGAAGTATCTATGGTCTCAAAGGAAGGAACAGAAGTAAGTTCTTTGGATACGGCCATCGCTGGATCGAAAATATTGATCTCCCCTTTCATGGCACGCTTCAAAAGCATTCCCACCATCAGCATGCGGTTGATTTCATTGGTGCCTTCGTAGATTCTGGATATTCTGGCATCACGATAAGCGCGTTCCATTGGTGCATCTGCAGAATAGCCCATTCCTCCATAAATCTGAACGCCCTGATCGACCACGTAATCCAGCACCTCCGAGCACTGCACTTTTGCGATAGCACACTCTATGGCAAAAGCCTCAACCCCTTTTAATTTGGCTTCAGATGGATCCATTCCATCAGCTTCGAGGGCAGAGATTTTATTCTCAATATCCTGTCCAGCTCTGTAGCAAAGTGCTTCAGACACATAGGACTGGGTCGCCATTTCGGCCAGTTTGGACTTGATCGCACCGAAGGAATTGATGCTAACACCGAACTGCTTGCGTTCTGTGGAATATTTGATGGCATTTGTAGTAACGGTACGTACGCCTCCGAGTACACCGGCGCCGAGTTTTACCCTTCCTATATTGAGGATATTCACGGCGATTTTGAAACCATTCTGACGATCAGAAAGCATGTTTTCCACAGGAACCGGGCAATCATTAAAGAAAACCTGACGGGTAGAAGATCCTTTTATACCCATCTTTTTCTCTTCCTCATTCATGGTGATGCCACCAAAAGATTTTTCTACGATAAAGGCAGTCAGGTTTTTATCGTCTTCGATTTTGGCAAAAACTATAAATAGATCTGCGAATCCTGCATTGGAAATCCACATTTTCTGCCCGTTAAGAAGGTAGGTTTTTCCATCTTCAGACAGTCTAGCTTTGGTTTTTCCGCTATTGGCATCCGAACCTGCGTCTGGTTCAGTAAGGCAATAACATGCCGCCCATTCACCTGTGGCGAGCTTTGGGAGGTATTTTTTCTTTTGATCTTCTGTTCCATAATACAAAATCGGCAGGGTACCGATTCCTGTGTGAGCTCCGTAGGTAGTGGAAAATGAACCTGCTGCACCGATGATATCTGCAATCAGCATGGAAGTATTGAAACTCATTCCCATTCCCCCATATTCTTCTGGAACGGTAATTCCCAAAAGCCCCAGATCTCCGGCTTTTTTGAAAATGCGAGGAACAAGGTCTGGGTCTTTCATGCTATCGATCTCTTGCGCATAAGGCGTAATTTCGGTGTCGATAAAATCCTGACAGGCCTGAGCCATCATTCGCTGTTCTTCAGTAAATTCTGCTGGGATAAAGATGTCTTGCGCATCTGTCTCCTTGATGAGGAATTCTCCTCCTTGGGTTGATTTTGTAGCCATATTTTAGAAGTTAGACTTTAGACATAAGACACTAGAATTAACTCAATTTCGAATCGAACTTTAGTATCAAAGCATAAAGCATTTTTTGTATTTCAGTGATTTCGTTTGTGACGAAATCAATTTTATCGAAATCAGTAAACTCTAATTCTACACTTACATAGAGTTGGGTTTCCAGTTCGCAAATTGAACCATGGGCTATTCCAAGAAAATGCACAAATTCCTTATCTGTCCTTCTTCCTCCACCTTCAGCAATGTTTGAAGGAACAGAAACCGAAGCTCTTCGCATCTGAGAAATCAAGCCAAATCTTTCCTCATTGGGAAAATCTGCGGTTAGCTTATAAATGTGAACACATAATTTAATTGCTCTTTTCCAGACGAATAGTTCTTTGTAATTGTGCATGATTGATATAGTTAAAATGGAACAATCATAAAGGTTAGACTTGCGCTAGACTCTATTGTCTTATGTCTAGCGTCTTATGTCTTTATACTTATTTCAACAATTCATAAACTCCAGCAACACCCTGACCACCGCCTACACATGCAGTGACAAGGCCATATTTCTTGTTCTGGCGTCGGAGTTCATTGAACATTTGAACGGAAAGCTTCGCTCCGGTACATCCAAGTGGGTGTCCTAGTGCTACTGCTCCACCATTGACATTGACTATCTCTGGATTGAGGTCCAGGGCTTTGATTACGGCTAGACTTTGTGCAGCAAAAGCCTCATTCAGCTCGATCAAGTCTATATCATTCAAGCTCAACCCTGCCTGCTTCAATGCTTTTGGCACAGCTTCTTTTGGACCGATTCCCATAATCCTAGGATCCACTCCCGCCGCACTGTAAGACATCATTCGGGCCACAGGCTCTAGATTTAGTGATTTCATCAGTCGCTCTGACATCACCACTACAAATGCTGCCCCGTCTGATGTTTGAGATGAATTTCCGGCTGTCACCTGGCCTTTATTTTTGAAAGCCGGCTTAAGGCCAGACAGCACCTCCATAGTAGTCCCAGGTCTAGGCCCTTCATCTGTATCGATGATTTGGGTTCTGGTTTTCTTTTTGCCCTTTTCATCCAGATAAGTCTCTTCGACTTCTACAGGAACGATCTCATCTTTGAATTTGCCAGACTTAATCGCTTCAATAGCTTTCTCATGAGATTTCACAGAAAAAGCATCTGAATCCTCTCTGGTGATGCTGTATTCTGCAGCCAATTCTTCAGCAGTCAATCCCATACTGATGTAATAGGAAGGGTGCTCGGTAGCGATTTTGTAATTCAAAACGGTTTTATAGCCCATCATGGGTACCATAGACATGGATTCTGTACCTCCGGCAATAATGCAGTCTGCCATTCCGGCCTTTACTTTTCCCACTGCCAATGCAATTGCTTCGATCCCTGAACCACAATACCGGTTCACGATAAATCCAGGATTTTCCACTCCGAGTGCTAGCAGAGAAATCATCCGTCCCATTTGCATTCCCTGTTCCGCTTCTGGAACAGCATTTCCCACGATGAGGTCATCCACCATTTTGGTTTCCAAACCTGGGGTGTTGGCCACCAGGTGTTTGATTACATCCGCTGCCAAATCATCTGGGCGATAAAACCTGAATCCACCTTTTTTGGCTTTTCCGACCGCCGATCTATATCCATTTACTATATATGCTTCCATTGATTATTATTTTTTAGATTGTTAGAGCCAAGATTTCAGAACCAAGAATTCTAAGTAGTGAGTGTTGCTTTAAAGCCTAGGATCATTCGTTGAACTTCAGAAATATCAGCTTCTAATTGTTGAGCTGTTTCATTTGAAATTAGATTAACCCTTTCTGCTATAATCATTTGAGTTTCTAATTCAAAGCTTTCTCCCAAACTGATTTCTAGCGAATTAGAAAATGATTTTGCTGTTCCTTCAGCTATATTTGAAGGAATAGAAACGCCTGCTCTACGCATCTGAGAAGTCATTCCAAATTTCTCTGAAACAGGAAATTCAGAAGTAATCTTATAGATTTTAACAGCCAGATCTACCGACTTTTGCCAAACTTTTAAATTCTTGAAATTATGCATGACAATTAATTTTAGGTTAAATCTTGATTCTTGGTTCTTGATACTTGTGTCTAGATACTTGATACTTATAGCTTGCTACTAATTCCTTAATGGTTTTCCTTTGAATAAAATACTGTGAATTCTCTCCAGCGTTTTCTTCTCTCCAGTCAAGCTCAAGAATGCCTCACGCTCCAAGTCCAATAAGTATCGCTCAGAAACTTCAGTTGGCGAGGACAAATCCCCACCAGACATTACATAGGCTAGTTTTTTAGCGATCAGAGCGTCGTGCTCTGAGATATATGCCCCATACCTCATCCCGGTGATTCCCGCTTCAAAGAGTGCTAACGATTCCTTGCCAAGTACACGAATATCCGTTTGCTCAATCGGCTGGGTATAGCCCGCTTCATGCAAGGAAAGGACCTTAGACTTAGCTTCTGCCAACTGACGCTTTCTATTCAGGGTGATCCCATCTGACTTTCTCAAATAACCCAAATTCCTCGCTTCCTCTGCAGAGGTGGACACTTTGGCCATGGCAATATTCATGAAGGTATCCTGCAAGCGATTCAGCTCTACATCACCGGATTTCACAGCATTGGAAAATCTCAAGGTCATCTCCTTAGTACCTCCTCCAGCTGGAATCAAACCGACGCCAACTTCCACCAAACCCATGTATAATTCTGCATGTGCCTGCACGTGGTCAGAGTGAAGGGAAAGCTCACATCCGCCTCCAAGTGCCATGTTGTGAGGAGCCACTACCACCGGTACAGCCGAAAATCTCGCCCGCATCATGGTATTTTGGAACTGGGCAATCATCAGATTGATTTCATCAAAATCCTGATCTCCAGCAAACATAAATAACATGGCCAGATTGGCTCCGGCAGAGAAATTAGCACCTTCGTTTCCGATTACCAGTCCCTTGTAGGATTTCTCAGCCATTCCGATTGCAGTATTGATTCCTTCGATCACTTCCTGGCCCATGGAGTTCATTTTGCTATGGAATTCCAATCCGATCACCTCATCACCCATATCATAGATGGAGGCACCAGCATTGCTCCAGATTTCCTTTCCGGCAGATTTCAGCGTGTCCAAAATGATAAAATCATCCATTCCAGGAACTTCCTTGTAGCTTTTGCTCGCAATGTCGTAGAAGTGTTTCTTGCCATTTTCTACTTTGTAAAAGGCTTCATTTCCGGCTTCGAGCATTTCATAAACCCAAGCAGCCGGTTTTTCTCCAGCAGCTTCCATTTTCTCCGCAGTCTCCTTCACACCGAGTAAATCCCAGTTTTCGAAAGGTCCGAGTTCCCAGCCAAATCCTGCGCTGACCGCCTGATCTATTCTGAATAGTTCGTCTGCGATTTCTGGAATTCTGAATGAACAGTATCTAAAGAGATCATAAAAAGTTGCACGGTAGAATTCACCTGCTTTATCATCGAAATTAACCAGATGTTTGATTCGCTTTTTCAGATCCTCAAATTCCTTGGCAGATTCTAAGGCTTTAAACTTGGGTTTTTCTACATCCTTATATTCAAAGGTCTCAAAGTCTATTTCCTTTAATTCCTTAGAGCCATCTTTATGGCGGATCATATTGAAATATCCGGATCCAGTCTTATCACCTAGCCATTTCTTCTCATAGAGCACTTCCATGATTTTTGGAAGTTTGAATTTTTCCCGTGACTCGTCATTTGGTAAAACCTTGTATAGATTATTGGCCACATTGACCGTAGTATCTAAGCCTACCACGTCCATGGTTCGGAAGGTCGCGGACTTGGCTCGTCCTATCACCGTGCCGGTCAATTTATCCACTTCTGAAACGCCTAGACCCATTTTTTCTATGGTATGCATTGCAGAAATAATCGCATAAACCCCGATTCTATTGGCTATAAAGGCGGGCGTATCTTTACAAAGTACGGTCTCTTTGCCGAGGAATTTATCTCCATATTCCATCAGAAAATCAATGATTTCCGGCTTTGTGTTCGGGCCTGGTATGATTTCCAATAAGCGCAGATATCTCGGTGGATTGAAAAAGTGAGTTCCAGCGAAATTCTCCTGAAAATCTTCTGATCTTCCCTCGCACATCATATGCATAGGTATTCCCGAAGTATTTGAGGTAATCAGTGTTCCCGGTTTTCTATACTTTTCTACTTTATCAAAAAGTGATTGCTTGATATCGAGTCTTTCAACAATCACCTCCATTACCCAATCGTAATCTTTGATTTTGTGCAAGTCGTCGTCAAAATTCCCGGTCGAAATCCGCTCCGCAAATGCTTTGTCGTAAATAGGCGAGGGATTGGACTTCAAGGTGCTCTGCAAAGCTGAATTAACCATGCGGTTTCGCACCACTGGATCCTCTTTGCTCAGTCCTTTGTTCTTTTCCTGTTCTGTCAGTTCGAAAGGCACTATGTCTAGCAAAAGTACCTGCACCCCTATATTGGCAAAGTGGCAGGCAATTCTAGACCCCATAACTCCCGAACCTAAAATGGCTACTTTTTTAATGGTTCTGTTCATAATTTTGGGCTTTTGGTCATATTAACCTCGTGGTTGTGTTGGTTTATAATTCAAATATTGGTTTGTGAATATCTACTCCTTTATCCGTTTGGATCTGATCTATCACAAGTTGGATCTTTTCAAATACGGTAAAGAAACGATCGAGGTCATCCTCGCTCACTACTTCACGCACCTGCTCGTTGAATTCCCGGATGGTATTGATAGAGATGGCTTTTTTTCGCTTTCCTTCTTCGGAAAGAAAAATGCGTACCGAACGCTTATCCACCAGATCGGGCTTTTTGTAAATCAGGCCTTTTTCCTCCATAGTTTTGAGCATGCGGGTCAGACTTCTGGTCTCTAGACCCAGTTTTGGGGCGATTTTGGTGGCTGGAGTTCCCTCAGTGGAATTGATATTGATCAGCACAAAGCCTATCGCCGTGGTAAACCCCTCCTCAGCTGCCTGTTGATTGTACATTCTGGAAATCGCATGCCAGGCACTTTTGATATGGTAATCGACCGTTTCTTCTCTCTTCATCTCTTCGGAATTCTTCTAGTTTTGAGGGAATCTAAAATACTAAAAATATTGTATGCATGCATACTAAATAGTAAAAAAGTTATGCATGCATCATATAATTGATCTAGCTCAATTATTATGGGAAAAGTAGTACTTGACTGTTAGGTAATAATATGATTTACTCTTCATAAAGGGCAGCGAGCTCCTTCGCATATTTCTCTTCGATGACTTTTCGCTTCAACTTCATAGTCGGGGTGAGTTCTCCTGTCTCTATACTCCATGAGTCAGAAAGCAATTTAAAACGTTTGATTTGCTCCCATTTTCCGAAGTATTTATTCAGCTCATCCACTTCACGCTTAAATTTATCCACTATATCTGGTCGGGCTATCATTTCCCGGTCTGAAGTATAAGGGATCCCCTTGTGCTGGCAGTAATCTTTCAGCCCATCAAAACTCGGAACGATCAATGCACCTGGATAATTTTTGTTTTCTCCTGTGACAAATAACTGATCAATTAAGCTGGATTCTTTGAATTTATTCTCCATAGCCTGTGGAGCGATGTATTTACCACCCGATGTCTTGAACATCTCTTTTTTCCTATCTGTGATTTTCAAGTATTCTCCATCCATCTCGCCTATATCACCGGTATGGAACCAGCCATTTTGAAGCACCTCTGCGGTGAGTTCGGGCTGCTTGTAGTATCCTTGCATGACATTTGGTCCTTTGACGAGAATTTCACCGTCTTCAGCGATTTTCAATTCCACATCCTGGATGAGTTTTCCCACCGAACCAATACGGATCTCTTCTTCGGTACAGATAGACACCGTGATCACAGGAGAGGTTTCGGTTAAACCATATCCCTCGCAGACTTTGATACCTGCTGCCCAAAACACCCGCGCCAAACGGGGTTGTAAGGCTGAAGCTCCAGAATTGATCTGCAGGACTTGTCCACCTAAAGCTGCTCTCCACTTAGAGAAAATCAGCTTATTGGCCAGCTTCAACTGCATATTGTAAAAAATGCCCTGATCTATATTCGGATCGTATTTCAGGCCTAGATTCAAAGCCCAGAAAAAAAGTGATTTTTTCAGCCCTTTTAGCTCATAACCTTTCGCGACTATTTTATCATATATTTTTTCTAAAAGGCGCGGCACGGTATTAAAAGCATGGGGTTGGATTTCTTTTAGGTTTTCGCCTATGGTATCCATACTTTTTGCATAGTAGATAGAATAGCCTAAGTGCATGAAGCAGAAAAAACCTGTGCGCTCATAGATATGGCACAAAGGAAGAAAGCTCAACACCCGGGATTCACCACGAGCAGGTATCATGATATTGGCGATTCCCAGTACATTAGACAGTACATTTTGGTGGGAAAGCATCACCCCTTTTGGTCTTCCAGTGGTACCTGAGGTATAGATTATGGTAAAAGTATCTTCTGCCTTGACCTTAGCTTTACTTTGCTCCAAATCAGCAAAGTTCTCATTATAACCTGTAGCCAAAAAATCCTCCCAGAAAAGCGCTCCTTCCAATTTCTGAAAGGAATAGATCTTGCGCTCAGCAGCTGCTACTTGGGCTTTTTCCAAAATCTCCTGATTGTCCACGAAAACCATTTTCACCTCGGCATGATCGAAAATATACTGATAGTCCTCAGCACTTATGGTAGGATACATGGGGACAGAAATCGCACCGATTTGCTGCAGTGCTACGTCTACAAAATTCCACTCTGGACAGTTTTCTGAAATAATCGCAACTTTATCTTGCTCTTTTATGCCAATTTTCAAAAATGCAAGGCTGAGATTATCGACTATTTCTTTGACATCCCTTGATGAGAAATTTTTCCAAGTACCGTTTTCCTTTTTAGATAAGGCAATAGGCTTATCGTAAATGGTGATTTGCTCGGGTATCAAATCAAAAAGTCTAGAAAGCTCCATCAGGTTTAGATTTTGGGTTCCTATAATATTACCAAAATGTGAGGCGAATACAAAGACTTATCCACGCTCTCTTTTTATAGTAATTGTAAAATAGATTTTTTAAAAAATTCTTTATTAGGGTTATTAAGGCTGTGGATTTGGGGATAAAGTGTACTTTTTTTCTTCTCCACTTTTTTAATGAAGTTGAATTGGCTTTGTCCACGGGTTATCCCCTGTTTTTCCACATGAAACTTATTAGTATTGATTCACTTAGAGTAATTCTGTGCTTTTTGTGGATTAAAGGACTTCTTTACAGCGTGGGAAATTTTGATGTGGATTACCTGATTTTAGGTGGTGGATAACTGTACGCTTTTCCCCAAATACGAGCTTGGGAGTTTTTCCTGATTTGCACTGTGTGGGTAAGTGTGCCTTTGTCCTAATGATGTCCACGTTTATCCACAGTTATATTGGTACTTATCCACGGTATTTTAGGGAGTGTTTAAGCCTGTTTTTGGACTCGCTTGAATCACCTGTTCTTCGAGTGTCCATCCCCCTCTAATGGTAATATTTTTGTCCCCTGTTTCTGGATTTAGTAGATAGAAAGTGCGTTCTGCGTGCTTCTTTCTCTCAAAGTTTGCTGGATCCCATCGTCTGTTGCCATTGAGATCTTCGATTACCCGTATCTGGTAGTTGCCTGCCTCAATGAGTTTGAATGAGAATGTGGTACTGTTGTCTAGGTAGGTTTCTTTCTTCAGATTTCCTTTGCTGTCCAGGAGTTGAATGATAAAAGGAGGCTCAGCACCTGCTATGGATCCACTTATGGCATCTGCTAAAGTCTCTCTAGACAACTTTTTATAATTTGCAGCCAATGCTGCTTCATTGTACTGGCCTTCAATATCTCTGAAGGTTGAATCGGCTGCTTTTAAGGTAAATATTTCGAAAGGAATCGAATCAGCTAATTCCAGTTTTATATTTAATACGTCTCTGGTCAATGAATCCTTCCAGCTGAGCATTTGTGGGGTTATTTGGATCATGGATGCTGTATCATAGGCTAGGTATAGGGAATCAAAAAATATGTCTTTTACAGGTTTATTGAATGTTAACTCCGCATTCATCTGTTGATAAAAACTTAGGCCTGAATTTGGGGTGATAGTCAGCTTATCTGGATTTCTACTCGATTCTTCAAATTTGGCATAAATCAGTGTGTCTATGCTATAGCCTACTGAATCCAATACAGCTAGATTAATTGCAATACTGTCTTCTTGTATGGATTCGGAATAGAGATTTATACGCTTATCACCTTTGCTGTAGAATACACTTTTTCCAATCTGCTCATTTTCTAAAGTAATTTCTGCGGGGTTTTTATTGAAGACAATGGTATAATTTGTCCCTAGTGGCGAGGATCTGGTTAATTTTATAGGTGTCTGATCTCCTTTAGATAGGTTGAACTGTAATCCTGCAATATTTTGGTCAATACTGATGGTGTCAGTGATAAAATCAAAGGCCTCAGATTTGTATTCTGCTTTGAGACTGTTGTTATCATCTTTCCAAGCATAGGCTAGGTATTTTCCTTCCTTGATATTACTGATATTGAAGTTACCTATGCTATCTGTCTGACTCAGGTAGTATGGTGCAGCCGTAAAAACATTTGTGGTATCTTCCAAAGGATAAAGGCCAACAAGAATGTCTTCATCCTTGGTGTTTCTGCCGGGAAAATAGGAGGAGACATTACCAGAGACTTGTAGGCTGTCTATACTTGGGCCTGTAGAGAATACCAGTTTTAAGTTTTCTGTTGGATTTCCTTCTGATAGATCTTGTACAGCCTTCTGAAAGTTAAAGACGTAAGTTGTGTTTTCTTCCAGATCCTGATTCAGCTCAATCTTTAGTACGTTTTTAATGGCTGTAAAAATTACTTCATCCTTGTTGACCCTAGGGGTGATGAGTATATTCTTATTGGCATTGTCCAGCTTGATATATTCATCAAAAACAATTGAGATTTCTTCTGGCTTAGAATTTAAGCTTTGATCAATAGGGTTCATCTCCATAACTACCGGTGGATCTTCATCGCGTGGACCACCCATCGGAGAACTCTGTTTAGCACAGGAAAAAGCAATGCAACTGCTTAGTAAAAGAATTATTTTGTTGCTGTATTTCACCTCTTTTTGAAAATGAAGATATTACTGGAATGATTTGCCTGGTTTTTCACTGCCAACTGATTTGATTGGTAACCGGATGAAAATGCTTTCAGATATTTTGCTAAAACGTTTTGGGATGGTTTTCTGTATCCTTCTGACAAGAGAGAAACATAATAACTGTCAAATACCATAGGGATTTTTTCTACGAGTTCCAGCTTAAATATATCTTCGAAAGCATTCAGTGCAGATTCATTGAAATGATAGAGGTGACGGGGTACGTCCCAGCCTGCCCATTCATTTCCATATTTTTTTGCATCAAAAGACTTGTAGTTTGGTACTGCTATTATGATGTAACCAGTTGATTTTAAGTGTTTTATGAGTTTTTTTACTGTTTTTCTAAGACTGTGTACGTGTTCTAACACATGAAATAATGTTATCACTTCGAATTGCTTACCTGCTTTGATTTCGTCTAAACTTTCAAAGACCTGATCAGCCAGTTTTGAATTTCCGAGTTTTCTCGCTTTTTCGTTTGGTTCAATCCCAGTGACCTTCCAAGTATCATTATTTGCAGCTAGCAGAAACTCAGCGGTACCGCAGCCATAATCCAATATTTTTCCTTTGTGAGGAACCAGACGGTTGATGAGTTTTACTTTTTGATTTACCGAATACTTTCTGACCTTTTGATAAATGAGTTGGGTAAAGTTGCTGACCTTATCCTCATGGGAATAGTATTCTGGAAAATCGTAATATGGACCTATAGTTTCTGCTGTTGGCCTCGGATTGGTAAATTTTAGTCCACAGGATCTGCACTTACAAATAATGAAGGTTTCCTTACTGACTGCATAATCTTTAATTTCCTGGGAATTTAGAAACCTACCACTTTTGCACAAAGGGCATTTTGTAAGTCTTTCTAGCATTTTATCTTCCAAGGTAAACAGTGATTATGGATAAATCTGCCGGAGTCACACCAGAGATCCTTGAAGCTTGGCCCATGGTTTCAGGTCTTATTTTACTCAATTTTTGTTTTCCTTCGGCTGAAAGTGCTGGTATAGATTGGTAGTCAAACTTGAGTGGTATTTTGAAGTTTTCCATATTGCTCATCTTTTCTACCATCTGCTGTTCTTTCTCTATGTAGCTATCATACTTTATTTGTACTTCCGCTTGTTCTAGTACAGCTGGGGAGTATTTTTCCAGATAGTTTGCTAATTCTGGATCCATTTCTTTCAGTTGTGAAATAACTATTTGAGGCCTTTTCAGCAGTTTTTCAACAGTGGTTTTTTCCTTAATAGTAGCTGTATTCATTTCTTGAAGACTTTCGTTCACTACTTTAGGATCTAATTTTTTCTGCTTGAGATCATTGATCAATTTTGCGGTATTCTCTTTCTTGGATAACATATCCTGAAGCCTTTCTTCGGATGCCAGGCCTATATCGTATCCATGTTGAGTTAGTCGCAGATCAGCGTTATCTTGTCTCAATAATAGGCGGAATTCTGCTCTAGAAGTAAACATTCTATAAGGTTCTTCTGTGCCCTTATTGATTAGATCATCAATTAGTACACCTATATACGCGTCTGATCTTTTGAGTAAGAAGGGATCTTTTTCCTGTACTTTTAATGCTGCATTTATTCCAGCGATTAGGCCCTGTGATGCTGCTTCCTCGTATCCTGTGGTTCCATTTATTTGACCAGCGAAATATAAGTTATCTATTAATTGTGTTTCTAAGGTCAGTTTTAGCTGAGTAGGTGGAAAGAAATCATATTCAATTGCATAGCCTGGGCGGAACATTTTTGCGTTTTCGAACCCAGGTATTTTTCTCAGAGATTTATATTGAACATCTTCAGGAAGGGAAGTAGAGAAACCATTGATATACATTTCTACCGTATTCCATCCTTCTGGTTCCACAAAAATCTGATGTCTATCCCGTTCTGCAAATCTGTTGATTTTATCTTCTATGGATGGACAATACCTTGGCCCTAAGCCTTGGATTCTACCATTGAACATGGGTGATCTATCGAATCCTTCTTCTAGACTTTCATGAACATTTTTATTCGTATAGGTTATCCAGCAGGTTTTTTGGTTCTTGAGGGTTGTAGTCTCCTTTGAGTAACTGAATTTTTCGGGTTGCTCATCTCCATGTTGAACTTCCATTTTGCTATAATCCAGGCTGCGTCCATCCACACGTGGTGGTGTTCCCGTTTTCATTCGTCCTGATTCGAAGCCTAGCTCTACCAGTTGTTCTGTAATTCCTCGTGCAGCTGCCTCTCCTGTCCTTCCTCCTCCAAATTGCTTTTCACCGATATGAATTTTTCCATTTAGGAATGTACCGTTTGTGAGCACTACTGATTTAGCTTGGATTTCTAAACCTATGCTTGTTCGTACTCCTTTTAATTGACCATTAGATACTACTAGACCTGTGATCATTTCTTGCCAGAAATCAACATTAGGGGTATTTTCTAGTGCGAGTCTCCATTCTTCAGCAAACCGCATTCTATCATTTTGCGAACGAGGTGACCACATAGCAGGTCCTTTGGAGCGGTTTAGCATTCTGAATTGAATCATGGACTTATCTGAAATTATGCCTGACATACCGCCAAGAGCATCTATTTCTCGTACAATCTGTCCTTTTGCCACGCCTCCCATTGCTGGATTGCATGACATTTGGGCAATAGTATTCATGTTCATGGTGCACAGTAGAACCCTTGCACCCATTTTGGCTGCAGCGTGAGCAGCTTCGCATCCGGCATGCCCCGCTCCTACTACTATGACATCGTATACTGGAAACATTTTGTTTTTCTTTTACTGTTTCACGTGGAACAGCTCTTGATTTCCTTTTTTAGCCAGGAAGTGTTTCACGTGGAACGTTTATGTATTGTCGAATAATTCTATAGCGAAGTTCTCTTTTTGGCGCATGAGCTTCGCTTCTTGATCTGTCTTGTCTTTGAAACCTAATAAGTGAAATAAGCCATGACTGATTACTCTGTTTAATTCCTTTTCTAGTTCCGTGCCTAGATCTTCGGAGTTTTCTTTGACTCTTTCTACGCTGATGAATATATCTCCTTCTATGACCTTTTCCTTTTCTGAATTATCGAAAGTTATAATGTCTGTGTAGGTGTCATGATTTAAATATTCAAGGTTTATTTCATGCAGGTAATGGTCAGAACAGAAAATGAAGTTTAATTCTGATATGGAGAAGCCTTCCGAATTGGCTATTTCTTTTAGCCAAGACTTTCTTTTGTTTTTCTTGGTTAAGATGAAATTGACCTCTTCAGTAAAGAAATTGATAGCCATATCTTAATTCATATAGAATGATAAAACCGTTTTTGTTCCATTTTCTTCAAATTTCACCTCATCTGACAGGTGTTTGATCAGAAATATCCCTCTACCACCAGGTTTTTCTATGTTTTCTGGTGCTGTAGGATCCTTTAGCTCATTGTAGTCAAAACCATCTCCTTCATCCTGAATGGTAAACAGGAGCATTTCTTTTTCTAGTTTCAACTCTAAATGGACTAGCTTATTTTTGTCATTTTGATTTCCATGGATGATGGCATTGCTGATGCATTCTGTCACCGAAATCATGATATTGCCATAGATGTCATCATTTATCTCAAAATTTTCCCGAGCATTATCTATGAAACTCTCAATTATTTTTACGTTCTCCATCAGAGACGGAATAGAAATTTTTATGCTTTCCATCATGGTTTAATCAATTTCAACTAAAATGGGACAATGATCAGAATGTTTAATATCCGCTAGTATTTTGGCGTTTCTTAGTCTTGGATCTAAAGTGGATGTGGCCATATGGTAATCTATCCTCCATCCTAAGTTTTTTGCTCTGGCATTAGCTCTAAAACTCCACCAAGAGTAGTTATGAGGTTCTTCATTGAACTTTCTAAATGTATCTATGAAACCAGAATCTGTAAACTTATCCATCCAGGCTCTTTCTTCCGGTAAAAAACCTGAGGTATTCTTATTGGCTTTGGGATTATGAATGTCTATAGCTTTATGGCAAATGTTGTAATCTCCACTCAGGATGAAGTTCGGCTTCTCTTTCCTCAGGTCTTGTGTATAGCCGTATATATCATCTAAGAATTCGTACTTGAAAGTCTGCCGGATATCTCCAGTGGTACCAGATGGAAAATAGGCATTCAAGAAAGAAAAATCTTCAAAATCTACTTGGATCAATCTTCCTTCTTCGTCATATTTTGAATAGTCCATTCCAAGCTTTACAGATTTTGGCTTTATCTTGGTAAGTATGGCTACTCCACTATATCCCTTTTTGAAAGCTGGATACCAGTATACATGGTAACCTAGATCTTCAAAAACACTCGCATCTATTTGATCTAAGTTAGCTTTAACTTCCTGTAAACCAATGATTTCTGGGTTTTCCTCTTTTAGCCAGTCTAAAAAACCTTTGTTGATAGCGGCACGAATGCCATTTACGTTATACGATATTATTTTCACGATTTACTCAATTACTATTTCGTATTCCTTTTCAAAGTATTCTAAAACCTGAATTTTTAGAAGTTTCTCTTGATCCAATAAATCAAAATGTGGTAGTTCTTTGATCAGATTCCAGTGTGGCCATCCATCTTGATCTACGTGATCAAGTTCGTAAAAACCAGCATAACTCAGAACCTTGCAAACTGCGATATGCATCAAATCTTGCTTCTGTTCCTTACTGAAGATCTTGTTGCCTTGGCCAAGTTCCTGAACCCCAATAAGAAAGAGTACGCCATTTAAGTCAGCAGGTTTTTTGCCGATGGTTTCTTTTAGGCCTTCTAGTAGTTTTGACCATCTTTTTTCAAGATCTAAATCGCGTTTGAACATTTTAAACTACTGGTTTTCAAGGTTTTCCCAATATTCTGCTGCTCGCCTTAAATGTGGGATAACTATAGTACCTCCTATCAAAGTGGCTATAGAAAAGACTTCAAACACCTGTTCCTTTTTCATGCCCACTTCATGACATTTTCCTAAATGGTACCGCACACAGTCATCACATCTCAAAACCATAGAACAGGCTAAACCTATCATTTCTTTGGTCTGCACATCTACTGATCCCTCAGCAAATGCATTTGTGTCAAGGTTGAAAATCCGCTTGATCACTTTATTGTCTTCAGCCAAAATCTTTTCATTCATTTGGCTGCGGTACTCGTTGAATTCTTCTATGAGATTCATTAACTTAACTGTTTAGGAAAGAATTAAGTAGCAAATATACCATAATTTGCCCTAGGCACTTATGAACAAGTCTTTTTCCCTATGCGTTTATTTTTTGTCAAAGATTTTTTGGATTTAGTGTTTCCTCGCAATTGTGCGCTTTGCGGTAGGTCTCTATTTGATTATGAAGAATGCCT
Source organism: Algoriphagus sp. TR-M9 (assembly GCF_027594545.1). Classification (NCBI taxonomy): domain Bacteria; kingdom Pseudomonadati; phylum Bacteroidota; class Cytophagia; order Cytophagales; family Cyclobacteriaceae; genus Algoriphagus; species Algoriphagus halophytocola. The sequence goes on along the minus strand of NZ_CP115160.1, from coordinate 4,392,871 downwards.
TTGCATGGTATGCTCGGGGAGTCTCCCGATCACAAGCTATCATCTACGGTCCTCGGATAATGATTTGAAGGATAAAGTGCTTGGCCTTAGCAATGTTGGTATGGTGATGTCTTTTCTGAAGTTCAGTAAAGGTGGGCAAAGCCAAAAACTACTTCATAAACTGAAGTATAGGAATATGCCCGAACTAGGAGTAGAACTGGGGAAGAAATATGGGGAAATCCTTTATAAAAGTGGTTTTGAACACAGTTGGGATAAAATCACTCCTGTCCCTCTGCATCCTCTTAAAAAGGCTAGAAGGGGTTATAACCAAAGCGAAGAGTTTGCAAAAGGGCTTAACCAAAAATTACCGGCTGCTATTTCTAAGGATCTGCAGCGTGTAAAATTCACCGAAACTCAAACCCAAAAAAGCAGATTGGAGCGTATGGATAATGTGGAAACCGTGTTTGCCCTGACTCCTGAAGCTGATGTAAGTGGAGCTAGAGTACTCCTGGTGGATGATGTAATGACCACAGGTGCTACGATGTGTGCTTGCGCAAATGTGCTTTTGGCTAATGGAGCAAAAACTGTAGATTTGGTTGCGATAGCAGCTGGAGATTAAAAACTATATGATTATCCTCAATGATGCCATTCACCTTAGATCCTTTGCCTTTCTGGTCGGAAGACGGAATACCTGTCTTTGCCGTTGGGCAGGACGAAATGGGCTCAATCCTAAAGTTTAACATGTGCTATATTGATTTGGCCTCTTAACTGGCAGGAAAGCCGCAAATCATCCTAAACTATGACAGACATTGAATTCTTGAAATACCCAATTGGCCGGTTTCAAAAACCAGAACGTATTTCTCAAGCACATCTAGATGGAGCGGCGACTTATATTCAGAATTTCCCAAAATACCTGAACGATACGTTAGCCAGTTTCTCTGAGATTCAGTTAAACACACCCTATAGGATCGGAGGCTGGACGGTGAAGCAACTTATTCATCACATCGCTGATAGTCATATGAATGCGCTTATCCGCTTTAAGCTGGCACTTACGGAAGATAATCCGAGTATCAAACCCTATTTGGAAGCAGAATGGGCTAAACTCAATGATTACACTTTGCCCATAGCCGGCTCCTTATCTATGATTCAGGCCATGCATGAAAAGTGGGCCAAAATTCTGAAATTAATGAATTCAGAGGATTTCCAAAAAACTTACTATCACCCTGAATACCAGAAAAACATACCGCTGGCAGAAGTGACTTTAATGTATGAGTGGCATTCCAAACATCATTTGGCACACATCCAACACCTGATGCTTAGAGAAAACTGGAAATAGCCTGATTTTTATGAATATCTCCCTACATAATCAACGCATTCTTGTCACTGGTGCTTCCAGAGGAATAGGAAGAGCTATCGCAAAGCAATTGTCAGAATCAGGGGCAGAGGTAATTATCCATTGCAACAGAAATAGACTAGAAGCCGAAAAACTTCAAAGTGAATTAGCCGGTCCCTCGCAGGTGGAAGCCTGTGATTTGTCCGATATAAATCAAGTAATGGGGTTTATCCCTAATCTAGTCCTAAAATACGGTCCCTTGTCAGCAATTGTGAACAATGCCGGCATGGCCAAACCTGCACCGGATGACCTGGCTACTGAAGATTGGTTGCAAATCTGGAACGAAACATTCGCAGTGAATGCCACAGCTTTGGGTATACTCTGTAAGGAATTCGTGGATCAGGCTAAAACCCATCAAAATGGGCGTATCATCAATATTTCTTCCCGCGCAGCCTTCCGAGGGGACACCACAGATTACCTGGCTTATGCAGCTTCTAAAGGAGCTGTAGTTAGTCTGACCAGATCAATCGCCAGGCATTACGGCAAACAAGGGATTAAGGCATTCCTGATCGCGCCAGGCTTTACGCGGACAGATATGGCTAATGAAATTCTATCCGAATATGGAGAAGAATTTGCCTTAAACGACATTGCTTTGAATGAATTGACCAGGCCAGAGGACATCGCGCCTATGGTCACATTGCTCTGCTCTGGCTTAGCAGACCATGCTACGGGCACTAGCATTGATATCAATGCGGGATCTTATGTGCGCTGAAATGAGTTAAACTGGTAAATGATCCTATATGCCCAAAGCAAGGCAAAAGAAAGATGCGGTTTTTACTCCTGAGCTAATCAGAATCCTAAAGATTTTTGGGATATTTTCTATCGCCTTTGTGGTTCTTCTTTCTTTTTTTGATTCCAAAAGAGCAAGTAATTCTGGCAAAGACTTAGCTTTTCGGATGTCCTCCTCCAGTCGTATTTTTTTCTTAAACCTAAAAGCTATCCACTACGACAGAGCAATCCGTGCCGATGCGGGTATGACGCTATTCAGACATGCAGATAGAGAAAAATCGGATTCCCGTCCGCTTCTGGATGTACTCATCATTTTAAATCCTACCAAGGATGAGGCCTATTTGTATTTGGAGCCCATTAATACCTCATGGCCGATTGCTCTCCGTGTAGGAAGAGAAGGAAAGCTAGAAAAGGAATTTCTTTTTGAAAATGGAAACAAATCCGATTTTTTAGATTACCTAAGCCAACTGGAGCCTTGGCTCGATCCTGAAAGTAAAATCGAATTGAAGTCTGGAGAAGACTGGAACCCTATCTGGAATACGGCAAAAGAGAGAAATGCGATCCTAGAGACCCTAGAGGATTTCGCCAGACTTACAGAAAACTGAAATTATGGAATCTGAAAATCAAAGTTTGGCTTACTTCAAAGCCTTGATTGGTAAAAAACTTGACCAAACCCCTTCCCCAGCGGGGAATTCCTTAGGAGGGACATTGCTGGAAGTAGAAAAGGGATACATGAAGGTGAGCTATGAAGTGACTGCTCAAATGTGCAATCCTGCCAAAATCCTACACGGCGGGATCGCTTCACTGATGATAGATGATGTGATCGGGATGGCAAACTTTGCAGCTGGCTCCCCATACTTGATGACTAGCATCAATCTGAATGTAGATTTTCTGTCGGGAGCAAAAATTGGAGAAAAGTTGGAAGTTTCTGCAAAATTAGTTCGATCTGGCGCCAACCTAAATCATTGGGAAGCCGTAATCATTAAGAATTCTGGTAAGATTGTAGCCAAAGCCAGTTCCAATATGATTAAGACGCACCTTAAACTCACGGAAATCGGATTATAAACTTTTACACAACTTAATTTTATACAAATGAAAAAACTACTTTTAATTGCCTGCTTCGGTCTATTTTCCATGACTGCTTTTTCACAAACGACCATTAGTTTTCATCAGAGCAATTTGCCTTTTATGGGCGTTAATTATCAATTCGGCGAAAAGTTTATACCAGAATTTAGACTAGGAGCTGATACCGGCTTTGAGAATCTCACTGCTGAGCTGGCAGCAAACTATATCTTCAAAAAAACCGATCGTTTTGAATTTTATGGGGGAGCGGGATTAAGAGTCGGCTTTATCGATGGAATAGTGATTCCAGTGGGCTTGAATATTTATCCTTTTGAGCAAAAAGACTTTGGTTTTCATATGGAAGCTGCTCCAATTATAGGTTTTGTTGATGACCAGGTGATTAGAGGCTCCTTTGGTATTCGGTACAGGTTTCAGAAAAACTAAAACTGCTCCAGCTTTACCATCAGATCCCAAACCGCTATTCCTAGCGACACAGAAATATTCAGGGAGTGCTTGGTGCCCAGTTGCGGTATTTCCAATACTGCATCGCAGGCATTGAGCACTTCTTCTTCTACCCCAAAAACCTCATTGCCGAATACCAATGCATATTTTTTGCCCTGTTCGGGGGTGAATTCATTCAGCATCACAGAGCGATCTACCTGCTCCAGAGCACAGATTTGGTAGCCTTCTGCCTTTAATTTTTCAATAGCGAGCATGGTGTTCAGGCAATATTCCCATTCCACAGATTCGGTGGCTCCCAAGGCAGTTTTCTGGATATCCCGGTGAGGTGGAGTGCCGGTGATTCCACAGAGGAAAATTTTTTCTACTCTAAATGCATCTCCCGTGCGAAAAGCCGATCCCACATTATTTAGACTGCGGATGTTGTCCATCACTAGCACAAGGGGTGATTTTTCCATTTCCTTAAACTCCTCGACTGATACACGTTCGAGCTCTTCCATGCTTAATTTTTTCATGCTTTTTTGTTCTGCTTTGTGAATGGCTTATTTTCGGGCATATTCCCACCGAATATCTTCTCCCAAAATTAGTATAAAAGTAAGTATACCCACATGAGTAAGTCCAAAGACGGTAAAGAAACGCCCTTAATGAAGCAATACAATGCGATCAAAGCCAAACATCCTGGTGCATTGCTACTCTTTCGGGTAGGGGATTTTTATGAGACCTTTGGTGAGGATGCGGTGAAAGCCAGTAAGGTGCTGGACATCGTTTTGACCAAAAGAGCGAATGGTTCAGCTTCTCATATTGAATTGGCCGGTTTTCCGCATCATTCTCTGGATAATTACCTGCCAAAGCTGGTGAGAGCCGGAAATAGGGTGGCGATCTGCGATCAATTAGAAGACCCAAAATCTGTCAAAGGAATCGTAAAACGAGGCGTTACAGAGTTGGTGACTCCAGGACTATCCTTCAATGATCAGGTGCTGGATACCAAGAAAAATAACTACTTGGCATCTATACATTTTGGCAAAGACAAACATGGAGTAGCCTTTCTTGACCTCTCTACGGGTGAATTTATGTGCGCGGAAGGGAATGGAGCCTATTTGGAAAAGCTGGTCCAAAGCTTTGCCCCTGCTGAAATTATCTACTCCAAAGCAGCTAGAAAAACTGCTGAGGATGTATTGAAAAATGACTTCATTACTTTCCACTGCGAGGACTGGGTGTATCAATATGACTTTACCTATGAAAAGCTCAAAACTCATTTTGGGACGGCAAATCTCAAAGGCTTTGGCATAGAGGAGCTGCAGGTTGGAATCGTGGCCGCAGGTGCCATATTGTACTATTTGGAAGAAACTGAGCATAAGGAAATCCAGCATATTTCGGCCATTTCCAGGATAGCTGAAGAGAAGTATGTCTGGTTGGATAAGTTTACCATCCGCAATCTGGAGTTGGTTTTCCCCCAGCACGAAGGCGGAATTCCTCTCATCAATATCCTGGATCAGACTGTGACACCCATGGGTTCTCGTATGATGAAAAAGTGGATGGTGCTGCCTCTGAAAGAAAAAGCGCTGATCGAGGAGCGTCAGAATGTGGTAGATTTTTTCTACCAAAACTCCACTCTGATAGAGGATATACTAGACCCCTTGAAGCATATAGGAGATTTGGAGCGTCTAATTTCCAAAGTGGTAGTAGGCAGAGCAAATCCACGGGAAATCAATCAGATCAAAAGGGCACTGAAAAGTACCTTACCAATCAAAGAATTGCTCAAAAACCAAAAGAATCCTACGCTAAAGCGACTTGCTGATCAGCTTCATCCCTGTGAGTACCTATTGGAAAAAATAGACGCTGAGCTGAAAGAGGATGCTCCCATGCTTACCCACCAGGGCGGAATCATCAAAGACGGCGTGGATGCTGAACTGGACGAATATAGAGGTTTGGCAAATTCCGGAAAGGATTTTCTAGTGCAAATCCAGCAGCGCGAAGTCCAGCGTACCGGCATTACATCTTTGAAAATCGCTTACAATAAGGTTTTTGGATACTATCTGGAAGTCACTCATGCGCATAAAGACAAGGTACCGCAGGAGTGGATTCGAAAGCAAACCCTGGTGAATGCTGAGCGATATATCACCGCCGAACTGAAAGAATACGAGGACAAAATCCTCAACGCCGAAGAAAAAATGGTGGCTATGGAGCAGCGGTTTTTCTTGGCGCTAGTGCAAGAGACCGCGCAGTTTGTCACGGAGATCCAGCAAAATGCGCGGGTTTTAGGCACGCTTGATGTACTGCTTTCATTTGCGCAGGTAGCGCTTGCCAATGGCTATTCCCGACCAAAAGTCTCTGAAACGGAAACCCTGGAAATCAAGGATGGCCGGCATCCGGTCATTGAGAAGCAGTTGCCTCCGGGAGAAAATTACGTCCCCAATGATATCTACCTGGATCACGACTCGCAGCAGATTATGATCATCACCGGTCCCAATATGGCCGGTAAATCAGCCTTGCTGAGGCAAACGGCCCTCACTGTGCTTATGGCTCAGATGGGGAGCTTTGTCCCGGCTTCCTTTGCCCGAATAGGTATCATAGACAAGGTATTTACCCGTGTGGGAGCTTCAGATAATCTTTCCAAGGGGGAATCGACCTTTATGGTGGAGATGACAGAGACGGCTAGCATCCTGAATAATCTGTCTGACCGGAGCCTTGTTCTGATGGATGAAATCGGCAGGGGTACTTCTACTTATGATGGGATTTCCATTGCCTGGTCTATAGTGGAGTATTTACATAACCACCCTACTTTCAGAGCGAAAACTCTCTTTGCGACGCATTACCATGAGTTGAATCAGTTGGCTACTGACTTTCCTAAAATCAAAAACTTCAATGTATCTGTGAAAGAAGTGGGCAACAAAGTGATTTTTATGCGGAAGCTAAAGCCAGGAGGAAGTGAGCATAGCTTTGGTATTCATGTAGCGCAGATGGCTGGGATGCCTAATCCTATCGTTCTGCGTGCTGCTGAGATCATGTCTCACCTGGAAAAGGACAAGGCTGTAGCCGACCAGAAGGAAAATGTAAAATCCATTCCAAAGAACAATTACCAATTGAGTATGTTTGAAATGGATCCAAAACTTCAGGAAGCCAAGGAGCTGATCGATGAAGTAGATATCAATGCAATTTCGCCAATCGAAGCCTTGTTGAAACTACATGAGATCAAAAAGAAGATGGATTAAGGAAAAAGAATCTGGAGCATAAAAATCTTCTAGAGGCTTGAAAATCAAAGAAATTTAGGTTTTGGGTGTGAAAAAATAAAAAATTTAAAGGCCGAATGCTTGTGAATTTATTTTTGACCCTTACCTTTGCATCCACAATTCAACTGGATCACGTTCCAGTAACAAATGCGAGAGTAGCTCAGCTGGTAGAGCACGACCTTGCCAAGGTCGGGGTCGCGAGTTCGAATCTCGTCTCCCGCTCAAAAAGCCCTTGATTCAAGGGCTTTCTTGTTTCAGGTAGTTAAGTAGTTCCGATACGTCGGAGTGAAGCCGGGATGGTGGAATAGGTAGACACGCAAGACTTAAAATCTTGTGGCCGTAAGGCCGTGCGGGTTCGATTCCCGCTCCTGGTACTCAAAGCCTCGTAGAGATACGGGGCTTTTTGTTTATATTCTATCATGGTAACGGTATATGCATTATCAAGTATTGCTAGAAATTACGTTTATGTAGGTCTTACCACGAATTTGGAAGAAAGGGTTTATCGACATAATTCTGGCTATGAGCGAACGACCCGTCCCTATCGCCCTTTCAAGCTCGTTTATCAAAAAGATTTTCCGACTAGGGCTGAAGCAAGGAAATTTGAAAAATATCTAAAAACGACAACAGGCAAGCGAAAAATTTTGGGGACTTAAAATCTTGTGGCCGTAAGGCACTGCGGGCCTGCCTGATGCAGACAGGTTCGATTCCCGCTCCTGGTACTCAAAGCCTCGTAGAGATACGGGGCTTTTTGTGTTATTGGCGCCTTGTAAAAGATTTTTTCGAAACTCTCCCCCTTTCATTGGCACTCTTTTCAAGAGTCCTCTAACTTTGAATGACCATTCAACTTTTGCCTGCAGTGGCACAAATATCCTAAAACATGCAAACCATCCCTCTTTTTATCGACAACCAGCCGGTTAACGGTTCCGGCAAGCAGTTTGACAACTATAACCCAGCAACAGGAGAAATTACTCATGTGGTAACAGGTGCTTCTCAGGAAGATTTTGAGAAAGCTGTTCAAGCTGCAAAAAAGGGATTTCAGGTTTGGTCTGCCATGTCCCCTACTGAGCGTGGTAGGATTTTGCACCAAGCATCAGGCTTGTTGAGAGCAAAAAATGAGGAGTTGGCCTTACTGGAGACTCAGGATGTTGGCAAGCCTATCAAAGAGTCTATTGCTGTAGATGTTATTTCCGGTGCAGATTGCCTGGAGTATTATGCGGGTTTGGCTCCCTCACTTCATGGGGAGCATTATGAGTTGGGTGGAGATTTTGCCTATACCAAAAGGGAGCCTTTGGGAATATGTGCCGGGATCGGTGCCTGGAATTACCCCATTCAAATTGCCTGTTGGAAAGCGGCTCCAGCGCTGGCCTGCGGCAATGTGATGATTTTCAAACCTGCCGAACTCACTCCTTTGACAGCTTATAAGTTGGCAGAGGTTTTCAAAGAAGCCGGAATGCCTGATGGAGTTTTCAATGTAGTGCAGGGCGATGCAGAGGTAGGCCAAATGATGACTGCGCATCCAGATATTGCCAAAGTATCCATAACCGGTGAGGTGGGCACGGGTAAAAAGGTCATGGCGGCCTCAGCGAATACCTTGAAGCATGTGACTTTGGAACTGGGAGGTAAATCCCCGATAATCATTTTTGAAGATGCAGATTTGGACGAAGCGGTCTATGGAGCCATGCTAGGAAACTTCTATACTCAAGGAGAAATCTGTAGCAACGGAACCCGGGTATATGTCCACGAATCCATCAAGGAGCAATTTATTGAGCGACTGATAGAGAAAACCAAAGCACTTAAAATTGGAGATCCTGCTGATTCAGAAACCCAAATTGGCGCTTTGATCAATCAAACTCATTTTGAAAAAGTGATGAGCTACATCAAGCTGGGAAAAGAGCAAGGTGCAGAATTGCATTACGGAGGAAATCAGGTAAAAGTGCCTGGGTGTGAAGGGGGGTACTTTGTAGAGCCTACTATTTTCGTCAGCCATAAAGAGGAAGAAAGAATTGTAAAAGAGGAAATTTTTGGACCAGTGATGACCATTTTGACCTTTCAGGAGGAAGAAGAAGTGATCCGCCGCGCAAATGACACTCCATTTGGCCTGGCTGCCGGTGTGTACACCAACGATATGCGCAGAGCTCACAGAACAGTGGCTAACTTGCAAGCAGGCATGTGCTGGATCAATACTTATAATATCAATCCGGTAGAAATCCCTTTTGGAGGAAATAAGCAATCTGGAATCGGTCGGGAAAACGGCTTGGCTGCGATAGAACACTATTCCCAACGGAAAACGGTCTATGTGGCGATGAAGGATTTAGGGAATCCTTTTTAACCAGATCAGAGAGAAATCAACTTTGATTTACTTTTTGTATTTTTCTCCAATGGATGAATTTATCAATCTATCTTCCAGCTGGCCAACTATACAAAGATGGCTGCTTATCGGGGGAGTAGCACTGGCAATATTCTTATTGTTTGTGTTCTTTGCCCGAAAATCCAAGCGTTTTTTAAGAGTTCGTCTGGTGAGGCGAATGGACGATTCCTTGCTGGCCAATTTCTTGGCAGGAATTTTCAGTACCCTGATCATACTCATTGGTCTTTTGATAGTATTAAGGGTCATCGGTTTGACAGGAATTGTTTCAGGGCTTTTGGCAGGAGCTGGGATTTCCGCTTTTATCATAGGCTTTGCCTTAAAGGATATAGGAGAAAACTTCCTGGCAGGAATCATTCTGGCCTTCAAACGTCCCTTTCGCGTAGGTGATATCGTGGATATAGGCGGAATCCGCGGGACAGTTCTCGCTATGAACCTTCGCGATACCCAGGTCAAAACGGCAGATGGCAAAGATGTTTTTATCCCAAATGGGATGATCCTGAAAAACCCTTTGGTCAATTATACCATCGATGGATTTTTGCGCTATGATTTTATGCTGGGCCTGGATTATGGCTCAGACTACAATGCAGCTTTGGATTTGATCAGGAAATCTATTTTGGAAGTTCCGGGGGTACTGACTCAGGACAAGCTTCCGCAGGTATGGGTGACTGAAATGGGGGAAAGTACGCTGAATATCCAAATTACCTTTTGGGTGGATACTTTTGAAAGAGCGATTTCTGATGCTGTGGTCAAAAGCAGTGCGATTTTGACTGTACTCACGGCAATGGAAAAGGCCGGCTTTAATATGCCGGCCCGTATAGTAGAACTGAAGAATTACCAGAGTGAAAGCTTGAAAACAGCCACACCGGATTCTTTATGATTTGATGATCCCACTGAGATCAGCCGGCGAATAATTAACAGATTTCAAGGTTTTGCGGTCGCCTTGTCGGAAGACCAGGAATAGATCCCCCTCTTTTTCATAAAAGCACTCGGTTCCTTTGGCCTGGTAATGTGCCACGGTGGCTTGGGCTTCCTCCTCCGTTTTGCAGGCTTTGCTCATATTGGATCGCTGCACTTCGTCAAAGAGTGTTTTGAACTTTTCTCCCAGCCCAAATTCCAAAATCGCACCGGATAAAACGTACTGTAAGTCGCACAAGGCATCTGCCACCTCTACCAGATCATCGTTGGCGATAGCTTCTTCGAGTTCTTTCAGTTCTTCAGCCAAAAGGGAAACCCGGAGCTCGCATCTTACTTTCTCAGGAATAGTGGGAGAAGGCAAAACAGGGTGCTTGAAGGTTTCGTGAAATAGGGCTACGGAAGTAAGTGACTTAGGGTCTTGCATAATTTTGTGATAATTGAAAGGTTGAAATAAATGAAAAAGCCCGGAAATTCCGGCCTTTCAACTCCAGATTTCTAAAGTCTTTACCCAAAGCAGGTTTTGGGGAAGGGATAAATTCGGCAGAATTTTAAATTGAGAATCAGACAATAAGTCTGTTTTTGTGACAAGATGCTTAAGTTTGTCACGCAACTTTCGCTTGGATGGGTTTTTGTCCAAGAGCAACTATACAAAACCATGGAGATTTCATTTTATAAATATCAAGGCACCGGCAATGACTTTGTCATGATCGACGATCGGAAAGAAGCGTTTGATGAGCAGGATCTACAACTGGTCAGCAGACTTTGTGACCGGAAGTTTGGAGTAGGTGCCGATGGATTGATTTTGATCCGGAATCATGCAGATTTTGATTTCGAAATGATCTATTTCAATGCTGATGGAAGCCAAAGCATGTGTGGAAATGGCGCACGATGTGCGGTGGCATTTGCGGCATTTCTGGGGATTGTAGCAGGGAAAACCCATTTTCTGGCCATAGATGGGCCTCATGATGCTGTGCTGGCAAAGGGAGTCGTAGAGTTGAAAATGGGGGATGTAGCCGGGGTCGAGTCCAGATCGGAAGACTTCTTTGTGAATACCGGGTCTCCGCACCATATCCGGTTTGTGGAGGACCTTCAGCAATATCCCATTTTCGAAGAAGGCAAAAAAGTGCGCTACGATCAGCAATACGAACCTTCCGGCACCAATGTGAACTTTGTAGAGAAAGTAAGTGAAGACCAGCTTTTTGTTCGGACCTATGAGCGAGGTGTGGAAAACGAGACACTTTCCTGTGGTACAGGAGTAACGGCGGCGGCTATTGCCTTTGCCAAAGATCAACCTAAAGCTCAGGTAAGTATCCAGACCCTTGGTGGTCAATTAGCTGTAAAATTTCAGGCTTCTGCTGAGGGAGCCTATCATAACGTATGGCTTATAGGCCCGGCAGAGCAGGTTTTTGCCGGAAAAATAAGCGTTTAACCGAGCATTGGAGTTCTGATCCGATGGGAGGTTATTATTATCAATTGTAACAAAAAGGGCTTAATTTTGAAGCCCTAATTAGAAGAGAATCACACTTAGCTAACATGTTAGATATTATAGCAAAAGGACTTGCAAAAGTATTTGGAACCAAGTCCGACAGAGATATAAAGGAAGTACTTCCAGTAGTCAAACAGATCAATGAGGTTTTTGAAGGATACAAATCTCTCAGCGATGATGAGCTGAGGGGTAAAACCGCAGAGATCAAATCTGAGATCAACGCTTACCTGAAAGAATACGATGACAAAATCGCAGCGATCCGCCAGAAGGTAGATGAGCTTCCTGTCAATGCAATTCATGAAAAAGACCAGCTTTTCAATCAGATCGACCAGATCGAAAAGGATAGAGATGAAGCTTTGGAAGTCATTTTGGAGCAGGTTCTGCCTAGGGCTTTTGCAGTAGTAAAAGAAACCGCCAGACGCTTCAAGGAAGTAGGAAAGCTAACAGTAAAGGCGACTGTAAACGACCGTGAACTGGCTGCCGTTAAACCTAATGTAGAGATCCAGGGTGATGATGCAATCTGGCATAACAAGTGGATGGCTGCAGGCACCGAAGTGGTCTGGGACATGGTTCACTATGATGTACAGCTGATCGGTGGTATGGTCTTGCACAAGGGTAAAATCGCCGAGATGGCTACTGGTGAAGGTAAAACCCTGGTTTCTACCCTTCCCGCCTACTTGAATGCATTAGCAGGAAGAGGTGTACACATCGTTACGGTCAATGATTACCTGGCCAAGCGTGACTCCGAATGGAATGCTCCGCTTTTCGAATTTCATGGTTTGAGCGTAAACTGTATCGATAAGTTCCAGCCAAACTCAGCTGGGAGAAAGAAAGCTTATGCATCAGACATTGTCTATGGTACCAATAATGAGTTTGGTTTCGATTACCTGAGAGACAATATGGCTCGGGATGCGGGTGATTTGGTACAAGGTAAGCATCACTTTGCCATGATAGATGAGGTCGATTCTGTTTTGATCGATGACGCGAGAACCCCGCTCATTATTTCTGGTCCAGTTCCTAAAGGTGACGTACACGAGTTTGATGAGATGAAGCCGAGGGTAGCTACGCTTGTGGATGAGCAGAGAAAGCTAGTGCAGGGATTTTTGTCCAACGCGAAAAAGATGATCGCGGATGGAAATGATAAAGAAGGGGGCTTGGCGCTTTTCCGTGCCTACCGGGGAATGCCTAAGTATAAGCCGTTGATCAAATACCTTTCTGAGCCAGGCATACGTGTGATTCTTCAGAAGACGGAAAATTATTACCTACAGGACAATAAGCGCCAGATGCCAGAGGCAGACGAGCCTTTGTTGTTTACCATAGACGAGAAAACCAATGTGGTAGATCTGACCGATCTGGGCATTGAGACCATGACCACTAAAAATGAAAACTCGGAATTTTTTGTACTTCCGGATATAGGAGTGGTGATTGCGGAGCTAGAGAAAGAGGAGGTTGACGAAAAGGAAAAGCTGATCCGCAAGGAAGAAGCCATCAAGGATTATAGTGTAAAAGCACAAAGAATACATACCGTAAACCAGTTGCTGAAAGCATACTGCATGTTTGAGCGGGATACGGAGTACATTTTGGTAGATGGCAAAGTCAAGATCGTAGATGAGCAGACGGGTCGTGTGATGGAAGGGCGTCGTTATTCTGACGGATTGCACCAAGCGATAGAAGCGAAGGAAAATGTAAAAGTCGAAGACGCTACGCAAACCTACGCCACCATTACCCTGCAGAATTATTTCAGAATGTATCACAAGCTGGCCGGTATGACCGGTACGGCGGAGACTGAAGCTGGGGAATTCTGGGAAATCTACAAATTGGATGTGGTAGTCATACCTACCAATAAACCAATTATCAGAGCAGATAAGGACGATAAGGTCTACAAAACCGTACGAGAGAAATTCAATGCTGTAGGTGATGAAATCAATGAGTTGGTGTCTGCGGGCCGTCCGGTCTTGGTGGGTACTACCTCAGTAGAAATCTCCGAAGTACTCAGCAGAATGCTGACCTTGAAGAAAATTCCTCATCAAGTACTGAACGCGAAGCAGCACGCCAAGGAAGCAGATGTAGTGGCTTTTGCCGGCCAGGCTGGCACAGTGACCATCGCAACCAACATGGCGGGACGTGGTACGGATATCAAGCTTACCGAGGAATCTAGAAAAGCCGGAGGTCTGGCTATTATCGGTACAGAACGTCATGAGTCACGTCGTGTGGATAGACAGCTTCGTGGTCGATCCGGTCGTCAAGGGGATGTGGGTTCTTCCCAGTTCTTTGTGTCCTTGGAAGATAGCTTGATGCGTTTATTCGGCTCGGACCGTATTGCTAAACTGATGGATAGAATGGGCCTTGAAGAAGGCGAAGTGATCCAGCACAGTATGATTTCCAAATCCATTGAGCGTGCTCAGCGCAAGGTGGAGGAAAATAACTTTGGTACCAGAAAAAGGCTACTCGAATACGATGATGTGATGAACTCCCAGCGTGAGGTGGTTTACAAGCGTAGAAGAAATGCACTGAAAGGAGAAAGACTGGAGCTGGACATCTTAAATGTACTGTTTGATGTGTGTGAAGGCTTAGTGGATATGGGCAAAACCAATCCAGATCCGGAGGATTTCCGAATGAATGTATTCACTACTTTGGGCGTAGATTACACCATTACAGAGGCGGATCTCAAAGCCAAAGATGCAGGTACCCTTACCCAGGAACTTTACACTGCAGCTTTCGAAGCTTATAAGAAGAAGAGTGAAGTAATGATGGAAACGGCCCTGCCGATTTTCAAACGTGTGCAGGAAGAAAGAGGCGCTACTGTGAAAGACATTATGGTTCCGATTTCTGATGGAATCAAACAGATCGGTGTGGTGGTGAATCTTGAATCTATGATCGAAACTGAAGGTAGAGATCTGGTCAGAGCTATAGAAAAGAATGTAACGCTGGCGATTATAGACCAAAACTGGAAAGAACACCTACGGGACATGGATGATCTGAAGCAGTCGGTACAAAATGCCGTTTATGAGCAAAAAGATCCACTCTTGATTTATAAGTTTGAGGCATTTGAAATGTTCAAGCGTTTCATCGGCAAACTCAATGAGGATATGATCTCATTCTTGACCAGAGCAGATCTGCCAAAGCAAGATCCTAATCAAGTCCATGCAGCTGCCCCGCAAAAGCCTGCGGAAACTCAGGTGCAAGCCTCCAAAGAGGATGCAGGCAGCACCTTGAATCCCGGAGCTAACCGAGCGGCTGTCGCTGCTTCGAACGCCGGCAGAACAGCACCCCAGGTCACTGCGCCACGTAAATCAGAAAAAGTCTATGGCAGAAATGACAAGGTGTCTGTGCAGTACACCAACGGGACCACAAAAAATGATGTAAAATTTAAAAGTGTGGAACAGGATGTGCAGGATGGCAAGTGTGTGATCATCGAAAACTAATTAAGCTATGCGAATCATCTGGATTTTAGGACTAGTAGTAGTTTTGGTAGGCTGTGCGTCTTCAAAGAAGTCTGCCGGAGGCGCGTCCGCTTATGCCAATTACCAGGAAAACGTCAGCAGTTCTCTGCCCTCCTATCCAGATTTCAGAGAAGCCCAAGGCGAAAATTCCGCGGCAAGCAATACAGAATCTGTGCAGGCTGTAGACGCACAGCTGGAGCAAGTACAGCAGCAGTTGATTTCGAAAAATGAAACTGAGCCTTATTTCAACGGCTATTCAGTATTGGTATTTTCAGGTATTAACCGGGAGCAGGCTTTCAAAACTCAGGATGAACTGATCGAGTATTTTCCGGATATCACTCCACAGATGCAGTACCAGCAGCCTAGGTATTTGGTAAAGGTGGGGCGCTATGCGCATAAGATCGAGGCGCAAAAGAATTTTGCAATGATCAAATCCCAGTTCCCCACCGCTAGAATCATCCAGGATAGATTCCAACGCGAAGAATTCAAATCACTTAACGAAATCAACGAAGAAGAAAATGATGATGAAGGACAAAATTAAATCTCTGGCAAAAGCCTATAAACAAGAAGTAATTGCAAACCGTCGTCATCTTCACGCCAATCCTGAGCTTTCCTATCAGGAATACAATACCTCCAAGTTTGTAAAGGTAAAGCTGGAGGAAATAGGAATTACCATCATAGAATCCAAAGCAGACACAGGATGGGCGGCCCTGATTAAGGGAAAAAACCCGGAAAAACGAGTAGTGGCCCTACGTGCAGATATGGATGCTCTACCTATAGTGGAAGCCAATGATGTCCCCTATAAATCTCAAAATCCAGGAGTAATGCATGCCTGTGGGCATGATGTGCATACTGCATCTTTACTGGGAGCGGCAAAGATTCTCCATGAAGTCAAAGAAGACTGGGAAGGAACTATCAAATTGATTTTTCAGCCGGGCGAAGAAGTTGCCCCTGGAGGTGCATCCTTTATGATTGCCGATAAGGTTTTGGAAAACCCACGTCCAAACGGCATCATAGGCCAGCACGTGATGCCTTTTATAGAAGTGGGAAAAGTAGGTTTCCGTCCAGGTATCTACATGGCCAGTGCAGACGAAATCTACGTGACCGTCAAAGGCAAAGGAGGCCATGCTGCTATGCCGGAGACTTTGATTGACCCGGTATTGATCGCTTCACATATGATCGTGGCATTACAGCAGGTGGTGAGCCGGGCTGCCAGCCCAAAAATTCCTTCGGTACTTTCCTTTGGCAAAGTGGAGGCACTTGGTGCCACCAACGTGATTCCAAATGAAGTGAAGATTCAGGGCACTTTCCGAACTTTGGATGAAGAATGGCGTGCCAAAGCTCATGAGAAAATGACGGCCATTGCCAAAGGCATAGTAGAGGGAATGGGCGGAGAAGTGGATTTTGAAATTAGAAAGGGTTACCCCTTTTTGAAAAATGATCCCGAACTGACGAATAGATCCCAGCAGGCTGCAGAAGAATACCTGGGCAAGGAAAATGTGCTGGATTTGGATATCTGGATGGCAGCGGAGGATTTCGCTTATTATTCCCAGGAAATAGAGGGCTGTTTTTATCGATTGGGAACCCGAAACGAAGCCAAAGGAATCACTTCTGGAGTACACACGCCTACATTTGACATCGATGAAGATGCCTTGGAAATAGGAGCTGGATTGATGGCTTACTTGGCAGTTTCTGAGCTCGAAAAAGCATAAAATACAGGTAACTTTCTTAAGTCTATTTTTCCATAAATTTCAGCCGTCATTCCTCTACTGAAAATGAAAAAAATCCTATCTACTGTCTTGTTTGCGTTTTTGCTCAGCACGCAGTCTTTTGCCTGGGGCCAATTGGGACATTATTTGATCGGCTATATGGCTGAGCAGCAGCTTAAAAAGTCAGTGAGCCGAAAAGTAGATAAGGTATTATTCCCCATGTCTTTGGGTAGAAGTGGCACTTGGATGGACGAGATCAAATCTGACCAAGCTTACGACTTTGCCTATTCCTGGCACTATTTGACGAGTAAAAACGGCGAATACGATCCGCATATCCAAGAAGAAGGCGGTGATGCGTATGAAGCCATCAATCGCCTGAAGGAGGAATTGAAAGCTGGGAATTTGAACCCAAAGGAAGAGGGGGAGAAACTAAAAATGCTGATCCATATCGTGGAGGATATCCATCAGCCTTTGCACGTGGGAACGGGTGAAGACAGGGGTGGAAATGACGTGAAGCTTGAATATTTTTGGCAGAGCTCCAATCTGCACGCGGTTTGGGATTCTGGGATGATAGACCGCTGGTCTATGTCTTATACCGAAATAGGGGATGAATTGATGCGTAGGCTGACTCCTGAGCTGGAAGATCGGTACCGGGAAGCCAGTATGGAAGATTGGCTACAGGAAGCTGTGGAGGCCAGACCTTTGGTTTACAAACTACCAGAAAGCAAAAAACTGTCCTATAATTATGATTATGATACCCGAGCTTTGCTAGAGGAAAGGTTACTTGCAGCCAGCGTTCGCTTAGCTCAGATTCTGGAAGAGATCTATGGGTGATATTTTTTTGGACAATTAGCCCAGAATCATGGAGTGTCAAAGACATTTTTATATATTTAAAATGTACTCACTCTAGGTTTAATGTTACGGCTACTCACTCTAGTCTTTCTTCTTTTCTTGTTTTCGCCAGAGGCTTTTTCTCAAAGTCTGAGGGAGCGCCTGGGGCGTACTTATGTGAGTTCCGATTCTGTTGATATTATTTTTGAGCTGGAAAAAGAAAACCTGCATTCTGCCAATGACAGTGGAGTTTATTGGTTTTTTGTGGCAGAAGATTACAATCGGAAATTTGAAAATGAGTTGGCTCATGAGACTTTTCTGAAAAGTGCCAAGCTGCTGAATCCTGAAGAAAACAGTGACTTGATCAGCCTTTGCTACATTCGGCTCAATCGTCTTGAAGCTACCTCCGGCAACTGGGATCAGGCTTTGTTTTATTCCCAAAAAGGGCTGGAAAATGCCACCGCAGCGCTGGACAGCAATTACATGGGCTATGCTTTGCTGGATATTTCTGTGGTCTATCATGACATGGAAGACTATGCCAAAGGGGTAGAATACGGCAAAAAGGCCTATGAGCTACTTGCTGACTTTTCCGGTGCGAGACCTACTTTCAAGGCATTTGCACTGAATGCGATAGGGATCAATTTTGATGACTGGGACAAGCCAGACTCGGCGCTTCATTACCATTACAAAATCCTGGAAAATATAGATGAGCTGGACAGCCTCCGGATCAGCTTTACCTTCAATAACATCGGGAATACTCTACTCAAGCAGCAGAAATACCAAGAAGCCAAAACCTGGCTCCAAACGGCAGTAAAGGTCAATATGAAGGATCAGAACAGTTACAGCCTAGCTGCTAATTATACCAATCTGGGAACCATAGCTTATCAGTTACGGGACTTTCAGGAGGCGGAAGTGATGATGGACTCCGCTTACAAATATGTGGAGCTCAGCCAGTCCACGGAGAAGATGCGGGACTATCTCGAAGAGCAATATCTCTTCCACAAAGCAAAGGGGGAGCTTTCTGCCGCCATGGGCTACTTGGAGGAGTTTACGGTGTTAAAGGATAGCATATTCAAGGAGGAGCGGGTGAAGATGCTGGGAGAACTGGAAACCAAATACCAGGTCCAGACCAAAGAAAGGGAGCTCGCCGAATCCCGTGCTGCCCTGGCTGAAAATGAACTGTTGGTGAAAAACCGGAATAATCAAGTCTTGCTTTTGGTGGTGTTTTTGCTGATTATCCTTGGGGTGGCTTTTTTCATTTACTACCGGCAAAAGTCCAAAAACCGTCACTTGGAGCAGGAAGCCAAGCTCCAGCAGATCTATGCAGAGCAGGAAACCCAGAAGAAGCTTCATGAGCAACGTAACAGGATATCCTCGGATCTTCATGACAATATAGGTGCGCAGTTGACCTTTATCGTTTCCTCCCTGGACAATTTGAAATTTATGGAGCTGAGCAAGGAAAGTATGGCTTCCAAAATAGACCAGATTTCCGCCTTTACTGTGGAGACAGTGAATGAACTCCGGGACACGATTTGGGCCATGAACAAGGACAATATCAGTCTTCAGGATCTGGAAACCCGGCTTTCCACTTTGATTTCAAAAGCTAAAAATGCCTGTCCTCAGATTGCGTTTGAGTTGCATTTTGATCAAAATCTGGAAAAAGATTTCCTGCTCAATTCCATGGAAGGCGTGAACTTTTACCGGATCGCCCAGGAAGCCATTAACAATGCCATCAAGCATGCCGGAGCCAGTAGGATCAGGATTTATTTTAAAGGTACAGTCGACAGGCTGCAGGTCTGCATAGAAGACAATGGAAAGGGAATAGCTGGGACTGGCTTTGGAAATGGTCTAGGCAATATGAAAACCAGGGCCGAGCGTATAGGAAGAGCCTTGAAAATTGATTCTGAGATCGGTCAGGGCACCCAAGTTTGTATACAATAACCCGTAAACCCCATTAGCATGTCCATCAAAATTGCGATAGCCGAGGATAACAGTTTTTTGCTGAATGCCATTCTGGAAAAGCTCTCCTTTTTCCCGGATTTGTCCGTGAAGCATAAAGCCTACAATGGAATCGATCTACTGGAACAGCTGGACAAAGACTCCAATATCAACCTTATCCTCATGGATATAGAAATGCCCAAGATGAACGGAATAGAAGCTGTGGGGCAGGTTTCGCAGAAATATCCACAGATTAAGGTCATTATGCTCACGGTTTTTGATGATGATGAGCACATATTCAAGGCTATACAAGCAGGAGCGCACGGCTATTTCCTAAAGGAAGTGGATCCCAGGACATTATACCAGGGAATATTGGATACACTGGATGGTGGGGCTGCCATGACTCCATCCGTGGCCATGAAAGCACTCAGGTTATTGCGTAATCCACCGGACTTTTCGCAGCCAGTGGAGGAAATCAAATTGACAGCAAGGGAAATCGAAATTCTGGAGCAGACTGCAAAAGGGCTGAATTATAACCAGATTGGTGAAAACCTCTTTATCTCGCCTAAGACTGTGCGGAAGCATACCGAAAATATCTATACCAAACTACAGGTTCACAGTAAGCTGGAAGCCGTACAAAAGGCAGTGAAGAACAGGATTATTGAAGGGTAGATAGTTTCTCAGTTCGATTCGAAAAGAGGAGGAATAAGACCGTGGACGTCTGATCATTTTGGCTCAGGATGTCATAAAGTCATAGCGGATGTTTTAGCGTTGATATATGGCTGGAATAGGGTGTTGTAATTCCATTTTTATCTCTATCCAAGGTCTGTGTCCGCACAGACCTTTTTTTATTTGATCCCTCTCCTCCCGGGAGTTTTCCCCATTTTGTTGGAATCCAGTGGTTTGTAGTTGGATTTTTTTGTAAGTTCTTGAAGCGTTTTGGGCGCTTTGGACGTCCAGTGTATAGTATAACTGATTCTTAGATCTTATGAAGGCACTGTTCACATTATTGGTATTGATCACAGTGGTGATGGTTTCATCCTGTCAGGAAAGTGATCTTTCTCCTGGCCAAAGACTTGAATTTCAATTGGTTGTTTTCAACGAATTGGGTGAAAGAACCAATTCCTTAAATGCCGGAGAGGATTTTTCGATAGGCTTAGATCTTATCAATCATACTAAGGACACACTGTATTTTTCATGGAGTGATTACAGGCGACTCTTTACGCAGTTTTACGGAAGGGAAGATTTTCTTTTGGTATATGAGATGGAATCGGAAACTATGAATCCAATCGGGAAACCTTACGATCCGGAAAACTCACTCAACTTTGTTGACAGTAATCTCTCACCAACGAAAATCCCTCCCCAAGGGAAGCGAGAGATGATATTTGGTTTTTTTTGGTCCTTCCGACAGGAAAATCAACCCATGGATAAAGGGAGGTATTTCTCGTCTTTTACGGATCTCGCCGCTATTGAAGGATTTGAAGTTTCTATTGATACTTCTATCGAATTTGAGATGAACTAACTGCTTGTTTTTTATAAACGTAATTATCATGTGGTCTATTCGCTTTGCTTTACTGAGTTTTCTTATCTTCTTATCAACCCGTTCTGTAGCTCAAATACAGACCCAATATGCAGAACAAGCTTTGTTGGGAGAAAGAGGATACTTTAATGTCGCCGAATCAGGATCGATAAGTCTGGTACCAAAAGTAGATGTCCAAAAATTGTTGCAGGAGGACTCTTTAGAAGCTAATCAAGCTGTTCCCTTCCGCTTTGGTTACGCGGTTGACGTCAATTATGACCTGAACAATTCTGGCTCCTGGTATGAAATAACAGAAGGTAAGGTATGGAAATTTAGAATCCAGTCACCTGAAGCGTTTTCTATCAACCTGATTTTTGATGATTTAGTCCTACCAGAAGGAGGAGAAATGTACCTTTACAATGAAGATCGAACTATGGTATATGGTCCGATTACGTCCCAAAACTACGATGGTGGTTCCGGATATTTCAGCACGGACTTAATCCAAGGAGATTTGATTACTCTTGAGCTTTTTGAGCCACTAAGTTCTAAAGGGATTAGCAGGTTGAGTATATTCAAAGTTATTCACGGGTATAAGAACATGTTCAATACTCCTAACAATTTTGGAGATGCTTTAGCATGCCACAACAATGTGAACTGCGCCGCTTTTTCTGCCTGGGAAAATGAATCAAATAGTGTCGCTATGGTTTTATTGGCTGATAACACAAGAGTATGCTCAGGAGCGCTTTTGAACAATACATGTGGTGATATGACTCCTAATTTCCTGACAGCATTCCATTGTATTGATACTGGAAATACTGGAAATAACCCATGTGATGGAGAAACCGGGAATGGGGTGCTAAATGCGGCAGAAATCAATAGAGCTCAAAATTGGCTGTTTCGTTTTCAATACAAAAGCCCAACTTGTACTCCAAGTACGGAACCTGTTTCTTGGGTTACCTATAACGGTTCGACCTTTAGGGCGGGGTCGTTTAATACTGACTTTGCCTTGGTGGAGATGAACACCAGACCTGATGCCAGCACGGGAATTCAATATGCTGGTTGGTCAAGAGCCACTGCACCTCCAACCTCTGGTGCCAATATTCATCATCCAAGCGGTGATGTGATGAAAATCTCAACCTATAGCGCACCCGCAACAAATTCAGCTGCAATAAACTGGAACTTTGGCTGTTTACCTTTCACAAATACGACTCCTGCATCTACTCACTGGACTGTAAACCTGATCAACGGAACTACAGAAGGAGGATCATCAGGAAGCCCCTTATTTGATCAAAATAGGAGGGTCGTCGGGCAACTTCATGGAGGAGACAATGGTTGTGCTCCAGTTACAAAGCATTACGGAAAGATTGATCTATCTTGGAATGGAGGGGGAACTGCCCAAACACGTTTAAGGGATTGGCTTGATCCTAATAATACAGGAGCGATGACAACTAATACTGTTGATATCCCTAGTATAGACGGGCCTGATCTACTCTGCTCCTCCGGCTCTTATACCCTTCAAAATCTTCCAGCGGGAAGCACTGCCACCTGGACTGTTACTCCATCAGGACAGTTTACAGGTTCTACTTCGGGCAGCGGCACGACAGCTACACTTACTCCGGGTAGCACAGCAGCAGCCCAAGCGACCCTCACCTATACCATCACCTCCGCCTGTGGGAATACCCAGGTGCAAAAGACCTTCTGGATAGGCAAGCCCTCCACCCCGATCATCTATCCGCAGGATGTGTACATGGATTTCCCGCCGAACCGCTTTACGGTGGAGATCAACTCCCCGGCAATCCAGGGTGTTACTTCCTATAACTGGTACCTGGACGGGGTAATGCAGAGTTCCCATACTTCATCTGCGGTTTTCAACAGAAGAAGCCCTTTCTGCGGAAGAACCTATTATGTAGAAGTGGAAGCAATAAACGACTGTGGAACCTCGGTGAAAGGGTATTATTATGTAAGCGAGCCTTCCTGTTTTACGGGCTATAGCCTGAGAATCTCACCCAATCCGGCCACTTCTGAGGTGGAGATCGCGGTGCTGGGAATCCCGGCCGGGTCACAGGACAGTGGATTACAGCAGAAGCAGCTGATAGCAGGGGAAACAGGAGAGCTGCTCCTTTATGACCGGCTGGGCAATCAGCTCTACCGTCAGCAGCTGGAGGAGGGCAAGACCAGCATGGATGTCAGCAAGCTCAAGCCGGGAACTTATGTGGTGAAATACAGTTCACCTGAAGGTGTACTAGAGGGTAAATTGCTTAAGCCATGATCTGCCTTGATAAGGACTAAAAAGCCGATAATCCTATTGCTTACATAGCGGTGGGGTATTGGCTTTTATAGTATTAGTCAAAGTATTTGTTTGAATTCTCACCTTCCTTCCCTTCGTTGGAACTCACTTTTTGCCCCGTCCAGAAACTCCACAAACGCCTGGATATCGGTTTCATATCCTTTGGGTTGGGCCAGCAGGTTTTCCTCGTGGTCCAGTATTACATAGTAAGGCTGGGCATTATTCTGGAAACGGGTGATCTGAAAATCCGCATTTTGCTTGCCAAGCGTCTTTTTGACCTTTCCGTCATATTCCGAAGTGTACCATTCACTTTCTGGAAGCTCCAACCGTTCGTCTATGTAAAGCGCGACCATCACGAAGTCTTCTTTTAATCTCTTCAGCACCTGCGGATCCACCCAGACATTTTCCTCCATCTTGCGGCAGTTTACACAGCCATGACCCGTAAAGTCAATCAATAAGGGTTTGTTGGCCTTTTTTGCAGCCCGCATCGCCTGCTCATAATCGAAATACCCTTGTATTCCATGCGGGATTTCTAGCGGGATGTCCGCATATTTCACGGACTCGCCGAGGATATTCTCTCCGGCTTCTGCCGAATTTACACCACCTGTTAGTTTAAACTGCTGCGTGGACATAGGAGGTAAGTATCCGCTGAGATATTTCAGGGGTGCGCCAAACAGCCCCGGGATCATGTACAGCACAAACATAAAGGTGAACAAGGCTAATAGCAGTCTTGGGACTCCAATCACATCGGAAGGGGAATCGTGTGGAAGGCGGATTTTGCCCAGAAGATAAAGCCCCAATCCGGAGAAGATGACAATCCAGATAATCAGGAATATATCCCGGTCCAAGATGCCCCAATGGTAAACCAGGTCGGCCATGGACAGGAATTTGAAGGCCAAAGCAAGTTCTAAGAAGCCTAAAACTACTTTCACAGAATTCAGCCAGCCACCGGATTTGGGGAGCCTGTTCATCCATTCTGGGAAAATGGCGAAGAGCGTAAACGGAATCGCAAAGGCCAGGGAAAAGGCAAACATGCCCAAAATGGGTTTGATCAGTTCACCTCCCGCCGAGGAAATCAAAATCGACCCTACTATCGGTCCGGTGCAGGAAAAAGATACCAAAACCAGAGTAAAGGCCATAAAGAAAATACCGATCATCCCTCCCTTTTCGGCTTTTTCATCTACTTTGTTTACCAGGCCTGAGGGCAAGGTAATCTCAAATAGCCCCAGAAATGCGAGGGCGAAAAAGATAAATATTCCGAAGAAAAAGAGATTCGGCAGCCAGTGCGTGGCTAGCCAGTTGGCAAATTCAGGCCCTTGGATAGCGGCTACGGCCGTGCCTGCTACCGTGTAAATCGCTATGATGGAAAACCCATAGATAAAGGCATTTCGGATTCCTGTAGCTCTACTTCCTGCCCTTCCGGTGAAGAAGCTCACCGTCATCGGTATCATGGGGAATACGCAGGGTGTCAGAAGAGCCGCCAGTCCGGCCAAGAATGCCAAAACCATAAAGCCCCAAAGGGACTCATTTTCCTGTACAGGGAGGATTTCTATGGTTTTTCCAGAAGTTTCTATGGGTTCATCCACTTGACTCTCCTGAATATCAAATGGAGACTCTTCTGACTCAGAAATTTGTGTTTCAGAAGAAGAATTGACCTCATTCTGCTGTCCTGCTTCTCCAGAAGCCGGACTGGATCCTTTTTCTGCTGCTTCAGGAGAAGCAGCAGAACTGCCACTTGGCTGTGCCGTAAACTCCACCAAAATATCCTCATCGTAGTTCACGCATTGCCCTGTGAGGTCAGAGCACATCTGGTATTCCAGCGTTGCGCTTACTTTGCCGGAAGCTGCCTTGGGAATGAAAGCCTGCTCAAACCTTCCATTTCCCATAAAATACTTGACATCGCCTTCCCAGATTTCCTCGTATTTTGTTTTCGGTCCAATCGCCGTAAACTCCCCCTTTGTCTCAAAAGCTTCCGATTTGTCCAGCTTCAATGTCGCCAATATTGGCCCGAGATCTGCATCAAAATCGTTGGCGTAAATGTACCAGCCAGTAGGAATTTCAGCCTCTAAAATCAGCGTCGCTTCCTCGCCTATCACTGGATTGGAAGGCTCTATTCTGCTGGTCCAGACCGGAGGTTTGATGATTTGGGAAAAAGCAGAAAAACAGCTCAGTAAGAAAAAGACACTCAAAAGAGTGAATTTTTGAATGGAGGGAAGTTTCATAGACAATGGGGAATTAAATCACAACGGATTTAACTGGGCGAATGGTTCTGTGTTATTGGTTACTTAACTCTTTGAAGTGACGGAAGAATGCTGCTATAGTTTCGATTCCAATAAAGTAATTTTTTACCCCGTAGTGCTCATTTGGGGAGTGGAGGGCATCTGTATCCAGTCCAAAACCAAACAGAATAGGGTCTGATCCCAATTCTTTTTGGAACAGGGCCACGATAGGAATAGATCCCCCTTCACGCGTTGGGATTGGTTTTTTCCCAAATGTCTCTTCCATAGCTGCCTCTGCAGCTTTGTATCCCACAGAAGAATCTGAAACCACCGCAGGTGCTCCCCCGTGATGAGGTTTCACTTTGACTTTGACGGATTTTGGTGCGATGGATTTGAAGTAGTTTTCAAATAACTCCGAGATCTCATGCCAATCCTGATCCGGTACTAATCTCATGGAAATTTTTGCGTGAGCTTTGGAAGGTAAAACTGTCTTGGCGCCCTCACCTATGTAGCCTCCCCAGATTCCGTTTACATCTAGAGTAGGGCGGATTCCTACCCGCTCTATGGTTGTATAGCCCTTTTCGCCGTGAACATCATCTATATCCAATTTGTCCTGATATTCTTTCAGGTCAAAAGGGGCTTGATTCAAGCGTTCTCTTTGTGCGGCTGTCAATTCTTGTACCTTATCATAAAAACCAGGGATGGTAATATGGTCATTTTCATCCTTCATAGATGCGATCATTTCACAAAGTACATTGATCGGGTTAGCGACCGCACCTCCATAAGTTCCTGAGTGAAGATCTCTGTTGGAACCGGTCACTTCTACTTCCATATAGGCCATTCCTCTCAGACCTACCGTGATGGAAGGATCCTGCATGGAAATCATGTGGGTATCTGAAATCAGGATAACGTCTGCCTGGAGCTTCTCTTTATTTTCTATCACAAATTTCTCCAGATTGTCCGAGCCTACTTCCTCCTCGCCTTCTATCATGAATTTGACATTGCAGGGCAAATCCCCAGCAGCCATCATCGCTTCAAAAGCTTTCACGTACATGTAAAATTGCCCCTTATCATCTGCAGAGCCTCGGGCGAAAATCGCTCCCTCGGGATGGATAGCTGTCTTCTTGATCACAGGTTCAAAAGGTGGGGAATCCCATAATTCATAAGGGTCAGCCGGCTGTACATCATAATGGCCATACACCAGGACTGTAGGCAAACTTGGGTCAATGATTTTTTCACCATATACAATAGGATAGCCTGCGGTTTCACAGATTTCCACAGTATCTGCACCCGCCTTTTCCATGCTTTCTTTTACGAAATTTGCCGCTGCAAAAACGTCATCCTTAAACTTAGGATCAGCACTTACGGAAGGGATTCTGAGCAAATCCAGCAATTCATTTAAAAATCGGTCTTTATTTTCTTGGATAAAATCATTAACAGCCATATCGCTAGGGGTTTTTGGTAAAGGCCTCAAAATTATCCTTTTCAGCACGAAATGCCTATTTTAAACCCAATTTTCAACTTGAATTAAACCTAAGCAAAAAGCAAATGAGAGCAATGCTATGCACCACATTTGGCTCTACAGACCACCTGTTTTTAGAGGAGGTACCTCAGGCCGTTCCAGCTAGTGGACAAGTGCTGATCAAAGTGGAGGCTTGTGGAGTGAGTTTTCCGGATTTACTGATTCTACAGAACAAATACCAGTTTCAGCCTGAGCTGCCCTATTCTCCTGGAGGAGAAGCAGCCGGGCAAATTGTTGCTTTGGGTGATGGGGTTACAGATTGGCAGGTAGGAGACCGGGTGTTGGCTCTCTGCCGCTGGGGAGGATTTGCAGAGCAGCTCGCAGTAGATGTAGATCGGATATTTTCTATTCCAGAGGGAATTTCCGCAGAGCTGGCGGCCAGCTCATTTTATACCTACAGTACTTCCTTTCATGCTTTGAAAGATCGGGCCCAGTTGCAGCAGGGAGAGACCTTGCTGGTATTGGGGGCTTCCGGAGGAATAGGAGCAGCGGCAGTGGAGCTGGGTAAAGCCATGGGGGCCAAGGTCATTGCGGCAGCTTCATCGGATGAAAAACTGGCTTTTTGTAAAGAACTTGGCGCTGATGAAGTGGTTAATTACGAAAAAGAAAACCTTAAAAACCAGCTTAAAGAGTTGACTGCGGGAAAGGGTGTTAATGTGGTGCTGGATCCTGTAGGAGGAAGTCACACCGAGCAGGCGCTGAGAGGAATGGCCTGGAAAGGACGCTATCTGATCGTAGGATTCACTGCGGGCGAAATCCCTAAGATTCCTATGAATTTACCCTTGCTGAAGGGATGTTCTATTATGGGGGTGTTTTGGGGTAATTTTTCAAAAGTGGAGGAAAGCCAAAACCGACAAAACATGAATGTCCTGACTAAATGGTTGCTAGATGGTAAAATCAAAGGGCATGAATACGAAATTTTCTCTCTGAAAAATGCTGCAGGAGCGTTGAAGAAAATGCAAAACCGGGAACTAGTCGGAAAGGCGATAATAAAAATTTAAATCAGGACCGGTTTAGAATTTTGACCAGTCCTGATTATTTAAAGCGAGAGCCTACTCTATGGCGGTCGCGGTCACTTCGATATTACCTCTTGTGGCTTTGGAATATGGACATACAGCATGTGCGGCATCCACGAGTTTCTGGGCTTCTTCAAGGGACTTAGCTTTCGGGATCTTTACGCTAATGTCCACTGCTAGTCCAAAATCTCCGGGACCATAATTTCCAAGGTGTACTTTTGCTGTGATTTCTGAATCTTTCAGGCTGGTCTTCCCAGCCACTGCGCCCAAGGCGCCCCCAAAACATGCGGCATACCCTGCAGCAAACAATTGCTCTGGATTGGTTTTGCCTCCCTCACCACCGATTTCCTTTGGCATGGCTACATCAAAATCCAGTAAACCATCATCGGTTTTCACATGTCCTTTTCTACCGCCCGAATTTACTGCGGTGGCGGTGTAATCAATATTCAGTTTTTTCATTTGCTAGCTTGCTTTAATGATTCAATATCTACTAACAGTCCTTCGAGTGAATTGTTTAGGTCATTAACTGACGAACTGCTCATTTCTTCAAACGTCTCTTCAAGTTCTCCCAGCAGCTTTTGGGCTTTACTCTGCAGCGATTTACCAGGGTAAGTCAATTCAATATTGACAGTACGCTCATCTATTTCACTCCTGCTTCTTCGCACGTAGTTCATCCTTTCCAGCTTTTTCAGCAAAGGAGTGAGTGTACCTGAATCCAAATACAGACGCTTTCCTATTTCATTAACTTTCAACCCATCCTGCTCCCAAAGAGTGGCCAAAACCAAATATTGTGGATAAGTCAGCTCAATAGCATTTAATTTGCTTTGAATCAGTTGGATAAGTAGCCTGGAGATGGAATAGAGGGAAAAGGAAAGTATGGGGATAGAAGACATAAGAGCAGGAAAATGTATTTTACACAATTTAACTGAATAAAATTTGTATAGCAAATTACTGCCAAGCAATACTTGAGTTATCCACACGCTGAAACTTATGTGGTCTTGTGTCACAAACTGAAACAAACAAGGGCTGCCACTAAGATTTCTAGGAGAATAATGTATTTAAGTTTCTTGTTCATAGGAGCTGGATCAACTCATTAAGATTTCAACGAATAGCCATTTTGGTAAGTATAATGTAAATGGGTATTGGCCTCCCAATCATCCAAAAATACCTGCGCTATGGGGTCCCATTTCAAAGGGCGGTTAAGCTCATGGGCGATATTCCCTATAGTACAAATGGCGCAGGTGCTATGGCCGATTTCTACCGGGACAAAAGGATCTCTTCTGGTGATCACTGCGTCTAAGAAATCCTCATAATGTTTCATGCTGCCATTGTTTTCGATTTTATTTGGCATTTCCAGCTCTTTCATAGAGGTGTCATAATTACCTCTGGACACTTTAATCCAGCCTTTCTCGCCTATAAATTTGACTCCCTGCCTACCCTCATCAAAGGAAGTTATCAACATCTTGGTGCCGTTGGGATAAATGTAGGTGAGAGGTTTATCCACAGTGGCAGGAATCACCTCAGTAGGGCCATTTCTGTCCATTCCCAACCCCCACTGCGCAATGTCTATCATGTGTGCTCCCCAGTCCGTCATGAGTCCACCACCTGTCTCTTTGTACCATCTCCAAGCTCCCCATACCTTCTCATTTTCTTCTGGGTCCAGGGAAATGGGTGGGTTTAGTTCCTCATTGTAGTGAACTGCAGGCAGTGGTCCGATCCAGGTTTGCCAATCCAGTCCATTCGGGATACTTTGTTCTGGTAAATCCAAGGGTTTGGGATGTGGTGGCTCTCCCACATGGACCAATACTTCTTTGATTTTCCCCAGTTTTCCTTTTTGAACCATTTTCACTGCATGCTGGAAGTTTGAGGAAGAACGCTGCATACTGCCCACGGCCAGCACGGTTCCATTTGATCGTACTGCTTTGATTAATTCCTGCCCCTCTTTGATGGTAAAAGTCAAGGGTTTCTCCAGGTAGATGTCTTTGCCGGCTCTGCAGGCATCTATGGCCATTAGCGCATGCCAGTGATCCGGAGAAGCAATGACTACAGCATCCACATAAGGGTTGGCGAGAAGTTTTTTGTAATCTGCATAAAGGGTGGGCGGACCACTGGATTTTTGATGGTCTGCGTTATTCTTTTCCACATCCTGCTTAAAACGCTGAAGCTTGACTTCGTAAATATCCGCACCAGCCACTACCTCAAAGGCCGGAATGCTCATCATGCGGTTCAGCAGACCTCTGGCCTGTCTTCCCAGACCGATAAAACCAAGCCTTACTTTTGTAAAGTCATTGCGCTGTGAATTTCGGGTTTTGGCAAAAGTTATATTGGGAAGTACTGTAGCGCCCGCGGTGCCGAGTAATCCAGCGCTGATAAACTTTCTTCGGGAAAAATTTGATTTACTCATTGGATGATATTTTGGGTTAGGTATTTGGTAATAAAATTAATGCAGTGAATAAATTACGGTTTTTTAGAGGATTGAGAAATTTTTCGAAAAGTATATTTTCCTGATAATCAGAGTTATGGTTGTAGGGTGGATGAAACTCATTTTGGAATTTTTTACTTTAGACCCTGACTAAAGAATTGGCATGACTATCCAGCAACTCGAATACCTCATCGCAGTAGATAAATTCAGGCATTTTGGGCAGGCAGCGGAAAGCTGCTTTGTCACTCAGCCTACACTCAGTGCGCAGCTCAGCAAGCTAGAGCGGGACTTGGGAGTGATCCTTTTTGATCGGAGTAAAATGCCCGTGATGCCTACTGAAATGGGCGTTCGGATCATACAGCAAGCCAAAAAAGTGGTTTCCGAAAGCAAGGGGATTTTCGAGTTGGTGGCGGATATGAAAGGGGATGTATCTGGTGTCATCAAGCTGGGCATTATCCCAACTTTGGCTCCGTATTTACTTCACTTGTTTATCCGAAATTTTCTAGAAAAATACCCGAACGTGAAGCTAGAAGTGCAAGAAATGGTCACGGATGATGTAGTGAAAAAGCTTAAAAATGATGAGCTTGACCTGGGAATTGTAGTGACTCCCCTGCAGGAAAATGGGCTGTTGGAAAAGCCTATGTTTTATGAGAAATTCTTTGCCTATTTTTCACAGGATCACCCTGCGCTGAAGGAGCCTGTTTTTTATCCGGAGCAGATTCAGCAGGAGGATTTTTGGGTTTTGCAGCAGGGGCATTGCTTCCGTGACCAGGTGATCAACCTTTGCGATCAAAGCCTCAATGGTCCGAAAAATTTCCATTACGAAAGTGGTTCGCTGGAAGGACTGAGAAACATGGTCAACCGGTATAAAGGGGTAACTTTACTTCCGGAGCTCGCTACCCTGGATTTGTCGGCGGAGGAAAAATCCAGATTAAGGCCTTTTAACGGTGAATCTCCATTGCGTGAGGTGAGTATTATTCTGAACCGAAGCTTTCTAAAACAACGCTTGGTAGAGCTGCTGTACAATGAGATCACCGCGTCTATTCCTCAAGAAATGACCTCCAAGGCGCATGGGAAAATAGTTAGGTTTAAATAAATTTTAGCGCTTGGTAAGGATGTAGTGATCTGCTAGGTCGCCTTGGATTACCTCACCATTCATGTCCAGCTGCCATATTCTGCCTTCTCCTACTTTGTATTGATTGGGGCCTTGGGCTACTTCCTCCAGGGTGATGATAGAGCCCGATTCGTTCCAGGTGAATGAACCCGTATTTTCTTGTTCCAGTGCATCGTTTCTGCCCAGGTAGTTGGTGACGATCTTGTAGGTTCTGTCCATGTTCAAAGTCAAAGTTACCTCGATTCCCTCGCAGCTGGCACAAGGAACTGTTCCCTTGTAAGTACCATTCCAATCCACTGAGGTTTCGGTATTATCGCCTAGGGGAAGGGGATTGGTTTCTTCCACTTTAGTTTCAGATTCTTGGGTAGATGAGGTGCATGAAGCCTGTAGAGTCAATGCCGCTAAAAGTCCGAATGTAATCAGTTTAATATTCATCGTCTTTATTTTTCTTTCTGCCAAAAATATCAAGAATCAGACCGAAAAAAGGATCTGATAGAGCTTATTAACTGAGCTGGAATAAAAAAAGAGAGGCAAATTCATGCCCCTCCGAAATATAAATAATCACCTTTTGATTTTATAGGCTCCTGTACTGCGGACCATATCCAACTACTACTATTTGGGTCAGAAATTTGTCTTTTAGAAAAGCTACCTGATTTCTGTCCATTTCTGCCAAGAGTTTTTGTCCTTGGAATTCGTACAGATTTGCACGCCTTTCATACAGGCCAGCATCGAGTGGACTCTCTGCGATTCTTTCTGTATAGTCTTCTATAGTTACTGGTTTTTTCTTAGCATGGGCGGTGACAGTGAATGGGTCTCTTGGATCTTTCTGGGGCTCCTGCATTTTAAATTTCACGGCCAGTAAGTATTCTTGTCCAAACGCCTTATCTCCTAAGTAAGCAGGCTTCCAATTTTCTTCCACCTTGGTATAGGTGTCTTGTACTTCTTCGACGAGTATGGGATTGCCTTCCAGGACTTTGACATTTGCCGGGTACCCTTGGTCATCAATTTCAATCGAAAGTAGAACTGTGCCCTGTATATCTGCATTTCGTGCCTCAGTGCTGTATTTTAGGTTTTTGGAGAATAATTTGTTCATTTCCAGTACCCCTGCTGGGCTTTGAGCAAAAGCAGCCGTGCTGATAAAGCCTAAGCAGGCGATTAATGTGAGTAGATGTTTCATGGTATTTAGGTTTCAAGTTAAGTCTATTAAACTACTGAAAATTAACTGAATATAAAAGTTAAATTAACTAAATTTCTGGTTTCCACATGGAGTAAGGCAGAATTATTATTTGAAAATGCCAAAATGCCAAAGGTTCCCTGCGGGATCGTGTAAGAAAAATTCATTACCCCAATCGTTTTTCACGATTTCAGAAAGCTTTACGCCCGGGAATTTATCAGGAAGTCCGAGGATTTTGATTGCTTCCCAGTAGCTTTCCAAATCTCCCTCGATTTCCAGAAAAACCATGGAGTTTTCGCACCAAGCTTTCACATAATAATCCTGCAGGTAAAAGTAGAATTGATCTTTGATACGCACCAAGCACATATTTTCGGAAATGGGACGCACCTCAAACCCTAGCACTTCGTAGAAGCGCCTGCTATCTGCATAATTTTTAGCTCCCAGAAATGTCCGGATGGATTTGGCTGGGTGGATCATACTCCAAATTGGGTGAGGTGATGATCCAGGTGCTTATAAAACTGGTTGTTCCATTCTTGGCTGCTCATAGGGCCAAAGGATAGGGACTCTTTGCCATCGAAGTAGTTTGAGCCATAATCGAAGGTTTTTTGGATAAAAGCGATGAGCCTGTTTTTCTCGTAGTCAAAGTCTTTCCTTTCGCTGATAATAAATGCAGGAGCAGTCCGGGCATTTTTGGGATAAGGTTTTTCATTGACCACTCCTTTTTTCACAATTGTTTTCAGCAGAAATCTCATGAAAGCATTCGGCTTGGGATGTTTGTCGGTATAAGCCATTTCATAGGGTACACAACAATGCGCGAGCATTTGGTCCACACTCATTTTTCCCCACTTAGGGGTACTTTCTGGAGTAAGGGACTGGATTCTTTGTATGGTTTGCTCGTGTACTTCTGGATCAAAAATATTTTTCATTATCATCTTAGATGTAGCTGCCTGAATTTAGCAAAAAACAAGGGATATATTCTGACTTGAAGTGTGGAAAATGCTGAAGCTAAAGCGCCGGTTTATCGCTCCTGAAAAAATGCAGCCTACAATTGGGGACTAGGGCTGTAGGAGTTGATGCACCTGATTTTTGAAGATTTTGACCTTTTCATCATACTGTTCTTCATCTTCGATCATGGAGAGGTAGTAATAGGCTCCCTCTACGACCACAAAGATTTGCTCAGCCAGTAGAGCAGTATCTTTTTGCTTCAATTTTTCATCCTGGTCCAGGATCTCCTTTAAATTTTCTCGCAGTTTGAGGTGGAGGTTTCGGAATTCCCGCTTGATGGTTTCATTTCTAAATATCAGACTGAAACAGCTGTAAAATACCCCGTCGTCGATAAGTAAATTCCAATCTCTGGAAAATAGCCTGTCTACAAAAGTGACGGGGTCAGTGTAATTTTGAACTCTTAATTCTTGGATGATGGGAGTGTAAATTTTCAATAACCTTTTGAGTATAAAGGAGATCAAATGTGAGATCAATATATCCCGGGTGGGAAAATAATGCATGATCAAGCTCGGTGGCATTCCCAGATGCTTACCGATTTTCGCGATGGAGGTGTTCTCTATTCCGTTAATCTTGGAAAGTTCGTAAAACCCCTCAATAATTTCTCTTTTCCTGTCTATGGAAACTTTCGTACTCATGCTAACTAAATAATAAAACTAAGTTAATCAACTTTGTATTTATTCTATGTTCTTTTGATTAAAAATTAACAATATATAATATTGAATGACCATTCAAGATTGGCACTTGCAGATCTTCGAAAGGTTCTTTCTAAGCAACTAGTTCTATAGATAAATTACCAGCAAAAAAACATGAAACGGAGAAGTTTTCTAGCCAAGTCCAGCCTACTCACTACGGGGGTAGTACTTCCGGCAGGTTTAGCTTCAGCATCTGAACCTAAAACAAAAGGAGATTATTTGACGGTGGCACATATTACAGATGTTCACATTAGGCCAGAGGATAATATACCTACCCGTGCCATGGAATGGCTAGAGCGGGTGAAAGCGCATCAGCCGGACTTTTACCTGAATGGAGGGGACAGTATTCATGATGCATCCTATGACGGGGTGAGCAGGGATCGAGTGCTCGAGCAATGGCAGGCATGGGATCTCTTTTGTGAAAGGATAAAAGAGCAAGAGGTGTACAGCTGCATTGGCAATCATGACCCCTGGTGGGATGTCGCCAATAAAGAAAAAGAACCCATGTACGGCAAATCCTATGTGGTGAAAAGGCTGGGGATGCCCGCTGAATACTACAGTTTTGATAAGGGAAATTGGCACTTTGTTATTTTGGATGGAAACCATGAAGGGATCAGCCTGGGTGAGGAGCAAATGAAATGGTTGGAAGAGGACTTGGAAAACTTACCTACCGGCACACCTACCCTGATCATGTCCCACTTTCCGATTACCTCGATTACAAATGCTCTAGTAGGTGGTCAACATAAGGATCACAAGGAATTGAAAAAACTATTTTATAAGCACAAAGATAAGGTGCGTGTATGCCTAAGTGGTCATCAGCACCTATTGGACAGAACCTGGTACAATGACGTGCATTATTTCTGCAATGGATCCTTGAGTGGCTTCTGGTGGGGAGAGGGAGATGAAGAGTCAGCAGGAAAGCAATATTACCTGGAAACACCACCCGGCTATGCCATCCTGAAACTCTATGCAGATGGCAGCGTAGAAAATTCTTACTTCCCATTGGTGTAGATGTGATTTCACCTATCCTTTGATAAGCAGCTTGATAGGCTGCTTTTTTATTTTTGACCCGGTGGAGCTGTTTTTTTCTATTCCAAATATCCTTCTATCCTGAGTCTTGAACCCATTTTTTCGTAGGTAAACCACCTCATTCATGACCTTTATTATCGTACTTTTTCCAGAACGTAAAATATCCTCACTCAGTATTAATTATTCGTTAAGATATTACTAAATGAAATTTAATTCCTTTGAAATGTAAAAATCAGTATTTAATATTGAATGAATATTCAATAAATCTAAGATTATAAAATGGCGAAAACCGGGTGATTTTGGAACAAAAAATTGTGCAACGAATCAATTCAAAAGAATAGTTTATGAAGGAAGTTTTACAAAGAATCTGTGTCCCTATGTCCCGGATAAGGACGATGGGACTTTTGGCTTTGGCAATGCTGATTGGGCTTTCCCAGTCCTTTGCCCAAAGTCAGGTCAAAGGAAATGTTACAGATATTTCTGGATTGGGTATGCCGGGGGTGTCTGTTTTGGAACAAGGAACCCAAAATGGGACCATCACGGATCTGGACGGCGCCTATACCCTGCAGGTCTCTACGGAAAATCCGGTGTTGGTTTTTTCATTCATTGGCTACCAAACGGTAGAAATACCCGTAGAGGGACAGTCCATCATCGACCTTACGCTGAAAGAAGAGGATACGCTTCTGGAGCAAGTGGTAGTAGTGGGCTATGGTACACAGAAGAAAGTAAATGTAACGGGTGCAGTGGATCAATTGGCAGGTGAGGATATTGCCAACCGGCCTATTGCCAATGTGGTTCAAGGCTTACAAGGCATGAGCCCCGGGCTGAACATTACCTATCAAGGTGGAAAGCCAGGCACGGTGCCGAATATCAATATTCGCGGGTTTACTTCTATCAATGGTGGCGGTCCGCTAATCGTCATAGATGGTATACCGGGAAATGAAAGTGACCTTTTAAGGCTGAGTCCTTCAGATATCGAATCTTATTCGGTGTTGAGAGATGCTGCATCTGCGGCTATTTATGGAGCGAGAGCAGCTTTTGGAGTGATTCTGATCACTACTAAAAACGGAACTGAGGGAAAGCAACAGATTTCGTACAACAGTAATTTTGCCTGGGGACGGCCTTCCGTCTTACCTGAGCCTGTCACCGATCCTTATATTTATTCCAGGGTATTGGAAACTTCTACCAATAACACACCATGGGATTATGTAAACTATTCAGATGCACATTATCAGTGGGCAAAGGAACGCTCTGAAGACCCTTCGGTGGAAGATACCAGATTAGACCCTACCAACCCTAACCTATGGGCCTACATGGGAAACAACAATTGGAATGACTACTTTTTCAATTCCTCCAGCTTCTCCACCAATCAAAGCCTGTCTATCAGTGGTAACAGCGGTGGCAAAATGCCTATCGGCTATTACGTTTCCGGTGATTATACTAAGGAAAATGGCCTGAATAAATTGGCTCCAGATTACTGGGATCGGTATTCCCTGCGGGCCAAAATCAACGTGAAGCCCCTGAAATGGCTTGCTGTGGACAATAACCTGAATATTTACCAGACCGAGCGAGCTGATCCTACCAATGATATTACTGATATTTATTACCTACAGCCCACGGATGTGGTCAATAATCCTGACGGCACCTGGGCAAATACAAGTGCGGGTAGAACTGCCGCTGAGCTGGTAGATGGAGGTAGAAATAAGGAAGACATGATCGGTTTTCAGAATATCACCCAGGCTACGGCTTCATTTTTGGATGGTGATTTGACTTTTACGGGACGTGCGAGTTTCAAAAGAGAACAGTGGAAATACCACTGGGATCAGCGTAAATTCAACATTGGTTTTGGACCAGAGGATGTCAGAACTGAAGGAGGCACAGGTTCTGTAATCGAAAGAAACGGTACCCTGATCAATACTATTTTTGATCTTTTCGGTAAGTATTCCAAATCCCTAGGTGATCATAAATTCGACGTGTTAGTGGGTTTTAATCAGGAGAACTATGAATACTCCACGATTCAAGCTGAGCGAAGAGTCCTGATCTCTTCATCTCTGCCCTACATAGGCTTAACTACAGGAGATGCTTTCGTGACACCTACCTACAGTACCTATGCTTTGCGCAGCGGTTTCGGTAGATTGAATTACGCCTTCAAAGGCAAATATATCTTAGAAGTAAACGGGAGATATGATGGCTCTTCAAGATTCCCAAGTGACAATCGTTGGGGCTTTTTCCCTTCAGTGTCCGGCTCTTGGCTGATGATGGATGAGGATTTTTTCTCTGGTCTGAGCAACGTGGTTTCGACATTTAAGTTGAGAGCCTCTTATGGTAGCCTGGGTAATCAAAATGTGTCCAACTTTGGATATATCCAGTCCTTGCCTACAGGCCTTTCCGGTTATTTAATTGACGGAAGTCAGCAAACGGTAATTACCTCATCGCCTTCCCTAGCTGTTGATCCTACTAACTATACATGGGAAAAAGTGGTGACCAATAACGTAGGTCTGGATTTTGGCCTACTTGGAGATCGTGTGACAGGTACGTTTGATTATTTCATCAGAGATACCAAGGGGATGCTTACCGATCCTGTAGAGCTACCCGCGGTACTTGGCACCAGCCCTCCGAAGCAAAATGCGGCTGATCTGAGAACTAAAGGATTTGAATTGTCTATAGGGTACAGAGATCAGTTTGGTAATGCTGCTAATCCAGTGAAATTTGGTGTCAAAGCCATACTCTCTGACTCAAGGTCTCATATCACCAGTTTTCAAAATGAAAACGAATTGCTATCAAACTATAGAGTAGGCCAAGAAATCGGCGAAATCTGGGGATTGGTAAATGATGGAATCATGGAAAATGAAGACCAAATAGCCAATCTAGACCAGTCTGCAATAGTGCCCTGGGGAGCCATTTCTGTAGTGCCAGGCTGGCCAAAGTACAAGGATCTGAACGGAGACGGGAAAATTGAAGAAGGCCAAACTGCTACAGACCCAAAAGACTTGTCCATTATTGGCAATACCACGGCTAGATACCGCTATGGATTTAATTTTGACATGAGCCATCGCGGATTTGACCTATCGGTTTTTCTGCAGGGTGTGGGCAAAAGAGATTATTACCCTAGACACTATCTATTCTGGGGACCTTACCAGCAGCCCTATGCGAATATCTACCCTTGGAACCTGGACTTCTACAGAGGGGCAGCCGACAGCGATGCGCTCATGGCCCAGCATTCCCA
Organism: Algoriphagus sp. TR-M9; assembly: GCF_027594545.1. Classification (NCBI taxonomy): domain Bacteria; kingdom Pseudomonadati; phylum Bacteroidota; class Cytophagia; order Cytophagales; family Cyclobacteriaceae; genus Algoriphagus; species Algoriphagus halophytocola. The sequence goes on along the minus strand of NZ_CP115160.1, from coordinate 4,354,104 downwards.
GTCTTACATAGATGCAGGTCTGGCAGAGCAAAATTTGGATTCAGAATTCCCAGTACTTCAGGCTTGGCTTGCGGATAATAATTACGGTTCTGGATTGGATATTTCCCAAACCAGATACCTGCAAAATGCAGCCTATTTGAGAATTAAGAACATCACGCTTGGCTACAGCATGCCAGCTCCGGTTTTGGAAAAACTCAAAGTGACAAGAGTGAGATTCTATGTGTCCGGAGAAAACATTTTCGAGTTTTCTCCTATCAAAAACTTCGTAGATCCTGAAGCGATCAATGATGGCTACGGATGGGCTTATCCTTTCCAGAGAAAATTCTCTTTCGGGGTTAATATCGATTTGTAATTAAGAAATGAACAAGATCATGAAATCGAGCATGGCAAAAACATCACATTTAGGGGTGATTGTCAATAATGCAGGATTCCATCCCGTTTCCTTCGTCACGGGACAGGTTGTGACGAATAAAAATCAAATCATAAACACATGAAATCGAGCATGACGGAATACGTCACACACTGGTATGATTATCATCCATGCGAGATTCCATCTGACCTTTTAAAAACAAATTATAAACAGATGAAAAAGTATATCGTCCTATTGAGCGCAGTGTTGGCTTTGTCCTCCTGCAACGATGATTTTCTAGATAGGTATCCACAGACTTCTGTGGCACCAGAGGAGTTTTTCAAAACTGAGGAAGATCTGGAACTTTATGTCAATGGCCTACTTACCATGGCTGGCCCCGGGAGCTATCAGGCTGATCAAAGCAGTGATAACCTAGGGACTACCGGGGCAGTGGAAATCAAAAACATAGTTACTGGAACTCCAAGCTCCCAAACCCTCACGGGTGGCTGGAATTGGGGTGCCTTGAGGGATATCAACTACTTTCTGGACAACTATGAGAAGGCAGTTGGTTCTGAAGAGGCGATTGCACATTATGTAGGTTTGGCCAGGTATTACAGAGCTGTATTCTATTTCGGAATGATCAAGCGATACTCAGATGTGCCATGGTATGAGCACACCCTAGATCCAAGTGATGAAGAGCAGCTTTATAAAGCCCGGGACTCTAGAGAAATGGTGATGTCCAAAGTAATGGAGGATCTGGAATTCGCCGCTAATAACGTCCGGGAAGAAGTGCCAAGTGGGACTCCTGGAGTATGGGCAGTGAAAGCCTTCTATGCACGTCTAGCGCTGTATGAAGGCACTTACAGAAAATACCATAGCGAACTAGGATTAGAAGGATCCGCTACGGCACTCATACAAAAGGCGCGTGATCTATCCAGTGAGATCATGAATTCTGGCATGTTTTCTATTCATTCCACGGGTAATCCTGAAAGTGACTACGCTACTTTGTTCTCATCTCAAGATCTACTGGGCAATGCTGAAGTAATCCTGGTAAACCCGTACGACGCTGAAAAAGATAGGGGTTGGGATATCAACACCGGAGTTTTTGGTGATTATGAGCAATCTCCGGCTAGAGATTTGGTGATGAGCTACTTAATGAAGGATGGCACCTATTATTCCTCTGTTCCTGGTTATGAGACTAAAGGCTTTGTAGAAGAGTTTGAAAACAGAGACCCTAGACTAAAGCAAACTATAGTCTATCCAGGTTGGGTTCAGGCTCCCAATACTAAGCCTTACATCCAGACTTTGAGTAAAAATTTTACAGGTTATCACCAGCTCAAAGGCTATCAGAATACGATAGACAATGTAGAGGCGGGAAGCGCAGATTTTCCGGTATATCGCTATGCGGAAGTGTTGCTGAACTATGCAGAGGCAAAGGTAGAGCTTGACGAGCTGACCCAGGCTGACCTGGACATGTCCATCAACCTACTACGCCAAAGAGCAGGGATGCCAGCTCTGAATCTGAGCGATGCAAATAGGAATCCTGATCCATTTTTGGTAGAAAAATACCCAAATCTGAGCGGAGCAAACCTAGGTGTTCATCTGGAGATTAGAAGGGAAAGAAGAATAGAACTAGCTGTAGAAGGATATAGATATGATGACATGATGAGATGGCACGCCGGCAAACTATTCGAAAATATTCCTCAAGGAATGTACTTTGATGGTCTGGGCAAGTATGATCTTACAGGAGATGGAATAGAGGATATAATTTTGATCAGTAAAGACGCCGATATTCCAGTGGGCGATGCCAAAGAGAAAAATAGTCTCGGAGAAGAGTTGATCTATTATAAAGCCGGCACTATCGAGGAAAACGTTGATGTATTTCTTCAGAATGGTGAGAATGGAGGAATGATGGTGACTGATACAAAGCAAAGAGACTTTGTAGAGCCTAAATACTATTACCGACCAGTTCCTATTCAGCAGGTTACACTCAACCCAAATCTTACACAGATATTCGGTTGGGAATAAAAGACAATTTGAATTTGAAGCCCGGTGTTTTTCATTCCGGGCTTCTCTAGTTACCTAATTATTAAAATGAAGAAATTTATTCTAGCAAGCTGTATGGGTCTGTTGGCTTTACAGGCATGTTCTACCAAAGAAAATCAGGAAGAACCAAAAGCTAAAAAAGTCCTTTTCGTCATTGTAGATGGAATTCCCGATGATGTTATCGACACAGTGGCTACCCCTAATTTGGACAAAATCGTAGCAGAAGGTGGCTTGATGAAGGCGACTATGGGTGGAGAAAAAGATGCTTATAGCCAAACCCCAACGATCTCTGCGGTGGGTTACAATTCCCTTTTGACGGGAGTATGGGCCAATAAGCACAATGTCTGGGGAAATAGCATCAAAGATCCCAATTACCATTATCCCACCATTTTCAGCATATTTAAGGAGCAATATCCAGAAAAGTCTATCGGTATATTCTCCACCTGGCTGGATAATAGAACCAAACTTGCCGGGGCAAAATTACCGCAAACCAATCAGTTGACTTTCGATTATCACTTCGATGGCTTGGAACTGGATACGCTTAAGTATCCGCATGATGAAGGAAGGATTTTCATCTATAATATAGATGAAGCTGTATCAAAAGAAGCAGCTAAAACGATTCGTGAAAATGCGCCGGATTTATCCTGGATGTACCTCGAGTTCACAGATGATATGTCTCATCGGTATGGAAACAGTCCAGAGTTTGTCGATGCAGTGCAAAAAGCTGATGTGCAGATCGGTAGAGTCTGGGAAGCCATCCAAGAGCGAGAAGCTAAATTCAATGAAGATTGGCTGATCGTCATCACCACAGATCATGGTCGGGAGATGAATGGGTATGGCCACGGTGGGCAAAGTGATCGAGAGCGAAGTGTTTGGATAGCTACTAACGCTGAGGAACTCAATGCTCATTCCGCTGAAACCGGTCAAATGGTTGATATTTTCCCTTCCATCGTTAATTTCCTGGATTTGAAAGTGCCTCAGGACAAAGCCATGGAACTCGATGGCGTGCCTTTTATAGGTCCTGTGAACGCCAGTCAGTTCAAAGCGGTGAAGGAAGGTAATACCATCCACTTAAGCTGGAAATCCCTTTCTTCAGAAGGAAATGGGCAAGTCTGGCTCAGTACCAGCAATAACTTTAAAACAGGTGGAAAGGATACCTATGAAGCTATAGGTGAAGTGGAACTGGAGGCTGAAGCGTATTCATTCCAAACAGATAAGCCTGATTCTGAGTTTTATAAAGTAGTTTTAGAAACCCCTGCAGGCTTCTTGAACTATTGGATTATTGAAGAAACAGAATAAGGAAGGCGATTAGCTTTTGCAAGGAGATCTTGTCTTTCTTATTCTTTGAATTACAAAAAATCGATGACGTACGATTATATAATTGTCGGTGGAGGTTCAGCTGGAGCCGTTTTGACCAACCGACTTAGTGAAAATTCAACCAATGAAGTACTAGTACTTGAGGCAGGGAGACCTGATTACAAATGGGATTTTAGAATACACATGCCAGCGGCATTGACGTATTTGCTTACAGGGACTAATTACAACTGGGGATATTCCTCAGATCCTGAGCCTCATATGCACAATCGAAGAATAGCCCAACCCCGGGGAAAGGTTTTGGGTGGATCTTCCTGTATCAACGGCATGATCTGGATCCGTGGCAATGCCATGGATTTTGAAAAGTGGGCTAAGGATGAGGGAATGGAAGAATGGGATTATGCGCACTGCCTCCCCTATTTTAAGCGAGTAGAGGATCGATTGATCGGAGGAGATGCTTACCGTGGTGATCAGGGAAACTTAAAGTTGACTACACCGAAATGCGACAACCCCCTGTTTGATGCCTTTTTTGAGTCAGTTCAGGAAGCAGGATATCCGCTCACAGATGACGTCAATGGCTACCAGCAAGAAGGGTTTGGTAAGTTTGATCAAACGATTTACAATTCCAGGAGGCTCAATGCAGCTCGGGCCTACATTCATCCGGTAAAAGGCCAGAGAAAAAATCTTCATATAGAAACCCAAGCCACCGTGATGCGGGTGCTGTTTGAAGGAAAAAAAGCAGTGGGTGTAGCGTACAAGCAAGGCGGTAAAGTAAAGCAGGTTTATGGAAAGGAAATCATTTCCTGCGGAGGCGCCATCAATTCTCCGCAACTTCTGCAGCTTTCAGGAGTGGGAAATGCGGAACACCTGAAAAGTCTTGGAATTCCAGTGGTTCATGACTTGCCTGGTGTGGGCGAGGACTTGCAGGATCACTTAGAAGTGTATGTTCAATGGGCAGCCAAAAAACCAGTGAGTTTATACCCAGCATTAAGTCCGTGGAAAGCTCCTAAAATCGGATTTGACTGGTTGTTTAGGAAAAAAGGACTAGGTGCATCCAATCATTTTGAGGCGGGCGGATTTATCAGAAGTAATGAGGAGGTAGACTACCCAAATCTTCAATTTCACTTTTTACCTATTGCGATACGATACGATGGTACCGCTCCCAAAGAAGGCCATGGATTTCAGTTACACGTGGGGCCTATGAATACGGATGTGCGAGGGCGGGTGAAAATCAAATCAGCTGATCCTACCGAATACCCGAGTATTTTATTCAATTATCTTTCTACTGAAAAAGAAAGAAAAGAGTGGATAGAAGCGATTCGTCTTTCTAGAAAATTAATTGAAACTGAAGCCATGTCTGAATTAATGGGCGAAGAACTTTCGCCCGGCAAGGATGTTCAGACGGATGAGGAGATTCTTGATTTTGTGGCCAAAGAAGGGGAAAGTGCCTATCATCCTTGCGCTACCTGTAGAATGGGTGTTGGTCCTATGGATGTCACTGATCCTAAAACCCTGAAAGTGCACGGTGTAGAAAACCTTCGTGTAGTGGATGCTTCCGTATTCCCTTATGTTACCAATGGGAATATTTACTCGCCAGTGATGATGGTGGCAGAGAAGGCCGCAGATATTATTTTGGGGAAAAAACCTCTGGATCCGGAGCATGCTCCATATTTTCAGAAAGAACTGACTGACAAAGAAAAATCCCTCTAAAAATCGATTAAGAGGGCAAAATGATTCGGAGAAGCCGCGAATTTGACTATTCGCGGTTTTCTTTTTGTTCTTCTTGATACTTTTTCAAAGCCTTGTTGACAGCGTAACAAACCAGTAACATCAATACACAAACTGGCAATCCGGTGACCAAAGATCCTGTTTGGAGTGCCACTAAGCCTCCACCTAATACCAGAACCGCAGCCACAGCTCCTTCAATGAGTGCCCAGAATATCCTCAATTTCACTGGAGTATCATCTTTGCCACCGCTGGTGATAAAATCAATCACTAGCGATCCGCTATCTGAAGAGGTGACAAAGAATATCACTCCAGCGATCACCACAAAAAGAATACTTAGGTAGGGAAGAGGGAACATTTGCAGCAAAGAATATAATCCAGTATTGATGTTTTCCTGAACGGCCTCACTGATTCCTCCTGGCCCGAAAAGCTCGATATGAAAAGCAGTACTTCCAAAAATGGAAATCCAAATTATACTCGCAGCGGTAGGACCTAACAATACGCCCAATATAAACTCTCGGATGGTCCGGCCTTTCGATATTCTGGCGATAAACAGTCCCACAAATGGAGCCCAAGCAAACCACCAGGCCCAATAAAAAAATGTCCAACTGTCCATCCAGTGCGTACCTCGGTAAATTTCCATCCAGGTGGAGGTGCCGATTAGACTTTGTAGATAAAAGCCGGTGCTCTGAACCGTGGACCCGATAATGAACAATGTTGGTCCTACGATCAGCATAAATGCCATCAAAATTATAGCCATGATTGAGGCTATTTTGCTTAGAAGTTGAATGCCATTATGCAGGCCTGAGACCACAGAGATGGTGGCACATATTGTTATAATTCCAATAAGTATAACCTGTACTTGAGGACTATCTGGTACACCAAAAAGGTAATTCATACCGGAATTAATGTGCTGAATCCCCAGTCCTAAGGTAGTGGCCAGCCCAAACATAGTGGCTACTACAGCCATGGTATCGATAAGGTGTCCGATGGGACCCTTCAGTTTATCTCCCAAAAGTGGGTATAATATCCAGCGCACTCCCAATGGAAGGCCACGATTATAGGTGAAAAACGCAATAGCCAGTCCCATCAAAGCATAGACCCCCCAGCCGTGAAGCCCCCAATGCAGGTAGGAAAGGTTAAGTGCATTATTAGCAGCAGCTAGTGTACCAGCTTCACCATAAGGCGGATTAGAAAAATGGCTGATCGGCTCTGCCACTGCATAAAACATTAATACTAAGCCTATGCCGGCATTGAACAGCATACTGAGCCAGGCCCAAGTACTGAATTCCGGTTTGGAATCGGGGCCTCCCAGCCTAATGTTTTTATATCTGCCAAATCCAAGGTAGATGCAGAAAACTAGGACTACATTGACGGCTATGACATACAGCCACCCGAAATCTTTGGAGATGGTAGCTTGAATGTTTTCAAACAGCGTACCTACAGATTCTTGGAAGATTAAAGTAAGGGTGACAAAGATGAGGATGAGTCCAGCGGAAGGGAAGAAAACCCAAGGTTGGATACTTTTCAAAAACGGAGTTTGGGTGCTTTTTGAACTTTCGATAATAAGGGTGGTTTTTTGGCTAATTTACAGCATTTTTGACCCTTAGAAAAGTAAAGCTAAACATTAAAAAAGCCTTTTTAAGAGCATTTAAATGCTATTTTTCTTGGTTTAAAAGCATCTGTTTTTAGACCTGGATTTTTGTAGGCGAATCGTGGAAAAAGATGGTGGTTAGCTTGGAAATTTATATTCATTTTTATGGATATCCGCTTTCTTTCCAGTAGCGAGAGAAATTATGGGTTAAGGTTTCTTTCTACGTACTGAGGGCAGTGGACTGTTGTCGGTGGACGATTATCCGCTACTATCCAGCCACATTCTTTAACTACTGGCATCATTGCGGATAATCAGATTCATTTTCTTCTCGAGATTTGAGTAAAAGCTTGCACGAGTCAGGTAAGCTGAAGCACTGACTAGTGGGGTTATGGATCAAGGCTTCAAATGGGTTAACCTTGAAAGTTTATGAGATTGTTTGGTTTATAATGTAAACCTGTTTAATTTTGTACCGTAAGCTATTTCATAAATGACTTGGAGAGTCAAGCTCACATGTGGGTTATCGTCACGATAAGATGTTTTCCTGCTTTTAAGATTGGTGATCCACTAAAAAACCATTATTAATATGAAATCAAGCATGACCCGAAGCGACACACAGAGGGATGATTATAATTCATGCGAAGATTCCACGTGACCTTAAAAAAAATTATAAACACATGAAAAAAGAACTAAGCAGTAGCGAGTCTTTGGCGATCATCACAGATATGATAGCCAAAGCAAAACAAGAGGCAGCCGGTGATGGAAGTTTTTATTTTCTTCTTTGGGGCTGGGTGATTTCAATCTGTAGCTTTGGACATTATGCTTTAGAAAAAGCAGGGTTTGAGCACCCTTACTATGTTTGGGTGTTGGTTTTGCCCTCAGTATTTATCAGTTTTTTCTGGGGAATAAAGAAAAAAAGTAAGGCAAAAATCAAAACTCATTTAGATCAGGTATTGAATCAGCTATGGATTGGAGTGTTTATGGGTATTGTTGTCGTGTTGGGCTTTATGCCTGTTCTGGGCTTTAACCATAATCCGGTGATTTTACTTTTGGCGGCAGTCGGAATGTTTGCCACTGGAAGCTTGATCAGAGTCTCCATGGTCAAATTAGGGGCTGTAGTATTGGCAATTGCCGCAGTTGTGGCTTTTCTAGTTCCAGTCTCAGATCAATATTTAGTAGCTGGCATTGCCATGATTTTGGGATATCTTGTGCCCGGTTATTACCTGAAAAACACCTATCGTGAGCGAGTTTAAGCCTTTAGACCCTTTATTACATTCTCAGTTGCGCCTGGCAGTCATGTCTTTACTGATCAGTGTGGAGTCTGCGGAATTCACTTTTCTGAAAGAAAAAACAGAATCCACAGCGGGCAATCTTAGTGTGCAGCTGGATAAGCTTGAAAAAGCAGGCTATATAGAAATTGAAAAGTCTTTTAAAGGAAAACGACCCTTGACCACAGCTAAAATCACTAAGCATGGTGTCAATGCGTTCGAAACTTATGTGAATGCATTGAAAAATTACATCAGTTAAAAAATTTTGAATTTTAAGTTTACATTATAAACCAATTTACACATGAAAAATCTAATCGTATTGATCTTATCTCTTTTGCCCTTTTTCGCCATCGGTCAAAATTATGAACTGAACAAAGAGGCCCAAGGAGAACTTAAGAACTTGTCATTTTTAGAAGGTGAATGGCAAGGTGCCGGCTGGATGATGAATCAAAGCAGGGAGAAAATGGAATTTGAGCAGACGGAAATAGTCAGCTTTAAACTGGACGGCACCGCACTGCTAATAGAAGGTCAAGGCACCTCCAATGGCAAAACCGTCCATAATGCCATGGCGATTGTCACTATGGCCGAGGGCAGTGGGAAGTTTGAATTTCACTCTTTCCTGCAGAGTAATCAGCACGGAACCTACCAAGCTGAGTTGGTAGATCAGGTACTCTATTGGTATCCTGTAGAAAATGTAAGGTATGTAATCCAGCTCAATGACCAAGGGCAATGGCATGAAATAGGAGAAGTAAACTCCGGAGGCAACTGGTACCAGTTTTTTGAGATGACCTTGAATAAGAAATAAAATATGATTATCCGCAACTATGCCAGGCACCTTTCGTCCTTCGATTATTTGGTTGCAAAACCGATACTACGAATTCGCTCAGTACAATTTACCGAAGACCTGCCTTGCCGGTAGGCATGCCGAATAGGCCGCGATTCTTAAGTCTAACCTATCCTAAATTGCCCTGTCCTTTTACTCGTAGAAAGCGTATATATTTAAAACAAAAAAAGCCCCTCTGATCATTTCAGAAGGGCTTTTGAGTGATTCTACAACTTATTTATTGTCTATTTTTCCGTCAGGGTATTTGTTCTTTACATATTTATCCAGCCAGGTGTCCATTTCCCAAAGAGTATGCAATATGGATTCCTGAGCTGCATACCCATGACTTTCATTAGGAAGAAAAACCAACCTTGCTGTAGCTCCATGGCCTTTTAACGCGTTGTAATAGCGTTCTGACTGAATCGGGAATGTTCCAGAATTATTGTCTGCCTGTCCGTGAATTAGTAGGATCGGGGTTTTCACCTGATCCGCAAAGGAGAAGGGAGACATATTGAAGTAAACTTCCGGAGCTTCCCAGTAGGTACGCTGCTCATATTGGAAGCCAAAAGGAGTCAAAGTTCTATTGTACGCTCCAGATCTTGCGATTCCTGCGGCAAAAAGATCCGTATGCGAAAGCAGGTTGGCGGTCATGAAGGCTCCATAGGAATGCCCGCCTACGGCGATGCGGTCGCGATCTCCTATGCCCATATCTACGATTTTATCTATTGCTGCTTCTGCATTCAGGACGAGCTGGTCGATGAAATAATCATTTGGCTCCTTATCCCCTTCTCCTACGATAGGCATTTCTGTTCTATCCATGATGGCATAGCCCTGTGTCACCCAGTAAAGCGGAGAACCCCAGCTCAAACGGGTAAAGGCATACTTGGAGCCTCTCACCTGAGCTGCAACTGCTGCAGACTTATACTCTCTAGGATAGGCCCACATCAAGACTGGTAATCTACCATCCTTCTCAGGATCGTAACCCTCTGGCGTATAGACCACGGCAGAGAGGTTTAGCCCATCTTCTCTTTCGTAGGTCACCAGTTCTTTATTGATGTTTTTGATGGACTCGTAAGGGTGGGCAAATGCGGTGATTTGCTGTGGAGCGATACGCTTTTTGGTATTTACCAACCAATAGTTCGGTTGAATATCAGTGCTTTCCTTTAAAGTGATAAATTCCGTTGCCTTTTCATCCAATACCTTTACCACTCGCTCATAATAAGGGGCTTGTGATCTCCAGAGGATTTCCTGCGCTTTGGTTTTGGTGTTGAAAGTAGATAGGAAAGGCATATTACCTTCTGGAGAACCGCCGGGACTGGTCATGTACAAAAGGTCTCCATTGCGAAGCAACACATTTTCTCCGAATTCATTTTTGGTGTAAACAGGATCTCCTGGATCATTATACAAATCATCTGAAGAACGATCGATGATTACTCTTTTTGGCTGAGAAGGATCAGAAGGATTAATGACGGAGCGTACTTCTTTGCGGGATCTGGACCAGCGCTCATTGAGGATGGCAAACTCATCATCACTCCAAGCAATTCCGGCAAATCGGTATGCCGAGGTGGTCAACTTTTTCTTTTCAGCAGTAAATGGCGCATCCAATGTGTAGATAATTTCACGCTCTTCCATTTCTACTCTGGCGTCTCCGCCGTCCTGAGCTTCTACCCAGTAAAGCATGGCCGGCTTGTCTGCTCTCCAGTTGATAGAGCGAGGACCTGTGACTGTGGCATCGAAACCCGTAGGGCGGTTTTCATCCAATGGGATTTCGGCAAAAGTTTTCTTCTTAGTCCCATCTATGCCCCAGATTTCCACATCATACGGGAATCTGTAAGCAGGTACCAAATAAGAAAAAGGCTTTTTGATGACTTCTACCATAAGGTAGGAGCCGTCCGGCGAAAGATCCATTGATTTGATCATGCCAGGAGCTCCAAATGGCTTTTTTGTCCCATCTAGGCTGACCATCATGAGCTGGGAATCCATGAAATAGGCAAATAGATTTTCGTCATGTGGATTTTCTAAGAGGTCCTGATAGGTTCTGCTTGGGGCGGCATCTCCTGAAGTTTCCTGAATGATGGGACCTGCCGGAGCCATAGGTTTCTGTGGCATATCACCACGGTTAGGATTGGCAGCCTTCAGAATAATCTGATTGTCTGGAGTCCAAATGACTGCATTGCCATAGGTTTCATTGACAATCGCATCGGTGAGTTTTTTGGCTTGGAAGCTGGTCAAATCCACCACGTAGAGGCTGATTCCATTAACTTCGGTTTGTGTGAAAGCCAGGTATTTTTCATCATCGGATAGTGAAAACCCGCCCATATTTGGCTTTGCCGGAAGGCCGGTTATTTGGGTTTCCTCTCCGGTTTTGGTGTTTTTGATTTTAAGGTTTTCCACTCCTCTGCCACGGCTGGGTCCTGAAGTAGCCGGGTTGATTCGAAGTCCTGCGATCCGCAATTCAGGTTGGGATAGGTCCTCAATACTAGGATTGTCTGCACTTTCGAGTAGTAGCATCCAATCTCCTGCTTTGCTGAAAACCACAGAAGGTGTGCTAGGTGCATTGAACAGATCGGTGATTTCCTTTGGAGGTTTTTGATACCCCGTTTGGGCCCATGTACTCGCGCCTGTGAGTAATAGGACACCAAGAATCAGTGTTTGTAAGTAGTTTTTTATCATCATAGTTTGGTTATAAAGATCATTCCTAAGATAATTCGCTTTTTTCTAACATTAAGCCAGAAATTCATGGACGGTAGTTTTCGGATATATGAAGGGAAAAATAATCTGCCAAAATCTTTTATTCGGCTTTGGTTAAGTATATTTATATGGTTTTTAGAGCTTTATATTTATAAGAAATCACTTTATATAACAACTATGAAAAATTTACTGATCACACTTTTGCTGCTATTGGTTTTTGGAACAAGTCTACAAGCTCAGAATTTCAAACCTGGAGCTGGAGTGAATTTTACCAACATGACTCAAGCAGATGATGGCGTGTCTGGACAGGCTGGCTGGCAAGTAGGGGCCAGTATTGCGTTTGGAGAAAAATTATACTTTGAGCCAGGGGTATTTTACATGGGGAAATCAGCTGAATTCAAGGACAGTGATGATCTCACCTCGGATGATTTAAAGGCCAATCTGAACGGCATACGAGTTCCTGTGGCCGTGGGCCTGAATGTACTGGGTAGAGATTCTTCTACCTTGGCCTTGCGTGTGTTTGGTGGTGGTTCAGGGTTTTTCCTTACCAGCGTAGGTGATGATTTTGATAAGGATGATTTTAATTCAACCAACTGGGGAGTTTTTGCAGGTGCCGGAGTAGATATAGCTATTTTCTTTGTGGACATGAGTTATGAATGGTCAGTGACCAATCTTGAAAATGATTTGGATGGCATAGATTTAGGCAAAACAAATGGCTTTTTCATCACAGCTGGCCTGCGATTTTAATTAAAAAATGTGATTATCCGCAATGTTGCCAGTGAGGCTATTTCCTTTGTTTGAAGGGGCAGAAGATCGGGCTTCGATTGCGCTCAGTACAATTGACAGGAGGCCGAAGAGCACTCAATTCTGGGATTTTCCGAATCTTATGTCATTTGGCAGCTCTACTGGCAGAAATGCCGATTTACATATTGAATAAAAATCCTCGGATCGAAATAGATCCGAGGATTTTTGTTTTAGGCTGTTTGTCCGGCATGTTTACCTTCTCTGAATTCCTCTACCATTTTTTTATTGAAAGCTGGCAGATCCTTTGGACTTCTGGAGGTGACCAGCCCACTGTCCACCACTACTTCCTCATCTACCCAGTGTGCGCCTGCATTTTCTAGGTCTTTCCGGATGGATTCAAAGGAAGTTAAGGTACGGCCATTCACTACTTCTGCTTCAATGAGCATTTGCGGTCCATGACAGATGGCAGCCACAGGTTTATGATCCTCAAAGAAGCTTTTCACAAACTCTACGGCAGACATTTCTCTCCTCAGTAGGTCAGGATTAATCACGCCTCCGGGGAGCAATAGGGAGTCAAAGTCTTTGGAACTCACCTGATCTACTCTAGCATCTACTTTAATCGCTTCACTCCAATTGCCATCTTTCCAGCCTTTGATATGATCATTTTCGGTAGAAATGATAAATACCTCAGCACCTTCTTTTTCCAGTGCCCGCTGTGGTTCTATCAGTTCTGATTCTTCAAATCCGTTTGTAGCGAGAATGGCTACTCTTACATCTTTTAATAAACTCATGGTTCTTGTGGTTAAGTTGGTAATTACTTCCACTTTTGGAAGCAGCTTCTGTCTGAAAGCAACTAATACTTCACCAACTCCATTCCAAAAAAAGAATCCTACCTAAACACATCTTAGGCAGGATTTGAGAATTTTCTATTTTGTAATTATTCCTCAAAATGAGCATCATTTTGTCATTTCCGAGAGGATTAACTGAAATCCAAGTAGTTTTTGCTCAGCCATTTTTCTTCCAAACTGAGCTTACACCAGTCTCCTTCTATAGTGGAAATAAAAACTTCTTCAGACTTCATGAGATTATCCACTATAGCATATCCAGTTCCGGGTCCGCTCCTGACACGCAGGACATCGGCATTTACAGTTGCGCGCTTCACATCGGAGGTATATCTGCCGTACACCCAGTGAGACTGGCTTTTGGAGATTTTTAACCAGCCGTTTGACTCATCATAAATCCTCAAAATAGCACCTAACAGCGCAGCTCCCCTGTCTGGAGCTTTGGAAGCAGATCCTCTGGGTGCCACACGTACATTCAATGCGCTGGCTGTGACTGCTACATACTTTTCGATTGCCGGAGGTGGAGCTGGGCTCAGGTCTGAATTGACTTCTAGCTGTACTAGTGGAAGAAAATTCGCCATGCAATCTTCCACCTTGTTTCCACCAAAGAAATTGGTTCCTGGGCACGATTTGTTGCCTCCTGTACCGTTATTCCTTTTTCCAGTGCTCAGATTGAACCAATGGTGGTAGATAATACTGAAGGTGTTCACCGGAAGTCTGAATTTATCGCATAGAATAGCTGTCATTTTAATGATAGTCAGCCGGTGTTCGCTGGACATCTGATCTCCATCTTCATCAAAATTCCCTAGGTGTTCTATGCACAAGGAGTCCCTGTTTGCCCCAAAAATACAGGCTGGGATAGCTTCCAGTGACCTTCCCGTGAGAATGGTTCCGTCCGGAAAGGTAGTAAAGTGCTGGCCTATATCACTCCATCCATTATTTCTAACGTGATGGTTTTTCATGGCATTTTGCCTCTCAAAGTGATTGCTACCATTAAAGTGGGCGTAGTTTGGGCTCCAGGTGTGATGTTGCTGAATCGTAAGAATGGTGCGGGCAATCCTTTGAGAATGAATCCAAGATTCAAATTCAGTCAAATTCATCTTCAAAAAGCCGTATTTGTTTTCCATGGTTTGCGGTGTAAAAGTGAAAAATCTGCGTACTCTTCAATTTAATGAGATTTGCTTAAGGATTGAAAATGAAGGGATTAAAATTTACTTTGAAATCATACAGTATGAGCTCAAAATAAGATTGGTCATCTCACTTTATTTCAGGACTAATTTCTATTTTGGTGGATTATTCTGTCCTAATGGATCAGTAAGCCCAGCCTGAAAGCCGCTAGGTTATAGATTTAGGTAAATTAAGCTTTGGACAGGCTAAGCTTTCTTTTAATAACACATGTGAAGCAAATGATAAAACTCTTTACTTCTATTCTGATTCTTGTCTGTTTTCTGAACTTGGTGAAAGCACAAACTACGTATGAGTCAGCGATTAAGGAATTTCAAGAAGAACTAAATGAGGAATATAAAGACCCAGATGAGTCCCCCCTTTCTGCAAAACAACGAAGAGAGTTTACCGGTCATCGCTTTTTTCCCATTGATGAAAAATACCATGTAATTGCAAAATTTGAACGGCTTCCTACCCCTAGTACTTTTCAGATGAAGACCTCAGCTCATTCACTTCAGGATTACGATATTTTTGGGATTGCTACTTTTACATTGAATGGGCAAGCGTATCGCTTGAACATTTATCAAAGTCATAAGCTCCGCACGCAGGAGAAATACAAGGATTATTTATTTCTACCCTTCACAGACCAGACTAATGGTAATCAAACCTATGGTGGAGGAAGGTATATTGGTTTGAGTATCCCTGCTGGCAATACGATAGCGATTGATTTCAATAAGGCCTACAACCCCTATTGCGCCTATGCTACTGGATATGCATGCCCCATTCCTCCTAAGGAGAATGACCTGCCCATAGAGATCAAAGCTGGAATCAGGTTAAAATAGAATTCTAGACATCTCTTACCACTTCGGGTGCTGCTTCATGTAATGATCCAGTGAGAATTTACCTGATCCATAAACCAAGAATACGATCAAAAGAATAAGTACCAGTAGGGAGAGCTCAAATTCCAGATTATTGGATACCGATAGAAATCCAGAGTCAATATTGACAAAGAACACTGCGACTAGAAGTATGGGAAGCTGGAAGAGTATGGCAAAGCGTGTTACCAGCCCTAGCGCTATCAGAAACCCTCCTACCAGGTGGGCGAAGGCAACATAATGGGCTAATCCAAGATTGAAAAATTGCAGATCTTTATTCTCCATTAGATTCATCAGGGCATCTGTGTTTGAAATGAACAGCACTCCCTTATACAGGATAAATAAGCCTAGCAGGATTCTCAGGAAGTCAATCCACTGGGGATGATGGGCGTCTGCCCAAGTTTCGATTTTAGTGATAGTTTCCATGATTATTTGGGTTTAAGGTGTTTCCTTTAATTTACAAATAATCAGGATAAAAAGCTGTTTTTCAGGTAAATAAGCTTTTGTTGAAGTCGTAATTAAAATGAAAAGCCCCGTCAAAAAAATTTGACGGGGCTTTCAATATGGTGTTTGGCCTTAGCTTATTTGCCTTTTTCTCCGATCGAAATCATGGCACATCTAAAACCAATGTGGTTGGTAGCTGAGTCCTGATGCATAAACCTTCTGGTACCTGGGGCAAGCCAGTAAGTCACATCTCTCCAAGAACCACCTTTGTAAACTCTCAAGTCATCGGTAAGCAGCGCGCTGCTGTAATCCTCCATATCATCATCTGGTGTCGCCTTTCTCACGGGGTTAAGGTCATCAAA
Source organism: Algoriphagus sp. TR-M9 (assembly GCF_027594545.1). Classification (NCBI taxonomy): domain Bacteria; kingdom Pseudomonadati; phylum Bacteroidota; class Cytophagia; order Cytophagales; family Cyclobacteriaceae; genus Algoriphagus; species Algoriphagus halophytocola. The sequence continues at coordinate 4,337,866 of NZ_CP115160.1, read as the reverse complement.
ATCCTGGTAGGAAAGAGGTTTATAAACATCCTGTACCCACTCATTCATATTTCCTGCCATATGGTAAAGGCCGAAATCGTTTGGCGCCATATCGTAAACATTGGTTGGGATGATGTCTCCATCATTTCGCTGTCCACCGGAGATTCCGCCGTAGTCACCTCTACCTCTTTTGAAGTTGGCCAGGAAATCACCTTGCTTGCCTTTTCTTTTTACGTTGTAAGGATTACGAACGCCTCGACCATCCCAAGGATAGATTCGGCCGTATTCCTGGTTTTCGTCCATATATTGTGTACCGATCATGGCTTTCGCTGCGTACTCCCATTCTGCTTCAGATGGCAATCTATAATCAGCTAGCGCAACTCCTCTTTCTACCAATTGGCTTTTGGTGAACGAAGAGTCAAGCCCACGCTCTTCTCGGATGATTTCCTGTACGTATTCAGTTCTCCATTTAGCATAGGTATTGGCCTGAGTCCAAGACACCCCTGCTACTGGATAGAAGTTAAAGCCAGGGAATCTGAAGTAGTAAGTTTGGTACATGTCATTGAAGGTCATGGCACCATCCCATACTTCTTCTGAAGGCTCAAGTTTCAAAATGGAATCCGCGCTCACTTTTTTCTTCATATCGAAAACAAACTCCCGATAGTCATTATTAGTGATTTCGGTTTCATCCATGTAGAAATTGGCAAGGGTTACCGTTCTTTCCTGATTATCACGGAAGGCCATTACATCTTCCTCCTGCGTACCCAGTACGGCTCTACCACCTTGGATAAACTTCAAATTTGGCCCTGGGATTTGCTCGGCGTTTTTCGCTACAAAAAATTGTGTGGTGTCCGTTTCGTCAAAACTGAACTCGGCACCGGTGGTAGCACTTTTTTTGCCAGGCTTAGCGGCAGTTCTTCTGCCATAGCCAGGAGTTTTATTACATGAGGTAAGAATAGAGCTGCCGACGATGGCCAAAGCCGCTACCCACATTCCCCAAGATTTGTTACTCAGACGCATATTATAATAGTTTAAGGTCTTTTTCAGTGTGCTAATATATAAGCTATGTCAAGCACTTGCAATGATTTAACTTGCAGTTATATTTTTAAACTAAGCTATTTGGCGCGAAAATCGCCAAAAACTGCAAATTCGGGAGGCAAAACTGCAATATTTATGCCAGTAAAATAATTCATTTATCAGGCTTCATTCATCTCTTTTAGCTTGATTTGAGCACGTGAAATCGTTGAAACATTGGACAGTGTAAGAATCAAACGATTCTTGTACTCCTTTATTTTACATTGTTTGCTGTTGAACTGAGCAAAACGCATGATTTTTTGGAAAATAGCTGAAGAATAGAAATCATCCCTGGTAGAAGGGAGGAGGTAGCACTTCATCTGACCACCTTTCAGGGTAAGTTTTTCTATGCCTAGCTTTTCTGCCTTCCATCTGAGCCTCACCGTTTCCATCAGATCTTCTACAGAATCAGGCAATGGACCAAATCTATCCAATAGCATTTTGGAGAATTTAGTCAACTCTTCCTCGTCTTTGATAGCATCCAGTTTGGAATATAACCCCAATCGCTCGCTGATATTGCCCACATAGTCTTCTGGGATCAGTAATTCCAGATCTGTTTCAATAGTACAATCCTGAACCAGGACTTTTACTTTTTCTGCCAAATCTGTTTCAAACAAAGCCGCAAATTCATTTTCTTTCAATTCCTGCACGGCTTCATCCAGAATTTTATGGTACATCTCAAAGCCCAGATCAGTGATAAAACCACTTTGCTCTGCTCCTAGCAGATTACCAGCACCTCTGATGTCTAGATCTTTCATGGCCACTTTGAATCCATCTCCCAGGTCCGAAAACTCCTCTAGCGTCTGCAATCTTTTCCTCGCTTCGGCAGTCAGGCCTGACATGGGTGATGTCAATAAGTAGCAGAAGGCTTTTTTATTGCTTCGTCCCACCCGACCTCTCATTTGATGTAGGTCACTCAGCCCAAACATATGTGCTCTGTTGATCATGATGGTGTTGGCATTTGGAATATCCAGGCCTGACTCGATGATATTGGTAGATACTAATACGTCATATTCATGATGAATAAAATCCACCATGATTTTTTCCAGTTTTTTCCCATCCATCTGTCCGTGAGCTCCCACTACCCGGGCATCAGGTACCAGTTTCATGATCAGATTGGAAATGGAGTCTATTTCCCCCACTCTATTGTGGACAAAGAAAACTTGCCCTCCTCTTCTCAATTCATAGGAGACCGCATCCCGGATCACTTCCTCTTGGAAAGTCTGAACCTCAGTAGTTACCGGCTGGCGGTTTGGTGGAGGAGTGGCTATGACCGAAAGATCTCTAGCTCCCATCAACGAAAAGTGAAGTGTTCTGGGAATAGGAGTGGCTGTCAAAGTCAGCACATCCACATTCACACGAAGGTTTTTCAGCTGATCCTTTACCTTCACCCCAAACTTCTGCTCCTCATCTATGATCAATAATCCTAAGTCTTTGAATACAATGTCCTTATTGACGATCTTATGGGTACCTACGAGAATATCTATAGCCCCAGATTTGACTTCGGACACGATTTCTTTGATTTCCTTTGCCGAGCGGAATCGGTTGATGTATTCTATTCTTACCGGGAAATTCTCCAATCGCTCCTTGAATGTCTGAAAGTGCTGCATGGCCAAAATCGTTGTCGGCACCAGTACAGCCACTTGTTTTCCGTCATTCACTGCCTTAAAGGCAGCCCGTATCGCGACCTCCGTTTTACCAAACCCCACGTCGCCACAAACCAATCTATCCATGGGATAGGTTTTTTCCATATCGCTTTTCACATCTTGCGTGGCTATGGCTTGATCTGGGGTGTCTTCGTATATAAAGGAAGATTCGAGTTCGATCTGCATCACAGAGTCCTCCTTAAAGGCAAAGCCGGGTGCAGATCTTCGCTTGGCATATAGGGCGATTAGGTCTTTGGCTATATCTTTTACCTGCTTTTTGGCCCGGGATTTTTTATTTTCCCAGTCAGGAGACCCCAGCTTTGACATGGAAGGGACAGTGCCTTCCTGACCCGAAAATTTGGAGATTTTGTGCAGAGAATGGATGTTTACATAAAGCAAATCATCATCCCGAAAGATGAGTCGTACTGCTTCCTGCATTTTACCGTTTACATCCACCTTTTCCAGACCGGCAAACCTCCCTACTCCATAATCCACATGCACGATGTAGTCCCCTGGGTGCAATGCCTTGAGCTCTTTGATCGTCAGGGCTTTGGATTTACTGACTTTGTCACGGGTTTTGTACCGGTGAAAGCGCTCAAATAGCTGATGATCGGTGAAGCAGGCAAGCTTAGTTTGTCTATCATCAAACCCCTCTCTCAGCCCTAGCAAGAGACTGTTTACCTGCAGGGTAGGGTCCAACTCTTTGAAAATTCCCAAAAGCCGGTCGATCTGTTTGGCATTTTCCGCGGTGATAATATTGACCAGGCCCTTTTTTTCATTCTCTGCGAGCTGAGTGACCAGCAGGTCAAAGTTTTTATTGAAAGAAGCCTGTGGCTGACTGTCCCATTTACTGACTTTGGCATTTTTTAGATAAAATTGCCTGCCAAACTCCACTCGAGTAAAGTCCTGGGAAAGCTGCGCAAAGTCTTTTCCCTGATCAAAAAGATCCTCAGGTCCCAGTACGGTTTTGGTATTATTGGTCTTCTTGACAATCTGCTCAAAGGCAAGAGTAGCTTTATGAAAGCACTCATCCATCACATCTATGGTGAGCTGGTAATCTTTGATCCAGATGATGGTCTCAGCAGGTAGAAAACCCAAAAACGACTGCCGAACCTCCTGAAGCAGCTTGGTTTGTACATTTGGGATAAGGGAGATTTGCTCCACACTAGCGATAGAAAGCTGGCTTTCCGGGTCGAAAGTTCTAATGCTTTCTATTTCCCGCCCAAATAACTCCAGGCGATAAGGCATTTCATTGGAAAAGGAAAACACATCCAAAATACCGCCTCGAATCGCGAACTGGCCAGGCTCATACACAAAGTCTGTCCGCTCAAAATCATAGCTGCTCAATAGCTCCGAGACAAACTCCATGTCCACTTGCTCGCCTACCTTGGCGATAAAGGTGTTGTCCTGAAGGGAGCGTTTATTGATCACCCGCTCATATATGGCCTCTGGGTAGGTGATTACGATTCTGGATTTGGCTTTATCTTCCAGAATTAAATTTAGGATTTCGGACCGCATCAGCACGTTGGCATTGTCCACTTCCTCATATTGGTATGCCCGCTTGAAACTAGAAGGAAAAATCATGTGCTCCTCCGTGTCCAGCAGGTTTTGAAGATCAGAATTCAGATAGGCGGCTTCCTCTTTGTCCTGTGCTACTAGAAGATGAAACCCGCCCTGTGATTCAAATAGACTCGAAAGTAAGACCATATCCAGACTACCGGAAATACCCTTGAGCTGAATATTTGCCTGAGCACCAGTGGTGATCTCATGGGCAATGGTCTGAAAAATCGGGTCGGATTTATAAATGGAAAGAAAGGACTGACGATCCAATGGCTTGTGGTTTTGATTTTCGTTGGTGCAACAAAGTTAGGGCTTTAAGAATTCTCAACTAGAGAATAAAAGTTGTTTTGCGAAATTGTGAACCATAGCCCTTCCGAAATGTTTCCATACTATGGCAGAGAAAGAGCATGAGCTAACCTGGTTTCAGCGGATAGAAAGGCTGCATCCATACGAAACACTCCTTTACTTAGGGATGATCGGGAGCGGATTGATTTTTCTTTTTCTGACAGTGGCCTTTTTGTTTTCGGGAAGGATGCACCTTGCGGGCATGAATCAATCGGTGCCTACGGCATTTTTGATTTCTACTTTTTTATTGGTGATCAGTGGGTTTACAGCCACTTCCATCAGGTTGGCTTTTCAGGAAGAAAACACTGAAAAACTGCTGGGGTCGCTCAGAAATACAGTTTTACTGGGCTTGATCTTCAGTGTATTACAGGTAGTAGGTTGGTATGAGCTGGAGGCCAAAGGAATAGCATTTACCGGCATTCCCAGTGGTAGTTTTCTTTATGTACTCAGCGGAATCCATGTTTTCCACTTGCTGGGGGCGATGATTTTTGCCCTGATTCTATACGTACAGCTTGCTAAAGGCCGATCCGACCAAATTCATAAGCTCATCATTTACACCAATCCATTTGAAAAAATGCGGCTAAGGCTTTTTACAGTTTATTGGCATTTTATGGATGCGATCTGGCTGGTACTCTTTTTATTATTTGTAGTCAGTATCTGAGGTAAGGTGATGCAAAACCGCCCCTGATGCAGGATCGATTGGGTATAAACTATTCCGTCAAAAGAGAGTTATCGAAATAGGCAGGCGCATGTAATTGATCCTGCCTGAGGACTTTAAAAGTCAGATTTCACACATGAAGATATCCATATCCACTCCTGTCAACCAGGATTATTTAACTGTAAAGAAAGGGTTTAACTCCGATTTGTTTGAAAAATTGAACCCGCCTTTTCCACCGGTTAAACTGCTTTTATTTGATGGGTCTGAGGTTGGGGATATGGTATCTCTAGAGTTGGATTTTTTGCTTTTCAAGCAAACCTGGACCAGTGAAATCACGGAAAGTGAAGTTTCTGCTTCCGAATATTATTTTGTGGATGTGGGCGTTCAGCTTCCTTTTTTCCTCCAAACCTGGAGACATAAGCATAGAATCCTAAATCTAGGAGATGAATCAATTATTAGGGATGAGATAGAGTTTACGAGTCCGATTTCCTGGCTACTGTACCCGGTCTTATATCTTCAGTTTCTTTACCGCAAACCTATTTATAAGAAGATTTTTGCTTAGAGTTCCTGTAGGTTTTCGCAGTTCTCTATTTCGCAGTTGCCGTAGAGTACCAGAGAGTGACTGGTGATGGCAGACTGGAAAGATTTGCCTATAACTTCCTTGATCTCATTGATTTTAGGATCTGAGAATTCGCGGATTTTCCGGCATTGGTTGCAGACATGATGGTCGTGATGCTTGTAAGTCAAAGCTTGCTCATAGAGCGCTACTTTGTCTTTGAACTGATGTTTTACAGCAAGGCCACTTTCTACCAGCAAGTCCAAGGTATTATAAATGGTAGCGCGACTGATGGTGTAGCCTTTGTTTCTCATGCTCAAAAACAAGCCTTCTACGTCCATATGCTCGTCTTCTGGAAGAGAATACAGTTCATCTATCACAGAAAACCTTTCCGGGGTTTTCCTGTTTCCTTGCTTGGTAAGGAAGCTTTCAAAGATCTTCTTTGCTTTTTCTATTAAAGCTGGGTCAGCCATGGGTCTACAATCATTAAAAAATAAAGATGAGGGAATATCCATTTTTTGACAAGCTTCCACATAGAATGGGTCTAATTTGATATCAATCTAATTAAAACTAATTCTAGTAATTCCGTATTTATTAGAGAAGATTCATAGAGTTTTCGATTTGATTCAGTAATATTTCAAAAAACCAATTAACTTATTTGAATACAGCTCTCAGTCAGTATATGCAGAAAAGCGTAGGTTTTTTTTTAGTATTGATTTTCACCCTGCAGGTTGCCGGCTTTGCCCAGGTTCCTGGTTTTTTCATGAAGGAAGACCGTCGGAAGGTGACCCTTCCCTTTTATGCCTCCAATAGTCTGATCATTATTCCGGTATCCATCAATGGAAATACGCCTATAAATTTTCTTCTGGACACCGGAGTGAGAAGCAATATTCTGTTCAGTAGGGTACTGGGTGATGCTTTGGGACTGGAATATACCAGACAGCTCAAGCTTGTGGGAGCCGATGGTAGTACTGATCTAACTGCGTCTGTTTCTCCGATCAACCATTTTGACCTAGGCCCTATTGAAGGGGTATTTCAGAGTTTATTGGTGTTAGATGAAGAGTTTTTTGGGTTGGAATCTGTAATTGGAATCCCCATTTATGGCATCATAGGGCATGAATTTTTCAAGTACAATCCCATCAAAATAGATTACGATAATGAGAAAATAGATTTCTATCAGCAGGGCAGGATGAAGTGGAAGCCGCTATTTTATAGAAAAATGGATTTGAGCGTGGAGGACAGCAAGCCTTACATCAATGCAGAGGTCAAGCAGCGGGATGGCTCCGTGCTACAGGCCAAACTTCTGGTCGATACTGGTGCCAACCACGGACTACTGCTCAATCGGGAGACTACGGATAAAATCACCATGCCGCCCTTATTTATCGAGTCTGAACTGGGGCAAAGTCTGGGCGGGATCCTCTATGGCTACGTGGGCAGGGTGGATTACATGGAGCTGGCGGGCTTTAGATTGAAGGATGTGCTGACTTCCTATCCCGAAGAGACGGACTTCAGCTATGTAATCAAAGAATCCGGTAGGCAAGGAAGTCTTGGAGCTGAGGTTTTGGGCAGGACCAAGCTTATTCTAGATTATCCCAGAGACAGGATTTTGGTGAAAAAGGCAGAGAATTTCTATGCCCCATTTCAGTTTGACATGAGTGGGATGAGCCTAAAGAAAATTCCAAATGATGATAATAGGGTTTACATTTCGGAGGTACGGGTCGGCTCTCCGGCAGCTAATTCAGGTGTGAAGGCTTACGATGAAATCCTCGAAATCAATAATGTGCCCACCTTTATCTGGGAACTGTCCGAAATCAATCGACTAATGCGCTCAGAGCCAGGTAAGAAAATCACCATGAAAATCCGGAGATATAAGGATGACAACTTGGAAGATTACGAGGATTCTGTGGTTACATTCTCGCTGCGCAAGCAGATTTGAATACATTCCTAAGACGTTTAAGATAAAAAGGATAATTTTGACCTGAGGATGCATAATCCCAACCTCTTTTTTATCCAATCGTAATCTATTTTCTAATAAAAAACCAATCATGAAAAAATTCCTTATTCCTATTCTGATTTTGGCTGTTGTGGGTATTTTTATCTATACCAAGGCCGTAGGGACTTATAATACCTTTGTCCAAAAAGAAGAAGTTATCAATGGTCAGTGGGCTGAAGTAGAGACCCAGTATCAGCGTAGATCAGACTTGATCCCTAATTTGGTCAACACGGTAAAAGGCTATGCGGACTTTGAGCAAGAGACGCTTACTGCGGTCATCGAAGCCAGAGCAAAAGCCACTGCTGTAAATGTGGACCCTTCAAACCTTACACCTGAAAAACTCGCGGAATTTCAAGGTGCACAAGGAGAACTTTCGGGTGCATTGGGCAGGTTGTTGGTCAGTGTGGAGCGTTATCCAGAGCTAAAAGCCAACCAGAACTTCCTAGAACTGCAAGCGCAGCTAGAAGGCACCGAAAACAGAATAGCTGTGGCAAGACGGAACTTCAACCAATCCGTACAGGATTACAATTCCAATCTCAGAACATTCCCGAACAACCTTTTTGCAGGCTGGTACGGATTTGAGCAGAAGGGCTATTTCGAAGCCTCTGAAGGCGCTGAGAATGCTCCTACTGTACAGTTTTAAATTAAGAAAATCATGGCTGAAAAATTATTCTCATCGGCAGACCGGGAGGCGATCATTCAAGCCATCAAGTCTGCTGAAGTTTCCACTTCCGGCGAAATCCAGGTCCATATAGAAAGCCGATGCAAAGGCGAGGTACTAGACCGCGCCGTCCGGGTTTTTGATACGTTGAAAATGCATCAGACCAAGGACCGAAATGGGGTGCTTTTCTATTTGGCCGTAGTGGATAAGCGATTTGCCATTTTGGGTGATAAAGGGATCAATGATGCTGTAGCGGATGATTTCTGGGAAAATATAAAAGAACACATGGCCAGCTTATTTAAGCAAGGCCAATTTACACAAGGTCTGATCGATGGCATCCATATGGCCGGCGAGCAACTTGGACAGCATTTCCCGTATCAGGCTGATTCAGACATAAACGAACTTCCTGATGAGATTTCCTTTGGATCTTAAGATTCGATCAATTCTATTTCTTTTACTCTTCATCAGTCTGGGAATCCAGGCTCAGGAACTTCCCCCTGCGCCGAATCCTCCCCGGCTGGTGAATGATTTTACAAACACCCTTTCCTCAGCCGAGCTGGTGCAGCTTGAAAGCAAGCTTGTGGCATACAATGACAGTACCTCTTCGCAGATCGCTATTGTAATGATGCGTTCTGTGGGGCAAAATGAGATTTCAGATTACGCCTTTCGACTTGGAGATGCCTGGGGCATTGGCGGTGGAAACAACGATAACGGTATCCTGATCTTGGCGGCCATGGATGACCGGAAGGTATTCATTGCCACTGGATATGGAATGGAAGGCGCAGTGCCTGATGCACTGGCGAAGCGAATCGTCGAGAACCTAATACTGCCCAATTTCCGTCGTGAAGCCTATTATGAAGGACTGAACGAGGCTACGGACATGATCATTAAACTAGCATCTGGAGAGTATCAAGCGGAGGATATTGAATCAAAAGGAAATAGCGGAGGAGCTATTTTTATGGTGCTTTTCTTCATTTTTATCTTTGTGATTTTGCCTTTGTTGAGAAATCGCAATGACAATGATAACCATATGGGCGGCCGTGGAGGCGGAGTGGATCTATGGACCACGATCATGCTGGCTAATATGCTGGGCGGTGGAGGCCGATCTTCTGGCGGCTTCGGCGGCGGCGGTGGATTCGGTGGCGGAGGCGGCGGCTTCGGTGGATTCGGGGGCGGTAGCTTCGGAGGCGGTGGAGCCGGCGGTAGCTGGTAATTTCCTACTTGACTAAAAAAGAAACGCTTTGATTAGCGTTTTTTTTTGCCATAAAAATACCTGAGCTTCAAGTGAGAGAAGGAAGATTCCCCCAAAAGAGGAGTTTTTAACAAATAAATACGTAGAAAAATACGTATTTATACTTAATTTTATCTAAGTTAGCAATCTGTTCAACCCCCTTATGATTTCTGTAACTGAAGCATTAGACCTGATCAAAAGAGAAACTACAGCTCTTCCAAAGACTAGCATTCCTTTGGAAGAGAGCAATGGGTACTATTTGGCGGAGCCCATCATAGCCCCTATGAGTCTTCCGCCATTTAGGCAGTCGGCGATGGACGGTTATGCTTTTCGCCATGGTGACGTGACGGAGCTAGAAGTTATAGGAGAATGCAAAGCCGGTGATGCCCATGAATTTGAACTGCAGGCAAATCAGGCGGTTCGGATATTTACCGGGGCGCGAGTCCCAGACCAGGCAGATACGGTGATCATTCAGGAGCATGTGGAAGTGAAGGGGAAGATGATTTCCATCCAAAAACTTCCGGCAAAATCTGCCAATGTGCGTAAAATCGGCGAGCAGGTGCCAGCAGGAGAGCAAGTGCTCGCAGAGGGATTAAAAATCACAGAATCCATTATCGGGTTTTTAGCCGGTTTTGGGATTACCGAGGTTTTAGTCTTTAACAAACCCAAAATTACTTTGATCGTGACAGGAAATGAACTTCAGGAGCCAGGAAGGCCCTTAAATCCTGGTGCTATTTACGAAAGCAATGCGATCATGCTCAAGTCCGCACTGATATCAAGAGGCTTTGATTCAGTGCGGATTCTGAAAGTTCAGGACGATCTGGAGTCTACCAAAAGAGTGATAAGTCTGGGACTTGAGTCAGACGTGCTGCTGATTTCCGGAGGGATATCTGTCGGAGATTATGATTTTGTCAATGAAGCTTTGAAGGCAAATGGAGCCAAGGAGATTTTCTATAAGGTCAACCAAAAGCCGGGCAAACCAATATGGTTTGGGAAAAAGGGAGAAACGCTAATTTTCGCCTTGCCGGGCAATCCGGCATCTTCACTCACTTGCTTTTTGATCTATGCGCTTTCGGCCCTACAGATCATGTCAGGAAATGTGAACTACGACCTGGATTTTAGCACAGGGGTGCTCAGGCATAGTACTACTAATAAGTTCGGGAAGACCCTTTTTATACTGGGTACAGAGCAGGACGGTCAGCTTGATATTTATCCCAAGCAAGCCTCCAGTATGCTGATTTCGTATGCTTTAGGAAATGCCCTGATATTGATTCCCGAGGAAAAGGAAGTTTTAGAAGCTGGAGAAAGGCTGAGCTATCTTCCGATTAATAGAAATTAAAAGCGGTCTGAAAAATTGAAGAAAAACTCAGAAATATCGGCCTATATACTCTGTGGAGGCAAAAGCAAACGAATGCAATCCGAAAAAGGCCTGGTGCTGTATAAGGGAAAGCCTTTTATCCGCTGGATCATAGAGGCGGTCATGCCAGTGACTTCCAATATTATTCTGGTGACCAGTAATGGGGATTATGAATTGATAGGATTGCCTATGATTGAGGATGTCTATGCGGACAAGGGCCCGGTGGGAGGCATCCATACGGCTTTGCAGCATAGCAAAACTGACAGAAATCTGATTTTGAGCTGTGATGTGCCGAAAATAACTACGGAGCTGATCCGGAATCTCGTGAGTGAATCCGGTAAAAGCGAGGCATCACTTACATTTCTTCACGATGGCAAAAATGATTACCCGCTTCTAGGTGTGTATAGAAAATCAGCCAAAAAAGCTTTTGCAGAAGCTATAATCGCAGACAGGCTCAAGCTCTGCCCATTGGTCAATTTGATGTCCCATCAGAAACTTTGCGTCAATTCCCAGCAGAAAGCGCTGGTACAAAATATTAACAGCAGGGCCGAGCTACAGGCTCTAAACCTATTGAATCCATGAAAACATTAACTGGAAAAAATCCACGACTCACTTTGTTGGGTGCAGGTCCTGGCGATCCTGAACTGCTCACGCTGAAAGCAGTGAACGCTTTGAACGACGCAGATGTGGTCTTGTATGACTCTCTGGTCAGCGAGGAAATATTGCTTCACGCAGCTCAAGCCCTGCAGGTATTCGTGGGAAAAAGAGTGGGTAAACACAGCCATTCCCAGGACGAAATCAATGAGTTGATTGTGAATTACGCGTTGGAATATGGACATGTAGTCCGTGTGAAGGGTGGAGATCCTTTTGTTTTTGGGAGAGGAAAAGAAGAAGAACTATATGCTTTGGAGCATGGAATAAATGTAAACGTAATTCCTGGAATCTCTTCCAGCGTGGCTGTCCCGGCTACCTTGGGCATTCCGGTGACCAGCCGTGGTGTGGCGGATAGTTTCTGGGTCATTACCGGCACCACGAGTGAAAGGAAGCTTTCCAAAGACCTGAAGCTAGCGGCCAAATCCTCCGCAACGGTGGTCGTATTGATGGGAATGAGCAAGCTTTCCGAAATCGCCGATATTTATCTATCAGTTGGAAAGGGTGATTTGCCAGTCGCGATTATTAAGGAGGGAACCAAAGCGGAACAAAAAGAAGTGGTGGGAACCATTCAAAACATAGTGGAGATCAGTGCAAACCAAGGAATGGCTGCACCAGCGATTATCGTAATCGGTGAGGTGGTGCATTTGGCAGGAGTGAAAAAGCAGCTTCAGGAAGAATGGATCCTGGAGGATGAATTTATTTTCCAGAACCTGAATACCTTGCCCTTTGTTAACTAATCCGAATCATCTGTATTAACTTGAGCCTATGATCACTGTAAATTACTTTGGAACCCTAGCAGAAGCTGCGCAAAGCGATTCAGAAGCTTTGGATTTGCAAGCTGTCAGCGTAGCTGAACTGGTAGATCTTTTGGATGCCAAATATGGCCTTCGTAAGTTTCAGTTTCAGGTGGCGGTAAACCGAAAAATCATTTCCAAAAAGCAAGATATCCAACTCACAGCTAGTGATGAAATAGCCTTACTTCCACCTTTTTCCGGAGGATAAAAAATGCAAAGATACCAGCGACAAATCATCCTTCCCGGCATAAGGGATTCCGGCCAGCAAAAACTACATGAGAGCAAAATCCTTGTAGTAGGTGCTGGAGGATTAGGCTGTGCTGTTTTACCTTACCTCGCTGCGGCAGGCGTGGGTAACTTGGGAATTGTGGATGGGGATAAAGTGGAGCTGAGTAATCTGCACAGGCAGGTTTTATATTCAGACCAATCTACTGGTTCATATAAAGTTCAGGAAGCCAAGCGCTATATAAATCACTTAAATTCAGCTGTCAAGACAGTGTCTTATCCTGTTTTTCTCACGGAGGAAAATGTGGATAACTTGATCTCCGCATATGACCTGGTGATAGATGCTACGGACAATACGGAGGTAAGATATATCTTGGATGAGGCGTGTAGGCGGGCAAATAAGCCAATGATCTACGGATCAATCTTTCGATTTCAGGGACAGGTTTCCGTATTCAATTACCAAGGTGGTCCCTCCTACAGAAGCCTATTTCCAGAAGAAGAACAAAGCCTCTTAAATTGTGCAGAGGCCGGAGTTTTGGGTACCACAGTAGGCTTGATCGGGATGTTGCAAGCCAATGAAGCCATGAAGATTGTTTTGGGAATTGGAGAGGTGCTTTCCGGGAAGATCCTCATCTATAATCTGCTTTCCAATGAGCAGCAGATTTTTGATTTGGAGATGCCGGAAGGAGAAGTGGTGGAGAGGGTTCCTACGGTGAAGGTAGACTTTATTTCTCCTGAGGAAGCTTTGGCACAAAGTGGAATCTTACTGGATGTGCGTGAAATCGGTGAAGTGCCATTCCTTCAATTCACAAATTGTATTAACCTCCCGCTTTCTGCCCTGGAGAGGCGTTTGGATGAGATTCCCAGAGACAGGCCGATTAGCGTTTTTTGCCAGGCAGGTACCCGGGCTATTGCAGCTTCCAAGATTTTGCAGGAGGCTAAATTTTCTGAGGTGAAAGCCATCCGCGGAGGAGCTAAAGACTTAATACAATTGAAAACCCAATCAACTCAACATGAAAAAAGTATTTCTTGAGGGAGCTATCTCCCCAGAATTTATAGCAGAGTCCATTGCCAAGCATCAGGGCAAGCATACCATCGGGGCGCATAATATTTTCTTGGGCCAGGTTCGTGCAGATGAAGTCGGCGATCAAAAAGTTGTTGCCATAAAATACACCACTTATGAGGAAATGGCAAACGAAAAGCTCCACGAGATTCGTGAGGCGGCATTTGAGCAATTCGATCTGACATGCCTACATATTTATCATAGCCTGGGTAAGGTAAAAGTCGGGGAGGTTTGCATTTTCGTATTCGTATCCTCTCCGAGAAGAAAGCAAGTGTATGAGGCTACAGAATGGCTAGTGAATCAGGTCAAAGAACAGGTGCCGATCTTTGGTAAAGAGATTCTGGACAATGCCGATCATCAATGGAAAGTAAATAGTTGAGAAATTCGGAAGGCTATAGTCTGAATTCTAAAATCGTTTTGGATAGATTGGTAGTGAACGATTCTAGTGTCATCCTGAGTGAAGTCGAAGGATATTCTGATGAACACGAGTAGAGATTAAAATTAGAAATGGTAGATATTACGCATAAAGTCACCACACTTCGCACAGCCAAAGCCAAGGCGATCGTGCAGGTAAGTTTAGAAGAAACCATCGCGGCAGTGGTGGAAAACCGTGTGCCAAAAGGCAATGTGTTTGAAATGGCGAAGGTGGCGGGACTTTTCGCAGTGAAAAACACGCATATCACCATTCCGGATTGCCATCCGCTTCCTGTGGAATACACTGCGGTGGAGTATGAAATTGAAGGCTTGGAGATCCACATTTATATCACGGTGAAAACCGTCTATAAAACGGGTGTAGAGGTAGAGGCTATGCATGGAGCATCGGTGATTGCGCTGACCATGTATGACATGCTCAAGCCCATAGATAAGGGAATTGTTATCCGGGAAATCGGGTTGGTAAAGAAGACCGGCGGCAAATCCAGTTTTAAGGATAGAAATGAAAAGCAGGTCCAGGCTGCTGTGGTCGTTTGCTCGGATTCTATTTCCAAAGGCATCAAAGAGGATAAAGCCGGAAAGGCCATTGTGGATAAGTTGGAAATTCATGGCGTGAAAACTTCCTCGTATGAGGTGATTCCGGATGACTTGGAGCAGATCCGGACTAAAGCATTTGAGCTTTCGGAGAAAAACCAACTGGTGATTTTCACTGGAGGAACCGGGCTATCTAAGCGGGACGTAACGCCTGAGGCTTTGGAACCTATTCTGGAGCGACGAATCCCCGGAGTAGAGGAAGCAATTAGAAGTTACGGACAAAAGATGATGCCATTTGCCATGCTTTCCCGATCCGTGGCCGGCACGATTGGAGATAGCATTATTCTGGCTTTGCCAGGATCTACCAATGGGGCAAAGGAATCTATGGATGCGGTTTTCCCACATTTATTGCATGTATTTCAAATATTAAAAGGAGCTAATCATGACCCAATCGGGTAATATTCAGGAGCTTAGAGATCGATTTGGGCGAGTTCACAATTACTTGAGGATTTCGCTGATCGAGAAGTGCAATCTGCGCTGTAGCTACTGCATGCCCGCTGAGGGAATCGCACTCAGTCCTAAAGCCACCATCATGAGTGCAGAAGAAGTACTAGAGTTTGCGAGAATTTTTGTTGGGCTGGGCGTAGACAAAATTCGGCTTACCGGAGGTGAGCCACTGCTGCGCAAAGACATTAGTGTGATCCTGGAAGGCTTGTCCCGAATGCCTGTGGAAATCTCCATTACTACGAATGGTTTGCTGATCGATAGGCATGTGGATAACTTGAAGAAATTTGGGGTTAAAAAAATCAATTTCAGTCTGGATACTTTGAAAGAAAGCCGCTTTCAAGAGATTACCAGGCGATCCGGATTTCAAAAAACCTTGGACAATTTTGAGCTGCTCCAAGAGGATTTTGATCTGAAGATCAATGCGGTGTTGATCAAAGGGACCAATGAGGATGAAATTGTGGATTTTGTGAACTTGACCAGAGACTATGAGGTCTCCGTGCGTTTTATTGAATTTATGCCCTTCGATGGCAATCGCTGGGACAGATCAAAAATGGTTTCCGAGCAGGAAATCCTGGATCATCTGTCAGCTCGTTTTGGTTCAGCACAAATTGCTTCCTTGCCGAATGAAAAGAATTTTACTGCCCGGAAATTTCAGGTGGCAGGATATAAAGGGACTTTTGGAATTATCTCCTCGGTGACCAATCCATTTTGTGGCACCTGCAACAGGATTCGCCTGACTGCCAATGGGCGTATCAAAAACTGTCTTTTCTCCAATCATGAAATCGACCTGCTGTCGGCTATGCGGGCTGGGGAAGATGTGGAAAAGCTGATCTTGGAGTCCATTTTGAATAAAAAAGCTCTTCGAGCCGGGATGGACAGCATGGAGAAATTATCCGACCCGGCACTTCATTCAGATAATCGAAGTATGATTGCGATTGGGGGGTGAAGTATAGGATTTAAATCCTACATAGGTTGTGTGCATAGATTATTGATAGGAAGCTGAGGAGTTTTGAAAAGAAATTCATTTATAATGCAGTCTTGAAAAACTGATTTTTGCATTATAATCTTTGTTTCCATGAACATCCTCGTCAACTATTATTTCCGAATCATATTCGATATTATATGATTTTAATAGTTGATCCATCTTCATTTTCCTTTTCTTTTCAATTTGGAAATCTTGTCGGAACGATATTAAAGGACCAGTGGCGAAAGGAATAATGAGAAAACCAACGCCAATAATAATTAAAGGTACTTTGGAGACAACTCCCTTGTCCCAAGCCATTGAACCTAGAAAATACCCACCTAGCATTATTGTAACTCCAATCATGAAATAGAGAATAAAATGGGCAACGTTCATCCACTTTTTAGATGCAACTCTATAATGCTCAATGTTCACTTCCCTTATACGTCGGATATGATTATCACCAAATTTGATATTCGGACATTTACCCTTAAAATCAGGCCTCATTGAGGTTAAACCACATGTGGTACCAGTTGATAAGTCAAACACCCTATGATCACATAATTCACAATGTTTTGCTAATTCCATTTTTTAGGGGTTTGCCGAAGTCATAATATAATGGTATGTACTCTGAGCAGAGAGTTCAGAGAAAGATTACTCTACTAAAGCATAATCATTGATAAGAAGTTGAGCAGAGAGATATTGGTTACAGCCATCACTCCGTTTCTGCACATGAAGGATTCAATTGAATTTGAGTATGTTACTCCCCCTTAACCTTATACGTCAGCAACCTAGGATTCACTATCAGCTGCACCCAGCCCCAGTTGTTGGTATTGTCTGAAGTCACCCCGCCTTTGAGCACACTCATACTTTCTGTGGCAAAGAGCTGGGAATATCCTCCGGCGATCTTCACATATTGGCCCAAAGAATGGCTGTAATAGAGGTCTAGTTCTGCTCCCAGATTTTTACTGAAATCGTCCGCTAGTTCTGCATTGGCTGAGAAATAATGAAGATCAAGTCCTAGATTTCCTTTTGAAGCCACTGCCAGTTGCACTTTTCCGTAAAAGTCATTCAAACCCACATTGTTGGCATGATTTCCCACGTAGAAATAATCCATAAATCCATTGAATTTGTGGTTGGTTCCATAGAGAGGAAAGAAGGATTTATTTTTATCCTCGCCTGCTTGATCTGTGCCACTCAGGGATTCAAAGCCTGCGATCAGAGTGACTTTACCGGCTTTGTATTTCGCTTCGATCATGTATTGGTATGCCGATAGATCGGTAGCGGCATTGGCCATTCCGCTTTGTAGGTAGGCAGAGCCTGTGATGGTCAGGAAGGAAATCGGAAAGCTATAATAAGTTCCGGTAGTTTGTCTATAATATAAGCCGTCGGTTTGGGGAATGGGATCATTGGTATATTTCTGAAAACCAGTATTCATAAAAAGAAAACTAAAAGTGGCTTGATCCCAGGCTTTAGTCAGGTGGGCCATTTGCATGGTCTTATAGGAAAATCCACCCCTGATGGTATAGTCCGTTCCGAAGTTATACTGTCCCTCTTGGTTAAAAGCAAAAGCCAGGTCCAGATCGAATTTGTTTCTGGAAAATTGGAGCATTGCAGCATCATGGGTTCTTCCCTGCATGGCCCAGTCTGTGGCTCCAAGGATTCGCTGATCATCGTATGAAAGTACCTGCCTACCAAGTTTGATTCCCCAGTTTTCATCGAAAGCATAGCGTATCCAACCTTGGAAAATGGAGAATGAATTATTCCCATCCGTTGCACTCAGTTGCTGAGTATCACCCCAAGTACTTACGTCCTGGGCACTGAAATAAAGGCTCCACTTTTGATCTTTAAATGCGAAATTCAATCTAGAGCGCTGCGTGACAAAGGCTGCAGGCTTAGCTTCATCTGCATAAAGGCTGGAAAATCCATGTCTGTATTCAAATCGCGGACGAATATCTGCATCCAGTGTGAACTCCTGAGCCTTAGCGAGTTTTCCGAGCGTAATTGACAAGAAAAGTAGGGTAACAAGCTTTTTCATATTCCTTCTGTTAAAGTTAAAATCAGGAATAAATATAAGTAAAAATACTTATAAATAAGCTAGATAAATACGTAATAATCTAAGTATTATTTTCTTGGATAGTATTGAAAAACTTGAATAGGATTAGTTTGTAAGTCCCCTGTTTACAGCTTGTTGTTCCTTTTTCCTAGGCTCAGAAAAAGCGGCTAGCACCTTAAGGTTAGGAATGGGGGCTAACTTCTAAAAACTAGTTTTACTAGTCCACTTCTTTCTCAAAGACCCTTTTCACAAAATTCGACTTTGGTGCTTCGCAAAGGGAGCAATGATAATCCTCAGGCAAATCCTCAAAAGTTGTCATGGCCTCAATATGCTGAGATTCATCACCATACTTTGGATCATAGACCGTGAGACAGTCTGTGCACTGATACGCTTCGGTTTTGATGGTCTCTTTTGGGGAAATAGATTTTTTGGATTCTACAGGCTTTTTGCCCAGCTGCTCGAAGTACATTTTACTCAGTTCGATGAGTAATCGCGGGAGTTCTGCCTTGTCCACCTCCTGCACATGCACGATGTATTGCTGGGTGTTTGGGTCAAAATTTTTGGCATACAGCAGGTTATAGGTGTCTCGGATTTTTACGCCGTCCAGACCAACTGGAGGCTGGTTTTTCTCTATAATGATAGATGTAAAATAATATGCCTTTCGAGTGTAATCTGTGATTCCAAAAGTCAGTCCATAGGTACTGATATCCCGCTTGTCAAAGTTTTCCACTAAGTACTCTTTCAGCTTGAGTGCCGCTTTGTTATTTACCGGAAGGTGCCAGTTCAATTCCAACATGGAGTGGCGCACATTGATCCCATAGCGGCCCAGCAGCCTTTCCCATTCGATTTTGGAATTTTCTGGTATTCCTTTGATAATGATGGATTTCCAAGGTGTAATGGAGATTTTTCCGATTTTGCTGTCGGCGCAGAGGTCACAGAGTACTTTCAGAAAATCTATATAGTACTTGTTGTTTCTCCAATATAAGCCCAGCCAATAACGGTCGTCGCCCACGCGATTGATGCCTTCATAGTAGGGAAAAGGGTAAAAGGGAACCTCCAAAGGCTTGTCCACAGTCCTGTTGTTGGAATCCACCGCATCATTGACCAACTCAAATAAGACCTCAGCAGTCTCGGGTTCCTCTTGGAGAATATCCTCAATCGCCGTAGCGACCTTAGCTATGTCCCAGCTGTATATCAGTGCCGGATACATCTGGTTCTCCTCCCAGTCTGGCAGCCGTACGTACAGATACCAATAGTCTTCATGCGCTGAAGCAATGAAATTAAGATGTCCTGTAAAAAGCGGTACCAAGCGTTGCTTGGGATCGGTAATGTTGATTTTTAAGTGGGGTTGCTGCCTGAAATTTTCCAAAATGTAGAGGTAACGATCCCCGGTAAGCCAAGGCGTGTTTGGGAAAATATCTGCAGATGCATAGGAAGAAACTATGTTTTCAGATCCGATTTCCTCTGGGGAGACAAACTGAAATTTCTCCTGAGCGTCGATTTTCAGTGAATCATCATCTTTGATAAAGAGGATATCCTGCCTTGAGCCCAGTGAAATCGTATCCAGCCCGGCACTCTCGCCGAGTTCTAAAATCTGCTTCAATTCGGCAGGAGAAAGCACTCCTCCTTTGACAATTACTCTAGAGAATGTCTGTTTCATACCAGTACTTTTGATTGGTGAAGAATCTCCCTAACCTCCGTTTTGCAGCTGCCACAGCCCAGTCCAGCTCCAGTTTGCTGACAAAGTGCGGTAAAATCTGTGCAGCCGTCTGCAATTGCTTCCTTGATGTTTCCCTCACCTACACGGCTACAGCTACAAACTAATTTCCCAATAACCGGTCGGGTATCCGAGGATCCCATCAGTAAGGATTTACGTTTTTCGGAGAGTTCAATTTTGTTTTCAATCAGGGATTTGAATTCAGCAAATTCATTTTTATCTCCCATCAGCACTGCCCCTACCAACAGATCATCTTTGACAATGCACTTTTTGTAATAGCGTCGACTGATATCGGTAAATATGATTTCCTCGTAACTGTCGTCATTTTCGGGAATGCTGATGTCTCCAATGCTGCACAGTTCCAAATCTTTGAATTTTAGAATATTCATCAATACGGAACCGGAATAGATGCTGCTCACATCTCCTGCAATGTAATTGGCTAATACCATGGCCTGCTCCTCAGCAGCGGAGGTGATCCCAAACAGCTGATTCTCGAATTCTGCGATCTCACCTATGGCGAATATGTTTGGGTAATTGGTCTGCAAATGCTGGTTGACCTTGATGCCTCGTCCACAGATGATGCCGTTGTCCCTTGCGATTTTAATATTTGGTTGGGTACCTATGGCATACACCACCGCATTGGCATAAATGATTTTTCCGCTTTTCAGGGTGATGGAGAGTGATTTGTGTTCCTCATCATCGAAAACAGTGCTCACCTCATTGTCAAAGTACACATGAATTCCCCGCTCCTGCACGTCTAGGGAAAGCAGTTTGCTGGAAACCTCATCCAGCTGTCGCTCCATCAGCCGGGATGCTCGCTGCACGATGGTCACTTTGACTCGATTGTGCTGCAAAGCTGCCGCCAGCTCTAGTCCCAGCAATCCACCTCCGATGATAACCACATGCTGGTTTTCCGGGGGTAAATGGGTAGCGTCTAAGTAATCTTTGAATCGATCCGCATCAATTTTACTTCGCATGGTAAAGCGCCCAGGCAGATCCAGCTGCGCATCTTTTGGGATAAAAGCCCGGCTTCCTGTCGCCAAAATCAACTTATCAAAGGAGTATTCCTGTCCTTTATCGTCAACTACTAATTGAAGTTCGGGATCGATTTTTTCTACAGAAAGCTCCGTGTGTAAGCTGATTTTCAGCTTTTTGAGCTCTTGCTCTTTGATTTTTTGTAGTTGCTCCCAGGTGAGTTCCTCAGTCACATATTCCGGCAATAGTACCCGATTGTAGAATGGATGAGGTTCTTTGGAAAACACATGGATTTCATCTGTTTCGTTATGCTCTCTATAGTTTTGAATGAAACGAAATGCTGCCGCTCCGGCTCCTACCACCACGATTTTTTCCTTCGCTTTTTTATACTTGGAAACGGATACTGTAGTAAACTTGAAATCCGGTTCCTTGGATTGAGGATCTACTACGGTTTTGGTGAGATTGTTTGCACGGTTGAGGTCACTTTGCAGCTGCTTGCCCCAGTGCATTGGGAGAAATACCACGCCTTCGCGGATAGCTTTGGACAGTTTGGCTTTCACCCGTACCATTCCGTTTTTGCTTTTTACTTCCACTACATCACCATCTTTCACCTTATCCAGGTAGGCATCTATGGGATTGATCTCCAAGACAGGACTTGGGTAATGTGTGCGAAGTCGGGAAACTTTCCCGGTCTTGGTCATGGTATGCCACTGGTCGCGCACACGTCCTGTAGTGAGAATCAGTGGGTATTCCTTACTGGTTTGCTCTGAGGTATTGCTGATCTGTGCGGGAATATTGAATACCGCTTTTTGGCTTGGGGTGTAAAATTTTCTATCGGAAAAAAGCCTGGGCGTTCCTGCATGGCGGTATTCCGGTACGGGCCATTGGAAAGTACCCTCGTTTTTCAGTCTATCGTAATTCAGGTATGAAATATCAATGTTTGTCCCCTTGGTCATTGCACAGTACTCCTCGTAGATTTCCTCAGAGTTTGAAAAGTTAAAACCTCTGAAACCCATTCTTTTGGCGAAATCACAGAGGATTTCCACATCTGCTCTGGCCTCACCTGGAGGGTTGATACCTTTATTCAAATAGGAGATTCTCCGTTCGGAATTGGTCATGGTACCCTCCTTTTCCAGCCATCCGGCGGCTGGAAGTACCAGGTCTGCATACGCTACAGTATCGGCTTTGTGCGATATATCCTGAACCACCACGAACTTGGCATTTTTCAAGGCCTTTTCGATTTTTTTGGAATTGGGGAGGCTCACCAGCGGATTGGTGCAGATGATCCAAATGGCCTTCATTTCTCCACTTTCCAGTGCATCAAACATTTCCGTGGCAGAATAGCCGGGCTCCGCAGAAATCTCATGCACTCCCCAGAAGTTAGCCACCTCCTGCCGGTGTATAGGGTTGCTAAGTTCCTTATGGGCCGCCAAAAGACTGGCCATGCCCCCTACTTCACGTCCTCCCATGGCGTTGGGCTGACCTGTCAGAGAAAATGGCCCGTTGCCTGGTTTTCCGATTCTTCCGGTCACCAAAGAAAGGTTTAGCAGAGAGAAATTCTTGTCAGTTCCTACGGCACTTTGGTTCAATCCCATGGCCCACATGCTGATAAAGCCTTTGGATTCTCCGATGATTTCAGCCACTTGTTTGATTTCATCCACAGAGATACCGCAGAGTTTGGAGGCTTCTTTTAGCGATGTGGCCATCACTTGCTTGCGGTATTTCAGGTAGTTTTCGGTGTGTTTTTCAATGAACGCCTTGTCAGCTAGACCGATATCAATAATTCGCTTGCCGATGGCATTGTATAAAATGATGTCTGTTCCCGGGATGATCTGAAGGTGAATATCTGCGAAACTAGCCGAGTCGGTTTTTCTAGGATCTACCACAATGATTTTCACATTTGGGTTTTTCTCCTTATGCTTTTCCAGCCTTCGGAATAGGATAGGATGACACCAGGCAGGATTTGCGCCAGCAATGAGAAAGGCATCTGCCAATTCTATATCCTCGTAGGAAATCGGCACGGAGTCTTCCCCAAAGGTTTTTTTGTATGCTACTACCGCCGAACTCATACAAAGTCGGCTGTTGGTATCAATGTTATTTGTACCCAGAAAGCCTTTTGTCAATTTATTGACTACATAATATTCCTCCGTCAGACATTGCCCTGAAACGTAAAAACCTACACTTTTCGGTCCATGTTTTTGAATCAATGACTTGAAAACCCCCGCCGCTCTATCCAGGGCATCATCCCAACTCACGCGCTCGCGAGGGTGAGATCTGCTCCAGCGCATTTCAGGATGGAGGATTCTATCCGAAGTGTCATTGACTACGTAGTGGAGATTCATGCCTTTGGAACAAAGCATGCCTTGGTTTACGGGGTGATCTTTGTCTCCTTCGACCTGTACTTTTTGCTGGGCGTCTACTCCCGCCACGATGCCGCAGCCGACTCCGCAGTAGGAACAGGTGGTTTTGACTTTTTTATCAGGGATCACAAATTGACAATTACGATGGTAAATAGGTTTAGAACAAAATAGCTCATCCACTTGAAAACCTTCAATGCTGGAAGATCTATTTTGGGAGTATGGCTAAAGTTAATTATCTGCGCGTACTAATTCAGGCTGCAGTTTACTTAATTCTACTTCGGCTACTTTTTCATCGGCTGTGCTGAATCGAATGGCCAAGGCTATCACTCCGGAAACTACAATCATGCCGCCTATGATCAAATACCCCGCAGATACTGCGCTGGCGGCAGCAGCAGACTGAGCGGCGGCAGCAGCTTCAGCACTGAGTGATTCACTGGCAATCAGAGCAGCTTTTTCGGCCACTGCTGATTTGGAACTGAGAAAAAGTGCTGCCAAAAAGGCTCCGAAATTCCCTCCTGCTCCTACTATTCCCGATATGGATCCAATGGCTTTTCTATTCACGAAAGGCACCACGGAAAAGGTGGCTCCTTCTGCCATCTGTACGGATAGGCTAAATGCAATCAGTAAGGCAAAACCAACGAATATTCCTGTGGCTAAAGAGAATAAACTAAGCATTAACCCTTCCACAATTAATATGGCTGCCAAGAACCATACTCTACCTTTGAGACCGCGTAGTTTACCAAACTTGTCGCCAAAGTATCCTCCCAGTGTTCTGGCAAAAATATTCATCAGCGCAAAAGATAGAACTATGTTGCCGGCAGTGAGTCGCTCCAGCTGAAAGGTGTTTTGCAAGTAATCATCCATGGTGCCATACACGGTCAGCTCTATGCCGAAACTAGCGGCATACACGAAAAAAAGGAGCCAAACCCGGTAATCTTTGATTGCGGTAGAGAATCCCACCTTGTCTTTTTTTGTGGTAGGCACTTTTTCTCCCTTTTCCTCTAGTTCTTTGAAGTTTCCTTCAGGGGTGTCTTTGGTGAAGAAGTAGTACACCAGTCCCATGCTGAAGCAAACTACTCCAGCAATGACCATGGCATACCTCCAAGCGTCAGCCTCAGCTACTCCCAGACCAATCACTATGGCGGCAATGATCGGCATTCCCAATCTATTGGCTCCACCGCCTAGATTTCCCCAGCCAGCAGAAGTGGCATTCGCCGTGCCAACTACATTGGAGGCAAACATGAGCGAGGTATGAACTTGGGTGATGACGAAAGAAGCGCCGATAAAGCCTGTCAGCAAACGGCAAATGTAAAACTGCATAGGCGTCTGCACCAGTCCGCTGGCGATCACAGGAATAGAGCCTAGGATCAAAAGCCAGGTGTAACAAAGCCTGGGGCCGTACTTGTCACATAGTTTTCCGATGAGTAATCTGGCGAAAACCGTGCCCGCTACTGCCAATACGGTAGCGTTCCATTTTTGGGATGGCGTGAGTCCGAGGTCCTTGACTACGTCTGGCATGAATGGGACTATGCCAAACCATGCGAAAAAGCAGGTGAAGAATGCAATAGAGGTGATCCAGAAAGTCCGGATCGGAATGCTCTTGAAATCTAAAAGATTTAGTCTAGTTGCTTTGTGGGTAAGTAGTGATTCCATAATACTTATTTTTAGATGTCTAAAAGTAAGTATAAATACGTATTTAATCCAAATAGTACGTAATTTATTTACGTACAAAAATAAAAATCCATCTAGTTTGGCGCAAGATGGATTTTAAGACTACTTATTTTCTCATGGATTCTAGATCATGTTCAGTTCCCTACACTTAGTGGTCAGCTCGGCTAGATTTTTCACATTCATTTTTTTCATGAGATTAAATCGGTGAACCTCAGCAGTTCGCTTACTGATCTCCAATTCCTCTGCGATTTCATTATTCCCCTTTCCTTGCAAAATGAGATCTAAAATCTGCTTTTCCCGGTTGGTCAGGTTTGCTAGCTCTTCCGGCAGCGCCTCAGGCTTACTGCTGGCTTTGGGTTTTCCATTGACAAAGTTGTTGATGATATACGCGGAGACATCACCTGCAAAAAACTTTCCTCCTTCAGAAATCGTGTGCAGGGCCTTTAAAAACTCGCTTTTCGAAGATCCTTTAAGCAAATAACCATCCGCTCCAGCCTGGATGGCCTCCACCACATATTCTTCAGAATCGTGCATGGAAAGAACCAATTTTTTGATTTTGGGGAGGGATTTTGTCAATTCCTTCACGACTTCCAGTCCGTTCATGACCGGCATACGGATGTCTACGATGAGCAGATCCGGTTTTTGCTCGGCCACTACCGCTAAGGCTTCCTTACCGTCAGCGGCTTCATCTATGACCAAAAAATCATCTTCACTTTCCAGCAAGGATTTGATTCCATCGCGAACCAACTCGTGATCATCCGCTAAAACTATTTTAATTGGGTTCATATGTGCTTAGGTAAATACGTAGTAAAGAAACAGAATTTACGTAGAATAATCTAGCAAATCTAGGCTAAAGGTACGTTAAGGGTGACTTTTGTGCCTTCATTGATGGACGAATTGATGAAAAGGCGTCCGTTGATATATTTGACCCGTTCTTTCATAAACGTCAATCCCATTCCTCCTTCCTCGTCGGGTTTGGACTTGAGTTTTGCCTTGTCAAATCCTTTGCCATTGTCATCTACTATGATGCTGAGTAGGTTTTGGCTGTGGGAAATGGTGACGATGATGTGTGTGGATTCGGCATACTTGATGGCATTGTTGATGGCTTCCTGCGTGATGCGGTAGAGGTTGATTTCTACCAGGGAATCCAGACGTTGATTGAAATCTGATTTGTTGAAGAGTACGATTTCTTTTCCGGTAAGCTTGGAAAGCTCCTGGGTCAGTTCGGTGAGAGCCGGGACTATCCCATAATCCTTCAATTCAGGGGGAGTCAGGTTGAAAGTGGCCGTTCGCACACCTTTGATAATATTGGAAGTGAGTTCTTTGAGCTTAATGATTTTGATTTCCGCTTTTTCCGGGTCGCTAGGATCCACACTCTCCAGCAGGTATTTCAATCCTGTCAGCATTTGGCCGATTCCGTCATGAATATCTTTGGCAATCCGATTTTGTTCGTTTTCCTGATTTTCTATAATCTGTCTGGAGACGATTTTTTGCTGCTGCATTTTCTCTTCAAAGCTCTCCTTGGTCAGGCGCTCCACTTCCTCCATGACTTCCTTCCGCTTGGTAATGTCCAGGCAAATTAAGATCAGTTCCTGCTTATCTTCATCGGAATTGAATGGGGTCATGGATACATCCAGCCAGATGTCCTCACCGGTGCGAGAGCTGGTTTTGAGTTCGCCTTCCCAGCCTGCCTTTTTGTTTTCAGCTATAATTCGATCTATGGTGTTCTTTTCATTTTCCTGTGTGGAGAGAACATCGGAGATTTTAGCATTTATGTTGAAATTATGGTACTTATAGAGCCGGCTGAATTTCTCTCCCATGTGCGTGATATAGCCTTCTGGTGTGATTCGGGCGAAAAGCAGCACCTGGTCCATTGCCTGGCTAAGCGCTCTTAGTTCACGTACTGTTTTTTCTTTGGATTGACTGAGTAAATCAGCGTTTTTTGCCATTTGAATGGCTTTTTTCTCAGCATCCATCAGTTCATGGATGCTTTGCTTCATGGCTTTGGCCGAAGGCCAAAAGATGATCAAAAACTCCCCAACTAAGACTAGCATAGTGAAAAGTGTGATCAATAGCTCCAACCTTCTGAGGCTATTTACCTTTTCCTTGGCCTCAAAATCGTACTGGTTTACGATTTCGTCCATTTTCACCAGGAAATTTTTAGCATTGTTTTGCACCGCTGAGACTTCTAAGGCTATGCTCGTAGTGTCCGATGAGTTTTCGGATTTTAGAAGCAGGAAATTCTGCGCGGCCTGAACGGCATTTTCGAAATGGGGATTGATCTCGGAAAACATTTCCTCGACTACCGGGCTGTTTTCAGCAGTAAATCCAAAGTTCTCGTCTCCGGCCTGAAGTGCTTGATTGGCACTCTCCCAAAGGGTCAGCGTGTTTTGGATGGTATCTGAGAGGCTGATGATTTCGGCTTGGCGGGTAGCTTCGGCGAGTTGCAAAACTTCTTTGCTGAGTTTTTGGCTGAGCATGCGCTGTCTGCCGGCTACATTTACTAACCGGCTATCGTTTTCCTGATCATTGAGATACTTTCGGATGATGAGTTGGCTTGCGATCAAGGAGATGGCAATAGCTCCCAAGGCGATAAGATAGAGTCGGCGTAGTCGATTAAAAGTTTCTTGATCCAGCGATCGCGGTGTACCGGTCATTTTGTTAGGTAATGGCTTCTTTGACTAATTGTAAACTTGTAGGTGAAAGGGGCAATTGCAGTGCGGCTCGGTGTCCTTTTTCCGACATTTTCGCCCAGGTCTTCTGTAGGATGTCAATGACTTTTTCGTTTTCATGCTTTTCTGCAAACTCCTCGAAGTAGTACTCCAAAAATACCAGGCAGATGACGTCTTCCATGGTTTGGGTATCCGGATCAGTTTTTAGTTGTTTTTTTCGGATCAGGAATTTAGTCCGCTCGATGGTCTCCTCATCATAGCCTGATTTTTCCAGAATTTCTGCAGCCAGATCAGCGTGCATTTTCTTGAGCTCCTCTCTCCATCTCAGGTATCCTACCCTATCCATGGGGTATTCCGATCTGGGAATTTTCCACCTTGCGATGTGCTGGGCACGCACGGCAAGTTTCATGGCTTCGGAGGAATCAGGCTCAAAATCAGCCAGTTTGTCCGTCATTCGGATGGAGTAGAGGAGTTCTTTGGAGATTTCTTTGCCGTCAAGGGTTTCTTTGGTAGGATCTTCGGCATTGACCTCATCGATCAATGCGATTGCTTTCTGAAATTGGTTCATGTGTCAAATTGGATTAATCTGCGAATCCAATATATACATTTCCCTCCTGAATCCTGACCGGATAGGTGGCTATGCTGTAGGCTTCACCGTTCAGATTGCTACCGTCTTCTAGTGAGAAGGTCTTCTTGTGAAGGGGACAGGCTACTTTTGGGATGCCCTGAGAATCTCCTGTCATTCCTCGTGATAGGACCATTTCCATCTTGTGCGGACAGAGGTTTTGGCAGGCATACCAAGAATCTGTTCTGCTGAAATAGTACACAGCAATCTGCTTGGAGTTATACTTCACACAGGCACCGGCATTTTCCGGAAAGTCGCTTGTATGCCCTACTCTCACCCAGTTGATGGCCTGTTGTTCTGCGACTGTTTGATATTGTTTTAATAATTCTTCCATGAACTTATTCTTATAGGATTACCAAGGTCTAGGCATTTTTTGTTCTCTCATTGGCACGAATACCAAGCTATCGTCCGTCTCATCAGAATTCACAAATGGCTTGAACCGCTTCATCATCTGAGGATCTTCTATGGCTTCTTTCCACTCGCAGGCATAGCGCTGCACCAATTCTTCCATTTCAGCTTCCAGTTCCTCGCCGATTCCCAGGCTGTCTTCCACGATTACCTTCTTCAGGTAGTCTATTCCTCCTTCCAATTTGTCCAGCCAAGGGGCTGTTCTTTGCAGGGGCGCGGCTGTTCGTATGTAGTACACCAGGAATCTATCGAGGTACTTGATGCAGGTTTCGTCGTCTAGCTTTTCTGCCAAAAGAACAGCGTGTTTTGGCGTGGCTCCGCCATTGCCACATACAAACAGGTTCCATCCGCCTTCTACCGCGATCACGCCAAAGTCCTTTCCTCTAGCCTCTGCGCATTCACGTATACATCCGGATACACCGCCTTTGAGCTTGTGGGGAGAGCGAAGTCCTTTATATCGCTCCTCAATTCGGATCGCAAAACTCACGCTGTCATGCAAGCCATAACGACACCATGTCGATCCCACACAGCTTTTTACGGTTCTAAGTGATTTGCCATAGGCGTGCCCACTTTCGAAACCCGCGTCAATCAGCTCTTTCCAAATCATGGGAAGCTCATGAAGCTGCGCTCCAAAAAGGTCTATTCGCTGGCCCCCGGTGATTTTGGTATAGAGATCGTATTTCTTTGCCACTTGTCCCAGCACCATCAATTTCTCAGGAGTAATCTCTCCTCCCGGAACTCTAGGCACGACGGAATAAGAGCCGTTTCTCTGAATATTTGCCAGAAATCTATCGTTTGAATCCTGGATAGGAGCCTGACGATTAGCGGTTTCCATGTAAATACTGGCAAATATCGAAGCTAAAACCGGCTTGCAGGTTTCACAGCCGTGTCCTTTCCCATGTTTGTCCAGCGCTTCATCGAAATCCATAATGCTGTGCAGCTTTACCAGATCGTACAATTCCTGCCGGCTGTACTCGAAGTGCTCGCAGATGGTTTCTTTGACTTCTTGTCCCATGGACTTCAGTGTGGCATTCACCAGGTCCGTCACCATAGGTTTACAGCCACCGCAGGAACTGGAAGCTTTGGTGCTTTTCACTACATCTGTGAAAGAACAGCAGGCTCCACTGCTGATGGAATCGCAAATTGCGCCTTTGGAGACCGCCTCACAGGAACAAATCTGAGCCGTGTCCGGAAGATCCAACACAGATCCCAGCGCGCTTTTGCTTTCTCCACCTCTAGAGCCTAAGATCAAATCTTCAGGATTCTCAGGAAGCTTCATCGCATTGATGTACAGCTGGAAAAGGGTATTGTAATCTGAAGAATCACCCACCATGATCCCACCAAGAAGCTTGGATCCATCCTTGGCGATATTGATTCTTTTATAGACTCCGCGTTGCTTATTTTCATAAACTATCGCGGTGACGTTTTCATTTTCTATAAATGGATCGCCAAAAGAAGCTACTTCTGTACCGACGAGTTTCAGTTGGGTGGACATGTCTATAGTAGGACTCATCAGCTTTTCCCCGCCGGTGATTTGTTCTACAGCGACTCCCGCCATTTCATAACCTGGCGCGACTAGTCCGTAGATTCCATTGTTATAAAGTGCCACTTCTCCGATAGCGTAGATCGCCGGGTCGGAGGTTTCCATTTTGTTATTTACATAAACTCCACCGCGCTCACCGGTTTTCAAGCCACTTTTCACTGCCAATTCATCCCTAGGTCGAATGCCTGCGGAGATGATCAGCATATCGGTTTTTAGCGTGGTTTCGTCAGTAAAATCGATTTGCTCAATACCGTCCTCGCCTACGATTTCTTGGGAATTTTTGCCTAGATGCACCTTGATGCCGAGGCTTTCAATCTTGTTTTGCAGCATGTCGCTCGCTGCCTGGTTCAATTGTCTGGGCATGAGACGCGGGGCAAATTCGATGACGTCTGTTTGCATGCCCAGTTCTTTTGCTGCATTTGCTGCTTCCAGTCCTAGCAGTCCGCCTCCAAGAACCGAAGCTTTGAATTTGCCTTCATTCTTTAATTTTTGGGCGTAGTCCTTGATGGCATCCAGGTCTTCTATGGTTCTGTAGATAAATACGCCCGGTTTGTCCACTCCTTTGATGGTTGGGACAAAGCAGGAAGAGCCTGTGGCTAAAATCAGATAGTCATACTCGAAATACTCATGCTTATGGGTAAGCACGCGTTTGGATTTGGTTTCGATGTCAGTGATCATTTCCCCGGTTCTTAGGGTAATCTGATTTTCATCGTACCAGTTTCTCGATGCCAGTAGCAGTTTGTCTGCTGAGTCTAGCGTGAAATATTCGCTTAGGTGGACACGATCGTAAGCGGGCCTGGATTCTTCACCGAAAACAGTGATCTGAAATTGATCTCTAAGTGGGTGGGCGGCGAGTTTTTCGCAGAACTTATACCCTACCATTCCATTTCCTATGACAATAACTTTCTGCATGGCTACGTAATTTAGAGCTCAAATATAAGTATAAATACGTAATTAGAAAGAGTTTCTTGAATAATTACTTAATTTAAATAAGTAATTTTAAATAGCTATTAAAGTGAAAAAGTGCTATTGATGTGGTTTTAAGGTCTATTTTTATATTGGAATCAGCTTCATACGTATTTTTTCATACTAAGTGTCTGGCGTACGTAAGTGGTTTGGTTTTTAAGTAAAATGTGGAATTTGCCTGAAAACAGTGGATGTTCCTGAGTAGCAGAGGGGAGACTTTTGACTCTAGGGCTTCTGGAGAAAAAGGATAATCCAGAAATGTGGCCTTTGTGTTATCCGCCATGTGCTTAGTGATTAAAATTACGGAATTTTTGAGGGCTGTACTTAAAGGCACAGCTTCCACTTCTCAATTCATTATAGCTACCCATAGTTGGTCCCTAACGGGACTGAATTGGGGCAAACTAGTCTGGATAATGGAAAAGTAGGATAATCCAGACATGTGGCCTTTGTGTTATCCGCCGTGTGCTTAGTGATTAAAATTACTGAATTTTTGAGGGCTGTACCTAAAGGCACAGCTACTACTACTTAATTCAATTTATCTAGCCATAGTTGGTCCCTACCGGGACTGAATTGGGGCAAACTAGTCTGGATAATGGAAAAGTAGGAAAATCCAGAATTGTGGCCTTTGTGTTATCCGCCGTGTGCTCAGTGATTAAAATTACTGAATTTTTGAGGGCTGTACTTAAAGGCACAGCTTCCACTTCTCAATTCATTATAGCTACCTGTAGTTGGACCCTTACGGGACTGGATTGGGATGAACTAGTCTAAGTTCTAGAAAAGATGAATAACACTTCTCTGCGCCCTCCGTGAAACCTCTGCGCTCCCTGCGGTTAAATCAAAATTGACTTTAATCAAAAAAAGCACCCCAAATTGAGGTGCTTTCGAAATTATTTTCTGTAGAATTAACCTATTCTTTCTGTTTGAGAGAAGTAGAATGCCCCTTCGATAGCTGCGTTTTCGTCTGAGTCAGAACCGTGTACTGCATTGGCTTCGATAGACTTAGCGAAGATCTTACGGATAGTTCCTTCTGCTGCATCGGCAGGGTTGGTAGCGCCGATGAGTTTTCTGAAATCTTCTACTGCATTTTCTTTTTCCAGTATCGCCGCGATGATAGGTCCAGAAGACATATAAGCGCAAAGATCAGCGTAGAAAGGTCTTTCTGCGTGAACTTCGTAGAATTTACCAGCTAGAGCCGGAGTCAATTGGGTAGCTTTCATGGCTACGATTTTGAAGCCTGCTTCTTCGATCATTTTAAGGATAGCTCCAGAATTTCCTGCCGCAAATGCGTCAGGCTTGATCATGGTGAATGTTCTGTTAGTTGCCATGTTATTGGTATTTCATTGGTTTAAATCGGGCGCAAAAATAGTGGAATCCCAATAGTAATCCGAAAAATTAGCGGGAATTAACGGCTATTTTGTTCAAATACAGTGAGATGAAAATCATTCAACTAGCCATGTTCTGAATTGGATAAACCCTTTAGGAAATCGTGGGTACTTACCTTGTGATTTTTTGGATAATTCATTTTTTTTAAATTCGGAGATCTTTTAACCAAAATCCCAGTTTTATGAAAAAATTGTTAGTAGCGTTGGTGATGATCGCAGGAGCGATTTCGTTTCAGCCATCACCAGTAGAAGCAAATGAATGGGGAGGATTATGTTGTAAAGACATTCCAAATTCTTGTTTTCACCCCATCGGAATGAATATTCCAGAGTCGGTTTGGACGTCTGGTAGGGATACTTGTACACTTGATGAAGATGGTGAAGGTTAATTAATTTTCAATAGAGGCTATCTCTTTTATTGGAGGCAGCCTCTTTCCTTACTCATTATGAAAAAATTATTTTTTATATACTTTCTTATATTTAATCTCACTAGCTGTAGTCAGAAAGCAGACCGCAGTTTTGAAAATTTTACACAATTTACATGGGAAGATCTTCCCGACGCGAAGGAAATCAATGGAGAAAAGTTGAGGCTTGACGGTTTTTTAGACCCTAGAGGCCTTTTGTACAAAGAAGGGATGCTTGTAGTATCTGAGACAAGTAATGAGTTTCAAATACACATCTATAAGGAGGATGAAAATTTTAGGTTAGTTAATTCTAAGGGTTACAATGGATTTGGTCCTGGTGAATTGACAAATGTCAGGAAGATGGAAGATCGTGGAGAGCCAGGCAAGTTTTGGGCATATGATCTTCAGCAGAAATCTTATTATAGATTTGATCTTCATGATTCCAGTTTTTTAGCTGATAAAGAATACAGTCGTTTAGAGCCCTTCTACTATGTGGCAGATATGACCTGGGCGTCTGATAGTACTGTATGGGCAAATATGGTCGACCATGAGGATCAGTATTTTGAGCTTTCAATAAAAGGAGACACTATCGCAACGTGGGGAAAGTGGCAAGATTATGCGGATCGACCAGGGGTGCCGTCTAGTGTTTTCTCTAGTTTACATCAAGGTAAAAAACACGTAAACTTGTCTAAACGAATAGGAGTAGTTGCAGGTTCCCAGAGAGATTATATAGAAATCGTTGATTTGGAAACTCATGAAATGATCCAAATAAGTGGACCTGAAAACTCTTACCCAGAATATACTGTAGATTATTCACTTGGATACCCAATGCCTAATGTCAACCGTAATAACAAAGCCTTTTATTTGGATAGCTATCCAGGCGATAATTATATATACTTGCTTTATTTTGGAGAACCGGGGAGGAAGCTTGGGGAGCTAGGATACAATTCTAAACTATTCATTATGAGTTATCAAGGAATAATAGAAAAAGTTTATCAGTTTAAACAGCCTATCATTTCTATGGCTATAGATGAAGAAAACGATAGAATGTTTGGTCTTTCATATGAGGCAGACCCCGACGTTTATTTGTTCAATTTTAAATGAATGAAAGCACAGATTATCAAAATAGCTGCTTAATATTGAACGCTTTTTAACTTGTTGAGGCAAGGATATAACCTTTATAATTTTTCCATTCATGAGAAATTCAGCTGGTTCAATAGATGTTTTAGTCAGGTAAGGACTTATCTTATTAATTATCAGCACACTACTATAATTGGGAATTGTCAAAAATTTCCTGACCTTTGCGGACTACAAGAGCCAAAAAGCAGCTAAATGTATAAAATGGAAGCTTTAGCCTCGTTTAAGAGAGAGATTTCTTCACCCAAAAAAATATTCATCACCACTCATGTCAAACCCGATGCCGATGCATTGGGTTCTTCGTTGGGAATGGCAAACTACCTGACCAAGAAAGGACATGAGGTAAC
Organism: Algoriphagus sp. TR-M9; assembly: GCF_027594545.1. Lineage (NCBI taxonomy): Bacteria > Pseudomonadati > Bacteroidota > Cytophagia > Cytophagales > Cyclobacteriaceae > Algoriphagus > Algoriphagus halophytocola. The sequence continues at coordinate 4,303,376 of NZ_CP115160.1, read as the reverse complement.
TGTGGTGACTCCGACCGATTACCCTTCCTTCCTGAACTGGATGAAAGGCAACGATGAGGTACTGGATTTCAGCAATCCCGATCATACCCAGGCTGCCACCAATTCACTGGAAGATGCGGATATTATAATCTGTCTGGATTTCTCTTGCTTATCACGAGTCAACGAACTAGGCGAAATGATCCGCAAGTCGGATGCATACATCGTCAATATAGACCATCATCAGGATCCTGAGGATTTTGCAGATTTCCGGGTATGGAGCACCGAAGCCGCAGCCACCTGTGAGCAGGTATATGAACTCATCGTGGCCCTTGGGGACGAGAAACTACTGGATAAGGATATCGCAGAATGCCTTTACGCGGGCATTATGACAGATACAGGGGGGTTCAGACATCCAAATACCACCAAAAATGTCCACTTGGTGGTAGCCGAACTCCTGGACTTGGGCGCAGATACCTCGCAGATCGCCAATTGGATCTATGATTCCAATTCAGTGAACCGTCTGAAATTCATAGGTTTTGCGATCAGCCGCAGACTGGTGGTGCATGAGGATCTCCACATGGCTTACTTTGCCATCAGCAAAAAAGATCTTAAAAAATATCAAAGCCGTACCGGAGATACTGAAGGATTGGTCAATTATGCACTATCTTTGGACGGGATTAAACTGGCGGCTTTGTTTTCAGAACGTGAAGACGGAATCAAAATCTCTTTCAGATCTTCCAGTGAAGTGGCAGTCAATAAGTTTGCAGCCAAATACTTCGATGGAGGAGGACATAAAAATGCTTCCGGAGGGAAGTCCAATCTGTCACTGAAAGAAACCGTGGAACTATTTGAAACCCTGGTGAAAGACCATCAGGATGAGATATTCCAGGCTGATCCGGTCACCGCGAACTGATGCACAATCTCCCGATTATTACCTTGAAAAATCAATACTCTTTATGAAAAACTCCAAAAGCCTTTTGGCGATCCTGGTTCTCCTGGTGGGAATAGGTACTTTGACTGCATGTAAAAAAACTAAAGTCACCGAAAACGACGGTATAGAATATACCTACGTAAAAGAAGGAAATGAAAAAGCTCCGAACGGGGAGTTTTTGCTATATAATCTTGAGATCAGCACAGCGTCTGACTCTGTTATTTACTCTACCAATGACCAGCCTTTTCCGGGCTATCTAATGGCCAATGATTCCATGCCGGTAACTAACGGTATGGACGAAATCTTCAAAGGACTTCGCAAAGGGGATAGCATTGCTTTCGAAGCTAATGCTAAGGTGATTTTTGGAAATAACTTCCCTCCTTTTCTGAAAGAAGAAGATATGATCAAAGTGAGACTGGGAGCTTTTGAGATCATGAACGAAGAGGCTATCCAAGCTTATTTTGAAAAAGTGATGGCTGCTGAGGATGAAAAGAAAGCCGAAAGAGCTAAGGAAAGACTGGTAGAAGAAGATAAAATCATCCAAGACTATATCGCTGAGAAAGGCTTAAATGCCCAGAAAACAGAAAGCGGATTGTACTATGTGATCGAAGAAGAAGGTACCGGTGATCCGGTAACTCCAGGTACTACCATGCATGTGGATTATGCAGGTTACTTGCTTGATGGTACTTTATTCGACACTTCTATAGAGGCCTTGGCCAAAGAGCACGATATCTTCAACGAGAACAGACCAAGCTACGAGCCACTTCCAGTGACAGTAGGTATGGGTCAGGTGATTCCGGGCTGGGATGAAGGATTACTTCTTCTGAAAAAGGGATCTAAAGGTAAATTCCTGATTCCTTCTCCTTTAGCCTATGGCGAAAACGGAGCCGGTGCCATGATTCCAGCTAATTCTGTACTTGTTTTTGATGTAGATGTAGCGGATGTAGAATAGGCATCGTCTACGGTTCATATCTAAAACAAAACAAAAACCAACTAGAATGAAAATTAGAGTATTTACAATCCTAAGCCTACTGGCAGGGAGTATGGCTATGATTTCCTGTATCGATGATGAGGCGACTGATGAAGTTATCCTTGCTAATGACAAAGCGTCAATTGAAGAATACTTGGCTAACAACTCTATCGTGAATGTAAAAGAGGTGCATGATGAGAATACTGGACTACGAGTGATATGGCAAGAGGTCTCGGAAAGTGGTGTTGGTGTAGAGGCTGGTGATACATTAAGTGTAAACTATGTAGGCCGATTGCTGACCAACCAGGTATTTGATACCTCCCTAGAAGATGTGGCAGTAGATGCAGGTATTTATTCTTCTTCAAGAGATTACGAACCCTTGGTATTTCCTATAGGTTATAATTTCCTTATATCAGGTTTCGAATATGGAGCAGGACAAATGGAAGTAGGAGATAAAGCTACGGTATTTATCCCTTCTTTATTTGCATACGGAAGACAGGGAAGTGGATCTATTCCAGCAAATTCTCCGATTATGTTTGAGTTGGAGTTAATAAGTGTCACTCCAGGACCAGTAGAATAACATGAAAATTCAAAGAGCCGGTATATTCTTTTTTCTCATTTTGGTGGTAGCCTTTAGTAGCTGCGAACCCAATAACCCATTCGATACGGGACCCCCATACGATTTTGAGGGCAATCTAGCCAAGGACAGTCTGCTTATAGTGGACTACCTGGATACTGCTCAGGTGGATAGCCTCTATAGGATTCATGATCCCAGTGGGGTAGTGATCATCGTTCAGGAGGAAGGCGCAGGATCCAGACCAGTCAATGGTAATGTGGTTTATGCCGATTATACCGGGTCCCTGATGAGTGATGGGACTGTGTTTGATACTTCTGTAGAAAGCGTTGCGATGGCAAATGATTTGCATGTAGAAGGCGATGAATATAGGCCTATCCGGTTTTTGCTTGGAGGCGGCACAGTCATATCTGGGTGGAGTGTTTCATTCAGAAGGTTACGCCCCGGATCCAAAGCTAGATTGGTCATTCCGTCTCCTTATGGATATCAAAACGTAGACAGGGATCGAATACCGGCCAATTCAGTATTGATTTTCGATGTGGATTTCTTAGGCATAGAATAAAATTAAAAGAGGGTTTCGGCCCTCTTTTTTATTTCCATCGGGGGATAATTGCCGGTACTTCGGATTGGTATTTTTTATAGGACTCACCAAATTGCTCCACTAGATTTTGCTCCTCAAAGTAAATTCCCACAGGTAGGTAAATCAATAGGCAGGCTAAATGTATGGCAGCGGTGATACTCCCGGAAAAAAGAAAGTATCCTGCAAAAACCAAAATCAAGCCTGCATAGAGGGGATGGCGTACTTTTCCATAAAGTCCGGAAGTTACCAGCTGCTCCTTTTCTTCTTTTACTGGCACCAGGCCCAGAAACCTCACCATGGAGTAACCCTTGCTTGACTTCATGAGGATAATCGTACCAAAGGCAGCCAGCATATAACCAAAATAGCTACTCAGATCACCTCGGGAAAGAATAATCTCAGCAGGAATCAAGAGGGATTGCCCTACGATCACCAAGAAAAGCAGGACAGAGACCATGGTATAGAGCAATCGGTACCATTTGTATGCCTTTCCCCATTTTACCTTCAAAAAACTTTTTAACTTAGAAGAAGCCAGCACAGTATGCGAGGCATAAAAAATAAACCAGCTTAAAATCAGGAGTAAGTAGTGCATCACATGAAATTTATTTCCGTAGAAAGCTAAATGCTTATGCAAGCAACACGATTAAGAGCAGCATTTCGACTAAAAGGAGTGGGTTTTTTATGCCCCCAAATTTTAGCCCGACATACGGAAGGCAGTTTTGACCCTAAAATACAACTTTAATCTTATGATAATCGGCATCATCCGTGAGGGTAAAAACCCTCCAGACAAAAGGGTTGCATTTGCTCCAGTCCAGCTCAAGGCAATCCTGGATACCTATCCGGGAAAATTTCACCTAGTGGTGGAGTCCAGTACCGTCCGCGCTTTTTCTGATGAGGAATATAGAGAACTGGGAATAGAGGTAAAGGATGACCTGGCAGATTGCGAAGTGATTTTTGGAGTGAAGGAGGTTCCGGTGGATCAGTTGATCGAAGGGAAAACCTACATTTTCTTTTCCCATACCATTAAGGAGCAGCCGGCAAACCGGAAATTGCTGCAAGCGGTCTTGGATAAAAACATTCGCTTGATTGATTATGAGACCCTTAAAAACGAATCTGGAGACCGGGTAGTAGCCTTTGGGAGGTGGGCAGGACTGGTCGGTGCGTACAATGCTTTTTGGACCTATGGGATGAAAACAGGACTTTACGAGATCAAAAGAGCCCATGAGTGTGATAGCTTGGAGGAGTTATTCTCAGAGCTGGGAAAGGTGCAGCTTCCACCGATCAAAATAGTCCTTACCGGTAGTGGAAGAGTAGGCCGAGGAGCGATGAGTATTTTGGAGAAGCTGGGCATTCTCCAGGTAAATACCCATGATTTTTTGCATCAGTATTTGGAAGAACCGGTATTTGTGCTGCTTCGCTCAGAGGACTTGTATCGTAGGAAGTCCGATGGAGGTTTTGACAAGGAGGAGTTTTACAGCTTTCCGGAGCGTTATGAAAGCCATTTTCAGAAATTTGCCGAGCATGGGGAAATGTTGATTTCAGGGGCTTATTGGAATCCTGATGCACCCAGGCTTTTTGAAATTGAAGCGATTTCGGAAGAGGACTTTCAGTTTTCAGTGATAGCGGATATCTCCTGTGACGTGGGTGGATCCATTCCCACCACCTTGAGGTCCTCTACCATTGCTGAGCCAGTATATGATGTGGATCGGGATACAGGAAGGGAGTTGCCTGCTTTTGGCCAGCAAACCAGTATTTCGGTGATGGCCATAGATAACCTACCCTGCGAGCTCCCGCGTGAATCCAGTGTGGAATTTGGCCGACAACTCATAGAATGGGTCATTCCGGCATTACTGGAAGAAAACTCAGCTATGCTCGAGCGCGCGACCATAGCTAGAGACGGGGACCTCACTATAGAATACATTTACCTCAGTGATTATGTCAATGCACAAGATAAAGCTCAATAGATACCTGGAATCCACCCTACTCAAGCCTACCATGACCCAAAATCAGGTAGATAATCTGGTGAGAGAGGCCATAGAGGAGCAATTTGTGGGAATATGCGTGCCCCCTTTTTGGGTGAAAAAAGTACGGCGGGAGTTGGGAGAGGAAGATATTCAGCTGGTGACGGTCATTGGTTTTCCTTTTGGCTATACAGACACTGCCACCAAGCTCTTCGAGACTAAGGAAGCCATTCGACAGGGTGCAGATGAACTGGATCTGGTGTGGTCACAGACGGCTTTTCATTCTGGGATGGACTGGCCAAAAATAGAAATTGCACAGATCGCCAAAGCCTGCCATGAGGAGGAGCGGATTCTGAAAGTCATCATTGAAACCGCCTACCTTTCAGAGGAGCAGCTCATCCGGGCTTGCCAGATTTGTCAGGAAGCTGGAGCGGATTTCGTCAAAACCTCTACAGGTTACGCGGATGCAGGTGCGAAAACAGCACATATTAAACTCATGAGACAGCAGCTCTCTTCTAACGTAGGAATCAAGGCCAGCGGAGGGATTAAGTCCTTGGATTTTGCACAGGAACTAATTGAAGCAGGCGCAGACCGCCTGGGTACTAGTGCTGCGACAACTTTGATGCAGGAGTGGCGGGATAAGCAGTTTTAATTATTGCTGAAATAGATCAGTAAAAATGGGATAATGAAGAAAGTCAGAAGGATATAGGCAAAACCAATTACTTTATTTTTCACAGTGGCTTTGCCCATTTTCAGCGCCAGCTTGACAGGAAGTGCTCGCAATGTGGGGAAGGGAAGAAAGATACATGCGCCGATGGCATTGAACAGAAAGTGTACCAATGCCAAAGCAATAGCTGCCTCTACCTTATAAATGGCTGCCAGTGCTGCAGTAATAGTCGTTCCTATATTCGCTCCTATGATAAAAGGGAAGGATTTTTTTACCGATACTTTTTTGTTTGCCACCAGTGGTACGATCAGTGAAGTTGTCACGGTACTGGACTGCACGGCAGCTGTAAAAAAGGTGCCGTAAATGGCTGCCATGTAGGGGTTTTTGAAAATCAATTTGTTGATATCCTCAAAATTATTGTTCAAGAAGGCTTTATATACCGAGTTGGATAGAAGTTTAATCGCCCCGAAAACCAGAAAAATAGAAATCATCATGGTGATGAAAGGGATGTTAATCGTCTCTGAAACCCACTCGGTAACGGGCCGGGTAAATACCTTATTGGATACAATGGAGCCTGATAAAGTAGGATCTGAGATAAAAAGGTCGGCGATTTTGATGGCCAATTTTGAGAGAAATTTAAACTGCAACTCCAAGGGCAATAAGATGACCACGGAGAAGATATTGAAAATATCATGGAGCATCCCGGCAGAGAAGGCTCGTTTGAAGGCTTTGGGATCCATGATGAAGGACAAAGCAACCAGCGTAGAAGTCAGCGTGGTGCCTATGTTGGCCCCCATGACCATGGGAACTGCCTGCTCCAGGTCCAGGTTGCCAGAAGCCACCATGGCAACTATACTGGCGGTGACTGTAGAGCTACTCTGGATCAAAGCGGTGACCAGCAATCCGATAAAAAGGCTGACAAAAGGATTCTTGGTGGCTAGCAGTATGTCCGAGGCCACCTGATTATTCAAGTGGCTCATGGCCACGATCAGAAGATCTATCGCAAAGATGAAAAGCAGCAGTGCCAAAAGCATGATGATATAGCTTTTGGTTTTGTTTGTTTTCAACTGTTCCTGCTCCAAAGGTTCCATCCCTAGCCTGATGCTTTCTGTAATTTACCTGAATTAAATTAGGGTTATTTTCGCCCCTTTTATCAACTTGAAATGGACGGGAATCCAAATTTTCGATAAAATAATTAGCAAAAGTTGAAATTTTTTTACGATTTACAAGCTAAAACTCTAGAATACAGACGAAATAGTGTTTACTTAACAATTTGATAATATGGAGACTAGTATAACTTCTTTAATTTTGCGCGACAGACCAAAAGCCAAATCATGGCCAAGAAAAAAATAGACCAAAACATCAACCAGGATAAGCTTTCCAAAACCGCTTATTCTTTATTCGATTTCACCAAAAAAGAGAAGTCCTTTCTGATAGTGATCTGTATTTTGATTTCTATTGCCGGATTACTCACTCCCTACACTTATGCGGCTATGTGGTTTGGATTTGGCTTGGCAGCCTACTCTGCTATAGCCAATGACAGTATTCAGACCATCGGTACTTTCATCGCCTCTAATAGCAATAAAAAGTGGTATTGGCTGTGGCTATTTATGGGGCTGATCTTTGTGGCGACGGTGACTTACAGTTGGTTTACTTATAATGGAGATGTGAGTTATCAAAGGCTGAGCGTAAAGGGGCTGGATAAGGCACCGGAAAGCTTTGTCTTTTTGCAGCTGGCTGCGCCAATAGTCCTATTGATCATGACTAGGATGAGGATGCCGGTTTCCACCACATTTTTATTGCTCAATGTCTTTACTTACAAGGCTGGCACCATTGCCAGTGTCATGTTCAAAAGTTTTGCGGGGTACGTCTTAGCCTTTGTCATCGCCATCATAGTATGGTTTGTGCTGGAGCGATTTGTAAAAAATTACCTTAAAGGAAAGCCGGCTCCCTATTGGATATTTCTACAGTGGATTACTTCGGGTACACTCTGGGCAGTTTGGATCATGCAGGATGCCGCCAATATTGCTGTTTTCCTTCCCCGACAGCTGTCTCCGGTAGAATTTGCAGTTTACACCGGTTTTGTATTTATAGGCTTGGGCTTTTTGTTCTACCTCAAGGGAGACCGAATCCAGGGCATAGTCAATGAAAAAAGCAGTGTCACAGATGTGAGAGCCGCTACCATTGTGGATTTTGTGTATGCAATTATCCTGTTCTACTTCAAACTCTATAATAATGTACCTATGAGTACCACTTGGGTATTTATAGGACTATTGGGAGGTAGAGAACTTGCTATCGCGCTTGGGAAGCATGCCAAAGCGGAAAAGAGAAATGCTTGGCTATTCCGTGCTTTCAGATTGGCCAGAAAAGATGTTTACAAAGCATTTATAGGATTAGTGGTTTCTTTGATCCTCGCCTTTATCATCAATGATGGAGTGAGAAACGAAATCCTGGACTTCTTCTAGCATTACTGCCTGTGGAGCTTTACTCACATGAATATTTTATGAATGAAGCCTTGAAGCAGGCCAAGGCTGCATTCGAAGATGGAGAAATACCTGTAGGTGCGGTAATAGTCTGTAGAAATAAAGTTATTGCCCGAGCTTACAATCAAACCGAAACACTAAATGATGTAACGGCTCATGCTGAAATGCTGGCCATTACCTCAGCTGCCAATTATCTGGGAGCAAAGTATTTGGTAGACTGCAAGCTTTATGTGACGCTGGAACCCTGCGTGATGTGCGGGGGAGCGCTCTATTGGTCGCAGATCAGCGAAGTGCACTATGCAGCCTCTGATCCCAGGCGTGGGTATCTACAGAGCAATACGGGTATTTTGCACCCGAAGACCAAAGTGTATTCTGGTACTATGGGCTCAGAATCTGAAGCACTTTTATTGCAATTTTTCCAAAACTTAAGAAAATAGCAGGAATTTGGATTCTTAAGAACCTTTTTCACCCTGTCTTGGTTGCTAAGGCAGATTATTTGTACAATTTTAAATCTTATCTTTTAACCCTAAAAAAATAATAACTATGGCTTTTGAACTTCCAGCTTTGCCGTATGCAACCACGGCCCTAGAACCACATATCGATGCAACCACCATGGAAATCCACCACGGAAAGCATCATGGCGGATACGTAAGCAAATTGAACGATGCGATCGCCGGAACTGACCTTGAAGGTAAGTCTCTAGAGGAGCTGCTTCAGGTAGCAGGATCAAACCCTGCAGTAAGAAATAACGGTGGAGGACACTTTAATCACAGCCTATTCTGGAAAGTGATGTCACCTAATGGTGGCGGAGAACCTACCGGTGATCTTGGTAATGCAATCAATGCTAAATTCGGGAACTTTGAATCTTTCAAAGAATCTTTCAATAAAGCTGCTGCTACCAGATTCGGTTCTGGCTGGGCTTGGTTGATCTTGACCACAGCTGGTGTGTTGGAGGTAGTTTCTACTCCAAACCAGGACAATCCACTCATGGACATTGCCGAAATCAAAGGTACTCCGATCATCGGCCTGGACGTGTGGGAGCATGCCTATTATTTGAATTATCAAAACAAGAGACCTGATTACATTGCAGCTTTCTGGAATGTGATCAATTGGGATCAGGCAAATGCCAATTATGCTGAAGCTTTGAAAAAATAAGAGCTTTCAAGCTAAACCTAATTCCCCGGACAGTGTGTTCGGGGATTTTTTTTTGTCCAAAAATCGAAACAAAAGTGTACGATAATGATACAGTGGGCATAGGCTTAAGCTGAAAAAAGGGGCTTGGCGGCTAAATTGGGTCTATTTCTGACCTTGGCATTTCTTTTTCAAGTAGGGTATCAACATAACACACAATGAATATTGAAATGAAAACTACCAACTTGCTTTTTTATACACTTTTCATCTATCTGCTGGGAATTAGTAACCTGGCAGCAAAAGACCTGAGCAAGGTGTCCGGTACAGTCAAGGACCAGAATGGTCAGGCGGTTCCTTACGCCAATGTGGCCTTAATCTCTACCCACGATGGCAGTCTAGTGGATGGGGCGGTTTCTGATGAGGAAGGCAAATTCCTAATAGAAACCGGCAAGACCGGTAAAGTCAAGTTAGTCATCTCTTCTATTGGGTTTACCGCTTTCGAAAGTGAAGCATTTGAGCTGAAGTCAGGCTTGGTGAAGGACTTTGGGAGCCTGAGCATCCAAGATGAAATGACCGGACTGGAAGAGGTGACGGTGAAGTCCAGCAGACCTGAAATTATCATTGAGCCGGACAAAACCACGGTGAACGTAGAAGGGACTGTAATGGCTGAGGGTTCCAATGCGCTGGATGTGATCGGCCGATCGCCAGGCATCTATGTAGATCAGGATGGGAACATTAACCTCAATGGCCGCTCTGGCGCTACGGTGATGATCAATGACCGACTTACCTACATGAGTGCTACTGAATTGGCAAACTTCCTGCGAGCCATGCCAGCGGAGAATATCAAAAGTATAGAAGTGATCAATAATCCTTCTTCTAGGTTTGATGCAGAAGGGTCTGCAGGTGTGATCAATTTAGTACTGAAAAAAAACACCGTAGATGGGATTTTTGGCAATGTGCAACTGGGATCCCTTTACAATGGACAATGGCTGCCAAATACCGGCGTAGCACTCAATGTAAAGAAGGGAAAATGGAGCACCAATGCAAACTTGAATTATAATCACTACGGCAGGTTCAATGATTTAGAAATCAACAGAAATTTCACCTTGCCGGAGGGTGTTTCGAATTTCTTCCAGGATTCCAGAATTACCTCTAGAAATAAAAACCTCTTTTTTAACGGTTCGGCAAATTATGAAATCAATGAAAATCAAAATTTTGCGATCAATGTGCAGGCGTCCAATTCCAATGATACGGACAATAGTAAATCCCTGACTACCATCATCACTCCCGGGGTGGATGACACAAGCTTTTTGGATTCTAAAAATGATTCTGATGGAAATGGAAACAGGATTTTTGCCAATCTACATTACGACGCCAAGTTTGATACGCTCGGAACCAAACTGAGTGCTGATGTGGATTTCACGCGCATGAATTCCGATAGTGAATCCCTGCTGACCAATATGCAGTGGTCTGGTGATGACCTGTCCAATACTTTTGACTATAATATTCTCACCCTGAACGATATGTACTACAATATTTTCACCGCCAAAACGGACTTTGTGAAACCGGTGGGTAAAGGAACCATAGAAACCGGGGTAAAGGGAAGCTGGGTGAAATCTGACAACAATCTCTACCTGAGCAGATCTGAGGAGGAAGGTCCTTACGTGCCAGACCCAAACAGTAACAGTTTCATCTACAATGAGAATGTCTTGGCAGCATATGTTTCCTATAAGGGCAAATTCTCTGACAAACTATCCTTTCAGGCAGGATTGAGAGGGGAGCACTCCGATATTACCGGTAATTCTGTGACACTAGGGGAAGTGAATAACCAAAAGTATTTCAACCTATTCCCGAGTGCGTTCCTTCAGCAAAAAGTAAGTGATAACTATCAGATCATCTACAATGTAAACCGTAGGATCACTCGGCCAAACTACCGTCTCCTAAATCCATTTGTCTACTACATCGATCCGCTGACTACTGAAACAGGTAACCCTAACTTGAAGCCTCAATATTCCAATAATTTTGAGATGAATCATGTGATCAAAGGTGCCTATCAATTCACCCTGGGCTATAGTGAGACAGAGGATGCTTTTATGCAGGTATTTGTGCAGGATGAGGAGAGTAGAACTACGACTACTTATACAGACAATTTTGATAAGACCCGAAATGCCAATTTCCAAGCAATAGTACCGGTAGATATCCGACAGTGGTGGGCTACTTCCAATATGCTACAGGTGAGCTACAACAGAAATAAAACTCAGATCGGAGAGGATTATCTGGACAATTCCAACACCTCTTTTATGGTTCGGTCCCAGCATAACCTGACCTTACCCCTTGGGTTCAAAGTAGAAGTGATGGGGATATATATCGGCCCTCAGATCTGGGGACAAGGAGAAATCTCCGGCTTCGGATGGGTAGATGCCGGCGTGACCAAATCCATCATGAAGGATAAATTAACGATATCTGTAAACGGCACAGACCTATTCAGAACTAGAGTGATCAAAGCAGATATAGACTTTGCGGCCATAGATACGAACTTTAGGCAATATCAAAGTAACCAGGGCATCAGGTTTACGCTTCGATATCAATTTGCCAAAGGCGAAAGCTTCCGGGTGAAAAGCAGCACTGGAAGTACTGAAGAGCGAAATAGATTGGATTAATAAGTGACTCTGGGGGCCGGCTTGCAAAAGCTGGCTTTCTAGTTTTATTTACAAAGAATTAAAATGATAAAGGAAAACTAAAACGCCGGTAAACGCCGGTTTTTTCTGGTCTTTGATTTCCAACTTCACTTCTACCTCAGCTTTTACCGTGCCACGGAGATTGGCTACATTTTTCAGTTTGGCTACCAGGCGGACTTCACTGCCCACTACTACCGGAGTAGCAAACCTTAAAGACTCTATCCCATAGTTGATCATCATTTTGAGATTTCGCACATCCACGATTTGTGACCAAAGGTGCGGGACTATACTTAGCGTGAGGTAACCATGAGCGATGGTATTTCCAAAAGCCCCTTGGGATTTCGCTTTTTCCGGATCCGTATGAATCCACTGATGATCATGGGTAGCATCTGCGAAAAGATTGATCTGATCCTGAGTGATTTGGAAGTATTCTGAAGTGCCTAGCGGCTGGCCATTATGTTTTTCAAAATCCTCAAAACTTCCGATGATCAATGCAGACATGTCTCTATTTTATTTGGTAAAGCGCCAAATTAGAGAAGTTTTGGCGGGATATACAAGTTATTTAATGGGATAGGCCATCGTATCATTGGCCAAATGGATTAAGAAAATTAACCAAATATTATCATTCCACTTTTTAGTTTTACTAAAAAAAACTTCTACTTTGGTGCATGTTTTTATCACCCCTTTCTTTAGTTAACATTCTGTTTGCTCTTGCTTCATTTGGTGAAGTTATCGATCAAAATGAGGCTATTAAAAGTAATGAAGATCCTCTTATTTATTCTTTATTAGAAGAGAATCAGCGGATTGAAATCTTAGATAACTTTGAGGTAATCCATAAAATAGAGCAAAAGCACACCATTTTATCCCATGAAGGATTGCGCCATGCATTCACCTCTATTTTTTACGATAAGCTGAACTCTATCGAGAATTTCCAATTGCAGGTAATAGATCCGGCAAGTGGAAAAACGCTAAGCAAAGCAAAAACAAAGGATATGGTAGATGCTGCTATTTATTCCAGAAGCAGCATTTTCGATGATAACCGGCATAAGTATTATGAAGTAAAGAGCCATCAGTTTCCCGTGGAGGTTCATGTGGAAATTGAAACTAAGGCTTCCAGCAATTTTCAACTTGATGAGTGGGTGCCTGTTCATTATTACAATCAGAAGGTTACGAAATCTACTTTGACGGTGGTATATCCGGAGCAGATCGGCTTGCGCTATAAAGCCCTGAATTTGCTCGGAGAGCACACTGAAAAGAAGAATGGCAATCAGATAGAAATGACCTGGGTGGAAACCGACCTTCCGGTACAATTGCCGGATTTGAAGAAGGAGGATGACCATAAGTTACTTTTGGCACCGCTGAGTTTTGCTTTGGGAGATTACGTGGGCACCATGGAGGATTGGGCAGGTTTGGCAGCTTGGCAGTACAAATTAAATGAAGGGAGAAGGTCACTTTCTGAGGATTTTGAGGAGAAGCTTCATGAAATGGTGGCCGGAGTTGAATCTGACTTTGAAAAAGTGCAGATCCTGTACGATTACCTGCAAAAGAATTATCGCTATGTCAGCATCCAATTGGGCATAGGAGGATGGCAAACTATGTCGGCTTCGGATGTAGTGAGTTATGCATACGGGGATTGTAAGGGCTTGACCAATCTGATGCAAGCCATGCTAAAAGCGGTAAATATTCCTTCTAATTACACCTTGGTTTATGCCGGTGAAAATGCCGATGACATAGAAACAGACCTACCTTCCAATCAATTCAACCATGTGATTTTACAGGTTCCTCTTCAGGAAGGAAAGGACCCCGTATGGCTGGAATGCACTTCCAATTCCCTCCCGGCTGGATTCCTGGGCAGTTTTACTAAAAACAGGCATGTCCTCGTCATTACAGAAGACGGGGGATATTTGACCAAGACTCCTTCTTACAACTCCTTTGATTGGAATGCGATTCATAGCCAAAATGAGGTCAAGATCGATGGGTCTGGAAATGCCACCATTGCTACCCAAATGAAAATTGACGGGAATTTCGCAGAAGATTTGCTGGGTGTACAGCGATACTTGGACAGTAGGGAGCAGAAGGATTACCTCCATAGAAACTCGCCTGTGTCCGGTTTGGTGATCAATGAATATCAGTTGGAGCTTGAGCGTAAGGACTCTCTGCTTATTGCGGGATTGAGCTACGATGGGTTCATTCAGCGCTTTGTTCAGAATACCGCCAAAAGGATGATTTTGAAGCCTTTCCTCGGTAAACTCACCGAAGACATGCTGGTGAATAATTCTCTAATGCAGGTCGATGAATATCAAATTGAACTTCCGGAAGTCATGGAGGCAGAAAATCTCGCCGAGCTATTAGTACTGGACGAGGAAGGAGTGCATGTAACCCTGAGCAGCTCTTTAGAAGGTAAAAATCTCAGTGTAAACCGTGAAATAAAACTGTCCTTATCCGATGATTTTTCGGAGGAGGATAAGGAGGAACTCATCCGAAAAATAAATGCCCTAGGTTCTACCAATTTCTATTTTATAAAAAACACATCAGCTTTAACACATGAATAAAACAGTACTGACTTTTGCACTGACTTTTCTATCATTGGCATCTTTTTCCCAGACTTTAAAATTTGGCAAATTTGAAGAAAGTGAGCTCTCTCTTTCCGAGGTTCCCTTCGAACCAGATGCTCCTGCAGTGATTTTGGCCACCCAGGGCAGTTCAAAGTTTGGATCCGGCTTACTGGAAACCAGCAATTTTGTAAGAATAAAGATACTGGCTGAGGCTGGAAAAGAATACGCTGATGTACGGGTTCGCTACTATTCAGGGGATAGCAATACCGAAAGCATCAATCGAGTAAAAGCCCAGACCACAAACTTTGTAGATGGCAAAGAGGAAGTCACCAAGGTCTCAGGAGATGGGATTTTTACCGTTGATCTGGCAGATGGATATAAGGAAATGCGGATCACCTTTCCCAATGTGCAGGTAGGTTCTATTATAGAGTATCAGTACAGTAAATTTGATAAGAACCTCACATTTATAGACGGCTGGACTTTTCAAAATGAGATACCTACCCTCTACAGCAAATACGAAATCAATATTCCGGAATCCCTGGATTATAGATCTATAGGGCAAGGAGAGAACTTTTCGACTAACGTAGAGAAAACCGATGAATATGGCAATTATGGCTGGATTTTGAGAGACCTGCGCTCTGTCAAAGAAGAGCCCTATATGAAAAACTACCGAGATTATGTGGATCGTATAGAATTTCAACTTGCGCGATATAAGACTAACTCCACTACATCCGGCATTGGATGGGAGGACGTGCTGAACACCTGGGAAGTACTGGGAGATGAGGTGATTTCGATTTATTCCCAAAATGGATATTATAGAAGCAATCCCATTGAGAAGGAGTTTTTGGACGTGGATTTGTCTGGTGCCACAGAGGCTGAGACTGCAGAAAAGGCCTATTATTATGTGAGAGACAATTTCAAAATTGTAGGTGAAGACTGGATCTATCCCGAGCAAAACTTAAATCAACTGTTGAAATCAAAAGTTGGTAGTCCATTGGAGGTCATGCTTACTTTGATGGGCGTACTTAAGTCTGTAGGAATAGCCTGCGAGCCGGTTTTGATTGGCAGTAAGGGCTATGGAAGGAGTAATTTGGTCCCTTTCCCTTTCCTGAATCAATTTGATGAGGTGTTACTTTTGGCTGTTTTGGACGGAAAACCACAGTTTATTGATCTCTCACTTTCGGATGCACCATTTGGGTATGTGGACTTAGACAAGCATGTGAAAGGTGGTCTATACCTGGCGGAAAAGGAAAGCAAACTGATTCCTATAGAAATTCAGCATAATTCCAATACGGTATATTACAGCCAAGTGGCCATCAATGAGGAGGGTGAGCTGGTGATGAAAAGCTCACACAGAAATTACATGTACCGGGGATTAAATCTATCCCACCGAATCGAATCCATTCAAAAGAACCAAGAGTCTTTGGAAACGCTTTTCAAGAAAAATGCTGCGGTGGTTTATGAAGATTTCAAAGTGGAAAACGAACTTCAGGAGAAGGATCACCTTACGCTGTCATTTCAGATGAAATACCCTGAATCCCATAATAAGGACATGCTTTTATTTAACCCTATAAAATTTTCAAATTTCTCCGAAAATCCATTTACGCAGGAGTACAGGATTTTTCCGGTAGATTTTGGATATGCTTTTTCAGAAACCTACAATACCATGATCAGTGTTCCTGAGGGCTATGAGGTCGATGATTATCCACTGGAAGAAAGTATTGCCATTCCGGGTGGATATGTACAGTTTATTTATTCTTCAAAGCTACTCGGTAACAATCTCAATATCTCGGGTAGATTGGTGGTGAATAATCCACTGATTCCGGCCAGTGAATATCCGAATCTGAAATATTTCATGGAAAGTGTCGCTTCAAAGCTGGCTGAACCCGTGGTCTTGAAAAAGAAATCAGATCCTATTCCTTCTATTTAGAAGGGGGGCTTTTTGCTGCATTCGGCTCCGGATTGCTTACTTTAGACAGATGCTTCGTTAGATTTCAAAATTCCAGCTAATGCTCAGGCGGGTGGTTGAAGTACCAAATATCAAACTTAAATAGCATGAAACTCTTTCGTTGGCTTTGGAGGATTGTTTGGAAAATCACCCTGTGGTTTTTGATTATTTCTGTAGGGTTGACCTTAGTCTATCGATTTGTTCCTGTGCCTATCACCCCATTGATGGTTATTAGGCTGGTGGAGCAGGGATTGGATCCGGATCAGAATATGAAGCTGACCAAAGATTGGGTTTCACTGGATGAAATTTCCAAAAATGCTCCCCAGGCGGTCTATGCTGCTGAGGATCAAAAATTTTTGACCCACCATGGTTTTGATATTGAAGCCATGAAGAAGGCTTGGGAAAACAACAAAAAAGGCAAGCGGATCAAAGGGGCAAGTACCATCACTCAGCAGACAGTCAAAAATGTCTTTTTATGGCCTTCCAGAAGTTATTTGAGGAAGGGAATGGAGGCATATTTTACCGTATTGGTGGAGTTGATCTGGCCCAAGGAGCGGATCATGGAGGTGTACTTGAATGTCATTGAAATGGGGGATGGAATCTATGGGATAGAAGCAGCTTCGCAAAGCTATTTTAACGTGCCGGCTTCCAAACTGTCCCGTGGGCAGGCGGCGCTGATAGCAGCAGTGCTTCCCAACCCCAGACGCTGGTCACCTGCTAAACCTACGCCGTACATAGTGGGGAGAAAGGCTTGGATTTTGACACAGATGAATAATCTGGCTCCTTTGGAAATGGGCAATTAAGTGTTGAAATCTAAGGGTTAAAATTGGATTAAACGAGGATGTAATTTTTGACTAGCTGTTACTTAAAGTGTCGTAAATTTGAGTTGGCAATGGAAAAATGCCCATTCTATGTCTGACAAAATTTTCTATTAAACCTAAAAGTTTTGTCAGCATATTTTTTCTCTTGTGATTCGGTGGAAGAGTAAGTCTTGAGTAACAAAAATATGCCTTGGATCACGCTATTTGTACATTAAAAAATGCAAGGATTTTTTATCCACATTTTCGTTAATTTATCCACACTTGTCCACACGGTAGTTTCAACTAATTAAAAATCAATAGATTAGGCTATAGTTTTTAAAGGAGATTTTGTGGATAAAGAGCGCTAACTTGAAAAAAAGTGCAAAAACCTCTTCAAAAAAGGTGGATAAATTTGAGTTCCAAATATTATTCTTTTTTTGGATTATCCTTCCTTTTGTTTGATGAGTTTTTTACGGTAAGCATTGAAGATTCTAGACTTCGAAACAAAGCCAAAATACTTACCATCCTCAATCACTGGTAAATTCCAAGCACCGGATTGTTCAAATTTCTCCATGGCTTTTTGCATATTTTCAGTAGCCAATAGGATTTCTGGGGGGCTATGCATCAGCTGTCTCACCAGCACGGTGTCCTGCTTTTCCCGATCAAACATGATGTCACGGATGTCATCCAATGTGATGATGCCTCTCAGGGATTTCTGATCATCCACCACAGGGAATATATTTCGTTTCGATATTTTCACCAGTCCGATCAAATCCTTCAATTTAGAATCTGGATGGATGGGTAGTAGGTCTTTTTCAATTACATGGCTGATACTGATGAGGTCCAGTAGTTCCTGATCTTGTGATTCTGGGAGTTGCCGACCTTTTTCCTTCAGCTGCGTCATGTATAAGCTATCTTTTTGGTAGGATGTTTTGGTAATGTACGAGATGGCAGAGACAAACATCAGCGGGACGAAGAGTTCATAGCCTCCGGTGATTTCGGCAATCAAGAATATCGCTGACAGGGGTGAGTGCTGTACGCCTGCCATCACTCCGCACATGGCTACCAAAGTGAAGTGTGCCAGAGGCAAAGGAAGGTGCAGCCCTAATTGATTGTTGGAATAAGCAAAGACAAAGCCCACCAAGCCCCCTGCGTATAGAGACGGGGCAAAGATCCCTCCGCTTCCCCCCGCACTCAGCGTCAAAGCTGAAGCTATGGGTTTGACTAGAATGATCAGGGTTAGAAAAATTATAATCAGATAGGGCGATTCCAAGACAGAAAAGAATGGACTTCGTTCTAAAATTTGGTTAGAGTTTCCATCTATAAGCATATTCAGGGTATCGTATCCTTCTCCGTAGATCGGCGGAAAAAAGAACACGATGATCCCCAGTATGGCACCACCGTAGAGGATCCTCAGGATCTGACTTTCCAGGCCATCCATGAGGTCTTCTGTCCGCTTCACAGCTACACTGAAATAAACCGACACCAACCCGCAGACAATACCCAGCAATAAGTAGTATGGCATGTGAGATGCTTGGAAAGATTCCGTCAGCTTAAAATTAAAAACCGAATCCTTTCCTATAAGGACCATGGAGGTAAGGGAGCCGGTGACTGTGGCGATGAGTAGTGGAATGAAACTGGCGGTACTGATTTCCATCAAGATTACTTCTATCGCAAAAATCACCCCTCCAATAGGAGCTCCGAAAATCGATGAGATGGCCGCCGCCGCTCCACATCCAATCAGCAAAGTTCTTTTCTTAGCATTCAGGTGGACCAGGCTCCCTACGTTTGACCCTATGGCAGAGCCCGTGACCAGCATAGGAGCTTCCAATCCTACAGACCCACCAAATCCCACCGTAAGTGAAGAGGTAAATACGCGGCTGTAGGTTTTGACCCGGGCGATGATGCTTTGTTTTTTAGAAATGGTAAAAAGAATATCCGGAATGCCATGTCCTCCATAATCTTTGAAAATATACTTACCCACAAGGTAGGCCGCGGAGATCCCTATCAGCGGATAGATGATATACATGAAGTTGGCATACTCCGTGTAAAAGTCTTCGGTCAGAAACTTTTGGATGGCGTGAACGCCTTGCTTCAGGATTACCGCTGCCAAACCAGACAATATTCCGATGATCCCACTGAGAATCAGAATAAAGGTTTGGTTGCTCATGTGTCTGAGCCGCCAGATCAAAAGACGAGTGATAAAATCTGTTTTAGCCAAAATATTAGTTTGCAGCCTGCTTTAAAATGTAAATTAAGGAAGTTGGGGTCTAATGAAAAGTAATTGAATTATTCTTTGAGCAATTCCTGATCTAGCGCTATCGTGCACTTTAAAATAAGATTTGTAGCATTGACAAAAAACTCCTGATCTATATTTTCAAATGAGTCGCTTGGCTTATGGTAATCTTTATGATCTTCTACCCCGAAATAGATATGAGGCACATTTTCTTTGAAAAATGCCCCGTGATCAGAGGAGTTTGTCCAGTTGTCCCTCCCCGTATTGGGTTCATCGTGTCCAAATTTTAAGATTGGTTTATTTCCCGAAGCCGCCTCTTCTAAAATCGTTTTGAAAGTAGGGTAATAATAAGTGCCAGAGGCATATAGCTCCCCATTTTCATTTCTGGAGATCATATCCATATTGATGTTCAACACAATCTGATCCAGCGCATACGGGAAGTCCTTCACCAATGCTTTTGCCCCTTGTAGTCCCATTTCCTCGCCATCGAGTGCCGCAAACATAATTCCATGCGCGGGACGATGTGCCTTGAAATACCTGGCCAACTCCAAAAGTGCGGCTGTTCCAGAGGCATTGTCATCTGCGCCGTTGTAAATGGAGTCTCCTGCTGAGTCCGCCCGACCTATTCCCACATGGTCATAATGTGCAGTGATGACGATTAGTTTTTTCGAACTGCTTCCGGGAATGTAAGCTATGATATTGGCTGCCTGATCGTAAACTTTATTGTCTCTCCTGCCTTCAAAGGAAAATTTCTGGATATAATCGGGATATTGTGTCGCCAGATCTAGACTTTTGAACTCGTTCAAGATATATTCTCTAGCTGCGAGATTTCCTTGGCTTTGGGTTTTTCTCCCTTCCAGCTCATCAGAGGATAGGTATGCGATATGTTCGATCAGCTTTGTTTTGTCAATAGACTGGGCTTTGGCCAGGTGAATTGAAAAAATTAACAGACAACTTAGACAGTATTTGATTGCAACTTGCATCTGGGATAGTATTTTGCGTTATGTATATTGGTAAAATTAATAAGCTAAGTGAATCGCTGGTCTGAATTCATGAAATATCTCTTCATAGTACTTATACTTTTTATTTCTTCAGCGGTGCTGCGTGCCCAGGGGACTCTGCCCGAGTCTTTTTTTGATGGGAAATCCATTGTTTTTATCTCTGCAGATCCTTCTGCCAGACCGATTATGACCTGGATGGAAGTGGCTGATAGTGTTCATCAAGCCCTAACAGCTGCAGGAGGTGATCCTGTCGCTTATTTTGAATTGGAAAAAGTAGCTCTTTCAGAAGCAGTACAAGCTGATTATGCGCAGTATTTTGGAACTAGGCTGATTAAAAACATCGTATTGGTGACACGCCAGAAAAACCAGTCCAGTATCCATGTAGGCCCATTTACCGGGGATGCCAAAATGATCCCTTCTACCTCGCTATATGGAATTCAGGCTCAGGGTTTAGAGGAAACGTTGAGTCAGTTTGCAGGCATTGGAGAGGCGAGAGAAACTAGGAATTTGTTGGTTATCGATGTGCCTGAATTCCTGACGATCAATCAAGAGCAGATCTCTTCGCAGCAAAAGTTTTTGGCGAGAAATCCCTTGAACCTGGATGTATTCAAATTGGGAATCCCCATAGCTGGTTCATCTGCGGAAACCGGCCTCTTGAGCTACTTCAGGTATGATATGTACGGCAAGTCTCCCGAGGCCATACTGGCGGAGCAGGATGCCCAAAAAGCCGGGATCAAAAGTATACTTGACCGGGAATATCCATATGATGTAGAATGGCTGACAGAAGCCAGATCAAATCAGGAACTCATTCAGGATAGAATACAATTTTTACTGGTCAAAGTAGAAGGCCGGGAGGCAGATCTGATGAAAAGTATGGGGGTGGAATCAGCAGGAGCTGAGCCGTCTCAGCAAATTGTAGTCAAATACTACATCAAACTCATCGTGAGGGATGAGCTCTACATAGGTCCAGAATGGGATGCAGACCCGGACTGGCGAGTGGCTTTAGAAAACTTTCTGAAAAACCTGAAAAAAGTAGGCCTCTCCGAGGAGAGGCCATAAGCTACTTAATTTTAGGGGTGATTAAAGCAACTTCTACTTTTCTAGCTCATCCATCACGAATTGGAATAATTCGTGTGTATTGGATAAATCAAAGGATTAAATTTCAATTATCCAATAATAGGTAAAATATTTTCCATTTGTTAAAACTTCTTGAAAAAATTTTCAAAAAGAATCCATTTCAATATATTTCTTTATTGATGAATGGGATCAGTGCTAATATAATTGCCTGACTATAATAGGATTGCCTAGTTAATACGCCTTTGGTGAGTATGCCTACTGATCCTCCCTGCTGTTTGGAATTATGCTGGGAAAAGAATTGGTCATCCGCTTTACCTAGCTCCAAACCGGCATGGACCAGGTCTGCCACAGCTTGTGGGAGATAAAATGTCCCGGTTTTGGCCTTGCCGTGCTTGCCCGCCTTGTCTTCAATGTATATCCAGGCAAAAGCATACATTCCATTGTCATCGTCGGCCACTCCCCCTTCTATCCCCACCCAATAATCGGCTTCTGGAAAAGTCCTTTTGGCATTCATGACCCTGTTTTTGGCTCCTAGGTAAGTTTCTTTGTCACCATGGGGCTGATCAGGTACCTGAGATGCTGCACTGATGCCATTGACCAGATAGTTTCTGTTGAATGTTTCAGCAAATGCAATTTCCGTGCAGGCTATTTTGACGGGGTTTTTACTACCCACGATGATCAGGGGTTTTTCTGTGGGTCGGAAATTTTCTCTTTTGGGGAAATTCATAAAAAAAGGCCCGGCAAAAGCCTAGGCCATATTGGTGAATATTTGGTTCACATCATCGTCTTCTTCCATTTTATCAATCATCTTGTTGATGATTTCTTCCTGCTCTTCCGTTAGTTCGGTGAGAGTGGTAGGGAAGCGCTGGAAATCCGCACTGATGACTTCTATTCCTTTTTCTTCTAAAGCTTTTTGCATCACACCAAAATCCTCGAATTCAGTGTAAACGAAAATCTCTCCTTCATTTTCGTCAATATCTACTAATCCAAAATCGATTAGCTCCAGCTCCATTTCTTCCAGGTCAAGTGCATCCTTCGCAAAGCGGAACACAGCTCTTCTGTCAAACATAAACACCACCGAACCGGAGGTTCCCAAAGATCCTCCAGCCTTCGAAAAGTAACTTCTTACATTAGCCACTGTTCTGTTGATATTGTCTGTGGAGGCCTCGACTACTACAGCTATACCAAATGGCCCATAGCCCTCATATACTACTTCTTCGTAATCTTTTTCGTCTTTGTTGGAAGCACGTTTGATCGCAGCTTCGATTCTGTCCTTAGGCATTTGGGCGCCTTTGGCGTTTTGGATGATGGTCCGCAGTTTGGGGTTGGAGGCTGGGTCAGGTCCGCCGGATTTCACCGCCATTACGATTTCTTTCCCTAGCCGCGTAAATACCTTGGACATCTTGTCCCAACGCTTGAATTTTCTCTCTTTTCGGAATTCAAATGCTCTTCCCATAGTTCTCGTTATTTGGGTGGTAAAAATAGTAATTCTTTTCGTTTAGGTAGAAATATGAACGATTCTAAGCAGAGAATTTGTTAATTGAACAGTCAAATGAGCCCTATCTAATCAATTAATTTTAAGCTTTTAAATTGCTCGTACTATGACGGACCATTCCTCTACAGTCCTTCCAAATATCCCCAAGTCAAATTATCCCAAAGTAGTCATCATAGGAGCCGGATTTGCAGGCCTCAAGCTGGCGCGGGACTTAATGAACAAGCCCTTTCAGGTGATTCTTCTGGATAAGAACAACTACCATCAGTTTCAGCCCTTGTTTTACCAGGTGGCTACAGCCGGGTTGGAGCCTAGCGCCATTTCATTTCCGCTTCGCAAAGTTTTTCATAAATCTACCAATGTGATCTTCAGGATGGCTGAGGTGGATTATTTTGACCAAAAGATCAAGCGTGTTTACACCAATGTAGGCTATCTAGATTACGACCATCTGGTATTGGCCATGGGCGCTGATACGAACTATTTTGGATCTAAATCCATAGAAGCAGCCGCATCACCCATGAAATCCGTGTCGGAAGCCTTATTCATTCGGAATAAAATCATTTCAAATTATGAGCGGGCGATTAATATAGAGAAAGCTGAAGACCGCAAGGCGCTGATGAATGTGGTGATAGTAGGTGGAGGTCCCACCGGAGTGGAGCTCGCCGGAGCAATGGCAGACCTGCGGAATAATGTGCTTCCTAAAGATTACCCAGAGCTGAATTTTCACAATATGAAAATCGTGCTGATAGAAGCAGGTCCTACCTTGCTGGCACCTATGTCCAAAGAAGCAAAGGACAGCGCTTTGAAATACCTCCTAAAGTTGGGGGTGGAGGTGATGCTAGATACCATGGTGAAGAATTACGATGGCAAGGAGGTGACGCTGGAAGGAAAAGCCCCCATAGAGACGCACACCTTGCTTTGGGCAGCTGGTATCAAGCCAGTTCAAATTGGAGGGTTGAAAGATCAGCATTTTGCTCCGAATGGAAGGATTCTGGTCAATGAGCAGTCCGAAATAGTAGATTGTCCTGAAGTATACGCCCTTGGAGATGTGAGTCTGATGAAAACTGAAGACTATCCTAATGGCCATCCACAGGTAGCACAGGTAGCGCTGCAACAGGCGAAAAATCTAGGCTTCAATTTGATCCAAAAGCAAAAAGGCAAAGGTACAAAACCCTTTGCCTATAAAGATTTGGGATCCATGGCCACGGTAGGGAGAAAACTGGCCGTAGTGGATCTTCCATTTATTAAATTTCAGGGAGTTATGGCCTGGCTCACATGGCTTTTTGTGCATTTGATGGCCATACTAGGTGTCAAAAACAAACTTTTTATTTTCCTGGATTGGTCTTGGAACTACCTCAGTTTTGATCCTAGTCTTCGGCTTTTGATCAAACCAAAGATTGCTAAAGGGAAGGATCCACAGGAGCTTATGGAGGAGCAATAGGTGATTTAGATTTGTTAACATGTTTTGAGTATGCATAGATTAAACCGAAGGAGCTGTGCTCTGTCTAATCCATGTAACTAACTATAAAACAGATGAACAAATGGATTTTAGCTACAGGCATGATGGTCATGATCAGCCTGGGCACAATGGCGCAAAAAAGAGGTGGGGATAGACCTAGCCCTGAGCAAAGAGCGAAGATGAGCACTGAGAAAATGGCAGAGCAGCTGCAATTGTCTGAGGAACAGCAAAAGCAGATTTTGGAAATCAATCTTGAATATGCGAAAAAGAGAGAAGCAGAAATGGCGGAGCGCAAAGCTGAAGCTGAGGAGCGAAGAGCTCAGATGCAGGCCATGCGTGCGGAAATGAAAGCTCAGGATGAGGAGATTCAGTTGGTCTTGACCGAGGAGCAGAGAGCCCAATGGATAGCTCTAAAGGAGGAGCTGAGAAGTGAAAGAAGAAGGGGCAGGCCTAATGCCCAGATTGAAGATAATCCGCGCAGGCGAGGCGGAGGAAATAACTAAAACCAGCTTGCTGAAAGTAAAAGCCACTCAAGAACCAGGTCCCTGAGTGGCTTTTTAATAGCAGTAGCGGCGGTCGGCTTAACTTATTTTGGAAGTTGCCAGTTGCTCTTCTACTTGGAAGTAAGATTCGTCTTTTTGAGGCAATGCAGAGCTTCCCATTAGGAACTCATCTACTTTTACAGCAGCTTCTCTACCTTCAGAAATCGCCCATACCACCAGGGATTGACCTCTTCTCATATCCCCGGCCAAGAAGACCTTAGCATTTGTGCTTTGGTAATTTTTGGATTTTGGAAGGGTGTTTTCCATGGTTTGTACGCCGAAAGCATCCAAGAGGCCATTTTGAGCAGGGCCAGTATATCCAATTGCCAAGAAGGCTAGGTCACAAGGAATAGTACGCTCTGTTCCTTCTATTTCTTCGAATACCATGCGCCCGTCCTTATGCGTCCACTCCAGGTCTACTAGTTTCAAGCCAGTGACTTGTCCTTGCTCATCTACTGTAAATTCCTTGGTAAGAATAGAAAATACCCGATCAGCTCCTTCTTCATGGCTGGAGGACGTACGTAGCGTCATTGGCCATTCGGGCCAAGGGTTTAGTGTATTCCTTTGCTGAGGAGGCTTTGGCAGTAACTCCAGCTGGGTAATAGATGCGGCTCCGTGACGATTGGATGTGCCTATACAGTCACTTCCAGTATCTCCTCCACCGATTACTACTACATGTTTTCCTTTAGCGGAGATCGGGTTTTCTTCGATTTCTCCAGATACCACCTTGTTTTGTTGTCCCAGAAATTCCATCGCAAAGTGAACGCCTTTGGCATTGCTACCTTTGATGTTCAAGGCACGTGGCTGTCCTGCGCCTGTGGATAATACCACGGCGTCAAAGTTTTTCAGGATGTTTTCGGCTTTGATATTGATTCCTACCTCAGTGTCACAGGAGAATATTACTCCCTCCTTCTTCATGAATTCTATTCTTCTGTCGATCACCCATTTTTCTAATTTGAAATCTGGAATACCAAATCGGAGAAGACCTCCGGGTTTAGTGTCTTTTTCAAACAAGGTAACCTCATGACCTGCTTGGTTCAATTGGTCCGCTGCAGCAAGTCCTGCAGGTCCAGATCCGATCACAGCGACTTGCTTACCGGTTCTGGTTTTTGGAGGTTTAGCTTCGATCAAGCCTAGTTCATATGCTTTTTCTGCAATGTTCTTCTCGATCAATTCTATTGCCACCGGATCTTTATTGATACCTAACACGCAGCTGGCTTCACAAGGAGCCGGGCAGATTCTACCAGTGAATTCCGGGAAGTTATTGGTACTTCTCAGAATTTTAATGGCTTCTTCCCACTCTTCATTATACACAGCGTCGTTGAAATCAGGAATGATATTTCCTAACGGACATCCACTATGACAAAAGGGTATGCCACAGTCCATACACCTGGCCGACTGTTGATTTAACTTTTCGGCAGGAAATGGCTCATATATCTCCTTGTAGTCACCTACTCTTGATTTTGGATCACGGGTAACCGGAGTTTCTCTTTTGAATTGTAAAAAACCTTCTTTTGCTCCCATTTTACACCAATGATTTTGATTGTTCTAATGCTCTTTTCTGCAATACCGCCTTGTAATCTCTCGGCATTACTTTGATAAATTTTTGTTTTGAATTGTCCCAATCCTCCAGGAACTGTGCTCCTAATCTGGATTTGGTCAGTTTTACATGCCTTTTCAGGTAAGTCTTGATAGTAGAGAAGTCTTCCTCTTCCATTGGATCAATGTCTACCAGCTCAGGGTTGACTTCGGATACATAATCATTCAAGATGTAGGCTGTTCCTCCACTCATACCTGCTGCAAAATTTCTTCCTACCTCACCTAAGTTGATCATTAACCCACCTGTCATATATTCACATCCGTGATCTCCTATGCCTTCGATTACAGTGTGTACACCTGAGTTTCTCACGCAGAATCGCTCGCCGCCTTTACCGTTAATGTAAGCTTCACCAGAGGTAGCTCCATAGAAGGCGACATTTCCGATGATGATGTTCTCTTCTGGTGCAAATCGTGCATTACGGCTTGGGTAAATGATCAGCTTGCCACCGGATAGCCCTTTGCCAAAGTAATCATTAGCTTCGCCTTCCAGTTCGAAATTGATTCCTTTGGTCAGGAATCCCCCGAAGGTCTGTCCTGCAGATCCGTGGAACTTAAAGTTAATCGTATCCTCGGGTAGTCCCGGGCTTCCAAATATCTTCGAGATTTCATTGGAAAGCATAGCGCCTACCGATCTGTCCGTATTTTTTATCTCGAATTTTGCCGAGGAAGGCATCGCTTGCTCTAGGGAAGCATGTGCTGCTTTGATCAGTTTGCGATCCAAAACATGCTCAAGTTCGAAGTCTTGGTCTATTTGCTTATGGATACCTACATGATCAGGCACTTCCACTTTGTGGAAAATCGGGCTCAGGTCTACTTTATCCCATTTCCAGTGATTTAAATGGCCGGTAGACTGAAGAACGTGACTTTGTCCTACCATTTCATCTACAGTGCGGAAACCTAGAGATGCCATAATTTCACGAAGATCCTGTACGAGGAATTGGAAATAATTGACTACGTGGTCAGGATCACCTGTAAATAGCTTACGAAGCTCAGGGTTCTGCGTTGCGATACCTACTGGGCAGGTGTTCAAATGACATTTTCTCATCATGATACAGCCCTCTACTACCAGAGCCGCAGTGGATATGCCCCACTCTTCGGCTCCCAGCAAGGTAGCAATAGCCAGGTCGCGGCCTGTTCTCAGCTGTCCATCTGTCTGTAGGACTACCCTGCTTCTCAGGTTGTTTTTCACCAAAGTCTGATGCGCTTCAGAAAGACCAAGCTCCCATGGCAGCCCAGCATGTCTTATTGAGCTAAGTGGTGATGCGCCTGTACCGCCGTCAGCTCCAGAGATTAGGATCACATCTGCCATGGCTTTGGCTACACCTGCTGCCACGGTACCTACACCGGCTTGGGAAACCAGTTTTACGTTGATACGGGCTTCTCTATTGGCATTTTTCAGGTCATAGATAAGCTGAGCTAGATCTTCTATGGAGTAAATATCGTGATGCGGTGGAGGTGAGATAAGTCCTACTCCAGGAGTGGAATGTCTCACTCTTCCTATCCATTCATCTACCTTATGTCCCGGAAGCTGTCCACCTTCTCCGGGTTTAGCGCCCTGAGCCATTTTAATCTGGATTTCGGCAGCATTGCTGAGGTAGTTGCTGGTGACACCAAATCTACCGGATGCTACCTGCTTGATAGCGGAACGCTCCCAATCTCCATTTTCTTTCTTCTGAAAACGTACCTCATCCTCTCCTCCTTCTCCGGAGTTACTTTTGGCGCCGATTCTATTCATTGCGATGGCCAAGGTAGAATGCGCTTCATGGGAAATCGACCCAAAGGACATTGCTCCGGTGGCAAATCTTCGCATGATGGAGCTAGCAGGTTCTACCTCATCTATTGGGACTGAAATTCGCTTTTTGAATTCGAACAGGCCCCTTAAAGTGAGCGCATCTTTGGATTGCTCGTTGATTTTATTTGCGAATTTTTTATAAAGTCCAAAGTCATTAAGACGGGTAGACTTCTGTAGCAAGTGAATCGACTCTGGATTGAATAGGTGTTTTTCACCTCTACGCTTCCATTGATAGACCCCGCCCTGCTGAAGGACTGGAGAATCAGTGGTAAACGCCGCAGTGTGCCTGATCAATACTTCTTCGGCCAGTTCATTGAAGGAGATCCCGCTGATTCTAGAGATGGTTCCTTTGAAGCATCGGTCTATTACCTCTGGGCCTAGGCCAATAGCCTCGAAGATCTGCGCGCTTTGGTAAGACTGCAAGGTACTGATTCCCATTTTGGAGAGTACTTTGAGCAGTCCCTTGCCAATTGCCGCTTGGTAGTTTGAAAACACCTGTTTTTGGCTTTTCGCATTAGGCAGTTCGCCTTTTTCGTACATCTCTTTGAGAGATTCCAGTGCCAAATATGGGTTGATAGCAGAAGCTCCATAACCTATGGCTGTAGCAAAATGGTGGGTCTCCCGGATGTCTCCGGATTCCAAAACCAAGCCTGCACTGGTACGGATTTTCTTTTTGACCAAATGATGGTGAACAGCGCCTATTGCCAGTAATGAAGGAATTGGGGCATATTCTATGGTGCTATTTCTATCAGAAATGATGATGATATTTTTCCCTTCAGAAATGGCCTTTTCTGCATCCTCACAGATTTTATCCAGTGCCTCCAGGAGTCTTCCGGGCTTATGGTCTGCCACAAACAAACTACTCAAGGTGGCACATCTATAGCCAAAGCCTTCCATGTTTTTGACTTTTTCTAAGTCTTCATTGAGAAGTACCGGCTGAGAAATGTGAATTTGCCGCGTGTGTCTTGGGCTTTCTTCTAGGATATTTTGCCCTACCCCTAATCGGGTAAATAGGGACATAACCAATCGCTCTCGGATCGGGTCGATCGGTGGATTACTTACCTGTGCAAATAGCTGCTTGAAGTAATTGGAAATATGCTGACTTTCCTTAGAGAGTACAGCTAGTGGGGTGTCTGCACCCATGGAGCCAATGGCTTCATAGGCAGTATTTCCCATAGGACTGAGTACTACTTTCAGTTCCTCAGAAGTATAGCCAAAAATGGTTTGGCGTTTTTTGATCTCTTCGGTGGAATAAGGATGTGTCAGTGTTTTAGGGTCGTCCTCTAGTCGGAGTTTGATGCGCTGATCAGCAACCCACTTTTCGTAAGGCTGAGACTTGCAGATTTCACCTTTCACCTCTTCATCAAAAAGGACTCTTTTTTTCTCCAGATCTGCCCAGATCATTCGGCCAGGACTGATCCTTCCTTTGTCCACTATAGTTGCTTCCCGGATAGGGAGAGCTCCTGCCTCAGAAGAAAGAATCAATCGATCATCCTTAGTCACGAAGTAACGCAGTGGGCGAAGTCCATTCCTGTCCAGGGTGGCACCTACAGATTTGCCATCTGTAAATAGCAAGGCTGCCGGTCCATCCCAAGGCTCTACTAAGGAAGCGTGGAATTTGTAGAAGGATTTTCGGTCTCGGTCCATCACCTCATTGTCTTGCCAAGCTTCTGGTACCAGCATCATCATAGCATGCGGAAGGGATCTGCCACTCAGCGTGAGTAGCTCGACCATAGCATCCAAGTTGGCGGAATCAGACTTTTGCTTATCAGTGATAGGCATCAATCTTGACAGCTCCTCATCTGAGAAATACTTTGATTTCATCAGGTTTTCCTTGGACTTCATCTTGTTCAGATTGCCTCGGATGGTGTTGATTTCCCCATTATGGGATAGGAATCGGAATGGCTGCGCCAGCCTCCAGTTAGGGAAGGTGTTGGTAGAAAACCGGGAGTGTACAATCGCAAATGCGGATTCTATTCTTGAGTTTTGCAGATCCTTATAGAATGGCAAAACCTGATCAGTTCTTAACTGTCCTTTATATATAAGTGTACGGCTACTGAAGCTGGCAAAGTAGAATGAGTTATTTACACCCGGTATCTTAGAGTTGATCTCCGATGTGGCGTAGTTTCTCAGGACATATAGCTTTCTCTCCAGCTCTATTCCGGTCAATGCTTTTTTATGCTTGACAAATAGCTGTTCAATATTAGGCATTACCTCCAGGGCTCCAGACCCGGGCACTGTCTCATCTACAGGTACAGATCTGTAGCCGATGACTTCAAAGTCTAGCTCTTCCACTATTTTATTCAGCAGTTCCTTGGACTTAAGGAATAGCTGCTTATTCTTTGGGAAAAAAGTCATACCCACTCCATAGGATCCGGATTCGGGCAGAGTGATCTCAGCCCTCGCCGTGACATCCTTTAGGAACTCGTGAGGTACTTGTATTAATACGCCGGCTCCGTCGCCAGTCTTGGGATCTGCTCCCCGACCGCCACGGTGCTCCATATTGCTCAGCATATATAAGGCATCGCTGATTGTTTCGTGTGTAGGGGTTCCACTCAAATCGACAACCGCACCTATACCGCAGGAGTCATGCTCAAACTCCGATCGATACAAACCTTCTTGCATTTTTCTAGGATTTATTAGGTTCAAAATTTCCAAAAATTACAGAAAAAATTTATCCTATTAAAATTAAGGCAATGAAACGGCTGCTTTAGTGCCTTATTTTTTATGGATATTAACTTTTTTGATTTTTTGGCAATTGAGAATCTGGTTAATTTTTTTTACTCAAAGCTTACAAGTTATCTAAGTTTAGGGAAAGATAGGGTGTTTTTTTGAGCTTGTTTGTGAAAAAACAAGCAGAAATATAAAAATTCAGATTTCTGAAAATTTCTTTTAAAAAAAATGTAATAAATAATCGAAATAAATTATTCCAACTCCTGAATTCTGGTGCGGGAGAATGCTATGGCAAATTATATTCTGAAATTACACTAAAACCAGAAATATTATAAATCCCTAGTTATCAGTCTGTATGGGGGCTGACGGAATCTTTGTCCTGAGAGTTGATGAAAACTTTTACTTTTTTGATTTTGCGGGCATCTACTGCCAAAATGGTGAATACAAATTCTCCAAAAGTGATTTTTGTTCCATTTTTGGGCAGCTTGGTGTTCAGCTCCAGCAGTAAGCCACCCAAGGATTCACTTTCGCCTTTGACGTCTTCGAAAAGCTGTGGATCTAACTCCAGTTTTTTGCAGAAATCATTCAGGGAAACCTTTCCTTCAAATATAAAAGTGGAGGAATCGATTTCCTGAAAGAATATATCGTCGTGGTCATCAAATTCATCGTTGATTTCCCCGATAATTTCTTCGATCAGGTCTTCCAGAGTCACCAGTCCGGAGGTCCCTCCATACTCATCTACTACTATGGCCATGTGCACTCTTTTCTGCTGGAAATCCTTCAGTAGGGTGTCTACCTTCTTGTTTTCAGGTACAAAGAAACTCTTTCGGATCAGCTCGTTCCATTTGAAGTCCTCGTCTCTTTCTATGTAGGGAAGGAGGTCTTTGATATAAAGGATCCCTTGGATGTTGTCTATAGTCTCTTCAAATACAGGAATCCTAGAGTAGCCGCTTTTGTTGATTTTGTCCATTAGCTCATGGAAGTCCATCTCTATATCTATGGCTGTGATGTCCATGCGGCTTTGCATGACTTGTTTTACAGTGAGTGTACCGAAGTTCACTATTCCACGAAGGATCTCTCGCTCCTCGTTAGGAGTGTCTTCCGTGGTGAGGTCTAAGGCTTGGTTTAGCTCATTGACAGATAGGGAGTAGCCTTTTTTTTCTATTCGCTTCTCGATGAGATTACTGAAGGACATCAAGAAAACCGAGATAGGCTTCAGCATGGTGGAAAAAAAACTGATCGCTGGAGCCATGGTTAAACTAAAGCTGATTTTGGCATTGTTTGCATAGACTTTTGGGACGATTTCTCCAAAAAACACGATGGCGAAGGTCACCCCTATGGTCTGGATCAGGATCACAACGATTCCAGTGGCATTCATCCCAAAGATGGACCAGGACACAAAGGTAGTCAGGGTCACTATCCCGATGTTGATCAGGTTATTCAAAATAAGAATGGTGCTAAGCAGTTTTTTGGGTGATTGTACCAGGCGTACTACTTTCTTGCCCCGGTCTGAATTTTCTTCATCGAGTTGATTTAGATCTTCATTAGAAAGCGAAAAAAACGCAACCTCCGAACCGGAAACCAAGGCAGAGCCCAGGAGTAATAGGGTAAAAAGCAATCCATTTATTATCAGATAGGATACCGATGGGGTATTAATCTGAGCGAGTAAATGGTAACTCGGGTAAGGATCGTCCATGTATTAAACCGCAGTGGTTGGTACAAAATTAAAAGATTCCCCTGAAAATAACTTCCAGGGGATCAAATTATTAAAATGGAAGGTCGTCATCATCCGTGTCTGTGGCCGGTGCCGGTGAGGAAGGGGTAGCGGCGGCCGCTGCATTCGGTTTTGGCTGATAAGACTGCTGAGGAGCTGATCCTCCTCCGCCTCCTGCTCCGTCTGGTCTGCTACCCAGCATGGTAAAGCTCAAAACCCTGATTCTAGTGCGGTAGCGGTTTTGTCCCTGCTCATCCTGCCAGCTATCGGTTTTGATTTTGCCTTCGACGTAGATCTGGCTGCCTTTTTTGAGGTATTGCTCTGCGACTTTGGCCTGGCCTCCCCAGAGCTCTAGGTCATGCCACTCTGTTTGCTCCACGCGCTCGCCATTCCGGTTTTTATAGGCTTCAGTGGTGGCTAGACGTAGATTTGCGACCACATTGTCACCTTCCAGATACTTCACTTCTGGATCTGCACCTAGATTGCCTACCAAGATTACTTTATTAACTCCTGCCATTATTCTGTTGGTTTTTGATGATTGAAAAAGTTGTCAACTTGAAGTTACTCAAATCCCCTGATCGTTCAAAAAGTTCACGATTAACTTTGGCTTAGCCAAATATTCGATTTTACTTTCCTCTACCAAAACAAACCCCTCATCCTCACACCATTTTTCCAGATTTGCGAAATTTTTTTCTGCGATTTCTATTTCTGAGAAAACCGCATTGAGTTTCTGATGAGACAAAATGTGCCGGTAATTTTTTGGGAAAGTGTGTTTATGGGTCGAAATCTCATGTGCCCCAGCCATGATTTCCGCTTGGTTTACCCCTTCTTCGACTTTGGGAAAATCGTACAACCCTTCCCAGATGTCTCCAGCGGTTCGCTTGTTCCACACCCATTTTTCCCCACAGCGGATCACGTAATAGTGGAAGTGCCTCTCGCGAACTTTGACTTTGTTGATTTTTACGGGCAATTCGGGCACCATATTATATAGGTGTGCAAAACAGGTGTTTCTGACAGGGCAAATGGTACAGTTTGGGCTCTTGGGAGTGCATTGCCTTGCGCCAAAGTCCATCATGGCCTGATTGAATTCTGCCGGATCAGCTATAGGGATGATTTCATTTGCCAGCGCTTCAAACTCTTTTTTCCCTTTGCCGCTGGCAATGTCTGTTTCTATCCCAAAGTACCTGGCGAGGACCCGGAACACATTTCCGTCCACCACGGCTTTGGCCTCTCCAAATGCAAAACTGGCGATGGCAGCCGCGGTATAGTTTCCCACTCCTTTAAGTTTGAGCAGCCCCTCATAAGTATCAGGGAACTTTCCGTCCAATTCAAACCAGATAGTTTTGGCACAAAAGTGCAGGTTCCTCGCGCGGCTGTAATAGCCCAGCCCCTGCCAGAGCCTGAGAACATCTTCTTCTGCTGCTAGGGCGAGCTCCTTCACCGTGGGGTAAGCTTCGCAAAAAGCGTAATAATAAGGTAACCCTTGGGCCACACGAGTTTGCTGTAAAATGATTTCTGAGAGCCAAATTTTATACGGATCACGTGTTCCGCGCCATGGTAAATCTCTTGGATTTTGCTGGTACCAAGTGATGATTTGGTGTGAAAAAGCCTGATAGTCAGTAGTTTTTTGGGTCATGGTAGTGAAGCGTCTATTCTACAAATCAAGCTAATTTTCATGAATTTGTTTTTTAATTGCAATGGTTCTCGTACATTTGCAGTCCCAAAAACACTTGGTTAATAGGTTGTTAAGCTTATTTCGTAATTTCTAAATTAATATTACAGTGACTAAAGCAGAAGTAATCACTAAGATTTCGGACAAAACAGGTATCCAGAAGGATGATGTGACACAAACTATCGAAGCGTTCTTCAAGGTAGTGAAGGACTCCATGTCCGAAGGAGACAACATCTACGTGAGAGGATTTGGTAGCTTCATCAATAAGAAGAGAGCTAAAAAAATCGCCCGAAACATTTCTAAAAACACAGCGATCGTGATCGATGAGCATTACATTCCGGCATTCAAGCCGTCTAAGGTGTTTGTTGAGAAGATCAAAAACAGTAAAAAGATCAAGGAACTTGCTCCTCAGGACTAAGTCTGAAGAGTATTTGACATGAAAAAAACTCAGCTCATACTCATCGTAGTGGGAGTGCTTGCTATCGCAGGATTGTACGCGCTTCCTAGTGTGGTGGTGGATAATGAAGGGCAAGCTGATGGAGTATCGCAAGATAATGCCGCAGCATCCTCAGAATCTACTGAAGCCATAGCGATGCATGAGCCTGAACTTACTCCAGATCAGCAGCTTCAGCTCAATACCTTGAAGCTACAGGTGAAAGAGGATTCATCGAGCGAAGATATAGTGTCTTCTTCCGAAGAATTGGCTGGCATCTATCAGGAGATAGGGAAATACGACAGTGCGGGATATTATCTAGGTCTGGCTTATGAAAATAGGCCAGAAACTGAACTGGCAGAAAAGGCAGGAAATGCCTATTACGAAGCGTTTAGCTTTGCGCTAGATCAGGAGAAAGTAAACTACACAGCCGAGCAGACCCGGAAGTATTTAAATCTGGTGTTGGATAATGATCCCACCCGATTGGATTTGAAAACCAAGATAGCGATGACTTATGTGTCCTCGTCCAACCCAATGCAGGGCATTACCATGCTAAGAGAGATCTTAGAAGAAGACCCTCAAAATGAAGATGGACTATTCAACATGGGCATTTTATCTATGCAATCCGGCCAATACAAGCGTGCCACTGAGCGATTTGAAGAGTTGGTGAAATACCATCCGGATAATCTACAGGGGCAGTTTTACCTGGGCGTGAGCTATTTCGAATCCGATCAAAAAAACAAAGCAAAAGCTCAGTTTGAGAAAGTAAAAGAGCTGACCGATGATCCTACGATTATCGGCACAGTGGATACTTATCTCGATCAGCTATAAATTATTGTATCACTACTAAATCCAAAGACTATGCCTTGCGGAAAGAAAAGAAAAAGACATAAGATCGCTACGCACAAGCGTAAGAAGAGACTAAGAAAAAACAGACATAAGAAGAAGTAATACACTTCTTCTTATTGTCACCTGAGTACACGTTCATTTACATCATTTAATAAGACGAGATTTTGAGTACGGAATTGTTAATCGATTCTGCTCAAAACGGAAGTCGAATTGCCCTTTTACAAGATAAAAGCCTGGTTGAGTTGCATTCCGAAGGAATGGACAATCAGTTCAAAGTGGGGGATATTTACCTGGGTACAGTCCGCAAAATCGTCAATGGGCTCAATGCAGCATTCATAGACGTAGGGTATGAGAAAGACGCCTTTCTCCATTACCAGGACCTCGGGCCGAATTTCAACAGCTTGACGAAGTTCACCAAAATGGTGCGCAACAATAACTACGGCAATTATAACCTGAAGGGGTTTGACAACGAACCTGAAATAGAGAAGATTGGAAAGATATCCGGTCCACTCTCCAAAAACCAACAAATATTGGTGCAGGTCGTCAAAGAACCCATTTCTACCAAAGGACCTCGACTATCCTGTGAGCTCTCTCTGCCAGGTCGATACCTTGTGCTGGTACCCTTCTCGGATTCGGTAAACGTCTCCAAGAAGATCCGTAGCAACGAGGAAAGAAAAAGACTTTTAAGGCTAATCAAATCAATCAAGCCTGCCAATTTCGGTGTTATCATCCGGACAGTGGCTGAAGGGCAATCCGTGAGTGATCTGGATAAAGACCTTCGCAACCTCCTGACCAACTGGGAAGAAGGCATGGCCAAATTGCTGAAAGCCAAAAGTCGCGACAAGATAATCGGAGAGATGAGTATGGCTTCATCACTAGTGAGAGACCTGCTCAACGAATCATTCGACGCAATCACCGTAGAAGAAGAATCTACCTACGATCAGATCAGATCCTACATCAGGAACATCGCTCCTGAAAAAGAAAAAATTGTCAGGCTTTACAACGGTAAGGCCAAGCTATTTGAAAATTTTGGAATTGAAAAGCAGATCAAAAGCCTGTTTGGACAGACGGTAAGCCTCCCTCAAGGAGGATACGTGATCATCGAGCACACCGAAGCCCTTCACGTCATAGATGTGAACAGTGGCAACAAATCCAATCAGGAAAGTGACCAAGAATCGACAGCATTAAAAACAAACTTGGTCGCCGCTAAAGAAATTGCCAGACAGCTGCGCCTCCGGGATATGGGAGGCATCATCGTCGTAGACTTCATCGATATGAAGAAGGCCGATAACAAGAAAGCCATCTACGAAGCGATGAAAAATGAGCTTCAGTCTGACAGGTCTAAGCATACTGTTTTGCCGCTGAGCAAATTTGGGCTCATGCAGATCACTAGACAGCGAGTAAGGCCAGAGGTCAACATTGTGACCAAAGAAACCTGCCCATCCTGTAACGGAACGGGCAAAATCCAGGCTTCTATCCTGGTGGCCGATAAGCTGGAAAAAGACCTGGAGCATATTGCTACCATCCAGAATGTGAGTAAAATCCAAATTGGGCTGCATCCCTACCTGCACGCATACTTCACTACAGGCATTATCAGCCGAAGAGTAAAGTGGTTTTTCAAGTATAATAAGTGGATTAAACTGATCAAAGATTCTTCACTACCAGTGACGGAATACAGGTTCCTAGATGAATCTGGAGAAGAAATAGAACTACAAGTAAAAAGCGAGACTGAATAGTCTCGCTTTTTTTATGCACTTTTTTTAACCACGAAGGACATTAAGTAAGCGCAAAGAGCGCGGCTAGAAACTGGTTTTTTCCGCTTCAACACTTCAATAGTTACTTAGTATTATTTCCTAGGGTTTATTTTAGAGAAATCAAGTTTCCCAAATGCTACCTCATCCTCGGAGTGCGGATATCCTAGGTATAGGTAATATCCGTCAGGGGTTGAAAACCCTCGGGTAAGATCCGGTAAAGTCACTTCTCCGATTTTTTCAAAATCTCTATCAAGGATCACAAGTTTTGAAAGCGGTCGTATGCCTTCCTCACGATTTGCTTTACTATCTGCCCTTATTATCGCCTCTCGGAGATATACCTGCGCAGTTGGATCATAATCTACCCAACTATATTTGCTAGTATTTTCATTTGGTAAGAAAGCAGTGTATTCCCCTTGTTGCGCTGTTCTACCCACTAAAAATTCCATTTGATCATTCACTCCCGCAAAAACCCATTTCTGAGAATTTGGTGAAATGACCAACAAAGAGTCATCCGCAGGGAAGGAAATTAGATGAAGATCTTCAGCCTTATTATATCCATTTTGGTAGGTAGCGAAAGTCGGGTCATCCAAAAATTCCAGGTACTTACTCGGGTATTTGAATTTCACATAATTGATAGAACTGTCCTTGGGGTTAAATTTCAGCAGCCAATTTTCATAATTAAGTAAAGACTCTTTCAGCACAAAAGGTACATCGGGGATCATAATCCTACCATCGACGTTCATGGCTTTTGTGCCAGCCAAAGTATTATAATTGACTGCGAATCGATCGGTTGGCTCCGCAGGAAGGTTGTAACGAGCCAACACTTTCCCTTTTTGATCAGCCTGGATTAACTTCTGAAAGGATACGAACCAAACCGAGCTGTCATCAGTGAAACTAACCGGTAAAAAACTTCCTATTCCATCAGGCCCTTCTTTCTCATAGAATTGATCTCTCATTAGCTTTCCTTCGGGATAGCTATACTCGATAAATCTATGCTGTCTGGAGGTAATCAGAAATTCTTCCCCTCCTCTTTTAATGTAATTGAAATTTGTCCCTAATTCCTTGGTAAGGGTATCCTTTTCCAAATACAGGGTGTCAACAATCAATTCCTTTAAATCGATTAGTTGTACTTCTTTAGTTGCGTTATTGGAACAGGAAATACCGAAAAAAGAAAGGGTAAGCAAACTCAATAGAGTTAGGAATCTCATAGTTTTTGGGATTAGAATATCTTAAATTTAAAAAATCCGTTACAAAACGTAAATTACCGTTTTATAAATTCAAACTGATCCCAATGTTCTATCGTAATCAGCTCGGCCTGATTGTCTATAAAACCGTATTTCAACAGTAGTTTTTCTACTCGTAGCGTATGGGTACCCTCTGCTAGATTTGAAATGTCTATGCCTGTCTGATAAATTTTTTGCTTGGTCCCCCCGATCCTATGCTTCGACCAGGTTTCGATCGGTACCAGTTGCTCGTCGATGTACACTCTATGCAGGTCTGCTGTTTCCTGAATTGGCTGCCACTTCATGGAGTCCAGGGCAGAGATAAATTCTGTATTGAGTGCGGTGATGATCTTGCCGTCTCCCTCGTAGCGCGCGATTCCCAGCTTCATGTAGTCGTCATCTAGTTCTTCCCTGGGGATAAATGAACGCGGAAACCGGCTGCCTGCCACATGATCGGACTGGAAGTGTAGATGCTTTCCAGGCCACTCCAGTTCCTTTTCGATTAATCCCCGGTCATTGCTAAACATAGAGAAATCATCCGTGTCAGAAATTATGATGGGGACTGAAAAGGCGAAAATCAAGATGGCATAAACCACCGCTAGCCATTTGCCGAGATTACTTTGGTAAATCGCAGAAATAGAGCTCAACATACTTTCAGAGTACCAGATCTTTAGTTTGGTTTTCTTTCTGCCTAGTACCAAGGTGAAAAATGCAGCTAGACTCAGCAGGATAATGATGGAAAGTGTAAGCAAGTTTAAATCAAACCAGATGTATATCGCTATCAAAAAGCCAAAATAAACGGTGAGCATCAGAAACATCAACACCAGGGAAACGGGATAGGCGAAGGTCATGCTGCAGATTTTTTCCAGTCTCAACACCATATCAGCAGGTTTTTGATAATTGTATCCCTGCGCTATTTTGAAGAGATTCTGATTGATGACCCCTTCGGGAAATGCGTAGCTAAGCCCTAACAGACCCGCCCAAACAAATCTCAGACAGAGGTGCACCACAAAAAAAATCTTGAAAACAGAAACCACAGTGGTCAGATAAAACAATATCAACAAGCTTGGCAGATATCCTACGCCTACCTCTTGGATCAAATAGACCGAAAACTCATAGATTTTGGCAGGGAAAACAAATAAGAAGGCCAGTGTAATACCCGAGATAATCACTTCCGGTTCCCAGCTATTGAGTTGGAGATTTTCCAGCCAGGTCAGTTCTTCCTGTTTCCGCTCGTAATCAGTTGTTTCTTTCATTTGTCGATATTTTGCTATCCATCCTGAGTTGGGATTTCTAAGTGCTGAACACCCGGGCTAAGTAGCGTTTGTTTTACCTCCCAAAAAATACATTAGAATTTTGGGATATCTAAATCAGCGATCTAGCCAACTTTTAAATTCCGATACTTTTTCCCTGCTGATCAGAATATCCTGGTCTTCACAATTTTTTAAAGTCACTTTCAGTCTACTATTCGAGTATGAGAAGATTTCCTGAATGGCGTGGGCACTGACCAGATACCTGCGGTTGATCCTAAAAAAATCATCCGGGTTCAACTGGGATTCTGTTTGTTCCAAAGTCCCTTCCAGCACAAATTTTTTACCCGCTACGGTCTGCAAAAATGTGACTCTTTCCTCACTGAAAAAATGAGAGATTTCCGCTATTGCTATGCTTTGAATCTTCTCTCCAAACCTGACTAGAAACCTGGATTTATAGGATTTATTGGGTGGAGAAAGCAGAGACTTTAGCATGTCCAGTTCTATAGTGGAACGAATCTCCTTTGCCTTAAACTTATCCACAGCTCTTTGTAGATCTTCCGGATCAATTGGCTTTAACAAATAGTCAATAGCATTTACCTGAAAGGCTTTAATTGCATATTGATCAAATGCTGTCGTAAAAATTATCGGTGTGGATAATCTGACATTTTCGAAGATTTCAAAACTGATTCCATCTGCCAATTGAATATCACAAAAAATCAAATCCGGAACTGGATTTTCACGTAACCATGCTACCGAACTTTTAACAGTGTCCAAATTTCCAAAAATTTCCGCAGTTGGGAAATACGGCTTGATTTTCTTCAGGAGCAGATTAAATGCAGGTTTTTCGTCTTCTATAATTAAAATCCTCATGTGGATAACTCTAAGATTGGTAGTTTGACAAGGAATTCATCTTCGGTCTGGATGACCTCCATTTTTCTGGTGGAAATGAGTTGATATCTCATTTTTATATTTTGTAATCCTATGCCAGTGGACGGTTCCGATTGGCTGGATTTCGGCTGAAAAGTATTGCTAATCCATAGTTCGTCCTGATTTCTATAGATGTGGATAAATAAGGGATTTTCATTGCTGATGATATTGTGTTTTATCGCATTTTCCAATAACAGCTGAAGTGAAAGTGGAGGAATCCATCCCTCTTGATCCTCAATTCCAATGGAAAACTGAAGACTGTCTTCAAACCTTATCTTCTGAAGCTCCAGGTAGTTTTTGGCAAAATTGACTTCCTTTTCCACTCCAATCAATTCTTCCTTTTGGGCTTCCAAAACGTAGCGATAAATCCTCGATAGCTTTTGAATGAAAGCGGCGGATTTGTCCGGGCTTTCATAGACTAAATTTGAAAGAACATTCAGCGAATTAAACAGGAAGTGTGGGTTCAGCTGATCTTTTAGAGATTGGTATTGGCTGGCCAGTTTTTCATTGCGAAGAATTTCCGCCTCCAGTGCTGACTTTCTCCATTCTAATAACCATGAGCGCGTGGTGAACAAAGCCATAAACACCAAGGCTATGCCCATGGGCATGAGCGCATAGTCGAACAGGTCTCTCCATGGTAAATTGTCAATTGTAACATCTCCCTTTATCAGAACATAGGAGGTCACCAGAACAAATGATACCAGAAATGCATAAGTCAGATAGGTGAAGCTCGTAAAGAATAGGCGCTTTACTGGATGATGGATCCAGGATATCTTATCGTCATAATAGGTTTCGACTTTGTTGCCTCCATAGCTCATAGCCACCGTGATGGCCAGGGAAAAAAGAAAATCCGGAAACAGCGCTTTGAGGCCATTCCAGGACAAAAAACACCTGGGACAAAAGAACAGCATCAAAACCATCACGATTCCTAAGTTGATCAGTATAAAGCTTGAGGTTCTGTGCCAAATTCCTCTATCTGGCCGATAGGTACTGTTTTCAGGTTTTACTGTCATGATGGGAATTTAGTTAAAAACAAAGAAATCCTATCGCTTAATAAAGTAGAGAAAGGATTTCTTTATAGGTTTTTCGGATTAATTACATTTAGAACTGACCTCTTCTGCCAGAGATTTTCCCCAGGTAGGGAGAATGTAAGATTCAGTTAGTTTTGCTTCCTCTTTTTCAAATATTTCCAAAGCCATTCTGGCCATCCCGCAGGCTTTCTCAGGTCCAGAGCCGAAAAATTGCGCCATTCCCAATTCCATCTGCGCCATGAGCGTCACAGCTCTTGGATTATCTCTGTCCTGGTTGATAGCCTTGCCAAATAGCTGCATGGCTTGAGGACTCATTTCCTGCCCACGGGAAGCAGGATCTACGCTTAGTTTTCCCATAATAGCATATCCATGAAGTGCTGTGATTTCAGAGTTGCCGGGAGCTATTGCATCAGCTTTTCGCACCAATTCTATAGCCTGGTCAAAGTATTGATCCTTATCTACCTCAAATCGAAAGGCGGCTATGATTTGATTATAGGCCGCATAATACAGCGGAAGCCATTCTTCATTTTTTGCCTCTGCTATGCGTAAAAACCCATTGGTGACTTGCTGGGAAGTAGCTAAATCTGGTATGGAATTCATGGCTTTAATTTGTTTTTGCATGGCTGCTTCGTAAGCTGGGTCGTTTGCAGATGCTACAGTTATCCACATCAAGAAAGCTGCGAGTGTTAGGATAGTTTTTTTCATGATTTTTGATTTTAAAGGTTGTTTAAATTATTTGCTGTTTTGTCTTTTGATAGGGTGAGGAAGACTCCTAGAAACAAGAATCTGGGTGCTAATTGTCCATTAGGGATAGATTCGAAGACACCCTGATCATTTGTACTCGGGCTAAAAGTATATCCGAATACGTTATCTCTTCCCAGGACATTGGAGCATGCCAGGTGTATGATCAGATTTGGTTTTGGCAGGTAACTCCAGGAAATACTTAGGTTTTGGAAATATTTTGTTTTCGAATTCATCTTTGAGTTATCCACATTTGGATCGGTATAGGTGTATCCGTCATTATAGGCGAAAGATGCCCCGATTTGAGATTTCAATGGCGAGATAAAATGCTTGACGACTAGGGAGAAATTATGCCGTGGGGCAAAGCTAGGCTGGACCTGAGTTTGGTATTGATGGAAACTTCGCTTACTGTCCACAAAACTATAGGTAACCCAATAGTCAGTCTCCTTGAAAGTCTTGCGGTCCCGGAAGAAAAAATCAATTCCTTTGGCATACCCTGCCCCCATGTTGGCGAGCGATTCCGGATTTTGTGCTGTTCCTTGAAATGTAACTAGTTGATCATAAGTCTTGTAGAAAGTTTCCGCCCGGAAGGTGTATCCTTCTTTTGAGTACAAATAATTTAAAATCAAGTGATTAGATTCGGTGTTTTTCAGATTCTGGTTCAGAACCCGATAATTTTCCTCCGGAAGTTGATGAAACTTTCCAGCTGCTACAGAAAGCTGGCCTTTTTCGCCCAGTTGGTAGGCAAGTGAGATTCTAGGGTCTATCCAGGTTTCATCTGACACCTCGCTATTACCTGCTCTTAAGCCTGTTCGGAGTACCAAATTCTTGTTGAAGTAGTAGTCCCATTCGGTAAATAGATAGGTTTCATGGTCATTGAAAGCTCGGCTTTGGTTTTCTTTTACCAGTTTTTCTGAGAAAGGATGAACAAAGTGTTCCACCCCGAATTTGGCAGAAAACCGGTCCGAAAAGTCCTTTATTCCGGTAGCCTTGAAGTGAAGCAGCTCACTTTCCCGCTCTACTTTCAGACTGTCATAGGTAATTCTGTCTTTGTTTTTGGAATAGGAGAATCCGGTGAAAATCATCCAATCATTTTTCAAGGCACTTCGCCAGTTGGCCTGTGCATAGGTATAATTATTCTTGAGGTCAATGAAAACTCTATTTTCAGAGCCGGGTAGGGGTTGCCAAAGTTTCATTCCTCCAGCTTCAGTTCTGGCCATAACCTTTAGCAGGCCATTTTTTCCGGTTTTCTTTTGCGCGGCCATCTCCACATCCCAGCTT
The DNA here is from genome assembly GCF_027594545.1 of Algoriphagus sp. TR-M9. Taxonomy (NCBI): domain Bacteria; kingdom Pseudomonadati; phylum Bacteroidota; class Cytophagia; order Cytophagales; family Cyclobacteriaceae; genus Algoriphagus; species Algoriphagus halophytocola. The sequence goes on along the minus strand of NZ_CP115160.1, from coordinate 4,259,373 downwards.
TCAGGAGCTTTCTCAAAATCTAGGTTTTGTTTGATCAGTTCCTGGTATGGGCCCAGGTTAAAGTAATTGGCACTGGCAGTGATGCTTTGTCGTTCATTGGCCAAGGTATGGGAGTAGCCTCCTCCCACTGTCATCAGGCTCAAGTCACCTTGATTTCTGATCGAAAGATCTTTGGTGTTCAGTGCTAAAGCTGAAGAGAGCGCTTGACCATATTCTGCCGAATATCCACCGGTACTAAAAAATGTTCCTTTGAATAAATTGGGGTTGAAGCGGGTTCTGGTAGGTACATTTCCGGCGGTACTACCATAGGCATTGCCCACCTTCATTCCGTCTATATAAATGCCTACCTCACTGGCGTCGCCGCCACGTACAAATAAACGACCATCATTGCCCACTGTGCTGGTGCCGGGCAGGGTTTGGAAAGCTCCCATGATATCGCCCATGGCACTGGGTGTGGTGACAATATCCAGGGGTTTTAAGATGACTGATTTGCTCTCGTCGGATGCCTGCATTGCCCCGGCTGAGATGGTCACCGCATTCATTTCTGTGATCAGTTCGACCAGTTGAATATCAGGGACTGTGATTTCAGACTGCTCACAGTTAAGCTCTAGCTCCTGAGTTTTAAAACTTAAAAATTTGAAAACCAAAGTTTGTTTTCCCTGAAGCGAGGTTTCGAATTCGTAGCTTCCATCTATGGAGCTGCTGGTCCCGTCAAAGCTTCCTTTGATAAAGACATTTACGCCTGGTAGCGCCTGTCCTTTTTCATCCAGGATTTTTCCAGTAATCAGCGTTTGAGAAGAAACGCCTAGGTGGAAAAAGAAAAATAAAGCAGTTAAATAAAGTTGGCCGTTCATATCGTATCAATGTTTGACCCGAATATGAAGGCTTTGCGAAGTTGAAAAAATTCAACCTGACTGAAGCGTCAATTTTCCTGACTGAACTGTAAAAAGCCACACCTGAACTTTTGCAGATGTGGCCTCAGATACGAGCTACCTACCATTCCCTGCCCACTGGAATTACCTTCCAGTTTTGATCAAAATAGGGCGTTTGCTCATAAAACCAGCGGTAGATCTGGCGTGGAGATTTCGCAAAGTCGGCATTTGATGCTTTTTTTTCCTCAAATCTTTTGTTCAAATCCGAATCTTCGGCGAGCATTTTGGAGATCAGAGGTTCCATGATGTAAGTTTCCATGTACTCGGTTTGGGACAAAATGCTATTGAAATAGCCCCACTGGAAAAAACTGTCCACAGACTCCGGTTCCAATAGTATCACTGCTAGTTCGCCCAAAGCCTGCTTGGTTTTCACACGGACCGAGCCGGGTTGCAGCCTTACTTTTCTGTAAGATTTGCTCAGCTCAAAGGACTGAAAGCGCATCAGGCCCTCGTATGGCTGACTGACCATTTTGAATTCTTCCACTTTAGAAAACTCCAGTTGGATCTCCCTGGCCTCGTCCAAAACCTCCATTTCAATCCCGTGCTCCTCCATTTTATGGATTACTTCACTCCATTCTGCAGGGATCCAATAGGCTTTTGGCACTGGTACTGAAGCGGAAGCTTTATCCATCAGCAAGCTTGGTACCTGCTGGGTTATTGGTTCGCCTTTCCATGTCACGTATTCATTTCCTGTGATTTCTGAGGTTACTTTCTTTGAAGCAATGCCCAAAAAGTCCATGGAATCTGCCGGAGTGTCCCGGAAGGCATATTTCACTACCACGGACTCCATGCTTTGGTTCTGATCAGATTCTATAGCTTTTTGAAGGGATGCGAAATGCTTCCCCACAGTTTTGATGGCTTGTTCTAGAAACACATACGTTCCCAAAACCCGTTGTTCAAAAGGCTTTAGGGAATGATTTTCAATCAAAATTGCAGGCAGGTGCCGGATGTCTCCATAAGTGTGCGAAAAACGAGGGCTAAATGAGAAGGCAATATTTCCTTCGGTAAAGTCTTCTCCATTGGCTGCAAAAAGCAGTGGGCCTGGGATGTGCCCCTGATCACTCAAAGCTCCATCTACTTCAGGTTTGAAGTGGGAAGAAAGCCAGTTGGAAATCTCCGGTGAATATCCTCCTGTTTCCACAAAACCATAGGTGACATCATACTGGTAATCTGCTCCATCTGTGACATGGATGTCGATATACAGGTCAGGATCGTACTTGTTGATAACTTTGGCTATAGCTTGGACTCCTGCAGTTTCCAATTTGGTATAATCCCGGTTCAAATTCAGGTTTTGGGCATTGGTCCTCCAGCCCATCACTTTTGGTCCGCGCTGGTTTACGCGACCATATTCGCTTTTTCTTTCGTGCCCATCTACGTTGAGAATTGGGATAAAAAGGAGGTTGGCATGATCCAGGAGGTCTATTTTAGACCCTTGGGTGATATCGCGCAGGAGCATCATCCCCGCATCTTTCCCGTCAATTTCTCCTGCGTGAATTCCAGCTTGGAACAGTATCAAAGGTTTTTTGGATGTGGATAACTCTTCAGCTGTGAAGTCCTGATCTTTGGAAGCAATGACCAGCTGGATTTGTCTTCCTTGCTCACTTTTGCCAATGCTATTGATTTCCAGATAGGCAGAATTACGGGCCAGTTTTTCTATCCAAATCATGGTCTCCTCATAGGAGGGCGACTCTAAGCCGTCAGAGAGCTCAAAAGGAGTAACCCATTCGTTTGATTTTTCTACAATCAATTGCTTGCTTTTTCCATTCCAGGGCAAATAGGGAGGCATGATGTCCTGAGCAATGGCAGCGATGGGTAAAGAAAGTAAGGATAGAATGAAAAATAGGGTGGATGATAGTTTTTTCATGGTAAGGTGTTTGCTCAAATATCGTAAAAATTGGTGGAGTACCTTACGCATTTGGGATAAGCAGCCTTTCACTCTTTTGAAAGTTCGCTAGGCGCTTAACCTGAAAATAAAAAGCGCAGAAGTATCACTTCTACGCTTTAGTTCGATCACTTAGGCTTGCAATGCCGCTAAGCCATTTGCGTCGGGTTTATTTTTCAAGACTGAAGTGTCGTTCAGAATCATAGTTTCTCCACCCGATGGCGTGTATGCTTTCCACTGCGGAAGTGCTCCTGCATTGGGATTCCCAGTTTTCATAAATGCAAGCAGCGAAGCGGACATTTTCTGCGACAGCTTCCTAGGTCTATCCCCACCTCCGGTATGCGTGTACATTCTATCGGTGTTGTCAAACCAAAAGCAAATGTCTATGCAGTGGAAGGCTTTCATTCTGCCAGAATATAGCTGCGGCTCCCAACCAAACCATGCCAGATATACGGGGGCTTTTTGTTTGGCTTTGGCATTTGCGGTATTGATGGCTCCTTGACGGTTGGATAGCACCATGGCCCAAATATCTGCCGGCGAGGCTTCTGGGAAGTCCTGGCGATATGCATTGACAATTTTTTCAGAGGCCTCACCGAATCTAGGATGGAGTTGCTCCACTACGCCTGCCCAGTCTATCTTTTCCAGTTCGGGAGAAGTTCGAGTGGGGTTCCATTCATGGAAAGTAGTACACACCAGCATAGGAATAGCCGCCGTTTGCCCATTTGGATCAGCAAAGAACTCACCTTTTGGGAGATTCACTCCGTCAGCCACTGGGCTAAAGCCACCTCGGAAACCTGCATTGGGATGATCATTGCGCATTTTTTCCTGGGCTCTATTGGCTATATCGATATATTCTCTCCAGCTAAGTTCCTGAAGTTTGTCAATTTGATCCCTGCTGAGTCCTGCTTCTTTCAAGACATATTCTCCCAGTTTTTGGGAATATTCCTGAGGGGTAGCCTGGATCATCGAGCCGCTTAATGGCACGGCTCGGTGCACTAGCCCTTTAGCTGCAGGCATGGACATGGTGGCGGTTACTTTGGCTCCTCCTCCGGATTGGCCCATAATGGTCACGTTGTTGGGATCGCCTCCGAAATTGGCGATGTTTTCCCTTACCCACTCCAGAGAAGCGACGATGTCGAGCTGGCCTACATTTCCTGAATGGGCATATTTGGCCCCACCAACTCCGGAGAGATCCGTGAAGCCGATTGGGCCTAGCCGGTGGTTGATCGACACAAAAACTATGTCTCCGTTTTTGCTGATGTTTTCTCCGTGATAGCCATCTTGTTCTATGCCGTTTCCATTGGTAAATCCTCCTCCATGCAGCCAGACCAATACCGGTCTCTTTTTGCTGTCCAGTGCCGGGGTCCATACATTCAGCTTCAGGCAATCTTCGCTTACATCGTCGTAATTCCAATGATCCGCAAAGGAATAATCTACATTTGCGTAACGATTATCCATGATTTGCGGAGCTGTATTTCCCCACCAGATAGCTGGCTTCACTCCGTCCCACTTTTCTGGTTTTTTGGGAGGCATAAATCGGTTTTTTCCGGAGGTATCGGCACCATAGGGCACTCCAAGAAAAGTATAAACATCATTGAGAATGTAGCCTCGGATTTTCCCAGAATCGGTATTGGCTATGGCAATATCATCGCCGATTTGGAGAAACTGCCTATTACTTTGTTTGCTGGGATTGGCGTGGCCTTGGGCAGAAAGGGGAACCGTGGCGGCCAGGCCAAGTCCGGCAGTTCCTACGCCTACTTTTTTGAAGAATTCGCGTCTTTGGTTTTTCATGATTTTGGGTCTAATGGTAAGGGGTTGATTTTGAGAAATATACTGCCAATGAGGGGCGTGGTAAAGCGAAATTCCTTCAAAGGCATAATATTGTTTCAAAATGAAAAAATAGAATGAATAAAACAAAAAAAACCAGCCACCTTTCAGCAGCTGGTCTTGATTCTAAAATCTGATTTCTTGATACTTATGTCTAACTACTAGCGTCTTACTATTGCCCTACCATAAAGATCGCATTGCTCAAAAGAAGTTTGCCAGCTTCCCAGAAACCTCTGAAAATAGGATCATCTACAAAGTAGATCACATGGCCTCTCCCTACTCTTTCGGTCCCAATTGCCATGGATTCGCCCATTTTGGATTTGATTTTGTATCCAATATATCCGGTTCGGTAGGCCTCATTAGTAGCTATGATGCCTGCATTTACCCCTTTGGATAAATAGGCGAAGCGGGTAGAATTGTTTTTCAACGTATAGTATTTTCCGCCTGTACCATAGCCAAGGGGATGAGTTTCATCCATGCTGATCTCATAGATCGCACCAGCGGCTCCACCAGAAATCGCCACTCGCTCTCCTTCTTGATAGGGAGCTAATCGCTCTTCTTTTTCCAAATCCGAAGCTTCTTTTTCGGCGGCTTCCTTTTCCTCCTCCGTATCAAATGTCTTCAAATCAAAGCCTTCTTTGTTTGCAAAGGCATTTACGGCACCATCTAAGGCTATCATTTTCCCTCCTGCTCGAATCCATTCTGTCACATGCTCCATGGCTGACGCAGATAAGCCTGCTCCCCAGGTCGATGGCATGATCAAAACATCGTATTTGCTGAGGTCATACCGGCTTATATTTTCAAGCTCTAGATTGACCAGGGGATAGTTCAGCTCCTGCTCAAAAAAGTGCCAAATAGCCCCGTAATTCAAAGAGCTGGTTCCTGAGCCACCGATGAGCGCCACTTTGGGGGCTTGGATGATTCTGATATTTGGGGAGCCAAAGTCCTTTCCTTTATCCATGTATCCGCTCATGGTAGTAGCTAATGTCACCCCGAATTTATTGGCGATCTCGGTGACTTTCTGGTCAAAGTTGGCCACATATTCGTTGCCCCCTTTGGTGATCAAAAGTGATCCTGCAGCAAAGCTTTTACCTTCCACTTCGAAAGGAAATTCTGGGTATTTCACCCGGATTCCGGCATTCAGCAATGCGGACAAGAAAGCAACGTCCCGGGTTCCTTCCCATGCAGCCATGTAGGCTACAGGGGTATTACCAACTTGGTTGGCTGTAAATTCCGCTGCCTGGTAAGCCCCTGCCGGATCTATTCGGTTTTCCACTGCATAAGCTTCCAAGCCGTAGGCGTATGGCAATGCCCAGCTGGTGATATCATAGGTAATGCTGTCGTTTAGAGTTGGGTTTGGCTCAAAGAAAACCTGCGTCAACACTGACTTGGGCTGGTAAGCATTGATGATGATATCCTGATCCGTAGTGGCAAATGACTTTTCTTCACCACTTTGATAGGCAAAGCCTTTGAGGCCAGATTTGGAACCCGCTTTGCCATACTGTATTCCATTTTTATCCAGCAGCTCCAGCAACTTACCCACTTGAGTCGGATTGCTCTCCCCTTTGATCACGAAGCTCTTATACTTACCTATTGGATTAGAGGAATTTTCATTATAGAATTTCTCATACTCTGCCAAAAGCTTTTCAGCATTTTGGCTGGTGACCTCCGCAGCAGACATTGCTGCTGTATAATGCCCGGCGATCCTATAGCTCAAGGTCACCGTGTCACCCACAGCATTATATCCTCCTATGCCCGCTTGGCCTCCACCGCCTTGCTCTATGGTCATTCCTATGGCACCGTTAAACATGGGGTATGAATCTCCATAAGAGGGATAGAGCAGGTCAAAACGCTCTTTGGTGAAGTAAAAACGCCCAGCTTCATCGAAGTATTTTGCCGTATTTCTTCCAAAGATATCCTGAAACTCGTGCTGCCACTCGGTCAATTGCTCATGCAAAGGCTCCGCTGCAGGAGCCATGTAGAAGGGGTTATTGATTCCCTGCTCATGAAAATCCAGGTGTAGCTGTGGTAGCCATTGGTTGTACAGCTTCATTCTCTGTTGAGATTCGACCTGGACCTGCCAAGCCCAATCCCGGTTCAGATCAAAAAGGTAATGATTGGCACGTCCTCCCGGCCAAGGCTCGTTATGCTCTACGGATTGCAGATCCGGCTGGAGTGTGGTATTCATTTTTTGGTTATACCAGTTGGAATATCGGTCACGGCCATCAGGATTAATGCAGGGATCTATGATGATTACTTGGTTTTTCAGCCATTGCTGAGCTGTTTCATTGGCGGGATTTGCCAGGGTATAGAAGGTAGAAATGGCAGCTTCCATACCCACGGCTTCATTGCCATGTACATTAAAGGACATCCAGTTGATTGGAATAGAAGTGGTTGGCTCTCCTTCCAAGATGCCAGCCCTTCTCAAATTGTCCTCGCGGATTTGCTCGATTTTGGCCATGTTTTCTCCGGAAGAAATGATCGCTACCAGTAGTGGGCGTTTCTCGTTAGTTTCTCCGTATTGTAGCAGTTTGATGTTTGGATTATTGGCCGCCACATGCTCGAAGTAATCGACCATGCGGTGATGTGGGGTAAAACGATCACCGGGCTTATAACCCAAAAACTGCTCGGGTGTCTGGATCTGCGCCCAGGAGCTTAAGGTGATCGAAAAAGCGAAAATGCTCAGAAGTATCAGTTTTCTCATAAAGTTGGGGGTAAAATGCGCTCCGAAAGTTAAGGCGAATTGGATTTTGCCGCTATACCAATTAAAAAAAAGCTAGGGGCTTTACGCCAAAGCGATGAGAATAGCCAGTAAATACCCTCCTGAGTCCTTAATGTGACAAAAGTTCCTGACCCTTAAGCAGGATATGTTCAATTTTGAAGTAGAATTTAAAACAACAAGGAAGATGTATTTTCAACACGTATATGATAAGACCCTTGCGCAGGCAAGTTATTTTATTGGCTGTCAAGCCAAAGGAGAGGCCATCGTCATCGATGCCCAGCGGGATATGGATGTGTACTTGGAGATCGCCAAGCAAAACAACATGAAAATTACCCACATCGCTGAGACCCATATCCATGCGGATTTCTTAAGTGGATCCCGTGAGTTGGCTGCAGTGACCGGGGCCAAGATGTACCTATCAGATGAAGGCCCGGCCGAATGGCAATATGAATTTGACCATGAAGGGCTGAAACATGGGGATAAAATCACGGTAGGAAACCTTTCTCTGGAAGTGCTCCATACGCCAGGGCACACACCGGAAAGTATCAGTTTTTTGTTGACTGATCATCCGGCTACGGATCATCCTGTCATGGTGTTCACGGGAGACTTTGTGTTTGTAGGTGACGTAGGCAGACCGGATTTGTTGGAAAAAGCAGCAGGAATAGCGGGCACTCAAGAGCAGGGTGCCAAGCAAATGTACGAATCCATACAGCGTTTTGCGGAGCTTCCAGAATATGTGCAGGTGTGGCCAGGGCATGGTGCAGGTTCAGCCTGCGGCAAAGCTTTAGGATCCGTTCCGAGCTCCACTGTAGGATATGAGAAAATCAGAAGCTGGGCTTTTCAGTTTGCTACTGACCAAAAGGGATTTGTGGATTATCTTCTGGATGGTCAGCCAGAACCTCCTAAATACTTTGCGATGATGAAGCACCTGAACAAGGTGGACAGACCGCTTCTGGTAGAAGTACCCAAGCACACCAAGCTGAGCAAAGATCAGTTTCTCCAAGCACAGCAAGATGGACTGAAAGTCATAGACACCCGAAATAAGGTGGATTTCGCCAATGGCTTCCTGCCGGGAAGTATCAATATTCAAGGAAATAATTCCTTCTCTACCTGGGCAGGCTGGATTTTAGATTATCAAGAACAGTTTGTCCTAGTGGCCAAAGAAAGCGATATGGAGGATCTGACCAGAAAGCTGATGAGAATCGGACTGGATAATATCTATGGATTTATCGAGGACGTTTCTAGTCTCGGCCAAGAGCTGCAAACTGCAGATCTGATCGGCCTAGAGGAGTTTAAGGATTTACTTGGCAAAGAAGAAGTGCAGGTAGTGGACGTGAGAAATACCACAGAGTTCCAGACTGGTCATGTGCCAGGTGCGGATCATGTTTTTGTGGGTACGCTGGAAAATAATCTGGACAAAATCAGTAAAAACAAGCCAGTCCTGATTCACTGTCAAAGTGGGGATCGTGCCGCTATTGCTTATTCACTTCTTCGCAAAAATGGGTTTGATCAGGTGAAGAATTACTCCGCAGGAATGAAGGAATGGAAAGCCCTGGGAAATGAAATAGTCACTAAATAAACAAAAATAGATATGGGTTTTTTCTCAGCAATATTCGGAACTACAGACAATACCAAATTGTCAGAAGCAATCCAAGAAGGCGCATTTCTGGTAGATGTGAGATCAGCAGGTGAGTTTGCGTCTGGAAGCGTGAAGGGCGCGGTCAATATCCCTTTGGATAGCGTAGCTAGCCAGTTAGGTAAATTCAAGGGAAAGAGAAACATTGTGGTATTCTGCCGATCAGGAAATAGAAGCAGTCAAGCAAAAAGTATTTTGGAGCAAAATGGCTTTCAAAATGTCATCAATGGAGGTACTCACCAAAATGTCAGTCAATGTGTTTAAAAAGGATATTGGCGGAGAAATTCACTCATTCTACTTGTTGGATTGGTGTATAAATAAAATGGATTAGTTGAAAAGCTGCTATCAACCTATAGTAGCAAATGCCTGGTAAATTTTACCGGGCATTTATTATTTCAACATGCTTACCGGTGTTGTTTTACCATGAAAATCGTAAATCATACCTTCGATTTACTTATTAAAAGACAGGAAATTACTCTCGCTACTTCAGGAAAATCTTTCCATTTTCCCTGCTGTAGGTCTATTGGGCCCGCGGCAAGTAGGGAAAACTACGCTTGTCAAAGACCTGAAACTCGATAGAGAAAGTATTTACATAGATCTGGAAAAAGCTTCTGATCGGACTAAATTGGTAGATGCGGAGCTTTTACTCATTACTTTAACAAGAACAGGGACGCATCGCGACTTATTTTAAGCATGACTTTGTGGTTCTAAACTTACCCAAAGGCCTACAGCACTTCATGGAAGATACCGGAGCTGAAGAAGGAGTGGTGATTTGCAGAATCGAAGGAGAATATCCGCTTTCGGAGAAGGTGAAGGCGGAGGGGCTGAAGGAGTTTTTGAATAAATTGAAATCTCCTTCAATAAAATCATCTAAATAAGAAAATTGCCGTTTATCACTGCCCCCCCCCCCCATTAATGAAAATTTTTGGTGCAGGAAGGTTTTAAAAGCTTAGAATTAAGAAATTTTAAACATCAATCATATGAAAAATTTAAAGATTTTGTTTGCTTTAACAACACTGTTTGCATTGCCTACTTTTGGAATGGCATGTAGTGGAACATGGTACACATGTGAAAATTTAGAGGAGTTTTTAATTGAGGTGGCAGAAAACTGTCCCTGTGATGGTGGAATGATTATCCAAGATTGTGATGCAGGTATGATCGAGTTAGATTATAGCTGTGTGGATTAATGTTTTAAATTCCATACCGACTGTCTGTCGGTATGGAATTGTAATTATTATTTAAGTATAAATGAGAAGAATCTATTTTCTTTTTTTGATTACGTGCTTATCATGCAATAAGAAACAATCAAGTGACTCTATTTCTTACAATGTGAGTAAAATATCTATTGATATAGGAAATTCTGGGCTTTCTTCAAATCTACCATTTCCTTTCTTCAATGACATAAATAACCTATTCATTTATGATGATTTCACTAAATCGATACTTATATACTCACAGTTAGATTCTACTTTTTCTGAAATGATCTCTTTTAGCAACGAGAATAGATTTGAAATATCTGATATGCAGTCATTTATAGTGACTGACCTAGGGTTATTCACTTTTAGCCCTAATCACATTATTCACGTAAATAAATCTGGAGATATAAATAAAATACTAGTAGAGGATTTAGTCAACAAAGAGTCTGGAGAATTTTTAGACTATGAATACAAAATACAATTTAATTTTACATTTGGAAATAATATAAGTTCATTTAATGATAAAAATGGGGTTTTATACTTTCTATTAAAGAAAAATGATAATTATAAAATTGCTGAATATAATATTCATTCTCCTAGGGAGACTAGGCTTATTGATGTCATAGATAATGGATTAATAGCTGAACATAAAATAGGAAACCAATTTACTGGGAAAGTTTCATTAAGTAATGCTGTAACCCCTATATTGACTTATGCAAATGATAAGCTAATCATTTCCTATCCTTTTGAAAACTATCTTCAAGTTTTGGACTTGAATACAAATAAAATAATTAAAGTAACTCCAAATTCCACCCTATACCCAAATTCTAAGGTAAAGCAGGTAATTCTTAAAGATCAATTGGCAGAGTTTGTTTCCAAAATAAAAGATTGGAATAATGACTATTCCTTTGGTCCGGCTTATTGGAATGAACAAAATAGGGTCTATTACCGGGTTGTAAAAGGGGAGTCGTCACATTTAAATCCATTTGATGGTGATTTATATATCACATTTTTTAATGAGAGTTTTGATTTAATTAATGATGAGGAAATTTCGAAAAGTAATAGACATACATTTGAATATTTCGGTTCACCAGAAGCATTATTTGTAAAACAGATTTCTGATTCAGAGGATGATCTCAATTATACTAAGATTTCTATGTAGAGTTACCATTTTAAGAAGATGTTTGTTTTTCCTTGCTCTTTTAGTTTCTTGTGGACCACATTCGGACGATAATAATACAATTAATAATAAAGAAGTCATTTCTATCCCCATTTCGGATAATTTCTCGAACACCTATTCAGTTGCCTCAGACAATTTTAATGAGGTGTTCGCCGGGTATTTTCTCCAAAGGAATTCCATTGATCTAATCGATTTAAAGATGAAGGAGAGTCTTGGCCAAGTCCAACTTCAATCTTCCAACTCTACTACAGTCACTCAAGGTGGAGGTCTTACTATTACTGCAAAAGGGTATTATTATAAAACACATAATCAGCTTTTTTATTTTCCTGAAGGCTCTAATGAACCAGAGCTAAACTATCCACTGAATTCTGAACTCTCCTTTGGTGGGGAAACATTTTTCAATTCTGCTCAAGGGATTGTCTCAGTTTTAAATGATATTTCTCCTATTCCACTATTTCAAGATCACCTGGTTCTGCCAATGTTTAGCCTGGAAAAGCCATTTCGTTTTGCAGGAGTTTATCTATTGTCAGATCGATTCGAAGTGAAAAAGGTTGTTCCTATTGACTTGGATCTGGACTTTATAGAAAATCTAGCCCTTTATGAAGGGCTTCAAAACCCTTTTATTTCTACTGACCAAAACCATATTTATTTCCAATTTCCATTTACTTCAAATGTGATCAAGCTGGATCCTGAATCTGGAAATAAGGAGATGCTGGATGTGCCGGGGAATTTCATCCAAGGAAGAATTGATCCATCACACTTTGTGAAAGGTGAGTATCATGCAAGGTCGATCCGGTACTCAGCGCAGTTTTGGGATATTGTTTGGGATCCCTTCCGGGAAGTGTTTTACAGGATTGAAAAGGAAGAGCATTTCGATGAAAACGGAGAACGAATCAATACCCGTAGAGGAGATCATTGGATCAATGTAATTTCTCAGGATTGGGAGGTCTTAGGTCATTTCAAACTGCCAGATGATCACTTGGCGCGACCTTATGTAGCAGAGAATGGTATCTACTTTCAGCGATCAAATAGTGATAATGAGTCGGAACTCAGGTTTGCTTTTTATTCAGAGTTGCCATTGAAATAAAGAGTCATGCAACCTACCGCTTCTCTGCCTGAAAGCTATTGATAATAGCGGTGAAATTGGGCTTTACTTTCTCGAACTGATCCGCTGGGGCAGTTCCGGTGATTTTGAAGGTTTGATTCAGCTTTTGGTACATGTAAAAAACCCCGAGGTGCTCACCATTCTCACCATGCGAAAATTTCACCCAGCTCGCTTTTGTTTCGTCTATGGTGGTGCTGCCGTTTTCCAGCACACCTAGGTTTGAAAAGTCCTCAGTCAAAATGTAGCGTATTTCAAAAAGAAAATCCTCTTCAAAGGACTGCTTTCCACCTAAGGATTCTAAATAGTCGGCTCCTTTGGCACTCTCTACGTAGGTAAGGGAAATGTAGGTGTCTTGGTTATCAGGTGACTGGATAATATAATCGTAGCCGTCGTCTTTGACCTGCCAGCCTTCCGGTAGGCTATAGCTGAACTTGATTTCGGGATCTGTGACTTCAACTCTATTTTGTGCTGTGGCGACCAAGGGCAGCAAAGCTATGGATAAGATTACGAGCAGGCGGTGAATCATGATGATTTTATAGTTGGGAACAGAAATTACCTGAACTAATATATCCATGATGACGCGGGTATTAAAATACTGTGTTCTGATTTAAGGATAATTAAGAAATTAGAAATAAGACCTAGAAGCTCTTTGATTCATCAAAAACTACACAAAAGCCTCTCTCAGGTACTTTGCAGTATAATTCCCTTCTTCTTTCATCATATCTTCCGGTGTTCCTTCAAAAGTCAAATAACCGCCTTTATTTCCGCCTTCAGGTCCCAGATCAATTACCCAGTCTGCCGATTTGATCACTTCGGTATTGTGCTCGATGATGATGACCGAGTGGCCTTGATCAATCAGGGCATTGATGGAATGGAGGAGTTTATTGATGTCATGGAAATGAAGCCCTGTGGTCGGTTCATCGAAGATAAAGAGAATAGGATTTCCTGCTTTGGTTCCCCCCTTGCCTAGAAAAGAAGCCAGCTTTACCCGTTGAGCTTCTCCACCTGAAAGGGTATTGGAGCTTTGTCCCATGCCGATATAGCCAAGCCCGACTTCCTGCAAGGGCTGAAGTTTATTGATGATCTGGGTTTTTCCCTTGAAGAAATCCAAAGCTTCATCAATGGTCATGTCCAGTACTTCGGAGATGTCCTTGTCTTTGTATTTGACATCCAAGATTTCATTCTTAAACCGCTTTCCTTTGCAGGATTCACAGGTCAAATGAATATCTGCCATAAACTGCATCTCAACGGTAGTAGTCCCCTCACCGGCACAGTTTTCACAGCGACCTCCATCTACATTGAAGGAGAAAAATGCTGGTTTGTAGCCTCGCTGTTTAGAAATAGGCTGTTCAGAAAATAGCATTCGTATCGCATCGTAAGCTTTCACATAAGTCACCGGATTGGAGCGGGAAGACTTACCGATTGGATTTTGATCCACAAACTCTACTTGCGAAATGGACTTGTAATCACCTTCTATCTTGTCGTATTTTCCGCTTTCGTCTATGACGGTTCCCAACATTTTGCCTAAGGCAGGATAAAGAACTTTCTTGATCAAGGTGGACTTTCCAGAACCGGAAACCCCAGTTACGCAGGTAAGCGTGTTTAGCGGAAATTTGACTGAAATATTTTTCAGGTTGTTTTCCCGGGCGCCTTTTACCGTGATGGTATCCTTCCACTTTCGGTTGCCATCTTTTTTGAAAATCTGCTCCTCATTACGTAGGTATTTGGCAGTATAGGTCTGAGCAGAAGTCATCAGTTCTTCGATTGGGCCCTGAAAAAGTAATTCCCCGCCATTCACACCTGCGTCTGGACCGATGTCGATGATCTGATCGGCAGCTTTCATTACTTTTTCCTCATGCTCAACTACGATCACGGTGTTGCCTAGGTCACGAAGAGTCTTCAATACTCCGATCAAGCGATCGGTGTCCCTTGGGTGCAAACCTATGCTGGGTTCATCTAAAATATACATGGATCCTACCAGCGCAGAGCCCAGAGAAGTAGCCAATTTGATCCGCTGAAACTCTCCTCCGGAAAGGGTGGAAGTCAATCGATTCAGCGTGAGGTAACCCAAGCCAACTTGATCCATATATTCCAATCGACTTTGGATTTCCTTTAGCAGGCGATTGGCGATTTTGGCCTGATGCGTAGGGAGTTCTAATTCATTGAAAAAAACAAGTGCCTCATCTATAGGCATGAGTACCAGGTCTGTGATGGATTTTCCCTCTATTTTGACGTAGGAAGCATCTTTGCGTAAGCGCGTTCCCTTACAATCTGGGCAAGTAGTACGACCACGGAAACGGGAAAGCATCACACGGTACTGAATCTTGTGCGTTTTGGTTTCCAGATCTTTAAAGAAAGCGTTGAGGCCTTTGAAATATTTATTTCCAGTCCACAGCAATGCTTTTTCCTTTTCTGTCAGATCTTCATAGGCTCGATGAATGGGGAAATCAAACTCGATTCCCTTTTTCAAAAGTGGCTCCACCCAAGCTCTTGAAGACTCACCACGCCAAGGAGCAATGGCACCTTCGTAAACCGAAAGGTCTTTCTCGGGAATGACCAGATCCGGATCGATACCTAGCACATTTCCAAAACCTTCACAGGTGCGGCATGCCCCATAGGGATTATTGAATGAGAAAAAGTTGACTGAAGGAATTTCAAATTGCATTCCATCGAGCTCGAAGCGATCCGAAAAGCTTTTGGTTTCCTTACCTGGAATAGTGATTTTACAATCTCCATGGCCTTCGAAAAGCGCTGTTTGTACTGAATCGGCAATTCGGAATTGATTATCCTCATCTTCCTTGTGCACGGCCACACGGTCTATCAGGATCTCGTATTTTCCCTTTTGGATTTTCTTTTCCTGAAGTAGGTCTTCTACAAAATGCGCTTCATCATCGATCAAAATTCGTGTATAGCCTTTTTGCAAAAGCAATTCCAGCTCTTGGTTGATCTTCCTTCCGCGCTCAATTTGAAGCGGACAGGAAATCATGACTTTGGACCCTTCTTCAAATGACTGGATATAGTCAACTATGTCGGTGACAGTATGGTGTTTTACTTCATTGCCCGAAACTGGCGAAATGGTTTTGCCCACACGGGAGAAAAGCAGCTTCAGGTAATCGTAGATTTCGGTAGTGGTTCCTACTGTCGATCTAGGATTTTTAGTATTGACTTTTTGCTGGATGGCGATGGCCGGAGCCACTCCTCTGATGTATTCCACATCTGGTTTTTCCATCCTGCCGAGGAATTGACGGGCATAGGAACTTAGGCTTTCCACATACATTCTCTGGCCTTCGGCAAAAAGTGTATCGAAGGCCAAGGAAGACTTACCAGAACCCGATAGTCCCGTGACTACCACAAATTTGTTTCTGGGAATCGCGACGCTCAGGCTTTTCAGGTTGTTCACCCGGGCGTTTTTGATGATGATGAATTCTTTGGGATCGAGTGAGTCGATGTCTGTTTTAGCGGATAAAGTGCTCAAAGTCATAGCTGGCAAAGTTACGAAAGGAACAGAGGAACTCCTTACAAAGTTTTGTCTGTAAGGCAAATTGTCAGATCTAATGCGTATCAGCTAAATTGGCTATTGATGTTAGATAGCTTTGTGAGTTAATAAATGGAAATCAATTAGTCTGTAGCATTTCTGAAGATCAGTGCGTTCTCTAATTGGGCAAACAATAATTCAAGACCGATCCCACTTTCAAAGTGTCTTGAATTATCCTTATTTTGAGATTGCTTTTTAGGTTAATAAATGAAATTATGAAAATTTTCAGTAGAAGTTTTTGGCTCCTCGCACCACTTGCGCTAGTGTTGTTCTCTTGTCAGGAAAAAGAAGGTCCTTGTGGATGCACATACATTGATACTTCTTTTCGTTTCAATGTAGTCAATGATGACCAGGTAGATCTGCTCGACCCTAGTAATCCAGATCATCTTGTAACCAGGGATTTGGTAGTTTCTTTTCTTCTAGATGGAGAGAAAGTGGAGGTTTATGATTCGAAAATTAATCACCTGAGAAGCTATCCAAAGATTATCGAACCGGAACCCTTAGCCGGTGTGGATAAGTATATGTTGAACGTGATTCTGAATTCATCTGAGGATGAAGAAATTCCGACCACTTATTTGGAATGGAAGGATGGGTCTGCGGATAAATTGGAAGCTGAATTTAGTTACAGCGGCAACTCTGTTATGATAAGAAAACTTTGGCTCAATGAAGATCTCATTTGGGATATGCAGAATGATGGGGAAAAGCCTATTTATGAGCTTGTTAAAGATTTTGATCAGTAGAGATTAACGATATAGATTACTATTAAAAATGCCTTTCAGCTATGGAAGGCATTTTTATTGGCAGCTTTTTCAATTTTCTAATCTTACCATAAAAATCCTTTTCTTCGCAGGATGGATTTCCAGTTTTTGATCGAAGGATTTACTGAAGGGCTGCGTCAGATGACCTGGCTGGAAGCTTTTGCGGTTTTTTTTGGGATTGCCTCGGTGTATTATTCCATGAAAGTGAATATCCTGGTTTATCCCACCGGGATTATTTCTACGCTGATCTATGTATGGATTTGTTTTCAATACAAACTCTACGCAGACATGGGGATCAATGCTTATTATTTTAGTATGTCGATTTTTGGCTGGTATGTCTGGACACATCCGAAGGAGGGCAAAACCGAACTTCCGGTGACTTGGATGAAAGCCAGTGGCTGGGCAGTAGCTAGCGGGATATTCTTGCTCTCGTATTTTGTGCTTTCCTACGTCTTAGTGAATTTTACCGATAGCGATGTGCCGTATTGGGATTCCTTTACTACTGCTTCGGCGTTTGTAGGGATGTGGTTGATGGCTAAAAAGAAGGTGGAAAACTGGATTTTTTGGATTATCACGGACTTTGTGGCAGTACCGCTTTACTTCTACAAAGGATTGATTTTGACTTCATTTCAGTATCTTTTTTTTACTGTTTTAGCAATTATGGGTTTAATTGCTTGGATCAAATCTGCAAAAGAGCATGGCTGAGGCAAAGCGAATTTTAATATTAGGTCCGGAATCTACCGGAAAAAGCACTTTGGCTGCTGATTTGGCCAATCATTTTTGTGAACCCTGGGTTCCGGAGTTTGCCCGGGAATACTTGGAAGAGCTGGGTCGGGAGTATAGCTACGAGGATATGCTAGCTATAGGCAAAGGTCAGGTGGCACTGGAAGATAAGATGGCGAATGAAGCAGATCAATATCTTTTTTGTGATACAGATTTAAGAGTTATCCACATTTGGTCGCAGCATAGGTTTGGAAAAACCGATCCTTGGGTTTTGGCGCAAATGCAGGCTAGAAGCTACCATTTGATACTATTGACAGCTACTGACTTGCCTTGGGAGCCGGATCCATTGCGCGAATACCCTGATTTGGAAATGCGGGATTACTTTCTGGATTTGTATAAAAAATTAGCCGCAGAAAGTGGTTTTCCACATTATATTATCTCTGGTTCGCGGGAAAAAAGACTCGAAGATTCAATATCTCACATTAAAAACACTATTTTTGGGCAAAAGACCTAGAAATGAAAAATTTACTTTTGCTTGTTATTTGCGGTATTTGCATCGCATGTGATACTAAGGAGCCTGAGGTTCAAAGCCCCAATGTTATATTAATTTTAGCAGATGATCTAGGCTATGGCGAGGTGGGATATCAAGGTCAGAAAAAGATCAAAACCCCAAATATTGATGCCCTTTCAGAAACGGGCATGGTATTCACCAATCATTATTCGGGAGCTCCTGTCTGCGCTCCAGCAAGGTGTGTTTTACTTACTGGCAAGCATATGGGGCATGCTTACATTAGGGGAAATGATGCCATGAAAGAGCGGGGCGATGTCTGGGATTACGCCAAAGCAGCAGCTGACCCCAATCTGGAAGGGCAGCGTAACATTCCGGCGAATACAGAAACGCTCAGTAAAATGCTGCAAAAAGCTGGTTACAAAACGGGTATAGTTGGCAAGTGGGGACTGGGAGGGCCTATGACAGAAGGAATCCCTACCAATCTGGGTTTTGACTATTTCTACGGATACAATTGCCAGCGTCAGGCACATAATCTCTACCCTAATCACCTTTGGGAAAACGAAGAGAAGATTTTGCTGGACAATGAATTGGTGGTGCCAGCTACTAAACTAGAACCAGGGGCTGATCCTAATGATCCGGCCAGCTATGCCAAATATGAGCAAAAGGATTATGCTCCGGACTTGATGCATGAAAAGGCCTTGTCTTTCATTCAGGAAAACAAGGATGAACCGTTTTTCTTGTATTATGCTTCCCCACTTCCCCATGTTCCGCTTCAGATTCCTAGCGAGGATAGAGAGAGCTACATCGCTGAGTTTGGCACTGAAGAGCCCTATGATGGGAGTAAGGGCTATTTTCCAAACCAATATCCAAATGCCACCTATGCGGCCATGATCAGTAAACTGGATCAGCAGATCGGAGAGGTCAGAGCAAGGGTAAAAGAGCTGGGATTAGAGGAAAATACTATTATCATCGTGACCAGCGATAATGGGCCTACCTATGCCGGAGGAGTAGATTCCGAGTACTTTGAGAGTTCCACGCCGTTTGCCAATGGGTTTGGAAGAACTAAAGGCTTTCTTTATGAAGGAGGGATCAGAGTTCCTATGCTGGTCAGCTGGCCTGGTAAAATCACGCAAAGCACTTCAGATCATATTTCTGTGTTCTATGATATTTTCCCCACGCTTGCGGAGTTGGTAGGAATGCCGGTTCCTGAGGAGTTGGATGGGAAAAGCTTTCTGCCTGAGCTGATGGGAGAAGCTCAGGAAAAACACGATTACCTGTATTGGGAGTTTCCCGAAACGGGTGGGCAGCAGGCCGTACGAATGGGGAAATGGAAAGCAGTCAGGCAGAATATTAAAAAGGAAAACAACTTGGAAATTGAGCTTTATGACCTTTCAAATGATATTTTGGAGCAAAATAACCTAGCGGCTGAGCATCCTGACTTGATTAAAGAATTCGAAGAAATCATGGCCAAGGAACATGAAGCGCCCGAGGTAAGTACTTTCAGAATGCCAGCTTTGGGGGATTGATTTTCCGGCTATCCACCCCTTATTTCTTCCCAAAAGAAAGATTTGCTGATTCTACCACTTTCATCATGTCTGGGTGAGCGTTATTATTCAAGACTATGACGGTTTTATTTTCCTCAATATATCTGGCAATGATGGTGCTGTAGCCCGGATTGCTACCCGTATGCATGACTACCTTGCCAAATGGACTTTGTATCTTGATTTCCCATCCAAATCCATAGTAGCTTAAGGTTCCATTATTCAATTCAAAAGGGGTGAAAGCCTCAGTGAGGGTTTTTTGCGAGACCAGTTTGTCTGTATAAAGAGCCTGGTCCCATTTCAGGAGATCCTCAGCGCTACTGCTTACCCGGCCTGGTCCTTTGCGATTTCCCAGCCAGACGGTATAATCTGAAGAGTGGAAAGTATTGGCATTTACATATTGTCCTTGCTTATTTTTCAGATGGCCTGCGGCAAAGTTTTCCACATTAGCTTTTTCTTCTAAAGACCTTATAGCTGTGTTTTGCATTTCCAATGGCTCAAAAATCCATTCCTTACTGAGCTTCACAAAGTCCTCACCGGTGACTTTTTCCACAATACTTGCCAAAATCACGTAGCCAGTATTGCTGTATTCATATTTTTCACCGGGTTCAAAGGATTTGGGGGGCGCATACTTTCTCAAGTATTCCAATATTTCAGGGTTTCCAGCTACTTGGCTTTTGTCCCAGTACTCATCCATAATCGCCTGATAATCCGGCAATCCACTGGTGTGGGTCAGTAGGTTCCGTATGCTGATCCCTTTGTAGGGAATTGCCACATAGTTTTCTGCCATATCATCAAACTGCAGCAAGCCCTTTTCTTTGCAAATCATCACCATCATAGCGGTGAACTGCTTAGAAAGAGATGCCAATTCAAAAATATCAGTGGTTTCCAGTGGGACAGATTCCTCATAGGAGCGCAAGCCTATGGCTTCCTCCACTAGAATTTTCCCCTTGTTGGCGGTAAGTACCACTCCGGAAAAGCCATTGGCATCCGTTCTTTTCAGTGCTTTTTTCAGGACCCTTTGCTGCGCAAAAAGAGGATTAAGAACTCCCATAAGTAAAAGCAGCAGGAAAGGACGAAAACTTTTCATAGTGAGGTATAAATAAGGCAGGAATTTACAAAAGGAATTCGGCTTGCGCTAATCACAATTTTTAAGTAGGTGTACTATCACTAGGAAAAAAAATGCCACGGAATTCCGTGACATTAATAATATAGCTAGAGGTATTGTTGACTTAGTCCAGACCACCCTTTCTGGTAGGTGAACGCATCGCCGGCCAGTCTGTAGGCTCGCCATTTCTTCCGATCGGAACACGCACTTCTCTAGATACCATGTTCTCTTCTTCACTAGCCATATACACCATGATTGCAGCCAAGATGACGTTGCTTTGCACATCATCAAAGATGATCTTGTCATAGGTGTCCAGGTTGGTGTGCCAAGTGTAATTAAAATAAGACCAGTTCAAGGAGCTAAGCGAAAAAGCTGGTACTCCCGCCGCTACAAAAGAAGCGTAGTCAGATCCGCCACCACCTGGGTTACCCGGGAAGTTGGTTTCAATCTCTCTGGTAATCTCTCTTGGTACTTTAGAAAGCCATCTGCCCAGATATTCATAGCTATCCACAAAGCCCTGACCTGATAGATTTACCACACGGCCGGTTCCATTATCCTGATTGAAAAGCGCCTGGATTTTTTCCATCATTTCTGGATGATCTTCCACAAAAGCTCTAGAACCATTCAGCCCTTGCTCTTCAGATCCCCAAAGCCCTACTAGGATGGTTCTTTTGGGATTAGGATACACTTTTTTCAGTACGCGCATTACTTCCATCATCATGATACTACCGGTACCGTTGTCGGTAGCACCTGTACCGCCATCCCAAGAGTCAAAGTGTGCTGATAGCAACACATACTCGTCAGGTTTTTCGGTACCTTTGATTTCGGCAATGGTATTGAAAGTAGGTGCTACGCCTAGGTCTTTAGACTGAGCGTTTAGGTTGATAACAGGTTTCTCACCACCTTCAGCTAATCTGAAAAGCAAACCATAGTCTTCTAATGAAAGGTCTACAGTAGGAACTTCACTGGTATATGCGGAGAAAATTTTGTTGGCTCCGAATCCTTGCGACCAGTACGAGGTAATTATGCCCAAAGCTCCGGCTTCTTCCAGTGCTGCTGGCAATTCTCTTCTTCCTTTCCCGGTATTTCTCAATCTTTCATTCCAGGCTCTATTGGATTCGCTGCGCTCTTCCTTCATTTTTTCGAAAGACTCCTCTGTGGCGAATTCCTCCCAGTTGTAATCCGGACGACCGGTTACCTGAGGAGCTGAGATCATTACGTATTTTCCTTTTACAGAAGGTAGCCAAGCTTCAAATGCTGCTTGATCTGCTACTTCCGGCAATACTACCACCTCACCCTGAGCGCCTCCTTCTGGAGAAGCGGGGCTCCAGGCTAGCTGCTGCCCAGAAAGTGACTTGGTCCATGGAGCTACCATGTCTATATGGGTAATTCCCCGTTCCCAGGATTTCCATTCGCCCCACTGCTCATTACGGGCTTCTATGCCCCAGCTTTCAAATTTTTCTACTGCCCAATCATGAGCTTTCTGCATTTGAGGAGTTCCCACCAATCTAGGACCTATCCCATCCAATAACTCATGGCCGAGCTGCTTGAGCTGGGAATTTTCAGTTTCCTCTGCAATGATTTTGTCAATGACTTCATCTTGTGCCTGAACCTGTGTGCCCAAAAGCAACATCAGACCCACGCCTAATAGGTATCTCTTTTTCATATTTGAGTTGTTTTAATGGTTAAAATTATGCTTTGCTATGTTCAAATCCGCGCCGTTGGTGGATTTTTGACCGAATCTATTGACTTCTTGCTTTTTTGGAAAACCAATAGCTCTGAGTGAAACAAAGAGGTATTAGTTGGCGCTTGCAAAATAATTGTGGAAAAACAGCAGCTGATAAGGAACAGCATCTCTCCAATAGTCCCAGGTATGGCCTCCTGGGCCAGTAATGAAGGTATGAGGAATATTATTGTAAGCCAGTTTTTCGTGGAGTCTCACATTCACTTCGTAGAAGAAATTTTCTGTACCACAGCTAATGATTAGCTTCAACTTATTTGGAATCAGACGATTGATTTGGCACATCACAGAATATTCTTCCCAGCGCTCAGGATTTTCTCTTTTGGTGCCAAGGTGTTTTTTCATTTCCCAGTTTTCTGGAAACGGCCCAATATCAACGCCTCCGCTTAAGCTTCCCGCTGCGCCAAAGGTGTCCTGATGCCGAAAAGCCAGAAACAAAGCCCCATGTCCGCCCATGCTCAAGCCAATGATAGCTCGTCCATCACGACTTTTTACGGTGCTATATTTTTGGCCTAAAAACTCTACCAATTCTTTTCCTACATAAGTTTCGTATTTGGAGCTTTCCACTTCTGGGCTGTCCCAATACCAGCTGCCAAAGTTTCCGTCGGGATTTACGATGATCATGTCATATTGATCTGCATAGGACTCTAATTGAGGGGCTTTCGCGATCCAGTCGGAGTAGTTTCCTGAATACCCGTGAAGTAAACAGACGACTGGGTAATCTTTGGATTCATCATAATCCTTTGGGGTGATCACCACCGCTTTTATCTCTTTTTGCATGGATGGGCTAAAAGTTGCCACTGTGTCCACACTTGCGAAGGAATTAAAAGCTATTAGGCAGAAAAATGTAAAAACTAGAAAGGAAGAGTTTTTACTGTTCATTAAGAGATTTGATTTAGGAGGTTCGATAGTAAAAATGGCAAGGATTACCTGGAATTCCTGTATAGCTAGTTAAAAAAGGCACTTGGAAGTAAATGAAAGCTATGATTTTTTGTTAGGCGGATAGTCCACTATTTGTAATAAGATGACCTTTTCTGTTCCTTCACCAACCGTACTTTTGATACGAAACTCCGCCAAGTGCTTTCACAATAGCATAGCTCAAACTCAAGCCCAGACCTGTTCCTTGACCTGTCGGCTTGGTGGTGAAGAAAGGCTGGAAGATCTTGTCTTTGATGGAGTTTGAGATGCCAGAGCCGTTATCTTGGACGGGGGTCTGAATTATATCGCCGAAGTTTTTTGTACTGACGATGACAAGGGGACTGAGACCTGGAAGGTTTTCATAACCTTCCAGGTCTTTTCTGCTTCTTGCATAAAAAGTATTGTTCACCAGTGTCAAAATTATTCGCCCGATAACTGAGGCCACCACACCTACCTTTGATAAAGCTGGGTCAAGATCTAGTTGTTTGTATATTTCGACATCCCTGTCTGGCAGGCTAGATTTCATATTAATTGGTTTTTGATCGGTAAAAAGATGATCATTTCTGTGCCTTCACCTTCCACACTTTTTACCCGTAGGTCACCACCGTGGGCCTTGATAATATCGTAGCTGAGAGATAGCCCAAGGCCAGTGCCACTCCCTGTAGGTTTGGTAGTAAAGAAAGGCTGGAAAATCTTGTACTTGATTTATTTAGGAATTCCTCCGCCATTATCTTCTACAGCTATTTCCACTCCTCCCATATTCCCAGCTAGGTCCACTAATCTAGACCGTACGACGACTTTTGGCTTGTATTCACCCTGATCACCATCCTTGCTTTTCAGCTCTTTGGTTTTATCATCTACTGCACTTCGACTACGCTCAGCACAGGCATAGAAGGCATTGTTTATCAGGTTCAAAATTACTCTGCCAATATCCTGACTGACAACATCTACCTTTGGAAGGTTAGGTGCTAGCTCGGTCGAGAAATCGGCATTAAAAGTCTTATCTTTTGCTCGTAAGCCATGGTAGCTCAATCTCAGAAATTCATCTGCAAGTGCATTTAGGTTAGTAGGCTGTACATCTCGTGAATTTACACGACTGTGTTCCAGCATCCCTTTCACGATTGAGTCAGCTCGCTTCCCATGATGGTTGATCTTAGTCAGATTTTCTTTCAGATCATTTGAAATCTCAATAGCCAACTGCGTGTTACCCTGACCCAATTCCTCCTGCATCTCATCGATCAATTCGACACTGACGTCCGAGAAGTTATTCACAAAATTCAACGGATTCTGAATCTCATGGGCGATACCCGCAGTAAGTTCTCCGAGGGAAGCCATCTTTTCGGATTGGATCAGCTGCGATTGGGTAGCTTTCAATTTAGTGTAAGCTTTCTCGATTTCTTTGGATTGGGCCACTTCCCGCTCCAAACTTTGAGCTCTTTCCTTCACTCTAATTCTTCTTTTCAGTTCTGAATAGGCCACAAAAATGACCAGTCCAAGTGCAAGAAGGTAAAGCGTATATGCCCACCAGGTTTTCCACCAGGGCGGAAGGATGGTTAATAAAAGAGAAGTTCCTTCTTCATTCCAAACTCCGTAGGCGTTGGAAGCAATGACCTTAAAGGTGTAGGTGCCAGGTTCCAGATTGGTATAAGAAGCAAAGTTTCTATTATCATACACCCAATCTTCATCCAAGCCTTCCATCATGTGGGCGTACTGATTTTTGGTGGGATTGGCGTAATGAAGCGCAGCAAATTCGAAGCTTAGGTCATTCTGATTGTGTCGAAGAATAATGGCATTGGTAGAAAGAAGGTCTTCTTCCAGCGGAGAATTTTCTGCCATATCATATACTGAGCGATTGGAAATAGAAAGATTGGAGATGATCACAGACGGCGGAACTTTGTTTGAGGCTATGGTAGAAAATGTTGTCAGGCCATGATCTCCGCCAAAATAAAAATCACCGTTCGGAGTTTTTTCAGCAGCTAATGATATGAATACATCACCACCAATTCCATCATCTTCATTGTAATTGATAAAGGTCACTTTATGCAGAGATTCATTACGGATCATTTGGATTAGACCATTGCGTGACGAAAGCCACATTTCGCCGTTTTCTCCAGGAAGGATAGTTTCCAAAAAGTTGGTGGGTAATCCATCTTCTTCAGTATATCTGGAAATTTCTCCAGAGTTGGGATCCAGGATATTGATACCTCCATAGGTAGCCATCCAAACTAGTCCATTTTCATCTTCGAATACATCGTTGACTTGTATGCTACTTAATGTGGCAGGATCCAGCGGGTCACTGGTATAGTATTTAAAGGAATTTGTCTCAGGATCTATCTGAGTCAGACCGGCATTTAAGCTCGATATCCAGATGTATTTTTTTCCTATTTCTATATCAGAGATGTTTGGATCCTGAATGATTATTTCAGCATTTTGTTCGTTGATATTCACCACTTGTGCCTGGCTTTCGGCCTGGTTTTCCTGCTTGAAAAGGGCTATACCATAAAGTGGAAGAAACTCTGGCTCTGGAGCGTTCCAACTGTTGTAATGGTGGCTATCATCGGAAGAATATCGTAAAGAGTAGGTTCCCGGAGTTAGCTCAAGTTGAGTGATTTGCATTCGATTCTTTGGACTTCCACCTGCGAAAAAACTGTCTCCAAATAACTCCATACCAGCGATAGTCTCCCCGGAAGGATTTCTTAGCCATCCAAAATCAGCCATGCTAGTAAGATCTCCTTCGCCAACTGTCACCAAAAAATAGGTAGCTTTTTCTGTGATTTCTACTTCCTGGGTAAGCTCTTTGTTTTCAGTTACATTATCTATGATGGCCAAGGCTTCATCATTTTCCAACCACGTGTTCACCTTGGCAATGATCTCATCAGAATATGATTTGGCGTACTGGCTTACTATTTCCGTATAAGTTTCTGTTTTGGGATCAAAAACATCTAAGCCTCCATTAGTGCCTATCCATAACTTGCCGCTTCTGTCCTCTCTGATTACCCGAACTTGATCATTGATCAGACTATTATTATCATCTGGATCATTCTTGAAGCGTTTGATTTCATTGTAATCTTTATCCATTTTTATCAAGCCATCACCCCAGGTTCCTATCCAAATTGTCCCGTCTTTTTGCTCATAAATTGATCGGGAAGACCCACCGAACATATCGTTTGCAGAAGAAAAATTCACCTTAGTGATTGACTTATCAGAACTATCAAAAATATTAATGCCATGCCCACGTGTTCCTATGAACACTTTACCTGGGTTGATTTTAGAGGTATAAAGTCCAAAAACACCTCCAGGGCTAATTGAGTTTGGGTCTTCCGGTTGATTACTAAAATACTTAAATGGTTTGTTTATTGGATCGTATTTGAACAATCCATTAGTTAGTGAGCCAAACCAGATGATCCCACTGGAGTCAACCAGCATATGTGTAAAGCGGTGAGTCCACCCGCCGGAATTTATTTTTCTATTTCCTGGGATAAGCACCTCCTGAAATGAATCAGTATTCCCTTCAAACTTTAATACCCCTCTGAAATTATTTAAAACCCAAATATTGCCATCCCTATCCTCTTTGATGGAATTCAGCGAACTATAGATATCATCCAAAGCATAATCGTATTCAGCAAGCATTTTTAGCTCTTTGGTAGCTAGATTATACTTATGAATTCCTAATCTACTTGTGATCCAGAGAATTCCATCCTTATCAATATACAGCCCGGTAATACCGTTTATGGTAGAGCTGAAGTCAACAAATTGATCAAATTCAATCGGCTTAAACCCTGGTCCTCCTTTAGGGAAATGCAATAACCCGTAGCTGGATGAGCCAGCCCAAATCCCGCCATCTTCATCTTCAATTATAGGAAAAGAAATACCAAGGCGCGACGTATTGGTTTTCTCTAAATGTTCATAAGGAGCCAATTCCCAAGTATTCTTTTCTGGTGAAAAAAGAACTATTTCTTTAGCCGCTGTGGTTGCCCAAATTCTACCTTGAGAATCAGCCAGTATATTGAATGTCCTCCCTGACCCTAGAGCTAAGTCAAAAATTTGCTCAAAATCGTAATTGGTAAATGTGTTCTCGGATCTATCATACTTAGTAACTCCTTTATCATTTGCGATCCACAGATCATGATTTTTATCCTCCTCGATGTCAAAAGTCACATTGTTTTGAAGCGTGTTTGGATTGCCAATAGTATTCCGAAAGGTCTTCCAAGTGTAGCCATCGTAGCGCTGGATCCCGTTTCCTGTGGCTAGCCAAATCAACCCATAGCTGTCTTGCATCACGTCCATGACTTGTGGGGAAGCCAGGCCATTGGAAATAGAGATTGTTTCTAACTGAATTTCTTGGGCATTTAACGTCAATGGCCATAGGACAAAAAAGGAAAGTGTAAAAATCGTAATCGTTCTAACTATTGAGCTTATCATGAGATTCTTCATCTAATTAAAAATTTATGGGAGGGAAAAGGAGACTTTAATCATTTAATAATTACCCTAAGTCGGGTTATGGATGGAAATGAAAAACTTCCAATAACATCTTAAATTGACATACAAGGATTTTGACTGATTAGTAAAATGTGGGAAAAATGAATCTGGTAAAACTTGCATGCATACTAAAAATATTACAATTCTAATGAGTACTTACTTCTCTGAAAATAAGGGATTATGAAGAGAATTCAATTCAAAACAGCATAATAAATTGGATTTTTTGAATCTTAAACCTAGAAAAATGTAGGTTGTGAAAAAGTGTATAGTTGTGGAGAGACAGCGAGTTGTCACTTAAAATAGATCAACTAGGATTCACGTTTAAATCATCATCTATCTGTTGAATGAGGGATTGGGTTTTTTCTCTTAATGGGAAAAAGTGCTGGTAAAATGAAACGGAAATTGTAAAAATATAGAGGCTGCTCGATTGATAGTGATAAAATATCCCCACAATTAGGGATTGATATTGGATCAGTAATCGTGGACTTT
Organism: Algoriphagus sp. TR-M9; assembly: GCF_027594545.1. Taxonomy (NCBI): domain Bacteria; kingdom Pseudomonadati; phylum Bacteroidota; class Cytophagia; order Cytophagales; family Cyclobacteriaceae; genus Algoriphagus; species Algoriphagus halophytocola. The sequence goes on along the minus strand of NZ_CP115160.1, from coordinate 4,231,090 downwards.
TGAATCAGTCAGATTAGTCGCTTTTGAACCTTCGACGGCTACTTAAGTGAGCGATCTGATTTCTGAATTTCAAGCAATACTTATTTAATAATCAAAAGAAAATGAAATCATTATACAAAACTTTAACTTTCTTCATACTATTAATTTTATGTCTCTCTACCCATGTATTTGCACAGAAATCTCTTCAAGATATTGCGGAGCTAAATGACAAAAAATGGGATAAGCTTGTCAAAAACTACCGAAATTACAGCAACTCGATAGATCAGCTCCAAGGCTTACTCAATGAAGAGCTCCTAGAGGAAGAGAATTTACCAAACCCTAAGAAAATTGGTGTTTTATCCATGCAAGTGTGGGATTACTCAGTAACAAATTCCTCCAAAGTGGCACAAACCACTGTGTATCAGAAAAATTTTCTAACACCGGAAGGAAGCAATCTTGTGGCAGATCATTTCTTGGAGTCTATTCTTCCCATATTTCAAGATCAATTCCAAGCGAAGGGGATAGCGCTAGTAGAGCCTAGTGAGTTTCTCACAGATGAGGAAAAGCGAAAGATTTATGAAGAAGGAGGTAGTCGGATAGAGACTAGCGGTTTGGTCAAGACACTCGGTTCTATTACCTCTTTCCTATACAATTCAGAAATGGGAGAAGGCTCAGTTGCCGCATCAGGCTATGAGTTTTATCCAATCAGTGTTGTGAATATGTCAACAGACTTCAAGGCGCCGGCCACACTTGGATTGCTTGTTGAAGATTTGGATTTAGATGCCGTATTGATTCTCTCAGTTGGAGTAAGCCTTGTCAAGAACGGACGAAGTATGGTATTGCATAAAATTGAAGCTGCGATTGTCGGCCCTATAGATGATGACCAATCCAAGGAGTACAAAGGGAGAATTGGGGCAGGTATGATGAATATGTACAGAGATGGTTTGAACTACAGTTCTGTCATGCTTGAGGTAGAGCCTTTTGAAGTCGCCAAAATCAACAAATCAGAAGGATCAATTGAAGAATGGCAGTTGGACGGACTTGATGTGGTCAGCAAACGAATGGCAGCTGATCTGATTAGGGGTATGGAGAAGTTTATTGCTCTGGATAAGTCGAAAGATTAATTCTTTCTGAACCCTTACTTGCAAAACATGTATGATAGAATCTGGGGTAAAATCCCAGATTTTTCTAAGTAACACCTTGCAAGGACCTATAAATTAATGAGTTGGTTAGAAATTGAAAACTTGACCAAGCCTACTAAGCTGTTTTGATGAGTTTTTTTGAATAGATTTTTCTTATGACTTTCTACCGTATGCCTGCTGATGAATAGCTTATCGGCGATTTCCTGGGTGGTGAGCTCTTGAATAATCAATTGGAGTACATCTAGTTCCCGCTCACTCAGCGATTGAAGGATTTCATGCTTTTTGTTTTGGAGTTGGAAATTTGATCTGAGTTTTCCGACAATTTGGTCACTATAATAAATGCCATCATCGAGGACTCGGTTCACAGCATTCACCAGCTCTTCACTTGTATTTTCTTTGAGTAAGTATCCTTCTGCATCTGCCAAAATGATTTCTTGAACATAGTGGTCGTTGTCATGCATGGATAGGATGATGACCTTGGTTTCTGGGTGATTTTCTTTTACCCACTTGGTCAGTTGTAGTCCATCCAGCTCTGGCATACTGATGTCTGTGATAATTAAATCTACAGCGGTTGCGGATAGAAATTCCTGTGCCGATTTACCATTGGTAAATTTGCCTATAAGTTGAATTTCCGAAATTTCGTGGAGTAGCATTTCAATGCCTTCCATCACAATGGGATGATCATCTACGAGGATTGTTTTTACTTCATTCATGAGCTATTGGGGACTGTGACCAAAAGATCAGCACCTTGGTCAGAAGGGTTCAATTTGATGGTGCCACCTAGAAATCCCGCACGGGTGGTCATATTCTGCCAGCCGATCCCGGTACTATTATGCAATTCCTTTTCAGAAAATCCAGGGCCATTGTCACGATAATTGATACTGAGTGTCTGATTGTTTTCCTGAATGGACAGTTCAATTTGGGAAATATCACCGTGTTTTAAGCCATTATTTACCAGTTCCTGGATGATTCGATAGAGATGGACTTGGTTTTCTTTTTTCAATCTAAGGACGAATGAGGCTAGAGTTAGGCGAAAATCAATCTGATGTGTTTTATTGATCAGTTCTTCCATTTCTTCCAATGCCTGAAGCAGTCCCTGGCCCTCAAATTTTTTGGGCATCAGGTTGTGGGAAATTTGACGAACTTCCTGAATGGAATGACTTAATAAGCCCATTGACTTTTCTTTGGATCGCTGTTCATCTTCTGAATCAGGGTTTTTGCCTAGGCTTCCAACAAATATTTTAGCTGCAGTGAGGCTTTGACCCAATCCATCGTGTAGCTCCCGGGCTATACGTGAGCGTTCTTTTTCTTCAGCTTCGATGACCGCTTTCAGGCGATTTTTCTCTTCCGCTGCTTTAAGGTCTTGGATTTCGAGCTGCTTGCGGTATCGACTTCTGTTGTACCACAATCCCCCAACTAGCAAGATCAAAATAAAACCACCTGCTGAGATAAAAAGCTGCATCCGATTGATAGCTCTTTGTTGGGCTATATCTGCCTCTTGCAGAGCGATTAGTTGCTCTTTTTTCTCGGTCTCATAGCGCACTTCCATTTCCGAAAGACTGGTAGCTTTTTGTGCATTGAAAATGGAGTCGGTGAGTTTGTTGTAGTCTTCAAGGGCTTTAAAACCCTCCTCCTGATCCCGTAAAGCTATTTTGCTCAAAGCAAATGTCATCAAGGCGGAGGAATTTGCAGATTTTACTTGAAGAGAATCCGAGATGAGTAGCGATAAATCTGCTAGCTGAGCGGCTTCTTCGAACCTCCCCGTTTTCAGGTAGAGATTTGCCAATTCCGCATAGCGGTTCATCAAATGGGATTGATTTACAAATTCCTTGGACAGGGCAATTGCTTGCAAATAAAGAGACTCAGCTTCTTTGAATTTTTTCTGACGCTCTAGGTTGCCCGCCAGGCCTGAATAGGATTTTGATTTTTCGATATCATAGTCCAAGGCGTCGGAAATCTTGAGGCTTTCAAACAAGATAGAGTCAGATTTGTCATATTCTTCCAATTCTGTGTAGATAAAAGCAAGGTTGCCTAGGGATGTCATGATATCGATACTGTCCGGAATAGCTCGCCGGAGATCATGCGCTTCTTCACCGTAGGTTAAGGCCTTTTCAAAATCACCTAGGGATTGATAGATCAGCCCAATGTTATTGGAGACCATAGCTTTGTCGTAGAGATTCTCTTCGAGATCATAGGCTTTTTTAGCTTCATAAAAATGCCCTAGCGCCTCTGTCAATAGGCCTTTGTTCCAATAATACATCCCAATATTGTTGTCGAAATGTGCAAGTTGAAGATCCTGACCAGCTAGCTCTGCTAGAGCACGACCTTTTCTGTAATACCAAATGGTGGAGTCGGGCCTGTTTGACTCGAAGAAAACCACCCCTTTGATTCGGTAGGTAATGATTTCTCCCAAAGTATCTTGGTATTTGATAGAGATCTGTTCTGCCTTGTTGACATAGTTTAATGCAGAATCCGTGTTTTCTTGTGCGTAATAAAAGGCAATTCGGAGTAAATCTAATACCTGGTCTTTTTCTTCTAAAGTTTGTAGGTTTTGGAGGAGTGAATCCGGATATAGATGTACTTGAGCGTTGGCTTCAAAAAAGGTCAAAAAGAAAAGGAGCAACAAACAAAGCTTCATAGCCGAACATACTAAATACCTTTTTCACATGAAATCCAATGGGAGATTATTTGATTTTTATAGAATGATGTAAGTGATGCAGTCGGTAATATTTTTCCAGCTGAAATGGACGAGTACCAAGTCACTTTATTTTGATAGATATTGCTAAAAAAGGTGATCATGGATAAATTGAGTGTTACAACAGTCTTAAATAATCATATTTGAGTTGTTTAGATGTTAAAATTATCTCATCCTATCTTTAATTCCTTGCCGTTTGTGGATTTCCATATTTCTACATGGAAAATCTGTCCCACTGCTGAGTCCTAACTTTTGTGGTTTTCTATTCTTGTGCTGGGGCCGCCGAAGCTATTTTTCTTCAATAATTAGGCCAGGAGCCCAATTATCATTAAACATAGGGGGTTGATCAAATTTTCTAGAAGTACTTGGGGCGGAATGATGTTTTGGCTCCGAAATCCAATTAATTTTCAAGCTTGATTCAATCAGTATCTATGAAAACGACTATTGTACTCCATTTACTTTTGCTGTCTACCATATCTTTTGCCCAGCAAAGACCTACAGCGGAGAAGCCAAATGTGATTATCATCCTGACGGATGATCAGGGATATGCCGATGTAGGCTTTAATGGAAGCACCGAAATTCCTACTCCTAACATTGATCGCATCGCTAATAACGGGGTGGTTTTTACCTCAGGCTATGTGACCTATGCAGTATGTGGACCTAGTAGAGCGGGATTACTGACTGGTAGATACCAGGATAAGTTTGGCTTCTCAAAAAATCCACTGATGGCACCCAAGGATTCCCTAATGGGGCTTCCGCTTAGCGAGGAGACGATTGGAGCTGCCATGAAAAAAGCTGGATATTCCACGGTTGCTTTTGGAAAGTGGCACATGGGCGTTCACCCAAGTTTGAGGCCTAATAAAAGGGGTTTTGATGAGTTTTATGGATTTTTATCCGGGGGACACAAGTACTTTCCAAAGGATTTTGTCTTAGCAGACATAGAGCAATCCAAATCGCAGTACGATGCTTACAATACAAAATTACTTAGAAACACTGAGCGCGTGGAAGAGTCAGAATATCTCACAGATGCCTTGTCCCGTGAAGCAGTTGATTTTGTTGAGAGGCATCAGAAAGAGCCCTTTTTAATGTATTTGGCTTACAATGCTCCCCATGCTCCTATGGAAGCCACAGAGGAATATCTCAACCGATTTTTACACATCAAAGATCTCAAACGGCGCACTTACGCTGCCATGGTCAGCGCAGTGGATGATGGAGTAGGTGAATTGCTGGATAAATTGGAGGAATTGGATATTGACGAAAACACGCTAGTATTTTTCTTGTCTGATAATGGAGGTCCCACTAGCCATAATGCTTCGGATAACAGTCCGCTCAGAGGATTTAAAGGTGATTTTTTTGAAGGAGGTGTCCGAGTCCCTTTTGCAGTGCAGTGGAAAGGCGTGATCCCTGCAGGCGCAACTTACGACTACCCGGTAAGTTCATTGGATATTTTTTCTACTGCGGTAGCTTTGGCAAAGGTGACCCCAAAAAACGAACTTGATGGAGTAAACCTGATTCCATACCTGACTGGCGAGGACAAAGGAGTTCCTCACCAAGAACTCTACTGGAGAAACTATAATGCCAATAAATTTGCGATCAGAACATTGGACAGCAAGCAAATTATGGAGAGGGAAACAACCTATCTCTTTGACATTCAAAAAGACATTGCTGAAAAGGTGAATTTAGCCTATGGTCAGAAAGATCGTGTGAAAGCAATAGAACACCTGATCAAGGAATGGGAAATGTCCCTGATGGATCCTGTTTTCATGGGTTTATCTGAGGAGAAAAAATACTCAGAATTGCACCCGGATAGGTTTGATAAATAACACGGAAATCCGGAATGATGAAAGTGAAACAATAATGTGACAACTAAAATCAGGTAAGGTCAAATCGTCCACAGACTACGGTCCACAGACCACTGCTTCCTTTTCATAACTGCATACCTTATTTCATTTGGCTAGAGATTTGATTGCGGATATATGCAATTTGAATACCTGCTCTCCAATTCTAGATTAAATAAATGCGTTAAATGCGCTAATTCAAGCACTTTTAACGCATTTCGAGAAATGTATTCCCTACACTTAAATCACTTTACTTAATCGTCAATTTTTTAAATTCCTTGGTAAGATTGGTTAACGATTCTTCTACTCCCATTCTTTCTAAAGAGGAAGCACCAACGAATCCATGAACATCAGCTTTCTCTAAAACTTCACGAACGTCTTCAGGTGTGTTGATAGGGCCACCATGCGCTAGGAAAAATAAATCTGGATTCACAGCTTTGGCCGCAGCCACAATCTCGTTCGTTCTCGCTACCGCATCATCCATGCTGCAGCTCGCGCCAGTAACTCCGATAGAACCTCCTACTGTGGTCCCGACATGGGAAATAATCGCATCTGCACCAGCTTCTGCCATTTGACGAGCTTCTTCAGCAGTAGCGACATAGACAATAGAAAAAAGGTCCATCTTATCGGCAATTCGTACCATTTCCACTTCCTTTTCGAAGCCCATTCCTGTTTCTTCCAAAACCTGACGGAAATGTCCATCCACGATAGAATGCGTAGGGAAATTATTAATTCCAGAGAAACCCATTTCCTTCACTTTCAGCAGGTGGTGCCAAATGCGTCTTCTCGGGTCTGAACCATGAACCCCGCAAATGACAGGAATCTCTTCTACCACAGGCAGCACTTCAAACTCACCGATTTCCATGGCTACCGCATTCGCGTCACCATACGCCATCAATCCAGCTGTGGAACCGTGTCCCGACATTCTGAATCTTCCGGAGTTGTAAATAATAAGCAAATCAGCACCGCCTTTTTCAATAAATTTGGCTGAGATGCCGGTTCCCGCGCCTGCTGCTATGATAGCTTTCTTCTGGGCTAAGGTTGCTTTTAGTCGATCTCTTACTTCCTGTCTGGTGTAGGGATTTCCCTTTCCTGTCCATGGATTTGGCATATTTTCTACTTTATCGTTTTTTAACCGCAAAGGCCGCAAAGTTTTTCGCGGAGGGCACGGATTTTACAAATTTATTTCAAATTATCCTGCTTCTTGTCAGGTTGTCCTGCTTCTCCAGAAGCTGGACTCTATTACTGATTTTTCTAGGTCTATCACCTAATTACAAGGTCTCGATTTTTATCTCGCAGACCGAAATTAATCCATACCCTCGGTCTGTGCATGCCTTGCCGGTAGGCAGGTCTTCACAGACCGAAACATACAACGACTTCTATTTCATCAGCTCTATCAATGTTGTCACCGCTTTCTCAGCAAATTCTTTTTCATTGATATGTAAAGCCAAGTTTATAAAAGCGATATCCGAATTCAAATTCTTTTCAATTGAATCTGAAAGTATATGGTTTACCTCAGGATTATAAAACACATTTCCCTCAGCATCAATTTGCGAAAGCCCTTTCTCCGGGAAAAGAACTTCCGTCGGACCTAATCCTTGATTTAATTTATTGGCAAGTATTTCTCCTAATGCTTTATTTTCTTCTTCATTTGTTCTCATCAGGGTAACTGTTGGCACCCAACTATACAATTGACGCTTTTTATATTTATTAGGCACTGATTCCAATGTTCCAAAATTGACCATATCCATGCAACCGGGAACTACTACTTGAGGGATTCCCATTTTAGTCGCAGCTTCTAGTCTTTTCGGTCCCGCAGAGCAAACCCCGTTGCAAAGTTCATCGGCCAATTCCGTGGTAGTTATGTCCAAAATACCGGAAAAACAACCTTCAAGAGTTAGGCTTTCCATGGCTTTTCCTCCCAAGCCATTGGCATGAAAAGTCATCACTTCATAGCCTTTGGCCTCCAGCAAATCAGTACAATGATCTACACAGACACTGGTGTTTCCAAACATGCTAATGGCAATGCGCTTAGAAGTAGTTGCGTTTTCCGGAATAATCACGCCGCACATCGCTACAATCGCAGCAGCAGCCTGCTGGATAATTGGTTTGATGATACTATTAAGTGCTGCTACATCCACCACGGAGGGCATCATTACAATGTCCTTCACACCAATCTGATCTGAGAGGTCCTTGCTGGCCAAGGTGGAAATACAGATTTTCGGCATTCCTAAGGGAAGTTCTTGCATGGCCTTTAACGTAACGTAAGTGCCACTTCCACCGCCCATTCCGATCACTCCGTCAAATTTTTTCTGGTCTTGAAGGTTTGCTAAAACTTTGGCTGCTCCTCGACCCATGGCCTCCATGGCATTGCCGCGATCGTTTTTACTTCGGATAGCTTCAAGATTTCCGCCGGCGATTACACACACTTCATTAGCCTCCACTTCTATTGGAAAGAGCGCTGTCGACCCCATTACGCCTACATTCACCGCAATTACTTCTGCTCCCTGTGCTAGGAGACATTTTCTTAGAAATGCGAAAATTTCCCCTTTCGTGTCAAAACAGCCAAGCATCAAGATGGTAGGTTTTTGGGTCATGATTCTCTTATTTTCTTGTGTCTCAAGTCTTCGGTCTTCCGTCTTTTTACTCCACTTCAAGAAATTTAAAGCTCCCTTTCTTTACTTCCAAAAGATCCGGTTCGTTTCCATTTTTGACAAATTCCAGTTCTATCAGTGCACTTTTTCTTGGTGAAACACCTTCATCTGAGTTGTGAGTGTGGAGGACATATTTCATTTTGCCCTTCGCGTCAATGAAATAATCTCCGTGTCCTGAGCCGTTGATTCCTGCTTCAGCTTTGTCGAAAATAGGGTTGGTCGGACTTTTTCTCCAAGGCCCCATAGGACTTTTACTGACAGCATAACCCACCGAATAATCTGGATTTCGGAAGTCATTTGCAGAATAGATGAAGTAATACAACCCCTCATGTTTGATGATTGCTGGACCTTCAGAAACTGTCCAATCCACATTTTGAGTGTTTTCCCAAGGCTCTTCCGCATGGAAACAATAGGTTAACGTTTCCTCTTTAATACCGGAGAAATCATCTTCCATCTCTGCTACATACAAGCGATTCCCTTCAGTCAAACGCACGTGGTACATATACTTTTTCCCATCGTCATCTATGAAAATATAAGGATCAATTTGCTTCACAGGAGCTTCCAAATCTTTCTTTACCGTTTGGGTAAATGGTCCTAACGGACTATCAGAAGTTGCAATGGCAATATGCTCATTAGCCGTGTAAGCCATGTAAAACTTCCCTTCATACTCGAAAACTTGCGGTGCCCAAAATCCAATATCCCCATAGGATTCGCCCTTTTTGAGTGCATAGCCATCATTTTTAACCGAGCGTTTCCAGGATTTTAAGTTTTTGGAAACATAGACCTCAAAACCCAGGTTCTTATCATTCCCGCTGGTACCATAGAGGTAATATGTCCCGTCATGATAGAAAATCGTGGGGTCGGCCAGTAGAATTGGGCCTTTTTTAACTGGAGAAAGTAGAGCTAGACTAAGCCAGAAAAAGCTTAGTAATAGTTTAGTATAAAGCATGTTGATGAAACCTAAATACTACTTGGAAGCCCATTTAACTGCATTTCTGATTAAGGTTTTATACGCTTCCAGGTTGTGGGCAGCCCCGTCATGGCCCAAAGCAATTCCTACAATTTTAGCTTTCGCATGTTTTACAATAAAGACAGATGGAAATGGGTCCTTACCTTCTGTACTTGCCTCAGCCAACACTTCTATCCCAGGACCTTTTGAATCAACTTGCTGATAATACAATTCATCTTTTAAGGAAAAATGAGAAGGTACTCCCTTCGTTACCGGGTGCTTTTTGTCGGTTAAATCAACATTAAACTCACCATATCTATCATGTCCTCTAGACCCTCCGCTGACTAATTCAGTGTTAAATTCTGGCCAGTCTCTCCAGCTGTACCACATTCCTGCGTGAGCTAGGACTATTCCTTTTCCAGCATCAGCAAAGGCGAAAATTGCTTCTCTCGTAGCAGGGTCTGGAATAGGTTTATTATTGGCGATGAATAAAACGTCCATTTCAGGCAATAAATCGATGATCTTGTCAGTGTCTTCAGTATAAATAACATCTGCAAGTCCACCCTCCGCTAAAGTGACCAAATCGGTTTCTTTATACCATTTGATAAAATCGTGAGCATTTCCCCCTCCGATCATTAGTACCTTAATGGCCTTCTTTTTAGGAGCAATATTGTTGGCTGCTGTAAGATTTAAAATCACTCCAAAAGTCAGCAAAAATGCGGCACTGAGCTGAAAGAAGGATTTACAGTTCATTTTAAGGTTAAAATTCATAATTTTTAGGTTTGAGTTTTGTTAATGTAACTAGTCAACTAATATCGATTTATAATTTCTTCAAATAAAGCCGTTCATCAATCTTTGCTTTTATTAGCTGATTAAAGGCAGGCTTGACAAATAATTCATAAGTTTAAATAAACTAATCGAATGAATATTCTAGGATTTTTACTTTTATCAATCTACTCATTCTTTCCGCCACACAAGGAATTTGCAGAATCCTTTTCCTCTACCGGTGACACCATAACCTACACCAACCCAGTTTTCGAACCCGTCTTGGCTGACCCTACTGTGGTAAAATTCGGCAATGAATTTTACGCCTACGGCACCGAGGACAATTGGGGTGAAGAGGGAGGCTATCACTTGGTTCCTGTGATCAAATCAAAAGACTTGGTAAACTGGGAAGTAGTGGGCAATTCAATGGACAAAAAGCCTGACTGGAAAGAAAGAGGAGGAATCTGGGCTCCTGACGTCTCTCAAGTCGGAGATCAATTTTACATGTATTATTCCTTTTCCACCTGGGGAGATCCTAATCCCGGAGTAGGACTGGCTATTTCAGAAAAGCCGGAAGGTCCATTTGTGGATCAGGGAAAAGTATTTGATTCCAAAGAAATTGGCGTAGCGAATTCCATTGACCCATTTTATATAGCGGAAAACGGGAAGAAATACCTGATGTGGGGAAGTTTCCACGGATTATTTCTTACGGAACTGACTGCCGATGGCAAAAAGCCTGAAGGGCAAAAAATCCAAGTGGCAGGAAATCATCTGGAAGCGGCTTATATCTATAAAAGAGGGGGATATTACTACCTTTTTGGCTCTGCAGGAACTTGCTGCGAAGGAGCCAACAGTACCTATAGAGTGCTGGTGGGACGATCAGAAAATCTAGCGGGTCCCTATTTGGATCAAGCTGGAAAAAGCTTGATGGATGAAAACTCCGGCACTTTGGTAGTTGGGGCAAATGCCAGTAGTCAAGGCTATGCAGGCCCCGGACACAATGCTGAAATCGTGACAGATGAAGAAGGTCAGGATTGGCTTCTTTACCATGGCATGGCTAAGCAAAAGCCAAAACTGAATAACGGTACCAATCGCAGGGTTTTACTTTTGGATAAGATAGTCTGGGTAGATGGCTGGCCTAGGGTAGCAGGTCGAGAACCAAGCACCAGTCCTCAGGAATCTCCAGTGATGGAATAGTGCTTCAAACAAGGGTTTTGAGGAAGAGGCAGGATGAATTTGGTAGCTTTTAGTTAGCAAGGAATTCAAAAGAAAATCAAATAGTATGGGGATTAATGTTTTCATTCTAAGCCTACAGTCTTAACTTTAAGGGTTATAGTGAATTGATTTTATTAACATTTACCCAAACCTATTATGAAAAAGACCTACTCCATTAACACGACCAAAATTAAGCCTAGTCTAAAGCAAGGCGTAGCAATTTCCGGAAAGTTCATTGCGCCAAAACCGAGTAAGAATGGTAAAAAACCTCTTTAAATCCTGTTTTTTACTTAGTCTGACTTATGGACTGATTTCATGTAATCCTGGCACCACTACTGATCAATCGGTTAATTTACTCGATCGAATTCCCACTGAAAATACCAATCAATTTTACATCAGCAATCGGGCACCATTGGCGCCCAGTGCGCTGATCAAGCTTCCCGTAGGATCCGTAAAGCCAGAGGGATTTTTAAAAGAATACCTCATTCGACAGAAAAACGGGCTTACCGGAAACCTCGGGGAGATTTCAGCTTGGCTCCAAAAAGAAAATAACGCTTGGCTTTCCAAGGACGGAACCGGCGAATGGGGATGGGAGGAAGTTCCCTACTGGCTGAAAGGCTACGCTAATATCGGCTACATCATGGAAGATCAGGCCATGATCGATGAATCCATGATTTGGCTGGAAGCTGTTCTGACCAGTCAGCGGGAAAATGGTGATTTTGGACCGAAACTCATGGATGGAGATTATCCTGATTTCTGGGCAAAAATGATCATGCTGTATTGCCTGCAGTCCTATTACGAGCATTCTCAGGATGAGCGTGTCATCACGCTGATGACCAATTATTTCAAGTATGAACTGACAGTTCCAGATGAGGAATTTCTGGAAGGGTACTGGCAAAGACTGCGAGGAGGTGACAACCTTCATAGCGTGCTGTGGCTATATAACCGTACTGGAGATGAATTCTTACTGGAATTGGCAGAAAAAATCCACCAAAACACCGCCGACTGGAGCGGCAGGGACCTGCCCATAGAGCAGGTAAAAAATTACTACGAAGTGCGGGATGGTGGAGAAGTACCGGATTGGTATAGAGATCAGGTGGACTGGCACAACGTGAATCATGCACAGGCTTTTCGCGAGCCTGCTCAATATTACTTGCTAAGCAAAGATGAAAAGGATCTTCAGGCTACTTACGAAAACTTTGAAATTATTCGGGAGCATTTCGGTCAAGTACCGGGTGGAATGTTTGGCTCGGATGAAAACGCAAGGCCAGGCTATGCCGATCCGCGCCAAGGCGTAGAAACCTGCGGTATGGTAGAGCAGATGAATTCTGACGAGCATTTGCTGAGGATTACCGGTGACCCATTCTGGGCAGATCATGCCGAGGAAGTTGCGTTTAACACCTACCCTGCTGCTGTGATGCCTGACTTCAAGGCTTTACACTACATCACTTCTCCCAATATGGCTTTGCTGGACGCAGAGGATCACTCTCCGGGAATTGCTAACTCTGGCCCTTTTCTGATGATGAATCCTTTCAGCTCTCGTTGCTGCCAGCATAATCATGCGCAGGGATGGCCGTATTTTATAGAAAATCTCTGGATGGCAACTCCTGACAATGGCGTCGTAGCGGCAATGTATGGAGCGAGTAAAGTGACAGTTAAAGTTGGTGATGGTACTGAGGTCAACATCGAAGAAACAACACACTATCCATTTGAAGAGGAAATCAAGTTTTCCCTAAGCACAGAGAAGCCGGTGGAATTTCCACTTTATCTGCGTATTCCAGCTTGGGCAAAAGGAGCATCTATTTCGATCAACGGAGAAGTTGTAAAAGAGAATATTTCAGGAATTGGCTTTGCACAAATCAGCCGAACTTGGGCAAATGGAGACCAGGTTTCACTGACCCTTCCAATGCAAATCCAAACCAAAATCTGGGAGAAAAACAGCAATAGCTTAAGCGTAAGCCGTGGTCCTTTGACTTATTCGCTCAAAATCCGGGAAAAATATTTCAAAAAAGACAGTGAAGAAACCGCACAATGGGATTCCAAATGGCAGAAAGGAGCCGACACTAAAAAGTGGCCTTCTTGGGAAATCCATCCCGTGACGGATTGGAATTACAGTTTGGTCGTGGACGAGAATGATCCCGCATCTTCTTTCGAAGTGATGAAGGGCCACTGGCCAAAGTCAGATTTCCCTTTTTCCCTGGAAGAGGTTCCTATTAAAATGGTTACCAAAGCCCGGCAGATTCCAGAATGGCAATTGGATGAGCATGGATTGGTTGGGGAGTTGAAGGACTTACCAAAAACCTCAGATCAGCCAGTGGTTGATGTGACTTTGGTGCCAATGGGAGCCGCAAGATTACGCATCACCGCATTTCCGCACTTAGAAAACAGCCCAAAAACCAATGAATAGATTTCTAGTTATAGCCACTGCGTTTTTCCTGATCTTAAGAATACCGCAGACGACTTTCGCCCAAAACCGAACTTTCGACAATCCAGTTTTGGCAGGAGACCGTCCAGATCCCACAGTAATCAAAATCGGGAAATATTATTACGCCTCCGCTACTTCCAATGAGTGGGCACCACTTTTTCCCATTTTCAAATCCGATGATCTGGTGAATTGGGAACTGGTAAACTATGTGTTTCCAGATGGGGCTCCTGCCTGGGCCAAGAACAACTTTTGGGCACCAGAGCTTTCTTATGATGAGGATCAAGAAAAAATCTATGCCTATTACACCGCAAGAGATAAGGAGAGCAATCGCCTGAGTGTGGCGGTAGCCAGCGCAGATTCACCATCTGGTAAGTTTACCGATCACGGACCTCTGGTGGCTCAGGAATATGGTTCTATAGATGCCTTTGAAGCTAGGGATGAAAACGGTAAAATCTACGTCTTATGGAAAGAAGATGGGAATAGCAAAGGTCAGAAAACGCCAATTTGGGCGCAGGAAGTAAATGAAGAGCGAACCGAATTGGTCGGAGAGAAACATGAGCTTTTCCGAAATGATCAGGCTTGGGAAGGTGGACTGGTAGAAGGTGTAGCTATTTTCCAGAAAAACGGCTATTTCTATGCGACGTATTCTGCACGTGGATGTTGCGAGATTTCCTGTGATTATGTCACTGGAGTGGCTCGAAGCAAGTCATTGTTAGGTCCTTGGGAAAAGTACGAGATGAACCCTGTGTTGAAAGACAATGACAACTGGAAATGTGCCGGTCATGGGACTGTGGTGGAGAAAGACGGGGATTTTTGGATGCTTTACCATGCCTATAATACAGAAGGATCTGTGTATGTGGGTCGCCAAGGGGTTTTGGAAAAGATAGAATGGACGGCTGATAACTGGCCAATTTTAGCCAATAATGCTGGTTACGAACGAAGTAAAGCCTCGCTGGAATTCACGGATAATTTCAAAAAACGACTGGATCCTATCTGGCAATGGCGTGTGACTCAGGATATTCAATACGAAACAGGTAAAAAAGGACTGAAACTTCAGGCTTCCGAGGAAAATGAAACCTTGGGGACGCTCTTGGTGCAGGGCACTAAATCACTGGATTATCACTATGAAGCCACAGTAATTCCTGATGCAAAAGCTGCTGCTGGACTAGCGGTAATCGGTGGAGCAAATAACGGCTTCGGTGCTCCTCCTGCTGGAATGGGTATTTCCGTAAAAGGAAATCAACTGATGCTTTGGGAGACGATCAACCAAAAAACCAAAGAAATTGCCACTGTTACAATTCCATCCAATAAGCAAGTAAAGTTGATTTTGAGCATGAAAGATGGCTACAAAATGACCACCTCAGCAATTGTGGACGGTGAAACAATTCAAGTTGGAGATACTCAGGATGTGAAGCATTTGGTGCCTTGGGGAATGGGATTCCGGTTGGGTTTAGTGGCTAAAGGAGCTACAGATTCTTATGCGCATTTTAAGGAAGTGAGGATTTACTAGTAGAAGAATAGGAAACTTGTAAGGAATTTTTACAAGTTTGGAGCTCGGCAAGTTTGATGATTGTATGGAAATTGAAAGCAGACATAGCGGATTACTAAAAGCAATTAGATCCATCCTGAGCGAAGCAAGACAAAAAGCAGTCAATGCGGTTAACTCCGCTATGGTGTTTGCTTATTGGGAAATTGGTAAACGAATAGTAGATGAGGAACAAGAAGGCAAAGACCGTGCTGATTACGGTTCATTTTTATTGCAGCAATTAGCCGAAAACCTCACAGTGGATTTTGGGAAAAATTTTGATGCTAGGGAATTGAGGAGAATTAGGCAATTTTACTTGACTTTCCCAATTCGGGACACAGTGCGTCCCGAATTGAGTTGGTCACACTACAGACTAATAATTAGGATCGAAGATGATCGTGTACGAAAGTTTTACATACAAGAATCGATTTCTCAGGGCTGGAGCACAAGGAAGTTGGATAGAAATATTAGCTCCCAATATTTCCAGCGCATTTTGTCAAATCAAAAATTAGCAGCGGAG
Source organism: Algoriphagus sp. TR-M9 (assembly GCF_027594545.1). Classification (NCBI taxonomy): domain Bacteria; kingdom Pseudomonadati; phylum Bacteroidota; class Cytophagia; order Cytophagales; family Cyclobacteriaceae; genus Algoriphagus; species Algoriphagus halophytocola. The sequence continues at coordinate 4,215,383 of NZ_CP115160.1, read as the reverse complement.
AAAAGTTCAAAAGACGAAGGAAATCAACTTGATTTCATCAAAAACCCATACGTTTTGGAATTTTTGAAACTGCCTAGTGATTTAGCCCATAAAGAAAAGGATATTGAAAAAGCAATAATTCAGCATTTACAATCTTTTTTATTAGAAATGGGGAAAGGGTTTGCATTTGTGTCAAGACAAAAACTCATCCGTACCGAAACATCAGATTTCTTTATCGATTTAGTGTTTTACAATTACTATTTAAAATGTTTTGTGATTGTAGATATTAAAGCTGGGAAATTAACACATCAGGATATCGGGCAACTTGATATGTATGTGAGAATGTTCGATGATTTGGAAAAAACTGAAACAGATAATCCTACGATTGGCATTCTATTATGTGCCGATACGGACAATGTAGTAGCCAAATACTCAGTGCTGAATGATAACACTAAGCTTTTTGCCTCTAAATATCAATTATATCTACCAACGGTAGATGAATTACAGAAACTGATAGAAAATGATATTGAAAGTTTGAGTTATAATACTGATTGACCCTAATATGGTAATTCTTGCAAATTATTTTGAAGCTCAAACATAGAGATTCTCGAAACCAATAAACCTCAATACCTATGAAGAAAACTCTCTTAATTGGCGCATGTCTGCTTTTTGCGCAGCAGATTGCGACAGCCCAAACCTCCTCCTACAAACCTGTAGAAGGGAAAATCATGACTGAATGGGCTACTCAGGTCACTCCTGAAAACGTGCATCAGGAATACCCAAGACCACAGATGACCCGAGAAAATTGGGTAAACCTGAACGGACTTTGGGACTATGCGATCAAACCAAAAGGACAGGCAATTCCGACTGATTTTGACGGTGAAATACTAGTTCCCTTCGCCGTGGAATCCGCGCTTTCGGGTGTTGGCAAAACTGTAGGCAAGGACAATGAACTGTGGTACAGCACCACCTTTGACCGACCAAAGAAATCTTCGAAAGATCGGGTTCTATTACATTTCGGAGCTTCAGACTGGGAAACTGAAGTTTTTGTAAACGGTCAAAGCGTAGGAATCCATAAAGGCGGATATGATCCTTTTGAATTTGATATCACTGAGCAGTTAAAAAATAGCAAGTCGAATATGCTACAGGTACGCGTATGGGACCCAAGTGATGATGGACCTCAGCCTCGTGGTAAACAAATCAATAATCCTCACGGCATTTGGTACACTCCTGTGACCGGAATCTGGCAAACAGTGTGGTTAGAAACTGTCCCCACTGCCTATCTCTCTGAGCTGAGAAATGCATCCGATATTCAAAGTAAGCAGATTTTGGTCACACCTGAAGTGAATGGGGCAAGCGAAGGCCAGCAAGTGAAAGTTACTGCCTGGAAGGACGGAGCTATGCTCGCCGAGCAAACGGTCAAACCCTCCGAAACTGCGAAACTGACAATCAAAGGTGCAGAACTTTGGGAGCCAGGAAATCCGGTTCTATACGATCTTAAAGTAGAATTACTGGATGGCAAAAAGGTGTTGGATGCAGTAGGAAGTTATGCGGCTTTGCGAGAAATCAGCATGGCTCCGGATGAAAACGGGATCCAGCGTATGATGCTCAATGGTGAATTTTTATTCCAATATGGTCCACTTGATCAAGGTTGGTGGCCGGACGGTTTGTACACGGCTCCGAGCCATGAAGCCATGGTTTTTGACATACAGAAAACTCAGGATATGGGCTTCAACATGATCAGAAAGCACGTGAAAGTAGAGCCTGCAACTTGGTATCATGCCTGTGACAAAATGGGAATGCTGGTATGGCAAGACATGCCGAGCGGAGACATGGGAAATGGCTGGGAGATGAAACTTGCTGTGTTGGGAAGTGGAACAGACCGGGACAGAACGCCTGAGTCGGAGGCGATTTTCCGCGAAGAATGGAAAGAGATCATGGATGATTTCTATAATTTTCCTTCCATCGTAGTTTGGGTGCCTTTCAATGAAGCTTGGGGTCAGTTTAAAACCAAGGAAATAGCCGATTGGACCAAGAAACACGATCCTACAAGGTTGGTAAATAGTGCAAGCGGTGGAAACTTTGAAATGGAAGGAACCAAAATCGCCGGTGACATCATCGATTTGCACAATTATCCAGATGCAAAAATGCCTGACCCAGGAATTTATGGAAAAGACAACATCCTCGTTTTGGGGGAATTTGGCGGGTTGGGACTTCCTGTGGATGGACATGTTTGGCAGCAAAAAGACAACTGGGGTTATCAGAGTTTTAAAAATCAGGATGAGCTCTACAATCGCTATGCAGAGCTAATCACCCGGTTGGGAGAATTGGTGGAAGCGGGACTTTCGGCGGCTGTTTACACACAGACCAGCGATGTGGAAGTGGAAACCAATGGACTCATGACTTACGATAGAAAAATCATCAAATTCGATGTGTCAAAGATGAAAAGCATACATTCCCCACTCTATAAAAAGTAAGCCGAATGAATCATCATTTCAACAAAATCCTTGGCGCAGCAGCATTGGGAATAGTACTTTACAGCTGCGAAAGTAAACCAAAAGAAGAAACTAAAGCCGGAGAACCAGCCCAAGAGCAGGTTTTTGGTACAACCTTTCAAAATAAAAAAGTGGAAACATACGAGATCAAAAATGCCAATGGCATGAAAATGAAAGTCACCAATTTCGGTGCAAGAGTAACCCATCTCTGGGTTCCGGATAAAGATGGAAACCTGGTAGATGTAGTCCTTGGGTTTGAGACCTTGGACGAGTACACTAAAAGTAGTGAGAAGTATTTCGGTGCTGCGATCGGTCGTTATGGTAATCGCATAGCCGACGGGAAATTCACGCTGAATGGGGAGGAATATACTTTGCCTCAAAATAACAATGGACAGACGCTCCATGGTGGACCAGGTGGAATGGACTTTGTGATTTGGGATGTAGAGAAATCCGGAGAAAACGGACTGATTTTCAGCTATACTTCACCAGATGGAGAAGAAGGATTCCCTGGAGAACTCAAAGTGAAAATGATCTATACGCTGACAGATGACAATGAATTCAAGGTCACGTATGAGGCGGAAACAGACAAAGCCACTCCGGTAAACTTGACTCACCACTCCTTCTTTAATTTGAATGGTGCTGGAAATGGTGATGTGCTAGACCATACATTGAAGCTGAATGCGAGCAAATACACTCCAGTGGATGAGGTGCTTATTCCTACTGGAGAAGTGGCATCTGTGAAGGAAACTCCTTTTGACTTTACTACTGCAACCAAAATCGGTGACCGTATAGATCAGGATAATCAGCAGTTGAAATTCGGTGGTGGATATGACCACAACTGGGTGCTAGACAAATCCGGAAATGAATTGACTGAGGCAGCAGTAATTTCTTCACCTCAGACAGGAATAGAAATGGAAGTTTGGACTACCGAACCTGCCATTCAGTTCTATAGCGGAAACTTTCTGGATGGAACAATCACCGGAAAAGGTGGAAAAGTTTATGAATTGAGATCTGCATTCTGCCTGGAAACCCAGCATTATCCAGATTCTCCGAACCAAACTAACTTCCCCTCCACGATTTTGGAACCGGGTAAACAATACGAACAGACTTGTATCTATAAGTTTGGTACAAAATAAAAACAGAAAGCCATCTCGGGAGACCGGGATGGCTTTAACTTTTAGAAGAAATAGCTAATTCCCTCTTTTTTCTCCAAATCAAAGTAATGTAGGTCAGGTCTGTCAATACGATAATCAGTCCCATGATCAGGATAATGATATGTGTTCCACCAGCTGTTTTGGAACCGATCAGACCAAATAACAAGGTAGTAGAGAAGGTCCCGATGCATTTTGGAATAGCAATAAGTAGAGATTGGCCTTTAAGGTTTTCTCTCCTAAAATACATCCTGACAAAAAGAAAGGACATCAGGAAATTGATCAGATAGCCTACATATAGGGCCCCATTTACAACTCCCAGCCATTGAAATGCAAGATGTTGAACCAAAAAGCATAATGCCAGAAATGCCAGTCCTTGGGCTAGAAATCTTTTTTTGCTATAGTTGACTTCAGTCGGGCCAAATTTGAAGTAGGTGTATAGGATTCCTAGATCCAGCAAGACCCAGAAGAAGTTCGCGATGGTGGACACATGATATCCAAATACCAGATATCCCTGGTAGGTGTAGTAGATTTCCCAAGTGAAATTTAGTGCCAAAGTAAGAAAAGGGATTCCATAGGACTGATCTCTCAAGCCAACTCTCAATGCTTCTATGTAAGCGATAATCCAGCCTAATCCGCAAATTGCGATAAATATGGAGCTTGTGGTCATGGTTTAGTTTGGAGTCGAGAATTTTTCTTACGGTGAAAATGAAGGTGTCCAAGGGTAAGGTATAGTACTTTCCTTAAAAAGTACAGGCAAATATAGTTCTCATGCTTAATTAATCCGGAATATGCCGTGGCATTTCTACTGCAGGCATTAATTGCTTAAAAATCTTTCATAGCGATGGCATTTTTTATCCATTCCGGGTGGATGATTCACTCCATAGGTGCCTGGCCTCTGATACAAAATAAACCTTTCGATTAATCTTAAATAGATCTATATTATTAGTCCGTGCTAAAGTGAAAGCCATCTGAAATAGTACGGGGATTAGCAGTTTTTAGCCTGCTGAATCCAATAGCACTTCATAGCTTATACTCATTTTAAGAGTACAGGCTCTACAGTATAGCCCAGCAAACGGAGTTGATTAATGAGTCCGCAATCATACATTAGGTGGCTTAGACCTACCGCTATAAAGCAATTTTCCGTTTGAAGATTTTCTACTATTTGTGTCATCCATTTCTTGTTTCGATCTGTGAGTATTAGCGCATTGGAGCAAGCTTTGTCAAATTCGTAATCCATATCCATTTGCCTGTACCAGGCGATTTCCTCACATAGCTCATCCGAACTAGCTGAAAATCTAGCGATCATATTTGCAAGCCTTCTTTTGTGTACTTTTCGGGGCATTCCCCGCAGGTCTTCATTGATTAGGTATAGCTGATCTTCCGTAGTTTCCAGACCTTTGACTTCCATTTGGTTTTTTGCGGCCAAGCTTCCGATATAATCATCAAGAGAAAAGTAGTCAGCGTCAGGAGCCTTTCTTACACATATAGATTCTTTGTACTTGCGGCTCAGTAGGGCATACAGTTCAGCGGGAGTCACTTTATGTAAGTTTAGCGCAGTGGAGGATAGTAGATCTTGCACAAAATCAAATTCCTCCTTGTCCAGATACCTGCCCCATTTAGTTTCTGTTGTTCTTTGATTAATCAGATCCTCTGCCAATTGACCCGGTATATTTAGATTTTCTTTGATCAGCACACTGGAGGAGTTTAATGCTTCAAGAGCAGGAGCTAGGGAGTCAAAAAAAGCTTTGTCCAATGCGTGATGCGTTCCAAAAAGATAGGAACTGCGATTTTGACCTGATTTCGTCACCTTGAACATGACGGTTCCGGGCTTTGAATCTGGTTTGGTCAAAGAAATAGCTTCGCTTTGGAATACTATGAAAAATAAAAGTGTCAAAATCTGAGTTATAAGCTTCATCATCGTTCCTAAATTACATAGTTGAACACATCTTTTGTATTTTCCTCATCATCTGATCAATTCCTATATCGAGTCAAATGAACATATGAAATCGGGCTTGATGAGAACTACACACCAGGTGAAGGTTTTTTCTTTGGCGAGATGCCATCCCGTATCCTTCATCAGGGGATGGGTTATGGCCTTTAAAAGACAAATTAATCATATGAAAAGTATTTTTCTTACAAAAATGCTTTTCTATTTCGGTACAGAGAAAAGCTGATTTTTGTCAGAAATGGCACTTTTTCAAACCGCTGAGCATTTTCAACGTGGATATTCTAGTAGATTTCCACCAATTTTATGAAATCAATCAAGTAGACTCAATCTGCTACAACTAGCAGCTCCATATTATGCAAGATCAAGTAAGCAATTTTCTGATCCAGTTGCTTCAGGCCGGGAATAACTCCAAGGGATTGAATTGGCTGGAAAAGCAAACCCAAAAAATCAGCTCCGAACCTGTTCCTGCCAAATTGTTTTTGGCATTTAGTCAGGCTTCTAGGTTTTTCAAGAAAGAAAAACTCGAACTTTCAGTAAAACAGCTAGAACAAGCAGATCAGCTGTGTTCTGGATTTGAGCCTAATTTTTGGGATGAGCTACAGACTGCCAGGGCGGTCCTATTATTAAGTTATAAAGCTGAAAAAGAGACTTGGTTTAAAACTGTAAATCAACTCTTTGAGACCGCAGACATGTATGAGCATCAAGCGCTTTTTGCGGCTTTACCTGTTTTGCCGTTTCAAGAAGATTTGATTCCAAGAGCAATTGACGGCTTGCGTACTAATATTTCATTGGTATTTGATGCAATCGCCCTGAATAATCCATTTCCGGCAAAGTACTTTCCAGAGGCAAACTGGAATCAGATGATTCTGAAGGCGATTTTTATGCAGCGGCCGCTTTATAAAGTCCAGGGATTGGAAGAAAGGAGAAATCCGGATTTGGCGGCAATCGCGAGGGATTTTGCACATGAACGCTGGGCTGCAGGCCGCGACGTGATGCCAGAGATTTGGAGATTGGTGGCTCCTTTTGTTGATGAAATGTTTATGTCTGATCTGCAAAAAGCCCTGGAGAGCCAAGATGAGCTGCAGATGAAAGCAGTGCTTTTGGCCTTGCGGGAATCTGCTTATGGTCCGGCAGAAAAACAGTTGGAGCAATTTCCTGAATTGGTGGCTAAGCTGGATATGGAAGCCAAAGCTTGGAAAAGCATAGGGGAGGAGTTTCAGCAAACTCGGGTTTAATCCTTAATTTTACATCACTTCACATTAAAAATCAGATATCATGTATATAGATCCACATATTCACGTCGTTTCCCGTACCACGGATGATTACGAAGCCATGCGCAAAGCAGGGATTGTGGCGATTATAGAACCGGCTTTCTGGCTGGGACAGCCTCGTACAGAGGTGGGAAGTTTCAAAGATTACTTCAGTACGCTGGTAGGATGGGAGCGTTTTCGCGCCAGCCAATTCGGAATTGTGCATTATTGCACCATGGGTTTGAATTCTAAGGAAGCCAATAACGAACCGTTGGCAGAGGAGGTAATGGAGCTTTTACCGCTTTATGTGGGGAAGGAAGGCGTAGTGGCGATTGGAGAAATCGGCTATGATGATCAGACCGAGGCTGAGGATAAATTTTACAGACTTCAGTTGGAGTTGGCCAAAGAAGTGGATCTTCCGGTACTTATCCATACGCCTCACAGAGATAAAAGAAAAGGAACCATCCGTAGCATGGATGTGTCCGAAGAGCACGGTTTGGATCCCCAAATGGTGATTGTAGATCATAATAATGAAGAGACCGTGAAGGAAGTTTTGGATAGAGGTTACTATGCCGGGTTTACCATTTATCCACATACCAAAATGGGTTCTGAGCGCATGGTGGAAATCGTGAAGCAATACGGTCCAGAACGCATTATCGTCAATTCCGCTGCGGATTGGGGGATATCAGATCCACTGGCAGTGCCAAAAACTGCTGATCTGATGCGAAAGTCGGGAATTCCTGAAGATCATATCAAGCTGGTCACTTATCAAAATGCCCTGACGGCATTTGGGCAAAGCGGACAAATGGATGAGCAAGACTGGCTGAATGCTGCCCCACTGGATCAAACCAAAAAAATGAGCGGTAACTCTGTACTTCGTGGAGGTCAAACTCCCCGCGTGGAAGGGCCTTCAGATATAGTAGAAAATTAATTATGGGTTCATCCCGTCTATTCGCATACTTACAGCTTACCCGGCCTGCCAATGTAGTCACTGCTTTAGCAGATATTTGGGCAGGCTTTGCTGTAGCTGGAGCCTGGGCATTTATAGCCTTGGATCTGGGCTCAGATCAGCATGAATACCTTCTCCATTTAGCATGGCTTTCATTGAGCACAATTGGATTGTATGCAGGTGGAGTAGCATTCAATGATGTCTTTGATGCGGAACTGGATGCTGTGGAAAGGCCGGAAAGACCCATTCCTAGCGGAAGAGTTTCCAAAGCTTCAGCGGCTTGGATGTCTTTTTTACTATTGCTGCTAGGGGTGGTCTCTGCCGCTCAGGTGAATATGGTGTCTGCAGTAATCGCATTATCAGTGGCACTTTTGGCTGTTCTTTATGATTACTGGGGGAAGCACCAGCATATTCTCGGCCCTATCAATATGGGACTTTGCCGAACGGGAAATCTGCTATTGGGTATAACTGTAGTTCCAGAATTACTCCAGAAATTTTGGCCGCTGGGCTTCATCCCACTGGTTTTTGTAGCTGCCATAACTATGATCAGTAGAGGGGAAGTACATGGCAAAAACAAAGTGGCGCTATATGCAGGTTTGCTGATGTATGTGCTTGTTATTCTAAGTATTGGCAGCATGCCCCTCTTGCATGATACTTCGATTTGGGAGGTTTTGCCATTCTTGGCATTACTCAGTTACATGGTTTTTCCACCTTTGATCAAAGCTATTCGCACACAGGATCCAAAATTGATTGGTAAGTCTGTAAAAGCTGCCGTTATTTCCTTGATTATTGTCAACTCTTCCATAGCAGCTGCCTTTGCAGGATGGAAGATTGGAATAATTGTATTATTGTTGCTCCCAATTTCTCTTTGGCTGGCCAAAAAATTTGCTGTTACCTAGGGTATAGCAAACTAAATGACGCTTAGAATTGTATTATTTCTAAGTCCAAAGCCTATAGTCACCTATTTCCTATGAATACCATTATCCAACAAAAGTTTGCAGTACCGTACCAGTACCCTGTCTGCTTCTCAGAAGCGATCTTTGAAACCTCAAATGAGCAGTTTGTAGGGTTGCTAGGGAAAGATAGGCTTTCCAAAATTTTGTTTGTAGTGGACGAAGGTGTTGCTAAAGAGCATCCTTTGTTACTGGATCAAATTCAGGCTTATTCCCGCGCTTTTTCTGATCGATTTATTTTGGCCAGCGACCCCATAGTGGTGCCAGGAGGCGAGGCCAGCAAAAACGATGAGGCGATTTACAAGCAGATTGTGGAGGCAACGCATTTATACGGAATAGACAGGCATTCTTACATCGCCGTGATCGGTGGAGGCGCTGTGATAGATATGGCTGGTTTTGCAGCAGCTATTTCGCATCGGGGTATACGGTTAATCCGCATACCTACTACTGTTCTTTCTCAAAATGATTCTGCCGTTGGGGTGAAAAACTCTGTGAATGCTTATGGTAAAAAGAATTACTTAGGAACCTTCACTCCACCTTATGCAGTGTTGAATGATTTCAATTTCCTCAAAACCTTGGATGACAGGGATTGGAGATCTGGGATTTCAGAAGCCATCAAAGTGGCATTGATCAAAGATTTGAGCTTTTTCACTTGGATGGAAGAGCATGCTACTGCCCTGGCAGCTAGGGAAATGGAGCCAATGAAATCTCTGATCATTCGTTGTGCGCAAATGCACTTGGACCACATCGCAGGTAAGGATCCATTTGAGTTTGGATCGTCCAGACCTTTGGATTTTGGGCATTGGGCGGCTCATAAATTAGAACATTTGAGCAAATTCCGCATTCGTCATGGCGAGGCCGTAGCGATAGGGATTGTGCTGGACTCTACTTATTCATTTTTAAAAGGCTGGATTTCTGAAGAGGATCTGAGCAGGATAGTTAGGCTTTTCAAGCAGCTGGGATTTTCGCTTTTTGCACCTGAATTGGCAGGTGAAAACCTGATTAAAGGCCTGCAGGAATTTCAGGAGCATCTGGGAGGTCAATTGACTATCATGCTTTTAGCTCAACTTGGTCAAGGCGAAGAGGTACATGAAATGGACCATCAACTGATTTACCAGGCAGTGGACATGCTGAAGGACTTTCAGGAAAACAGCACCTTAGTCAATAGTTAAATTACTCCAAAACCCTTCTTTACTTATGGAAATCAAAGGTTTTCAACTCAGTTACTGTAGCAATATCCATCCTGGAGAATCTTGGGAGGCCACTTTTGAAAACCTGAAGAAATACATTCCTGAAGTCAAAGAAAGACTTAACTGCCAAGGTGATTTTGGGATTGGGCTTCGTCTTTCTCATGAAGCTAGTTTAATACTGGAGCAACCCGAAATCCTACAAGAATTTCAAGCCTGGCTAGCCCGGGAAAATGCGTATGTGTTTACGATGAACGGGTTTCCTTATGGAGATTTTCACCGAACTACTGTAAAAGATCAGGTACATTTCCCGGATTGGACCACTGAAGCGCGCAGAGATTACACCATTCGCTCTTTTCGAATTTTAGCCCAACTTCTGCCTGAGGGCATAGATGGGGGGATCTCCACTTCGCCTGTTTCCTATAGACACTGGTTCCAATCAGAGGATGATTTAAAAGCAGGTATGGAAACCGCCACACAGCATCTATTGGAAGTGGCGGCTGCATTGTATCAGATTAAAAAGGAAACGGGTAAGACTCTTCACCTTGATATAGAACCTGAGCCCGACGGGATTTTGGAAAATTCAGATGAGATGCTCTGGTTGTTCACCGACTGGCTAATTCCAAAGGGAAGGGTTTGGCTAGCCGAAAAATTAGGTGTTTCGCAAGAGTTTGCCGAAGAGATAATCAAGGAACATATCCAGGTTTGTTACGATGTGTGTCACTTTGCAATTGTCTACGAAAAGCCAGCTGACACCTTTGCTAAGTTTGAAAAGGCAGGAATCAAAATCGGCAAAATTCAGATTTCGGCAGCGCTGCGGGTATTAATTCCAGAATTACCGGATGCCCGTGATTTGCTCAAAGTAAATCTTTTGCCTTTTGAAGAGTCCACCTACCTGCATCAGGTCGTAGCCAAAACCGCTAGTGGAGGTTTGAATTCTTATCCAGACTTGCCTGATGCCCTCCAGGTTTTGGAATCTACCAAGGAAACAGAATGGCGAATCCACTTTCATGTTCCTGTATTTTTGGATAATTATGGGACTCTCGCTTCCACACAAGATCAAATTTCAATTGTTCTCAATGAAATTTTAAAAAACCCTTCTTGGACAAATCACCTGGAAGTAGAAACTTATACTTGGGAAGTTTTGCCAGAAGATACACGCCTCAGCCTAGGGGAAT